>JAEYXS010000110.1 GCA_023431185.1 Verrucomicrobiota bacterium
CTTCTAGTGAGTCGGTAATCCATTAACCCGCCCGGCGCAGCCACTTCACCATCTCATTGGCGAAGGCGGGGAGATCTTTCGGCGTGCGGCTGGAGATGACGTTGCCGTCCACCACGGCGGGCTCATCCACCCAGACGGCTCCGGCGTTGATGAGGTCATCCTTGATGCCCAGAGAGCCGGTGGCGCGTTTGCCTTTCAAGATCTTGGCTGAGATGGGGATCCAGCCGCCGTGGCAGATGAACGCCACCAGGTTGCCGCGTTCGTAGAAGTCCTTCACGATGGCCAGCACCTTAGGGTCGCGGCGCAGCTTATCCGGCATGAAGCCGCCGGGGATCAGGAGGCCGCAGTAATCCATCGTGCGCACCCGGTTGATCTCCACCTCGGCCTCAGCAGGGTAGCCGTGCTTGCCCTTGTAGGTCTTCAGCTCGTAGCCGGCCAAGGTGGTCTCGAAGCCGGCTTCTTCCAACCGCAGCTTGGGATACCACAGTTCTAGGTCCTCGTAGATGTCGTCTACCAATGCCAGCAGGTTCTTTTGCATAAGCGAGAATGTCAGCAAAAAGAGTGCCCTAATAAGATTTGAAAGGGAAGGGAAACCAACATTTCCCAGCCACGCGACTAGGTCATTATCGTACCCGGCGACAGTCGCCGATGGAGCGCGGGACTGTGTCCCGCAGGAACGGCCTTCAGCACCTAGCAGAATCAAATGTC
Organism: Verrucomicrobiota bacterium; assembly: GCA_023431185.1. Lineage (GTDB taxonomy): Bacteria > Verrucomicrobiota > Verrucomicrobiia > Limisphaerales > JAEYXS01 > JAEYXS01. The sequence continues at coordinate 709 of JAEYXS010000110.1, forward strand.
TCAACAATCCCAGCCAGGAAACATTCTTTTCCTCGCTCCAGACATTTTATCCGTCACTTTGGCTTCTCCCCGTCCTGCGTGACACAGTCCCGCGCTCCAAGAGCATCGTAGAATTGCTAATCGCGCCTGACCTGTGCCACCTTGCCCTCATGTCGCGTGAGTATGTGCTGAAGAATTCGTTCCGGCCGCCGGTCAATCTGCAGATTGACTACGCGGCGGAATTGAATGAGCAGCAATACGCGGCGGTCACGGCTCCACCAGGACCGGCACTGGTCATCGCGGGGGCGGGTTCCGGCAAGACGCGCACGTTGACGTATCGGGTCGCGTTTCTTTTGGAGCAAGGCATCCCGGCAGATCGGATTCTCTTGCTGACGTTCACGAACAAGGCTTCCAAAGAGATGATGCGGCGGGTGAATGATCTGCTGGGCGCGGAACTCAGCTCACTTTGGGGCGGCACGTTTCATTCGGTCGGGCATCGCATCTTGCGGCGGAATGCGGAGAAGATCGGTTACCGCAAGGATTTCACGATCATGGATGCGGAGGATGCCAAGGACCTCATCGGCACCGTCCTCGGCGAGTCGGACATCGATGTGAAAGAGACGCGGTTCCCGAAGGCGGACAATCTCGGCGCCATGTTCTCCATGGCGGTGAACACGCGGAAGAGCATCGGGGAGACGCTGAGCCAGCATTACGATCATTTCAGCCATCTCGCACCGCTCATCGCCGGATTGCAGGTGAAGTATCAGGAGCGCAAGCGCGCGGCGAACATGATGGATTACGATGATCTGCTCGTGCTGTGGCTGAAGCTGCTGCAGGAGCATGAGGATGTGCGCACGCATTACCAGCGCCAGTTCCAATTCGTGCTGGTGGACGAGTATCAGGACACGAATCTCATCCAGGGCGAGATCATCGATGCGCTCGCGGGACAGCATAATAACATCATGGCGGTGGGGGATGACTCGCAGAGCATCTACTCCTGGCGCGGCGCGAATTTCCGCAACATCCTCGATTTCCCGAAGCGTTATCCGTGTGCGAAAGTCTATAAGATCGAGACGAACTACCGCAGCACGCCGGAGATCCTCCAGCTCGCGAACGCGGCGATCAAGGCGAACACGGAGCAGTTCGAGAAGCAGCTCGAACCGGCGCGCAAATCCGGCATCAAACCGGTGCTGGCCGTTTGTGGTGATGCCAGCGAACAGGCGCGTTTCGTAGCTCAACGCGCGCTGGAACTCCGTGAGGAGGGCGTGAACCTCAGTGACATGTGCGTGCTGTATCGCTCGCATTTTCACGTGATGGAATTGCAGATGGAGCTGACGCAGCGGAATATTCCCTACAGCATCACCAGCGGCATCCGCTTCTTCGAGCAGGCGCATATCAAGGACGTTTCCTGCTGGCTGCGATTGGTGGCGAATCCGCAGGATGAACTGGCGTTCAAGCGGCTGGTGCTGTTCCTGCCGGGCGTGGGCGGCAAAGGCGCGGACAAGCTCTGGCGCAATTTCCAGGCGAATTATCAGGCGCTGCTCCCCGGTGATAAACTCCCGCTGGCCACGGCCTTGCAACAGACTTCCAAGGACGTGCCGAAGAAGGGTGCGGTCGAATGGGCGCAGTTCACCGCCACGATCTCACAACTGGAGATCGAGCCGATCCGCGAACAGCCCTCGAACATGATCCGCTTGGTGTTGCAGGCGGGTTATGAGGATTATCTGAAGCGCGAGTACGCGAACTACAAGCAGCGGCTGGAGGAGGTGGAGCAGTTCGCGACGTTCGCGTTGCAGTTCGAGAACACGACGGATTTCCTCTCCCAACTCTCGCTCCTCACCAACGTGGAAGCCGAGAGCGCGAAGGCGGACGATAACGACGACGAAGACCGCCTGAAACTCTCGACGATCCACCAGGCGAAGGGGCTAGAATTCGACGTAGTGTTCCTCATCATGCTCTGCGATGGGTTGTTCCCGAGCAACCGCTCACTGGACCGTCCGGAAGCGGAGGAGGAAGAGCGCCGACTGTTCTACGTGGCCGTGACGCGCGCGAAGAACGAGCTATACCTGAGCTACCCGCTCATCCGCATGGCGCAAGGCTACGGTGAAGCGATGCAGCAACCGTCTCGGTTTTTAGGGGAATTGCCGAAGGAGTTGCGGGAGGAGTGGACGTTGAGGTCGTATAGCAGTTATTATTGAGCATGGCCAAGCTGACAAACAAGATTGTCTCCACGACATTTACAGCGCTTTTGCTGTCAGTCGTATGTTTGTTCAGCGGTTGCTCCACTTTCTCTGATTATTCCTACGCCAGCTATCGGCAAGGGAAAGCTAATGCGCTACGTGACATCGAAGCTAACATACTCGCAGTTGAAACCTATGGGTTCGGCATGAATGGAGATGGCGGAAGAAGCCAGTTGCTCAGGGAGCGCTACAATATTGAGACACGCATTGTAGCCGGGTGCATTGTTAATGAGAAAATAGTGGGTCACGCCAAAGGGTATAACGAAATCTCTCGTGCGGAGATTGAGCGGCGTTTCGGTAAAGACATTTGGGATAAGGTCCGGCAAGAGATACTATTGCAACGTGAAAAGCAGCAGGCCGGCCAAGTTTCTGCCGCTGGCAAAACAGAACAGGGTTCCGCACCACGAAGTGATGCCAGAAAGTAGCCGGTGATCGCAACGCAGTGAAGACCACCGGAATGATTGCGACAGTCCCGCACCCAGAATGGGTGCCAGAGGTTTTATTGCAGGCATTCTGCGACCCTTTCAGGGTCGTGTCTCATACCAATGCCAACCGGGGGTATCGTCGTCCTGCGTCCTCCTCAACCCCCGGCTACTTTCTGGCAACCTTTCAGGTTGCGGGAAACTTGCCTCTAGGGCGAATGGCCAGGTTCGTGGTAATGACGCACCGTTCTTTTCGGGGAAAGCGAAGTAAGCCGGGCTTTAAGTGAAAATTAGCAAAGGCGCAGGTTATTGACGGCGGATTTTAGTTTTCAGATTTTGCTGTCGAATCCGCCGCTTAAGAGGGTTAACGATGTAGTTCCCTGTTTTGAAGGGTTCGAGCCAGACTGGAACTCGGCGTTCCGGGGCTAAAAACTCGTTGACGGTGGGGGGGCGGCCATTACCATGCCCGTTCGGTTTTTTGACAGACTGAAACTGAACTTGGAACCTAATTAAGATTATGGCTGTAAAAGTTGCTATCAATGGCTTCGGACGGATTGGCCGCTTGGTCTTCCGCGCGATGGTGGAACAGGGTCTCGTGGGCAAGGACGTGCAGGTCGTCGCCGTGGGCGATATCGTTCCCGCTGACAACCTCGCTTACCTCTTGAAGTATGATTCCACCCAAGGCCGCTTCAACGGCACGGTGGGTTCCAAGAAGTCTTCCGCTGACAAGGCGGAGGACGATGTGCTGATCGTGAACGGCCAGGAGATCTTTGTGGTGAGCGCGAAGACCCCGGCGGAGTTGCCTTGGAAGGCGCTCGGCGTGGACGTGGTGATCGAATCCACGGGTCTCTTCACGGAAGCCGAGAAGGCCAAGGGCCATATCGTGGCGGGCGCGAAGAAGGTCATCATCTCCGCTCCGGCGAAGGGTGAAGACATCACGGTCGTCATGGGTGTGAACCATGAGAAGTATGATGCCGCGAAGCATCACATCATCTCGAACGCGAGCTGCACGACGAACTGCCTGGCACCGCTGGTGCACGTGCTCCTGAAGGAAGGTTTCGGCATCGAAGAAGGTCTGATGACCACGGTGCACGCCTACACCGCGACGCAGAAGACGGTGGACGGCCCGAGCAAGAAGGACTGGAAGGGTGGCCGTACGGCAGCCCAGAACGTCATCCCGAGCACGACGGGCGCCGCGAAGGCTGTGTCGCTCGTTTGCCCGGAAGTGAAGGGTAAGCTGACGGGTGTGGCCTTCCGCGTGCCGGTGCCGACGGTGTCTGTCGTGGACATGACCTTCAAGACGGTGAAGGAGACCAGCTATGCTGAGATCTGCGCCGCGATGAAGAAGGCGAGCGAGACTTACCTGAAGGGCGTGCTGGACTACACCACGGACGAAGTGGTGAGCAGCGACTTCATCCATCACACGGCTTCGTCGATCTTCGACGCGGGTTCCGGTGTGGAATTGAACAGCCGCTTCTTCAAGCTGGTGAGCTGGTACGATAACGAATGGGGTTACAGCAACCGCGTGGGCGATCTGCTGAAGTACATGATCGCGAAGGGTCTGTAATTCGGAATCGCAGCAAAGTTTGGACGGCGGCTTGGATGACCAGGCCGCCGTTTTTGCTTTTGCCTTTTCCAGTAGAGCGAGAGTCCTCTCGAGCCCTTGCTAAACCTCAAGACATAGGAGTGAAGGGGCGGGTGCTCAGGCAAGACGGTGAACGTCCGAAAGCTCTTTTTATTGCCGGATTACCTCGATGGACTGACAAAGGCCTCAAGGTCTGGTTTGGGGTCGAGAGGACTCTCGCCCTACCATGCGGTGATCACCCCTTTGAACAAACCTTGCCGCTGACCCGTCCAATTAACCGTTAGACACGGGTCAATAACGCGGCTAGATTCCAGATAACTGAAACCTTAACTGATTAAGAATATGCGCAAGTTGCTCGCTCTGTTGGTATTGGTCGGTGGTGTGGCCCTCGTCCAGGCGGATGAAGTGAAGCTGAAAGTCGAAGGCATGGTCTGTGAAGAAGGCTGCGTGAAGTCCGTGGATAAGGCTCTCGGCAAGCTACCCGGCGTCACCAAGAAGGAAGTTAAGATCGGCACGGCCGATGTCACGTTCGACGCGTCCAAGACATCCAAGAAGGACATCATCGCCGCGATCGAGAAGGCCGGTTACACCGTCGCCAAGTAAGTTGGTACGAAAGTATATTTTCGACATCGGCCACTTGGAAACGAGTGGCCGATTTGCATTTTACAGGGGGCTGGTCTGTGACCCGCAGCAGGGTCCACATGCGAGGGTGGCGCAAATGTATTTCACACCTTTTGGTTGGTGAAAGTTGCTGCGACTCGGAGAGTCGCGCTCCGTTGCGCAGCCTCCGCTCGACTCGCCTTCAATCTCCCGCTTTAATCCCTGCATGCGCATCATTAGCGGCACGGCCGCGAATGTCATCCTGAAGGTCCCGAAAGGTTACGATGTCCGGCCCACGCCGGACCTCGTGCGACAGGCGATCTTCAACAGCCTGGGGGATCGTGTGGTCGGTGCGCGGGTGTTGGAACTCTTCGGCGGCACGGGAGCCTTGAGCCTCGAATGCCTCAGCCGAGGCGCGGCCAGCGCGGTGTGCATCGAACTGGCACCGCGTCATGCGCGGATGATCCGGGAGAACCTGGAAGCGACGGGCATCCCGCCGAACGTCTATGATTTGCGGGTGCAGGATGTGCTAGTCGCCATCCCGCAACTGGCGCAAGCGGGCGCGAAGTTCGATCTCATCATGGCCGACCCGCCCTTCGGCGAAAAGAACGTCGGTCGTCGCTCCACCTCCTTCTCGCAAAAACTCCTCGATCATGAGCTGTTGCCCAGCTTGCTGGCCGATGATGGCATGTTCGTGCTCGGCCATACCAAGATCGACAGCGTGACCGTGACGGACATGTGGAAGGAAAAGAAGCTGATGAAACACGGGGATTCGCAGATGCTCTTTCTGCTGAAGAAAACTCCCACACCACCTGCTGCATGAAAACCACGCGTTCCCTCCTCGTCGGTGTTCTGCTAACCTTCCTCTGCATGTCCACGAATCTCGCCCACGCCCTCGAACTGCCGCATTCACCTGAGTCGCAGCGCGTCCTTGATGGCGTGGTGCGTGATACATTGAAACAGTTCGAGAGCAAGGGGCTGAAGGCGGAACAACTGGCGGTGACGGTGGTGGATCTGAAGGACACGAACAAACTGGCGCGCGCCAGTTATCGCGGGGATTTGCGCATCTATCCAGCCAGTGTGGTGAAGATGTTCTATATGCTGGCCGCGCATCAGTGGATGGAGGAGGGCAAGCTGCAGGACACCGAAGAACTGCGCCGCGCGATGAAGGACATGATCGTGGAGTCGGGCAATGAGCCAACGCATTACATCGTGGATTTGCTCACCGACACGACGAGCGGACCTGAGCTCTCGAATGAGGAATTGGAAAAATGGCAGGAGAAACGGAATGCGGTGAACCGTTATCTCGTGGCGCAAGGTTACCAGAACATCAACGTGAACCGAAAGCCGTGGGGCGATGGCCCATATGGTCGCGAGACGCAGTCCATCAAAGTGAGCGCCCCGAATCACCGCAACTGGCTGACCACCGATGCGACCGCGCGACTCATGGCCGAAATCTCAATGGGCAAGGCGGTGACGCCTAAGCGCAGTGCAGAGATGCGTGAGTTGTTGAGCCGCGATCCGAAATCGAAAACGGACCGACAAGCAGCGTTCACCGGAGTGGCGCTGCCCGAAGGCGCGAAGCTGTGGTCCAAGGCGGGCTGGACGAGCCAGACGCGGCATGATGCGTGTTATGTGGAATTACCAGATGGCCGGAAATTCGTGCTGGTGGTGTTCACTGAGAGCCATGCGAACAATACGGAGATCATTCCGGCGGTGGCGAAGCTGTGGCTGGAGCGGGCGAAGTGATTGAGTTTGGTAGGTTCCGCTGTCCTCAGCGGACCGCCGTCGGAGCCAGGACATCCGATAATTTGTGATCGTGTGACTTCTGAAGATACGGGTGTTTCTTTTTTAGAAACGTTGGTCATCACTGCGTCTTTGGTGAATCAATAATCGCGGGCTTCGGCGGCGGCCGGCTGATGACAGCCAGCCCTACCATCAAATCTTCCCACTCTTCAACAACCCCTTCACCCGCTCCAACGCCCCTGCCGCGAACACCAGCGGATACAGTTTCTCGTAATACCAGAGCTTCGCGAAGTAGAAGCCGATGGGCGAAGCGTCACGTCCATGACCTTGTTCGGTCTGCTCTGCCAGCCATGTGGCACCGGCGAGCAATCGGGTCTGCGCGTCCGTCGTTTTTGCCAGTTTGCCACTGACCAAAACTGCCGCGAGCGCTTCCACGGCCAGCGCGGTTTCTTCGAGTGAAGCCGGACCGGCTTTCGTGCCGCCCCAACTGCCTTCGCTGCGCTGATTGGTCATCAGCCAGTTCACGCCGCGTTCGAGCGCTAAAGATTCTGCCTGATCCAAGCGGCCACTGAGTTCCGCCAGCGCGAGCACCACTTTCGCCGTGCCATACGTGGGGTTCTCGTCATCAGGTGCATGCTGGTTGCCGAACCAGAGCGGGAGCCAGGAGCCATCGCTTCGCTGCGTCTTGCGCAAGTAGCGCAGGCCGTTGCGGATGCCTTGCGCCACGTTGCTTTTCAGTTCGCCAGGCAGGCGTTTTTCCCATACGAGCCACGCACGCAAGGTATGCGCGGTGAGATCTTGGCTGCTGCGATCAAAGGGCAACGTGCCCCAGCCGCGACAGAAGGTCGGGATGCCACCATCACTGTTCTGCAAACCGAGCAACCAATCACACCCAGCCGCAGCGGCTTCCGTCACACGCGGCGATTCGATGCCCAAGTGATGCAGCGCGAGCAAAGCACCCGGTGTGTCATCCGCATCCGGCACGCCGCCAGGGAGGTCGGTCCACGCCCAACCGCCGGGCGCGGCGTTCGTGTAGGGATGCACGGCGCGGTATTGCTGGCCGAGCAACCAGTTGAGCAAGCGCTCGCGCTCTGCTGTGTCGAAATTCAGTTCATCGCCCGCCGCGAGACCGTTGATGGCGAGTGTGGTGACCCATGTGGCTAAGTTCGTATCGATGGGCCAACTGCCATCAGGCCGCATCGAGGCGCTGAGAAACTCCACACCGCGTTTCGCCACGATGTGCTTGGGCAAACCCGCCGCTGCGAGACTCATGGTGACGAAGCTCGTGAGCGGTGTGGCCTCGAGAAAACCGCCGTTGGGCGGCTGGATGTTCGTCAGCACTTCCAGAGTTTTCGCGCGCGTGCGGTCGCGGAAGAAGCGCGTGATGGGGTTCCGCGTGGGCAGACGGTCGTGGCGTACTTGGCCGATGGCGATGAGCGCGGGCAACGCATAGCTCACCACGGGCAAACGGGCGGCGGCATAAAACTTCGCCGGCAAAGCAGCCAACTCGAAGGGCAACGGCATGACATGTTTCCACGCTTCCTTGCCGATGCCCAGACGACCCGCGATGGCGCACATGGTCAGGATGGGCACGGAGAAGGTACGATCCTTTCCGTAACGTTGCACGATGGCGGGCACGAGCTTGTCCGTCGTGACGCCGCCCGCTTTCTGCGTGAGCCATTTTTCAGCAGCGTTGACGGTCGCGCGGTATTTCTCATCCGCACCTTTCACCGAACCGAAAGCCGCCCAGCCGAGCGTGGTGGTGCTGATGTTGCTAAAACTGCGCGTGGTATCGCCCCAGCCGCCATCGGCATTCGCATTCGCCGCGAGCCACTGGAGACCTTGTTGGATCTGAGAATCGTAACGCGTCTCGCCGGTCTGATGCGCCACGGTCGCCAGAGCGCAAACAGCCGTGGCGGTGGAGAGCGCGCTGGTGGAGAGTTCACCAGTCCAATGACCGGCGGCATTGCGTTCCGCAAGCAAAGCGGCTCGCACCGAAGCACTGGCACTTTCAATTTTCCCGGCGATATTCACGTTATAGTAATCCGCCTAACCCAACCGGCTTATCTAATAGCGACATGTTTTCTTTTGACCACAATGTCACAGTGGCAAAGCCCGTGGTTATTCTTCACGCAGCTAGCGTGAAAACCCAACGCGGTGCAACCAAAAGCTGTGCCATTTTGTCCCAGTTACTCGCGGAAACATCACCCATTTGGGTGACTAGGCAAGGCAGAATCATAACTGGCATATACTCTGCTCATGGTCAGCCGTAAGTGGATCCGGGCTAAGCCCTCGCTGTTCGAGGACTTGGCCGGTTTCATCAGAAGTAAGCCGTATGTTTTTAGATCAAGCCCAAGGACGTGGTGGTTTCGGCCGCCTGGCCGCCCGGAAAACCGTCAAGCCGATCAATTTCTATTGTGACGCACCCACAGCCAAAGCGGTTTTCATCGCTGGCGATTTCAATGACTGGTCCCTGACCGCCACGCCGATGAAGCGCGGCTTCGACGGGAACTGGAGCGTGCAGGTTCCTTTGCCGCACGGTCACCATCGCTACGTGCTGGTGATCGATGACGAACTCGCCCTCGACCCGCGCGCCAATGGCGTCTCGAAGAATGAGGACGACTCCGTGGTCTCCCTCATGTCAGTAAGCTAAGTCTCTTCTCCGTTTTCACAGCGCTACGTCTCGTCTTTTTCAGACTGACGTAGCGTTTTGTTTTTGGCACGTTGCTCACTGAAGAAACTCTGGATGAGGTGACGGCATTCCTCCTCCCGCACACCCGCCGTGATCTCCGCCTTGTGATTCAAACCGGGAAAATGCAAGAGGTTCAAGGCTCCGCCCGCCGCGCCGCCTTTCGGATCGCCCAAACCAAAGACCACCCGCTGGAAGCGCACGTGCACGATGGCGCCCGCACACATGGGGCACGGCTCCTTCGTCACGTAGAGGGTGCAATCGTTCAAGCGCCAGTCACCCACCGCTTCCTCTGCCTGCGTGATGGCGAGCATCTCCGCGTGCGCCGTCGCATCCTTCAGCAATTCCACCTGATTGTAGGCCCGGGCGATGATGCGACCGTTCCGCACCACTACCGCGCCCACGGGCACTTCTTCCGCCTCATACGCCTTGAGCGCCTGCCGCAAGGCTTCGCCCATGAAGTATTGGTCGCTGTGCAGATCGATGATGGGTTCTTCTTCCGGCATGGGATAAATCATTTAACAGGCGGCAGGATGGATTCTTCCACCGTCCATTCGTTGCGGCCATCCGCGTAGCAATGGCAATGCGCGGAGAAGAATCCGCCACGATGCGACCAGAACATCGGCCAGATGGTCTCACGATCCGTTTCGGGCAGTTTCAGGGTCGCCAGTTCTTCGCGGTGGAAGAAGGCGAAGCGGCCTTCGCGATGTGGAGGCGGTACTTCCGTAAGCTTGCGCTTCACCTCGAAGAGGAACATCAACCAATGCGCCTGCCCGTGGTAACCATGCTCGCTCACGATGCCCGTCAGGTGTAGCTCGCTGGTCTTGAAGCTGAGGCCCATCTCCTCGTGCGCCTCACGACAGGCGCAAGCGTAGGGTGATTCGCCTAAGTCCGTCTTGAGCTTGCCACCGCATGGACTCCACAAACCGCGATTCGGTTCCTGAGCGCGTTCCAGCAGCAGGATGCGGTCAGCGGCATCGAAACAATAGAGCAGCGTGGAAATCTTGTGCGGCAGCTTCACCGCTATGGGAGAAACTGATGCGCTCTGGCTGGAGGCCGCAAGACTCATGAGCCGCGAGTTAAGCAGTCTCACGCCAGCACCGCAAGCCAGCCATAAATGTTTACTTGGCAGGCACCGCCAGCACCGGGCAACGCGCCTCGCGCACGACCCTTTCCGTACTGGTGCCGCGCAGGGCATCCAGAAAACCGTTCTGCCCATCCGTGGCCATCACGATGAGATCGGGCCGTTTTTCCTTCGCCACCTCCAGAATGGTGTCCACCACCGGACCACTGACCAGAAACCGGTTCACCTTCCACCCGGCATCCGTCGGCAATATCAAGGGCGGCCCTTGCTCCTTGTCGCTCATGTGGATGATGGTGATCTCTGCGTCAGTTACTTTGAGCAGATGTAACAGGGACACCGCCGCATCCAGCGCGATCTGCGGGTCCGGCTTGAAATCCACCGGCACCAGCACATGCTTCAGGGAAACCGTGCCATCCTCCACCGACACAAAACCCTCCCCGATGCGGGGCACGAACAACGTCTTCAGTTCGGCATACCGCGCCATCGGCGTGGCCGTGGGCTTGTGCAAGAGCCGGTCAATGCCGTCGTATTGATGCGTCGCCAGCACCATCAGGTCCGCTGGATGATCGCGCAGATAATCGGCCACGGACGAGACCGGATCGTCCCCGGGCTTGGTGTATTTCACCACCTCCATCTTGCCCGGCTCCAGTTCCAACTGTTTCTCTGGCGGGAGCTGGTGCATCCAGTGCAAGACGGTCGCCCGCACCCTTGGAAAATCATCCCACGAGAAATCCTCCTTCGTTTTGCGGACATGGAGCAGGGCCAGTTGATCCTGTCCCGCAAGGGCAAGCCGCAAGGCGTGGGCAAAGGCGGACGCATCACTCTCGGAGAAATCCGTGGGATGCAACACTTGGGCGTAGGATATATCGCTCATGGCTGGAATTTGGTTTTAAGCCTACCAGAAACTGTCGCTTAGGGAAGCGCGTAACCAACCGTGGCTTGGCTTGTTCCGCCTCAAATTTGTGGCGGTCCGCTGTGACCAGACAAGGTATGTCAGATTCCAGATCGTGTCTGAACCGTAACTTGCTTCGCCGGTCCATTGGTGGATAAACTGCCCGGTGGCGTGCGAGTTTGTGACTTGAAACAGTTTGGTTTGCTGCTGCTGGCAACAGTGCTGCTGGCTGGGAACGGCTGTGACCAGAATCCGCCCTCAACTGCCGTACCCGGCACCAATGCGCCAGTCACCGTGGCTTTCACGCAGTCCGCCGCGGAGAAAGAATGGCTGGCGCAAGGCGAGGCGGGCGATGCTGAGGCGCAATTCCGTCTCGGGCTCCTTTATCTCAACGGCGTGGACAGCTCCACCGATCCGGCCCAAGCGACTGAGCGTTTCCGGGCCGCCGCCAACGCCTACCTGACCACGAACAGCACGGGTAACGCGACCTTTGCCCGCGCCAATCCGGATGCGGCCAAAGCGGTGATGTGGCTTACGCGGGCGGCCGAGCAGGGGCACAAGTATGCCCAACCCTTGTTGGCCGACCAATTTCGCGCCGGTAGAGGCACTCCGAAGAACGTCACTCAAGCCATCAAATGGTATAAGTTATCTGCGCAGGAGGGGAACCCATGGTCCGCCTATGAACTGGCCATGATCTATGCCAATGGCGAAGGCGATCACCGCAAGGATGTGGTCGAAGCGGTGAAGTGGTATCACCAGGCGGCGGAAGCGGGCATCGTTTGGGCGCAGTACGAACTCGCCAGCCTCTTTGACAAGAGCAAGGACATCCCGCATGATTTCACTCAGGCCGCGCACTGGTACGAAAAAGCCGCGCAACAGGACCATGACTGGGCCGAGTATGGCCTGGCCTACCTCTACTACACCGGGCGTGGTGTGGAGAAGAATCTTCAGACGGCTTACCAATGGTTCCAGAAGGCGGCCGAGCGCGGCAACCCCGAGGCGCAATACATGCTCGGCTATATGCTGAGCGAGGGGTTGGGCTGTGAGCGGAACCAGTTCGAGGCGGGCAAGTGGCTTTTCCTCGCCGTCAAAACGCAGGGCAAACCGCATCATCACGAGCACTGGCTGCTGGTGCGCGGCCGCCTCAGCGAGAAGGAACTCACGGAGATCCGCCTTCACGCCGCCCAGTTCAAGCCCCGGAAGAAAACCGGTTGAAGAACATCCGTGCTGCCTCCTTACTCGCCTGGCCGATTCCCGAAGTCGCCATCGATGATCACGGTGATGGGCAGGAACAGGGCGATGACGATGGTTCCCACGATCACCGCCAGGATCACGATCAACACCGGCTCCAGCAGTGAGGATAGCGCGGCGATGATGTTGTCAGCCTCCTGCTCCGCCGTGTCCGCAATCCGCAAGAGCATCTCCGGCAGGGCTCCGGTCTGTTCCCCGACATCCATCAGGCCCATCACGATGGGGGGGAAGATGCGCGCGTTGCGCAGAGGCAAGGTGAGCGATTCCCCTTCCCGCACACTTTGATGCACGGCATCGATCGCTTCCGCGAGCACCAGATTGCCCGCCACCTCCCTCACGATCGCCAACGCTTGCAAGATCGGTACGCCACTCGCGATGAGCGTGCCCAACGTGCGCGTGAAGCGCACCAGCGCGAGCTTGCGCAGCAGATTGCCCAGCACCGGCAGATGCCAGCGCCGCCGGTCCCACCACCGCCCGATCAACGGCAGCTTGCGCAACAGGACCAGCAGCATCCACCCGCCGATGCAGGCCAGGATGATGGTCAGGAAGTGTTTTTGGAATCTGGCGGATACATCAAAGACGAACTGCGTGAACGCCGGGAAGGGCTTGCCTTCCATCAGATCCGTGAAGACCACTTTGAACTTGGGAATCACGAAGTTCATGAGCCCGGCGACGATCCCGAACGCCACCAGCAACACGGCCACCGGATAGAACATGGCCGCGATCACCCGGCCCTTGATGCGCTCGGCCTTCTCCAGAAAATCGGCGAGCCGGTTCAACACCAGCTCCAGTACGCCGCCCATTTCACCCGCCTTCACCATGTTCACATAAAGTTTGTCGAACGTCTCGGGATGCCGTGCAAGCGCTTCGCTGAACGTGTTGCCGCCCTCGATGTCCTCGGCGATCTCCCGGAGCAGCAGCAGTGTGCCGCCGCCCGTCTCCTGCTCCTGCAACAGACGCAGCGCCCTGAGCAATGGCATGCCTGCGTCCAGCATCGTGGCCAGTTGCCGCGTGATGGTGGCGAGCTGTTTGGGTTTCACCTTGCGGGAGCCGAAGGAGAGCTTGCGCCAGCGGGCAAAACCGGTGGCTGATTGGGCCGGTGTGGTCCCGGCTTTTCCTCGCTCGGTCTTGGTCTCGGTGACTTTGGTGGGGAACCAGCCCATCTCCTTGAGACGGGACACGGCTTCGAGTGAAGTGGCGGCGTCCAGTTGTCCCTTGTTTTCCCGGCCCTTGGCGTCCAGTGCCACGTAAGCAAAACGACTCATAGACTTACGGTGTTAGTGATTTACTGACTGTAATGAATAGACAGGGCCGGATAGAAAAGCTCACGCGGTGAAGCGCGCACATGAGCTGGGAGCGCAGAAACGGTGAACACATTTCATCATTTCCACGACTATCGGTTTGCCCTCCGCATATCCCTCGCGCATCTTGTTGCGCATGCCGACATTGATCGCCCATCCCACCCGCATCAAGGCCGTGGGCAATCGCCCCAAGATCATCGAGGAATTTATCGGGAATGTGACTTCCCACGAATCCCGCCTGAGCATCGCCCGCATGGTCAGCCTTTCCGGTTGGACGGAGCCGGGCCAGACGCCGGAGTTCGATGAGTTCACCGTTGTGCTCAAAGGCATGCTGCGCGTCCTGCACGCGGATGGCGTCATTGATGTCCAGGCTGGCCAGGCCGTCATCACCAAGGCGGGCGAGTGGGTGCAGTACAGCACGCCCGGCGCCGAAGGGGCGGAATATATTGCCGTCTGCCTGCCTGCTTTCACGCCGGAAACGGTGCATCGCGATCCGCCGGAGGCCGCTCCTGAGCAATAATTTATCGGCCATTTTTATTCTGCCACTGGACACTTCAGGTTTTCGGCGGATAATTGCTCCGTGAACATCGTGCAGATAACGCCCGGTGCCGGGGGCATGTATTGCGGAAACTGTTTCCGCGACAATGCCATGGTCGCCGCGCTGCGGAAACAGGGTCATGATACCCTGATGATTCCGCTCTATCTGCCGATGACGCTCGACGAGGAGAATCAGAGCAACGGCACGCCCATTTTCTTCAACGGTGTGAATGTCTATCTGGAGCAGCAGTCCACCTGGTATCGGAACGCGCCCAAATGGCTCCATAAGCTATTGGCTTCACCCGCCCTTTTGAAGCTCGCTTCGGGCCGCGCGGCCAAGACCAAGGCGGCAGATGTCGTGGACCTGACCATCTCCATGTTGCGGGGCGAGGAAGGGAATCAGGCCCGCGAACTGGAAGAACTGATCGCCTACTTGAAACCACAGGCGCACCCGGATGTCGTCAGCCTCTCGAATGCCATGCTCATCGGTTTCACCCGCCGGATGAAGCAGGAATTAAATACGGCCGTCGTCTGCATGTTGCAGGGCGAGGATGCTTATATTGATTCCATGCCAGAGCCAGGCCGCTCGGCAGTGTGGCAGGTCATGCAGGAACGTGCCCGGGAAGTGGACCTGTTCATCGCACCCAGCCGCTACTTTGCCGCGCAGATGCAGGCCAAGATGAACATTCCGGCGGCGAAGATGAAGGTTGTCTACAACGGCATCAATCTCCTCGGCTATCCCGTGACGCCACCAGCCGTCACGACGAACACCCCCCCGGTCATCGGCTTCTTCGCCCGGATGTGCAAAGACAAGGGGCTGGACGCCTTGGTGGATGCCTTCCTTTCCCTTAAGCAACGCAACCGTGTTTCCGGGCTTAAGCTGCGCATCGGCGGCGGCTGCGGTCCAAGCGATGAACCTTTCGTGGAGCAACTCAAGGGGCGTATCCATCGCGCCGGGTTCATCGGAGATGTGGAATTCCATCCAAACGTCACGCGGGAACAGAAGCTGGCGTTCTTCCAAGGGCTCAGCGTGTTCTCTGTTCCGGCGCTGTACGGGGAAGCCTTCGGGCTTTATGTGATCGAATCCTTGGCGGCCGGGGTGCCGGTGGTCCAGCCCCGCGTGGCCTCCTTTCCGGAGCTGGTCGAGACGACGGGTGGAGGCGCGTTGTACGAGCCCAACAGTCCGGGTGCCCTGGCTAATGCGCTGGAGACGACTCTGACGGAAACGCGCCGCCTGCGAACGATGGTGGAGACGGGGCATCGCATGGTGCATTCGCGTTTCAGCATCGAGGCGATGGCGCAACAGATGACGGCGGCGTTTGCGGAGTTGAAGCCGGAAACGGTTTCGCACTAAGGTAAATCACCATGCCCTACGAATTCAAAGCGGTCCGCCGGGTGGAGTTCTCCGAGACGGATATGGCGGGGATCGTCCACTACTCGAATTTTTTCCGCTACATGGAGACGGCGGAGCACGCCTTCTTCCGTTCGTTGGGCTTCTCCATCGTCACCCATCAGGTGGACCCGCCGGTGGGCTGGCCGCGGGTGCATGCCTCCTGTGATTACAAGCAGCCGCTGCGCTTCGAGGATGAGGTGGAGATCCACATGCTGGTCGCTGAGAAGCGTTCCAAGTCCCTGAGCTATATCTTCAAATTCCGCAAACTGAACTCACCGCATCCCGCCGAGATTGCGCGTGGCAAACTTACCGTGGTTTGTGTGATGCGCGATGAGCACGGCAAGATGGGGGCCACGAACATACCCGCGAACATTGCCGACCTGATCGAAGTGGCCCCGCCGGAATTGCTGGGCTGAGGACCGGTATGCAAAAAGCGTGAGCACATCCTAAAACATGCTCACGCCTCAGTTCAAAAGTTACTTCTTCTTCGCCTTCGTAGCGGAGGAACTCAAATCCATCTGGCAGCTTTGGTCATGGCCCACTGCTTGCCCGACTTTGTCCACCGGATGCGTGTAGAGATAGCGCCAGACCGGCTCATGGATGTATTTGCCCGCAGCATTCTTCACCGCCGAACCGCCGGGAGTCACTGCTCCATGCGCCTTGTTCGCGTCATTCTTCACATCCGCCGCTGTGATGAGCCGACGTGAATTTCCATAAGGTACCGGCACCTTGTCCACATCCACGATGGGTCCGAACTTCTGCAGGCCGATAAGTTCCCAAGAACGGCAATAATGGTCACCCGTCCAGCCGCCATCGAGAACATGACTGAAGCCGAAGTAGCGGTTCTCCGGCGTGGCCGAGGGCAAACCCTGCCAGGTTTCGAGCTGGTCACGCGGCCCGCAGAGCATCACCACTCGGTCCACCTTAACATGCTTGGCGAAACGCGCAGCCGAGGTCGCCCCGTGCGAACTGCCCGAGATGATGACGCGATCCCAACGTAACCCCTTCTTGTCTTCGCTGATGAAATAATCCCAGCCACCCTGCGGGTTCTGCTTCGTGAGCCAGGTCACGAACTGGAACGCCCGCTCCATCATACCGTCCGGCTTGGGAATATTAACCAACGGGCTGAAATCTTCCCCCGTCGTCGCTTCGAGGCGGATCTTGCCGAGCAATTGCCCGTCATCACCCGGTGACATGTTGCCGAACTTGCCGAACCAGCCGTTCGCATAATGCACCTGGATGGCATGCAGCCCGTAGCTGTTCAACCGGTCAAAGAGCTGCCCGTTATGCCCCATGAGCCAGATCACGAGCTTGCCCTGCGGCTTCACGCGCGTATCCACGGAAGCCTTCTCCGTATCCGCCGGCTTGCCGTCCTTCTCGAACAAGAAGCTGATGTCCGGGTGCGCCTTCGCCCGTGGATCGATCTGGCTGGCGCGCGCGGTGAAGTCATAACGTTTCGGCGTGGGATCTTTGAAAACAAGCGGAGCATCCGCAGCGGAGACCTGACTGGCCAAAGCGCCAGCAAGCGCAAAACATAACGCAGAGAGACGGGCGAATTTCATATTGGCCGAAAGGTTACAACATGAGGGTTCGATGAAAACCAGAAAAATAGACTGATCCACGAGGTGATGCTCCCGCTGGCCTTACTGCTTCGGCAGCCACTGAATCGCATCCGCGATCACATACTTCCCATCCGTCCCTTCATTCGAGATGCGCACCCACCCATTTGTCCCCGCTTTGAACCGGAACGTCCCCAGCGTCGTGAACAGCTTGTCGTGCTCGGAAGGCGTCTGCTCGTTCACGCGGATCAGTTTCTCCCCATCAGCATGATGGATGGTCACCGGCGCATTTGTCGCGCGGCGGATGTTGTAGCAATGCGCTAATCGCACTTCATAGAGCCCGTCCTGCGGCAGATTCGGTGTGAACGTCACTGACTTCGCCCCTTTGCCTTCTTTTTGGTCGTGCAGGTAGCCCAAGCCCACATACGGCGGCGTGTGCGTGGAGTATTGCCATTTGCCGACGAGGGTCGCGCTCGTGTCATCCACCACGATGCCCGGCAAGCTCGCTGGATCCGCGACGATGAAAGGCACCAGCGCCGGATTATCCACCTCGCCCGGTGGATGCGTGTTCGGCACCGCTTCCGGATGGGGTTTCAATTTGCTCACGATAGGCGCGGCTGCGCCCAGAAGCAGGATGCACAAGGCCGCAAAGGTCGTGAGTTTGACTTGCTTCATAAGTCACTTCTTCGGCTCGGTCGCCGCCACTTCACGGGTCAGTCCCGCGGGCAATTCCTTCAGCCGCTCCAGGTTCGTGATCTCGTGATAGAACCACGGTTTGCCGGTGGATTTCTTATACAGCACCGTCTTGGCGGCGTACTTCACACCATCGTGTTCCTTCCATTCGCTGAAGCGATAGATGTCCCCGCGCCAGTCCAACCGCACCAACCGGTTCAACTCCTTGTCGAAGTAAAGGTCCATGCCCGGATTGATCGTGTAGCTCAGGCGTAGGCCGTAGAGCATTTGCCCACCGTCCGTCAGGTCCGGGATGACGTCCACCTTGGTCTTCGGGTCCGTGAACGCTACCAATGTCCACGCCCACACATCGAACTTCGCCGGTTCCCCCGTGCGATCTTTTTGGCCGAGCCACCAGTAACCGGGCGCATCCAACACTGACTCGCGGGTGCCGGGCTTGCCCCCCGGCGGCACCGGATCAGCTCCAGAATGATACTGCTCCTTCATTCGAAAGAGCCGTAGCAATTTGTCTTCCCCGCCTGCTGCGGCGATGATCTTTGCCACCAAAGGCTTGGCCTCCGGTGAACTCTGGCCATGGCTGTTGCATGCCAATGTGAGTAATAACAAGCCAAGTAGAGCGGGTAGTTTCATAGGATATTGGATGTCCGTCGTGGTTCGGGATTTACCGGATCACTTCTTCGCCGCTTTCAGCTTGCTGATCAGATATTCATGGATCTGCGGATTCTTCACTTCGGGCGCATTGGGATAAACCAGTTCGCACTCCACCTTTACTTCGCGCAGGCGCTCTTGCAGTTTCACCCCGAAGTTCGCGGTGTGCGTCGGGTCTTTCTGTTCCTGACCAAGGGCAGGCGGTGCATTGTAGTATAGATAGATCGGCGGGTCATCGGAAGTCACCAGCGCATAAGGCGAATACTCGGCGATCAACGGTAAAATCTTTTCGCGATTCGCCAGAAACTCGTCGAACTGCGAGAGCTTCTTCTCCTTGTCACCCGAGAAACCGAACGCATGTCCGCCGTAACGGCTGTTCGGCGTCCACTCCTTCATCTGCTTCGGGTCGAGCGTGGTTTGCGCACCGTTCACCGCCGCGCACCAGAGCCGCGTGGATTCCCGGGCGATCGGGTCGCTGCTGTTCTTGTCTGCCAGATCATCATGAAAGGCCAGCCACAGACTGGAGCAAGCTCCCGCCGAGCCGCCCGAGGCACCGATGCGTTCCTTGTCGATGTTCCACTCCTTCGCCTTGCTGCGCACGAATTGCAAGGCGCGTGCGGCATCGTGCAAGGGCGCCTTCACCGGCGGCACCACATCCTTCGCCTGCGAAGTGTAGCGGTAATTGATCGAGACCACCGAGATGCCCGCCGCGAGATACTTCTCCAACTGGGTGACGCGGGACTTGTCCCCCGCCTGCCAGCCGCCGCCGTGGATGAAGAAGAGCAGGGGAGTCGGCTTGTCGGATTCCGCCTTCCAGAAATCCAGCACATTACGCTCATGCGGTCCGTAGGCGACATTCGCTTGTGTCGGCGTAGGGAGGACGGGTGCTTTGGCAGCCGCCTTGACTGAAGCTTTGGCTTTGGGTTCGGCCTTGGCTTTCTTGGCGGCATCGTCCGCATAAGTTTGGCCACCTAGAAACAATACGGAAGTCAGCAGTGCAATGGCGCGGGTGTTCATGCCCCTAAGCTAAACAGAGTTTCCCGCCCATGTGAAGGCAGGAAACTCTGTGGCTGTCCGTGCTGTGATTGTTATCTAATCTTCTACTTCAACGTCTGCAAGTAAGCCTGGATGTCCGCCAGCTCCTGCGCATTGAAGATATCACCCATCGGCGGCATCGGCGAGAGCCCGAGATTCTCATAGCCCGGTGCCAGCACGGCGCTGGGTTCCAACAGGCTTTGCTTGATGTAGGCGGCGTCTTTTTTGGAGGCGATTCCATCCAGTGCCGGTCCGACCGTGCTGCCTTCGCCTTTCAAGGCATGGCAGAGAACGCAGGCGGCGGCGTGCTTGTGGAAGATCTCCTCGCCCCGTTTCACATCACCAGCGACGAGCTTGGTCTCCTCCTCGAGAGGCAATAACTCGCAGAGCTTCACATCATCGAACCAGCCATCGCCACCAGCGGCCACGAAGAGGATGTTGATGCTCGCGCGCGACCGGTCCCGACTGTTGAAAACGGCTTCCACTTCCGTCCAATCCGCTTCTCGTGCAGTCATCTTGTCCGTCTCGGTGCGGCCGATGTGGTCATTCAGGCTCACCTTGCCGCCGCGCAGGGCGTGCGTCTTGATGTAGGCGCTGAGGCGATACTGCGTGTTCGGTTTCAGATCCACATCGGCGTAGAAGCTGGTATCGACCACTTGATTGTTCTTGCCGCGTCCGATCACGCGCATGGCAGATTCACCGCTACGGGCTTTGCCTTCCTCCTTCACCAGTGCCCACTCAGCTTCACTCGACCGATCTCCTCGCATATAATCGCGGCGCTTCCAGCCGACGGGAAAGCCATCCGTTCCTACCTCTTCAAAACCCGGATTAGGCAGCAGGTTCGGCCCTTCACGATGAATCTCAGCATTGTGTTTCTTGGCCACCAGCCGCACGGCGTCGTTCAGCCATTCATCTGAGCGGAGGCTGGTGTTCTTGGCGAGACTGCCGGCCACAGTCTGGATGTTCTTGCTGGGCGTAAATTCCGCGAGCTTAACAAGGGCCGCGAGCTTGGTGATAGGGTTCGGATCGCTCACGACGCCGGCGCTGAAGAAAATCTTCTGGGCGCGTTCGTCATTGCCCAAGGCCCGCGTCGCATTGCGGCGGACAGTCGTGTCCTTGTGCAGCAAAGCGGCCTGATGCGTGGCATCGTCGAGCTGGCCCAAGCCATGCAAACTCCAGAGCGAATGGATGGCGGCGCGCACATTGCTGTTCGTGATCGCCTGCTTCAGGGCGGGGATGGCATCCGTGCGATTGCCTTCCACGATCAGGCGCTGGGCGGTGAGGCACCAGAGCGGATTATCATGGCCCAAGGCGCTCACGAGTTGGGCTGTGCTTGCACCCTTCAGCGAAGTGAGCGTGGGCTTGGTCGCCTTTTCCCACACTACCCGGTAGATGCGGCCACGGGCGTGATCGCGCAACGGGTTTTCATGTGCGCCGCCGACACCGGTCTTGGCGGCATAACCGCCGCGCTCATAGCTCGGCGTGGGGTTGTGCTGGATGATGTAGTTCTGCCAGTCAGCGAACCACACCGCACCATCTGGACCCACTTCGGCGAATACCGGGGACATCCATTCATCCGTGCTGGCCACCAGATTGAAGCCATCCTTCGCCACATAGCCTGCGCCTTCCGGTTGCACATCCATGAGCGAGATCGTCTTCATGGTCGGCTCACAGACCATCGCCATGCCTTGCACACGTGCGGGCATATTGCCGGAGTAGATGAAAGCGCTGCCCGCGGCGGCCGTGTAACCGCCGAACACATCCACTTGGCGGAAGTTCGGCGTGATGGTGTGCACCTTGTCCTCCACATTGATGCGTTTGGCGGACATCACCTTCACGCCACGCGGCACGACGCTTGCCGGAATGCCGCCGTAGAAGATGGGCGCATTGTTCGCCGTGCCGCCGAACTGGTCACCGAACTCATTGGCGCTGTGGCCCCAGGAGTTGTTCGAGAACTGATGGAGGAATTCGAGCCCTGACCCATCACGCTTGAAGCGGAAAGTGCCTTGCGCGAAACGCACATCCTGCCCGTTCACTTTGCCGTTGTAACCAGAGTAGCCGACGCAGCCATAGATCCAGTTATCATAGCCCCAGTGCAGGTTGTTCGCTTGAGCGTGCGTGTCACCGATGCCCCAACCGGTCATGATCTCCTCACGCACATCCGCCTTATCATCGCCATTGGTATCTTTCAGGAACAGCATGCGCGGTGGTTGCGAGACGATCACGCCGCCATTCACGAAGACCAGGCTCGTCGGGATGTTTAGCTTGTCGGCGAAGATAGTGAACTTGTCCGCTTTGCCATCACCATTGGTGTCCTCGCAGATCTTGATGGAGTCATTGCCCTCTCCGGTGGGGCGTACATCGTGCGGGTAATCGCGTGTCTCACAGACCCACAGACGGCCGCGTTCATCCCAGGCAAAGGCGATGGGCTTGGCGATGTCTGGCTCAGCAGCGAAGAGTTCCAGGCGCATGTCGGCGGGGACTTGTGTGCGCTCGACGCTGCCCTTCACGGTCATGGGGTGTTGGAAGGTAAGCGGGGTAGGGCGCCGCTCATAGTTCGCCACCGTGGGGCTGGGCTCGCGCACTTCGGGTTCGCGCTGGTTCAGGAATTTCTCCCACTCAGCGCGGCGGGTATCACCAGCGGCATTCAGGAGTTTGGTCCGGACGCCGCCGATGAATTCCGGGTCGCTCCACTTGGCGGCCTCGCCCGGGAAATCCACCACCACCGTGCGCTTGATCGGAAAATCTTTTAGCGCGGGAAAATCGTTCCGCATGGGATCGAAGAGCACCACGTCGAACTTCGCGACGTAGGCGGGCGTGACGGCTTTCGGGTCGCTGATGTAGTCGAACCAGATGGCATCACGGCCGAGTTCGCGCATCAGCACATGGGCGTGCTTGGTGGAATCTGTGCCCTCTTTGCCGAGGTGCAGGACGCGGATGGGACCGGCTTCGGAGCGGAACAAGGCACACGCTGCGACCAAGATTGTCAGTAATTTCTTCATCTGGAATTGGCACTACCCTAGGGGCGGTGTACAGGCGGTGCCATGCAGGGAATCCACCATAAACTATGGTTTCTCCACGCAATTTAGCGGTCTGAAAGGAGGATTTTACTGAGGGGGATGTGGATAGTGAGCAGGTGAAACAGGTGGAAACGAGGCGGGACTTGTCTGGCCGGGCTGAATCCCGCACGCTCCCGGCGCAAATCGAAGCCATGAAGTTATCGTCGCTATTTTCCAGCGCTCAGGCAAAGGCCCCTTTATCGCTGGGTTTGAAGGATAAAAGAGGTGGAGTTCCGTCAGGGACGACAGATTCACGGTGATCCAACCTAAATGGACAGGTGGATTGTGTTGGGGTATGTTCAGTAGTAGACCACCAGCTGAAAGGGGAATTGCATTATGAAAAAACTGTTCACGTTATCCAATAGTGCGGAGGCCGGGTTGATCAAGAGCCGGCTGGAGGAGGCAGGCATCGCGTGCGAGATGCGCAATGAATTCGTGGCGCAAGTGGCACCCGGCATGGCGTTCGATCCGGAGGTGTGGGTGGTGGAGGATGCGCAGTATGACGAGGCCAAGGCCCTACTGGCTGAGTGGGGCGAGCCATACGTGCCGCAGGAGTAAACCGGATAAACCACGGAATACACAGAATACGCGGAAGGGGAATTTCAGTCGGTGAAAGGAGAGTTGGCTATATGGATTTGAAATGCAGGAACTGCGGGTCGGAGAAGATGATTCCGGGAGTTCAAATGCTCGACCAAGGGCAGCACTCAGACGGGACGTTGAAAGCTCATGTGGGGTTTGAAGATCCGGATGCCGTGATTTTCCGGGGAGCCGTTTATGCGCGGTTGAAAGCCAATATCTGTGGTGAATGCGGCTATACGGAACTCTTTGCGGATGATCCCGCCGAATTGTACGCCGCCTACCTGAGGTGGAAGCTGCACAACCTGAGAGCATAGTCAGCGGGAATCATAGAGGGAGCAATTACATGCTCACAAAATCCATCAAGATGGACAGACGGTTGCTGGGAACCTGGCAATCTGACAAGGCAATGACGCTCAAGGAATTGCGTTATCGTTCTGATATGACGCCCTAGCAGCGTAATTTTTTCCCGCAGTCTGTTCGGGTATCTGTGCGTCAAACATGGCCGGGGATACATCCGGGGTGTGTTGAAAGATTTCCGCTACGTTGGACCCTAAGTAGTGCTCGCTAGTGATGAGACTTCCGGGGCTATTGCAAGCTGACGGAGACTTGGGACATCCGGCATATTCCTTTTCACGGGAAGCGCCATTTCTGGATTTCCTCTGGTTTGAGCCGGGAGTGATTCAAGTGGCTGACGGATTAGGAATACGGAGTGGGTTTCATCGGCAAGTAGGTGACAGAGATTTTTTCAAATATTTTTCCAGTATGACAGCGGATGTCATACTGAGGGTGGTAAAAGGGAATTAAGAATGAAGAATGGCGAAGGAAGAAATGTGGCGGGAAGGGAAAACGCCCAACGTCCAACTTTCAGAGGAGGGAGGAAATGTTAAAAAACGGCGATAAAAAGGGATTGTCGAGGGGGGAGGGTGTCGGCACTCTCGGCGGTCCTATGCGGCAAGTGAATTTGGGCCTCATCGGTGGTGGCACGGTTGGCGGCGGCGTTCTGAAGGCGCTGGAGCGCAATGGCGCGCTCATGGCGTCCCGGCTCGGCGTCGAGTTTCGCATCGCCCGCGTGGCGGTCCGCGACCTGAAGAAGAAGCGTCCGGTGGCGTTGAGCCGCAAGGTGCTCACCACCTCGTGGGAAGAGGTCGTCAATGATCCGGCGGTGGAAGTCGTGGTGGAGCTGATGGGCGGCACGACGACGGCACGTCAGGTGGTGCTGGCGGCGTTGCGCCTCGGCAAACCCGTCATCACGGCGAACAAGGCGCTGCTCTCCAAGCATGGCGAGGAATTGTTTGAGGCCGCTGAAAAGCATGGCGCGAATCTTTACTACGAGGCGAGCGTGGCCGGGGGCATCCCCATTATCAAAGTCTTGCGCGAGGGGTTGATCGGCAATCGCGTGACGCGCCTCTACGGCATTCTGAACGGCACGTGCAATTACATCCTCACGCGCATGAAGCGTGAGGGGAAGGATTTCCCGGAGATCCTGGATGACGCGCAGCGCCTGGGTTACGCGGAAGCGGAGCCTTCGCTGGATGTGGATGGCTACGATGCCTTGCACAAGGCGGGCATTTTGGCGTCGCTGGCGCACGGTTTCTGGGTAAATCCGGAGGACGCATATCTGGAAGGCATCCGGGGCATCACGCAGCTTGATATCAAATTCGCGGAACAGCTCGGTTACACGATCAAACTGTTGGGCATCGTGAAGAAGCATGCGAACAATGGCGACAAGTGCGCGCCGATCGAGTTGTCCGTGTGCCCCACGCTGGTGCCGAACTCGCATGTGCTCGCAAGTGTGAATGATGTTTTCAACGCCGTGCTGGTGCGCGGCGATGTGGTGGGTGACACGCTCTATTACGGTCGCGGTGCGGGTCAGGACGCGACGGCAAGTGCGGTGCTCAGTGATTTGGCGGATGCGGCGCTGGACTTGAAGTGTGACAGCAAGAATCGAATCCCGCCGTTCGTGCCGCATGAGCGCGAGGGCGCGGTGATCGCGCCGGGCAAGATGGTGTCACCGTATTACGTGCGGTTGAGCGTGGTGGACAAACCGGGGACGCTGGCGAAGATCGCCGCGATCCTCGGCAAGGCGAACATCGGCATCTCGTCCGTCATCCAGCCGGAAGGCCACGAGGGCGAGAGTGTGCCGCTGATCTTGATGATCCATGATGCGCCGCTGGCCGCGATGGAGAAGGCGCTGACCCGGATCACGAAACTGGGTGTCATCAAGGGCAAGCCGGTGATGTTCCGGGTGGAGAATTTTGAGTAGAGTGCATTAGTGACGCTGAGGCGGCGCTAGGCTAGAAAGTATTTAGTTATGAGTTCGAGCAATATGTGGACGGGCATCATCGATCAGTACCGGCGTTATCTGCCGGTGACTGAGACGACGCCCGTGGTCTCCTTGTGCGAGGGCAATACGCCGCTCGTGCGGGTGGATAATTTCGTGAAGGCGATCGGCGGCGAGTTCGAACTCTACCTGAAATACGAGGGCCTGAACCCGACTTGCTCCTTCAAAGACCGCGGCATGACCATGGCCGTGACGAAGGCGAAGGAGAAGGGTGCGCAAGTCGTCATATGCGCCAGCACGGGTAACACTTCGGCGAGCGCCGCTGCTTACGCCGCACGTGCCGGATTGAAGTGCGTGGTGCTGTTACCGAATGGCAAGATCGCCCTCGGCAAACTTGCGCAGGCATTGATGTATGGGGCCACGACGATCTCCATCGAAGGCAATTTTGACGAAGCGCTCCGCATTGTCCGTGAATTGGGCGAGACGGGCAAAGTCGAAGTGGTGAACAGCGTGAACCCGGTGCGGATCGAGGGCCAGAAGACGGCGGCCTTCGAGATCTGTGATCAACTTGGTCGTGCGCCAGATTTCCATTACTTGCCGGTGGGCAATGCCGGCAATATCACGGCGTATTGGAAGGGTTTCAAAGAATATTACTCGGTGCAGATGGCGGATCGTCTGCCGAAGATGTGCGGCTGGCAGGCGGCGGGTGCGGCACCGATCGTGGATGGACATCCCATCGAGAACCCGAGCACGGTGGCCACGGCCATTCGCATCGGTAATCCCGCGAGCTGGCAGGGGGCGCTCGCGGCAGCAAAAGATTCGCAAGGCTTCATCGACAAGGTGACGGATGAGGAGATTTTGGCGGCGTACAAGCTCATCGCTCGGACGGACGGCATCTTCGTGGAGCCGGCTTGCGCGGCCCCCTTGGCTGGTTTGATTCGCAGTGTGAAGGCAGGGAAGGTTCCGACGGGCAGCGTCATCACGGCCACGATGACAGGGCACGGCCTGAAAGATCCGGATAACGCCATCAAGACGGCGGGCTTCGAGGCGACAATCGTGCCGCCGACGAAGGAAGCGGTGATGCGCGTGATTGGGCTGTAAGTCCGTTTCGCCGTGCCTACGGTATGATACTGGCTCTCACCCGGTAGTACTTTTGCACGCCCGTTTTGTTCACGGTGAAGGTATGGACATTGCCATCACCGTTAAAATTATCCTCGGTGACCCACACGGGCGATGACAGCGTTATCGTCGATTCCAGCTCATAGTGGATGCCAACGGTCGTTGCCATCGTGAACGAGACATTCCCCGTCACCAGCACCGGCTGGCTCAGTTGCGGAGCCACCAACGAGGGCAGGGGCGCATCTAGGGAGAGCAGCGCCAACCGGTTGATGGTGACGTTGCCGATCGCGGTAAAATTGCCGCCAATCCATAGTCTTCCATCAGCCGCGAAGGAGGCCGAAGTGACGATGGCATTCGGATCCCAATCCTTGCCACCAGCGAAGACTTGATCCGGCGTGCCGTCCAGATTGATGCGGAGCAGTTGTTTCCGCTGGTTGCCCGTGATGACCGTCGTAGTGAAATTACCCACCGCGATCACGCGACCATCCGACATGGGGACGATTTCCCGCACCGTGCCGCCGGCGGTGATATTCGTCAGCCCCCAAGTGGCGTCCAGCACTCCGTTCGCGTCGAACCGGGCGAGAACCGGCTTGATCGGCGAACTACCGCCCACGTTGCCAAAATCGCCACCCGCGATGATGTAGCCGTTCACGATCGCCAGCGAACGCACCGTTCCGTTGATAAACGGCGGGTTGAAGGACGTGTCCAGCGTGCCAGTGTTGTTCAGCCGCGCGAGATTGGTGATGGCCGTGCCATCGATGTTCGTGAAGGTGCCGCCGATGAGGATTTTGCCGTTCTCCTGGATCAAGATGGTGTTGATATCCACGATGCCATTGGTATTCGCGATGACCGGCCGGAAACCGCTTTCAAAAGTGCCGGTGGCACTCAGCTTGGCGAAACCTTTCTGCGTATTGCCGCGCACGGTGTTGAAGCGTCCGCCGATGTAAACACTGCCGTCCGTCGCCGTCGCGGCACAATGGATGGACTGGTCGTATGCAGACGTGCTGGCATCAGTGTAACGACCGCCTGTGAAGGTCGTATCGATGGTGCCATCACTGTGAAAACGGATGATGTTGGCATAGCTAAGCGAGGGAAAAGCATTGGCGAACACACTGCCGACCACCAGCAGCTTGCCATCAGGAAAGCGGTAGAAGTTGCTCACCCCACCACTGATGTAACCGGTGTTCAAACTGTTCGTCAGGCGGAAGCTGGTCGGATTGCCGTCCAACTGGAATTGCAGCAAAGGCCCGGTCACCACGCTGTTGAAGGTGGAAAAAGCTCCCCCAGCCAGCACGGAACCATCCGGCAAGGCAATCACTTTGGAAATGGTCGCGCCGAAAGTTCTGCCGAGCAGGGTGAAGCTGGAATCAACCGTGCCTGGTGAAAGATAGACTTCAGCCGAGACCACCGCGCTCGTCGTCATGCCGAACTGGTTCGAGACCACGGCGTAAAGACTGTTCGTGTTCGGCACGGTGCGCGTCAGGCTGTAAGCATAGTAATTACTGCCCGCTCCGTAAGTCGTGGTACGGGCCGGGTTCAGTGTGTTGTTCGTATACCAAAAGACCGCCACGGCAGCGCTGGAGGTGAAGCCGAGGTTAACCGAACCACCACTGGTCAGACGCGTGGTGTTGGTGCGGATGCTGATGGGCTGAATCGCGATGTAGGGCATCTCCGCCATCTGCACCGATACCGTGACCACCTTGCTGGTCCCCGAGCCGAACTGGTTGCTCGCCACCACGTAGTAGGCACCGGCATCAATCCCCTGCACAGAAGGCACATCGAGGATCTTCACGAAGCCGTTGCCGTTCGTCGGGTAATCATAATTCACTGCCGTATGGCTGGGGATGAGGGCGTCGTTGCGATACCAGTAGAACGCCAGCGGTGGCACGCCATAAGCCGAGGCCGCAATGGTCAGGCGCGTATTCTGGACCGTATTGATGGCCGTGCCGATGGTCCGGATCTCATTCGGATACTCAAAAAAAACATTCGGTGCCGTGCTCAGAAAGCTTTGCACGTTCACTACTGCACTCGTGACCGAACCGGCGCCGTTTTGCATCACCGCGTAATAGTTGTCCGCGACGGCTGATGGGTTGGAAATCCCTTCATACAGAGGGGTTTCGGTGCTCGTGAGGTAGCTGCCGTTTTTATACCACAGGACGGCGGTGGCCGGCGTGCCGGAAAGCACCAGGCTCAGGCTGAACGGGCTGTTCGTCACGACATACTGGTCCTTCAAATTCTCCACGATGACCGGGAGTGTCGCCACCTGGATCTGGGCTACCACGCTGGTCACGGAACCGAAGTTGTTCGTGACCACCACGGAGTAACCACCGGCATCCACACCTTGAAAATCATTGATATAGAGCGCCGGGCTGGCCGGGCTCACAGGTGAACTGCCTTCGGCGAGGGTGGCGTATTTGGCACCGTTCACCAACGGCACACCATCCTTCTGCCAGAACCAGCCGAGGGGTGGCGTGCCCGTGACGCTGGCAGTGATGACCGGAGTCTGGGTGAGCGCCCAATAGGTGCTGCTGGGTTGCACGGTGAAGTTTGGCGATTCACCAGCCCCGACCGTCAGCACCGTGTTGGTCGTGGCCGTTCCGGTAGCGTTGCTGACGACCACGCTGTAAGTGCCCGTGTTGCCGGGTTGCAAGTTGATGAGCGGATAATTGGGCAGAGTTGCTCCGTCGATGGGCGTGCCGTCCTTGGACCATTGAAAGGTGATCGGAAGGTCGCCCAGTGCAGTCACACTTAGCGTCGTGTCCGTATTGATGATCTTGGCTCCGCCACCGCTGATGGAACTGATCACCGGAGCCATGGCAAGCGGGGCTTCCCCATCTGTGATGCGCACCAGGCCGGTCTGATTCCCGCCATCTTCTTCCGGGATGCGGTCTTCGCGGTGCAGGTCATAGTAGGACGGGATGCTGACCCCGTTGGCCGGAAAGAAAACGAATACCTCTGTGATCGCATCGCCAAACCAGCCGGTGAAATCGATGTAGAGCACGAACTCGTTCTTGAACGCCGCCCATGTGCCTGACCGGGCGGTGACACCCGCAGCCGCTGGAACCGAATAAGTCCCGTTCCCATGCAAAATCACCCGGTAGCTACCCGTGGATTCGTAAGCCGCGTTCCCGCTTTTTTGCATGATCTGCAACCAGAGAGTTTTTCCCGCCAGTTGGGACGGCAGCAGATTCTGACTGGCATACTCCGCCGCTTGGGCAGTGAAGATGGATGCCAGCAATAATAAGGCAACGAACAGACGATGAACGGGAGGCAACAGTTTCATGACAGGTACGACTGGGGTTTACTCGGAAAAAACGGAGTAGAAGCCGAAAGATTATCGCCTGCCTGAAACAGACTTCAGGGAATAAGATAAGGCGCGTTCATGGCGGTGCTTAGAAAGATGCATAATCTTGTGCTTAACTTGTTTAAAAACAAGCACTTACAAGAAAGCAAAAATCACGCCTGTGTCAAATTTGAGGACGGAAAATGTCCCGAAAACACTTCCCTTAAATTGCCTTGGGAAATCAAAAAAAGAGAAATCTGCAGCCGCAGGGGAGAGGGCAAATAATGAACTCACCGCTTACGTAGCGCATCCAGTGCGGCAGCTGCAGCGGCCACTTCCGCGGCCTTTTTGCTTTTGCCCGTTCCTCGGGCCAGTTCGCGGCCAGTGTGCCAGACGGCGCATTCGAATTCGCGGTCATGGTCTGGGCCGGTCGCGGAGATCACTTCATAGCGGGGCGCTTCCGGGGAGCTGGCTTGCAGGAGTTCCTGGAGTGCGCCCTTGGGATTCTCCACCTTGGGCAGTTCATTCATGTTCTCCAACTGCGGCCGGAACTGCTTCACGATGGTGGAGAAGGCGCAGTCCTGACCGCCATCCAGAAAAACGGCACCGATGACGGCTTCGAAGGCATCCGCGAGAATGGAAGGACGGCTGCGGCCACCGTTCGTCTCCTCACCCCGGCTCATGATGAGATACTCGCCCAGGTTGAGATGGAGGGCGCGTTCGGCGAGGGAGGTCTGGTTCACCAACCGGGCGCGGCCTTTGGTGAGCGAGCCTTCGTCGGCATCCGTGAACCGGTCATATAATTCACGGGTGAGACAAAGCTGGAGCACGGCATCGCCGAGGAATTCCAAACGCTGGTTATTCTCCATCTCCCCGGCCTCATGCGTCATGGAAGGGTGCGTCAGCGCGAGGCGTAACAGCTCCGGCTGGCGGAACCGGTAGCCAAGGGCAGCTTCCAGTTGTTCATAAGGTTCCAAACGATTGAAACTCAGCAGACCACAAGTGCAATCAGGCTGCTCACTTTATCTTGCTGTCCCACAACAGTGGCTTGGCCTATGGAAAAGTGTAATCCCGTAAGCTACGGATTATGGCGCAGGCGCAGTCTCCGGGCGATCATCCGTGGAAGTCTCGGCAGAAACGGTTTCGGTTGGTGCCACAGCTTGCTCAGACACTACAACCTCATCAGGTGCCGCTTCACCCTCCACGACCGCACCTTCTGCCGGTTGGGCAGGCTTGACCGGCTCGGAACCTGGCAGTCCATGCTCCAACAGATTTGCCACGTCATGCTGCACCTGTTGCAACTGGTCCAATTGCAGGTCGGGATCGGGGATCGTGAAGATGTCGCCGGTCTTTGGCTGTTCGTAAACGAACACGCGTTTACCCTCCTGCCGATGCTGGCTTTGGATCTTCAGCAGACGTTTGCGCTCCAGCATCACGGCCAAGATGTAGCTCGCGGCCATGTACTTCGGGTCGTTCAGTTCCAGCAGCTTGCGCAGCAGAGATTCAGCGGTGTCTTTTTGGATAGCCTCGGGCGCATGCGCGGGCGGTGCGTGGTAAACACCTTGCCATTGGGAGATGAACCCTTTGCGGTCCTTGGCCCCGGCGGCGAACTGCTCCTGCCAGCACTTGTCGCAGACGTCCATCCGCTGATACTCGTGCTTCTCATCGCACAAGACCGTGCGATAGGACTGTTTGTCAGCGAACTTTTGCTGACAAGCCTGACAATGATGCGCCCGTGACTGTATGTTCCAATCAATCATGGAAAATGGTTGTTTAACCAACTGCTCCGCTTAGGATGCCTGCCTATTATCGCCTGAGACAAAACGACTTCAATCCATTTCATGAACGCGGAACTTGAGATCAAGCTAGCCCAAGTACGGGCCGTAATCAAAGCACAGAAGGCTGCGGGCGCGCTTTTCGGCCTGCAACCCAACTTTTCCTGGCTCGCCTGCGGG
Organism: Verrucomicrobiota bacterium; assembly: GCA_023431185.1. Classification (GTDB taxonomy): domain Bacteria; phylum Verrucomicrobiota; class Verrucomicrobiia; order Limisphaerales; family JAEYXS01; genus JAEYXS01. The sequence continues at coordinate 32,639 of JAEYXS010000110.1, forward strand.
GGGGAGGCCCATATCCCGCTGAATACCGACAAGTCCTTCGGCCAACTGCTCATCACGCCCAAGGGCCTCTACGTTTTCGCCACGCGCATCGAGATGCCGCGTCTGTTGAACGAGGCGCTCAAGGGCCTCGGCGCGAAGCCGCTGGTGTCTGAATGGTTCGATGGCGTGGGTGCGTTGGAGACTCTCAAATCTGTGGTGGATCCGAAGAAGGTGCTTTCCGACAATGGCGAATGGGGCACGCAAGCCCGGCCGGAACTCTTCGCCCCGCTGCATTACTCCCTGCAACCGGTGGAAGTGAAGCGTTATCTCGCGCTGGGCAAAGCGACGGAAGCCGCGATGAACGAGGTGTGCAAGGCCATCAAACCGGGCCAGACAGAATTCAGCCTCGCCGGGCAATTGGCCGATGCCGCGTGGCAGCGTAACCTCACGCCCGTTGTGTTGCTCGTCGCTACGGATGAGCGCGTGAAGAATTTCCGTCATCCGCTGCCGACGAAAAAGAAGCTCAAGAAGTATGCGATGCTGGTGCTCTGCGCCCGTCAGCACGGCCTCATCGTGGCCATGACGCGGCTCGTGCATTTCGGTAAGCTGAGCGCAGATTTGCAGAAGCGGCATCAGGCCGTCTGCGTGGTGGACACCGCCATGCATCAGAGCACGCGCATCGGCACACCTGTGCGGGAAGTGTTCCGTCGCGGCACCGCGGCCTATGCGGAGCAGGGATTCCCGGACGAGTGGCACTTGCATCATCAGGGCGGACCATGCGGCTATCAGGGCCGTGACTATCTTGGTTCGCCGACCGCACAAGGCGTGGTGCTGGAGAACCAGCCGTACGCGTGGAATCCCTCCATCACGGGCACAAAGAGCGAGGACACCATTCTCGCCACCGCCAAGGGCCCGATCGTGGTCACCGAATCGCACGACTGGCCGATGATTGCCGTGGAGTGGGATGGGAAGATCGTGAAGCGGCCGGATATTTTGGTGCGGTAAGAGGTACGGCCCGCTGTCATCAGCGGACCGCCGCCGGAGCTGAAAGTATTCGTGTGATTTACGATTTGATGATGTCAAATCGCGGCCGTTTCTATTTGGAAAATTCTTGGACAGTAGTCGTCACTAATTTCTTGGTTTGAGAGAGTCGTTGGCTTCGGCGGCGGCGCGGTGAGGACACCGCGCCCTACCTACGCAAGGCCTGTTCGCTCCGCTGGCTTGCTCCTCAGCATGCCTTGCCCTAGGCTGCGCATGACATGCTCACCGCCATCCTGAAATTCCTCAGCCCGCTGGCGCATCCGGTCTGCTTGATATGGCTGGCGTGTCTCATCGGGGCGGTGGTGGCATGGCGGAAGAAGCAGAGGGCCGGGATGTTCTTTCTGCTCGGCATCGCACTCTTCATCTCCTTGGTGGCCAGTCGCATCCCTCTCCTGATCCTGGAGCGTTTGGAGGCACCGTATGCTTATATGGACTTGGCGAAACTGGAACCCGGTGATGCCGTCATCCTGTTGGGAGGTGGTGCGGGTTATTCCAAGACAGAACCGCTCGGGGTCAATTTCAACGATGCTTCAGACCGTGTGTTCACAGCCATGGAGCTCATGCGCCTGGCCAAAGCGCCCGTACTCGTGCTTGGCGGCGGCGGAGATCCCACAGAAAGCCAGGACTTGAGCGAGGGCAGCACGGTGAAGCGGTGGCTGGAGAAGAATCTCGCGGCCAAGGTGGAGATGCTTGAACTCACCGCCTCCGGCAGTACTCGTGATGAAGCGGTGAAATGTGCCGCATTGGCCAAGGAACGCGGCTGGAAGCGCATCTTCCTTGTGACGTCAGGTTTTCACATGCGCCGGGCCGAGTCGACTTTTCGCACGGCGGGCCTGCCTGTGGTGCCCGTAGGGTGTGATTTCACCCGCTCGGGCATGCCGAACAAGAGCCCTTTCAATCCGCTACCATGGCCTCCCGGAGTGGAACTCTTCAGCCTTTATGCGCATGAGCAGGCGGGTTGGGTGGTCTACCGGATGCGCGGATGGATCAAGCCGGAGACCGAGAAGCAAGCGACGAAATGAGGCTCAGGGATTGGGGTTCCGAAGGAGTTCGATCAAGTCGGCCATAGCTTGCGGAGTGAGGCTGGCTTCCAGTCCCTCTGGCATCAGGGAAAGTCCGCCACTGTTCACCCGTTCGATCTCGGCACGCAGCAAAGTCTCTTCGCCTCCGTCAGCGCGGCGCAAGGTCACCGTGTTGCCGGTCTCGGTCACGATGATGCCATCGCGTGTCTCACCATTCCGCAACTCGATGCTGTAAGCTACGAAACTGGGGGCCACTTCGCGGTTAGGGTCCAGAATGTTAGTCAGCAATTGTTCGGCGGTCCATGAACGCACGGTGGCGAGATTCGGCCCCACATCCTTGCCTTCCTCACCCAGTTTGTGGCAGACCGCACAAGCTGTTTGATAAACTTGCGCGCCCCGTTGCCGGTCGCCGGTGAGCGACAAGGCCGCTTTGAATTTCTCCACCGCTTCGGCTCGAGAACCGGCATTCGTTTCGCCCAAGACCGCCCGCGCCCGTTCTTGAACCTTGGCATCGCGATGCGCGATCAGGGCATTGCGCCGACTCGCACTCAATTGCCCGGCGGTAATCTTTCCCGCAGCGATTCCCTCCAGCAACACCAGCGCCCGATCAGCACGTGCGGAAAACTGCGTGAGGAGTTCGTTGCGCAGGACGGGACTCAAAGTCGGCCAGCGGTCGAGGATAGAGGCAAACTCATTGGGCGCGGCTTGCGCCAGCCATTGCCGCAAGGCCGCCACTTGCACTTCGGACGGCTGGGTGTAGGCGAGCAATTGCCGCAACTGTTCCGGGCGAACCCGCGTGTAAGCCAGTAATTCCAATGCGGCCAGACGTTCGGATAAGGGTTGTTTGAGATCCATCGCGACTGTTTCCGCCCGCTTCATTAAGGATTCCATCGCGCCAAACGGCAAGGTTTGCGCCAGCGTCAAACGCCGCAGCCGTGCGCCTTCTCCCAAGCCCAGCGCGAAAGGGAAGGGTAGCTGCTTTTGCGCGATCGCCGGCAAAATCTTGTCCGCTCCGAGGGCGCCGACCGCGCGGCCAGTCTGTTTCAAAAAGGATTGGCCGTTGGTGGTGATCAGGAACGCGGCGAGCTGGGCATCCGGCTCCAGCAAACGTTGGGCGACACTCGCATAGTGGTTGGTGAGTGAACTCAGGCAGGCGGTGTGCAGCCACGTATCAGTGGGATGATTTGCAGCCAGCGATACCAACGCGGTGGCCGCTTGCGGTTCGCGGATGACACCTAGTGCAAAGGCCGTCTGAAAACGGACGCGGGCATCGGGGTCTTCGGCGCGGTCGAGCACAGCAGCCGTAAGCGCTGATTTGTTTCCGGGTGCTTGCAGCCAGGGCTGGCTCAGTTTCACCGCGTGTTCGCGGACTCCGGGCACCGGATCGTTCAGTGCGAGCAACACATCGGCTTCTGTCAAGGCTTGCAAGCCGTGTAACGTCCAGAGCGCGTGCAAGCGCGCGAGGGGTTTCTGGCTGGTGCGTAACAGTTGCTTCAGTGCGGGGGCAGCGGATGGATCCCGCCGTTCGTGCAAGAGCCGTTGGGCGGTCTCACGCCACCAAGCGTTGGGGTTTTCCAACGTGGCGACCAGCTCTGCTGTGGTGGCCACGCTCAAGCGTGGCGGCTTGGGCACGGCAAATGCAGGCGGGGCAAGCCGATAGATGCGGCCGCGATCCCGGCCGCTTTCCAGATCGAGCAACGCATGCAAGTCATCCGGGATGGACCAAGGGTGTTCGATGGTCTCGCGGTACATGTCCAGCACATGCAGCGTGCCGTCGGGTGCGTTCACGAAATTCACCGGACGGAACCAGATATCCTCGGAGGTGACGAAATCCACTTTGTCATCCGCACGGACCGCCCGAAAGGTCACGCCCTCTGGGGTCCGTTTCAGCCGGTAGAAGAGATTGCCCGCGACATCGGCCACGAAGATCTGCCCCTGATATTCCGCCGGATATGCCGAGCCGCGATACACGGTGATGCCGCTGGAGGAGGTGACGACGCCTGCGCCGACGAGTTCGCTGCGAGGCATCACTTTTGCCTCAGCGGTCCAACGCCTGGCCCGGACTTCGCGCCAAGGTTCGGGCGGGCTGGTGCGATAGACGGGCAACTGATCGCCCGCTTCTGCTACGTTATGCACGGGGTTTCCGGCGATCAGGAAGGGATTGCGACCGATTGCCTCGGAGGGGAGCACTACATGCTGGGCGGGATTACGGATGTTGCAAAGGAAACGGTTGCCCCAATCATCAAAAGCCAATCCATAGCGTGCCCCGCCGAAGAGCAGTTCCAGATGGCCATTATCCGGTTGGAAGGCAAAATCATTCCGGGCCATGCGCAGTGGTTTAGAGGCGCTGTCCTTCAGCGATTCGATCATGCCACCATTGCTGCCACCCGCGCCGTGGATGCGGTTGTCGAGGCCCCACTGCAACACGTTCATCACGGCCTGCACGTTAAGTTTGCGGAAGCCGGTGAACCAGCGCTCGCGCACATCGGCTTTCCCATCGCCATCCGTATCCTTGAAATACCAGAGGTCGGGAGTCGCGGCGACGAACACGCCGCCTTTCCAACACGCTACGCCAGTGGGCCACGAGAGTCCTTCGGCGAAGAGGGTGCTTTTATCGAAACGCCCATCACCATCGGTGTCCGTGAGCAGACGTATCCGGCCGATGGGCTGGTCGGTCGGGTTCTCCTGGTTCGGTTTGTGGTTCGCTTTGTCCGTGTAGGGATAGTCGCGCATCTCGGCGACATAGGCGCGGCCATCTTCGTCATAGGCCATCGCCACGGGATCGGTCACGAGCGGTTCGTTGGCGAGCAACTCCATCCGGAAACCGTGCAGCACATGAAATGATTTCGCTGCTTCGGCGGGCGCTTGGGCCGGTATGCGTGGCAAGGGGGCTTCCGCCGCGCCGACAAGGGCAGCGCCCGCCAGCAGGCAGGTCATGGCGCCGGCAAAGACGGGGCGAGGTTTCATGGGCATCGCTGGTCTAACAAGTGGGCCGGAAAAAGAAAGCGTCTTATCAGCGGCGTCAGGTAGCGGTCATTTTTGATCAGCAGCATACTCCAGATGCGGTGAGCTGGTGATGGCGCCGCGTTCATCGATCACGTTCAGGAAGAAGGTGAGCGGGCGTTCTTTGGGCAATGTGGCGCTCACGAAATTACCCATGAGAGTGGCGGGTATGGATTGCCATTTACGCTTGTCGTAAGTGCCGGAGTCAGTCGTGTAGCACAGTTCGCCTTTGGTAATGGGCACGTTGGTTTTAAAGCCAGCTTCGGCGATGTTTTCGATCACGGTCATTTCAGTTACTTTGGCAAGGGGTGCGGTGTTACGCAGGATGTTATCCGCATAAAGTCCAATCTCTTTCGGGTTCCAGCCTGCGGGATGCGAGTGGCCGAGCTTGATGTCCATATGCAGGTTGCGCGGGCCTTTTACGAGTCGGTAAGACTTCTGGTAAACGCCGAGGCGATAGTGGAAATCGGTGGGCCGATTCACGAAGAGGATGGGGCAGGTGACGTTACGAAGGTAAACCGAGGGATCGAAGAGATCGCACCAGCGTTTGGATTGTTCGGGGCCCAGTTTCTCGAACTGGGCGAGCCACGCGCTGTCTTCCCAGAGGAAGCCACTGCCATAGACGGGGATGGCGCATTTCAGGCGGTCATCCACACCGGCCACGATGCACGTCAGGTAGCCGCCCCAACTGATACCGGTGATGCCGATGCGGTTCGCATCCACTTCCGGCAGGCTGCGCAGGAGTGAATGTCCCCGGATCACTGCGGCCACGGCGTGATACGTCCACATATCTTTCACCTCGGAGGCGGGGAACTTCTGGAATTTTTCCACATCGCTTTGATCGGGACCGCCATCAGGCAGGCGCACTTTGCCGGGGCCATTTCCAGCGGTGTCCATGGCGAGGGCCACGTAGCCACGCTGGGCCCACATCTCGGCCCAGTTCGCGAAGGCCTGGCCGCCGCCGCCATGCACCAGCACCATGGCCGGGAAGGGGCCTTTGCCTTCAGGGCGACCGAGATAGGCGAAGACGCGGGTGGGTTTGCCTTGGAGCGGTACGTTCTCGTAATAGACCTCCTGCACAAGTCCGGTGATGGAGCCGAAGGTGTGAGCAGGTTTTTGATAGAGGGCCTCGCGATCCCATGGGCCGGTATACGAAGGCGCGGGTATGAGTCGCGCAGGATGTCCACCCCTGTGTGTGCTGCAAGCGCTCAGGAAAAGAGTGGCGAGCAGCGCAGTGCAAAGGGCTAACCTGAAAAGGAGGTTCATGGCGACGACTTAACCTAAAACGAGACGCCGCGCAAAAACAAAGCGCCGCGCCTCTCCCGCTCGCGTCAATTGTCAGGCCGGGCTAGACTTGGAGGCATGCCAAAAACACCATTTTTTGCCGAGCATCGCCCCGCCATCCGGGAACTCATCCAGCGGGTGGGTGGCGGGCATAATGAAGACCTGGTTGCAGACCTGATCGAAAACTCGCTCAAAGTGTTGAAAGACGTGGAGGACCGGGGCGATGTGAAGGTGATGCAGACGGCCATGCGGGAAATGCGTTACGCCTATCGCCTCTTCGCCCCGTATGCGGAGCGGCGCAAGGTGAGCATCTTCGGTTCGGCCCGGACGAAACCGGACAAGAAGGAATACCAGCATGCGGCGGAGTTCGCGCGGCAGATGGTGGAAGCCGGGTTCATGGTCATCACCGGAGCAGGTGGTGGCATCATGCAGGCCGGCCATGAGGGGGCCGGTGTGGAGCACAGTTTTGGCTGCAACATCCGGCTGCCGTGGGAGCAGAACGCGAACCCGGTGATCTCCGAGGATGAGAAACTCGTCACGTTCAAATATTTCTTCACGCGCAAACTGATGTTCATCCGTCAGTCCGATGCCATCGCGCTGTTCCCCGGAGGCTACGGCACGATGGATGAAGGTTACGAGGCGCTGACGCTGATGCAGACGGGCAAGGCGCAACTGATGCCGCTGGTGCTCATCGACAAGCCTGGCGGAACATATTGGAAAAGCTGGGACAAGACGGTGCGGGAGCATCTGTTGCGAAATGAGCTGATCTCGCCGGACGACCTCTTCCTCTACCAGATCACGGACAGTCCGGAGCAGGCGGTGAAGTGGATCACGCGCTTCTATCGCAACTATCACTCGATGCGTTTTGCAAAGGGGCGACTGGTCATCCGACTGAAGAACGTGCCGACGGTCTCGGCGCTGGAGGCGCTGACGGAAGATTTTGCGGACATCATCGGGTCGGGGAGCATAGATCGGGTGGAGGCCTCCGAAGATGAGCGGGAGGAAGGGGATGTGCAGGAGCTGCCGCGTATCGCGTTCGACTTCGACCGGCGGCAGTATGGGCGGTTGCGGCAGATGATCGACGTGGTGAATGCTTGGTAAACCACGTCAGTTCGCAGGTTGCGTTGGCAGCCGGTTCGGCTTACAACCTCCCGCCACCGGGCATGCCCAACACACGTAAAACCGAAGTTTTGCCGACGCATACGCCGCACCTGTTCCAAACAGCCGTGCGACGGGCGGCGGAGCTGTTGCAGGCGGGGGAAATCGTGGTGTTGCCTACGGAGACGGTCTATGGGCTGGCGGCCAATGCGCTGAACCCGGACGCCGTAAGGCGCATTTACGAGATCAAAGGACGTCCATCCCATAATCCCATCATCGTCCATGTGGCGGGCCGGGCCATGGCCCGTGAATGTGCCACGCATTGGCCGAAGGTAGCAGATGGATTGGCGGATGCTTTCTGGCCGGGGCCTTTGACGATGGTTTTGCCGCGGCAAAAGAACGTCCCGGACATCGTGACGGCCGGCGGGGAGACGGTGGGTTTGCGCTGGCCGAGCCATCCTTTTATCCAAGAGGTCATCAAGTTATGCGGTTTTCCCTTGGCGGCCCCGAGTGCCAATCTTTCCAACCAGCTTTCGCCCACCAATGCCCAGCACGTGGCCAGGCAACTGGACGGCAAGGTGCCGCTCATCGTGGATGGCGGGCAGGCGCAGGTGGGCATTGAGTCAACCGTCATCGATCTGACCAGCCAGCCGCCCCGGGTTTTGCGGCCGGGGATGATCCATGCGGAATCCTTGCTGGCCGTCACTGGCGTACTGGCAGGGGACAGTCACCTAGCTGCCGGGGAGGTCTTGCGCAGCCCGGGTCTGCTCCAGAAGCATTATTCGCCCAAGGCCCGGCTGGTCATCCGGGAATGGACGGATACGGCGGATTTGCTGTCTCAATTGGCCGGACTGAAGGCGTCTTTGCCCAGCACGCATATCATCAGCCATACCCGCATCCCGTTGTGTGCGGAATTGGCCAATGTCAGCGTCATCCCGCATGATGCGGAGGCCTTTGCCCGGGCCATCTACGGGGAACTGCACCGGTGTGATGAAGAAGGGGCCAGTTTGATCGCGGTGGAAGCGGTGCCGCCGACGGCGGAATGGCAGGGGATAGCGGACCGCTTAAAAAGAGCGTCAGCAACAGCTTGAAAGTTTACGGATTTGACGCAACCTTTGGGGCGTTCAACTGTTTAACCACCGGACAACCGGGAACTCTTTTGACGAAATCATGGGAATGGCGCAATCTTTCAGGGCAATGCAATCCTACCTACCGGTAATTAGTTTCTGTGCGCTGTTCACGGTGGCGGCATCGGCGTCCGCGCAGCCAGCGGATGGTCCAGTGCGCACGCTTAGTCTGACGGAATGCATCGAGCTGGCGCTGGCGCACAACTTGGACATCCGTATCCAGCTGGAAGAGCCGAAACAGGACCGGTTCACGTTGGAAGGCTCGTATGCGGCGTGGGACCCTTCGTTCACCTCCACGCTGGTGCATAATTACAACTCATCTCCGGGTGGCACGGACAGTGATGGCCGGCCTTTGCCCTCTACGGAAATCAATACCGAGAACGTTTCTCCCGGGCTGACGGGGGTGCTCCCGACGGGCATGCGGTATGATCTGACCTCCAACTTTGGCTTCCGGGACGTGAACAACGCCCGTTCGGAATACAGCAGCTCGGCGCTCATCAGCGTTCGCCAGCCGTTGTTGAAGAACATGTGGATTGATGATGCCCGGCGCTCGATCCTCATCAACCGGCGCAACCTGCGCAGTTCCGAGCTGGGGGTCACCTTGCAGGCCATGAACACGGTCGCGGCCGTGGAACAGGCTTACTACGACCTGATTTTTTCCGAGGAAAACGTGAAAGTGCAGCGCTCCGCCCTGGAACTGGCCCAGCGTCTCCTGTCGGAGAACAAGAAGCGCGTGGAAGTGGGTGCGCTGGCTCCACTGGATGAGAAGCAGGCAGAATCCCAAGTGGCGGCCCGGCAGGCGGATCTGATCACCGCTCAGCGCCAGTTGGCCGACCAGCAGAACACCCTGAAGAAACTGATCACGGATGATTATTCGGTCTGGCGCACGGTTTACATCAAACCCACCGACAAGCTGCTCCCTATCCCGCAGACCTTCGACCTCCAGGAAAGCTGGAAGACCGGCATGGAGCTGCGCCCGGATCTGGAGCAGCAACGCATCGAGCTGGAGAAGCAGAACATCCAATTGCGCTATACGCGGAACCAGCTGTTTCCGTCGCTGGACCTGTTTGGCAGTTTTGGCCAGAACGGGTTGGGGCCGAACATGGGCAATGTGGTCCGGGACATCGAGATGGGTGAGAATCCGCGGCACTCCTATGGTGTGGTGCTGACCATCCCGCTGGGGAATCGGACGGCGCGCACGGCGCACAGCACGGCCAAATCCTTGAAAGAGCAGTTGCTGTTGCGTTTCAAGAAGCTGGAGCAGGACACCATCGTTAACATTGACAACTCGGTGCGGCTGGCGCAATCGAACTACGAGCAGATCGAGTCCACCCGCAAGGCCCGCGAATACGCCGAGGCCGCGCTGGACGCCGAGCAGAAGAAGCTGGCGAACGGGAAGAGCACGAGCTTCGTGGTGCTGCAATTGCAACGCGACCTGACCTCCGCCCGTTCCGCTGAGATCCGCGCGCTGGCGGATTACAACAAGGCGCTCTCCACGCTCTCCCTGAACGAGGGCACCACACTCAAGCGCAACAAACTGGAAGTGAAAGTGGAACGGTAAAGCAGCCGGATCCAGTCCAAGGTTTACGGAAGTGCGACCAAATTCTGGTCGCACTTTTCGTTTACACCCTTCTCTCGCTGCCAGTTTGTCTGACCCCTGATGCCCGGGGATTGGCCAAACTTACTGGTTTGCAGCAAAAAACGGGTGAATTCTGGGCGGCGGCATGGCTTGACGGTGTTTGCGGGGTTCGGGTAGCTTGCTCATTCAGCGCGATGCGCTAGTGTAGTCGTAGTATGAACAACTTTTTGATACCTCACGTCATCGAACAGACCGGCCGTGGTGAGCGCGGTTATGACATCTATTCCCGTCTGCTGGTGGACCGCATCGTTTTCCTCGGCACGCCGATCGATGACATGGTGTCCAACGTGATCATCGCCCAGCTTTTGTTCCTCCAGATGACGGATCCGAAGAAGGACGTGCATCTGTATATCAACTCCCCTGGCGGCAGTGTGACGGCCGGGCTGGCGATCTATGATACCATGCAGTTCCTCACATGCGACGTGAACACGTATTGCATCGGCCAGGCGGCCAGCATGGGCGCAGTGCTTTTGAGCGGCGGCACGAAGGGCAAGCGGTTCGCCCTGCCGAACGCGAACATCATGATCCACCAGGTGCTCGGCGGTGCGGAAGGCCAGGCGAGCGATGTGGAGATCCGCGTGAAGTACATGCTGAAGCTGAAGGAACGGCTGAACACGATCCTGGCGAAGCATACCGGCCAGACTTACGACGTGGTCGAGAAGGCGTGCGATCGCGATAACTTTATGTCAGCGGAAGAGGCGAAGAAATTCGGTTTGGTGGACGAAGTGGTCGCCTCCCGCAAGGAAGTGCCCGGCATGCCGGACAAGACTTCCGTTGTCACGAACTGACCTGACCCTTAACATGTAAACAAATGGCCCGGCCAACCAACCTGACTTTGTGCAGCTTCTGCGGGAAATCCCACGCGGAAGTGAAAAAGCTCATCGCGGGCCCGGGCGTTTACATCTGTGACAGTTGCATTCTCGTCTGCAAGAACGTCCTGGACAAGGAGATGCAGGCGGAGGTGAAGCGCACGCAGCCGCGCGTGCGCATCCCGAAGCCGGCGGACATCAAGGCGGAGCTGGACATCCATTGCATCGGGCAGGACATCGCCAAGAAGACCCTGTCAGTGGCGGTGCATAATCATTACAAGCGCGTGATGCACGAGCAGGGGGCGACCGCCGAGGATGGTACCACGCAGTTCCCGCAGATGATCAGCACGCCGCACCAGGACGTGGAGATCGAGAAGAGCAACATCTTGCTCGTGGGTCCCACGGGCTCGGGCAAGACCTTGCTGGCGCGCACGCTGGCGCGCATCTTGGATGTGCCTTTCGCCATCGCTGATGCCACGACGCTCACGGAGGCCGGTTACGTGGGCGAGGACGTGGAGAACATCATCCTGCGCCTGCTGCAGAATGCGGATTACGATGTGAAGCGTGCGCAGATGGGCATCGTTTACATCGACGAGATCGACAAGATCGCGCGCAAGACGGAGAACGTCTCCATCACGCGTGACGTTTCCGGTGAAGGCGTGCAACAGGCGCTCCTGAAGATTTTGGAAGGCACCGTTTGCAATGTGCCTCCGCAAGGCGGTCGCAAGCATCCGCAACAGGAATACATCCGGGTGGATACGACGAACATCCTGTTCATCTGCGGCGGCGCGTTTGTGGGGCTGGAGAAAATGGTGCAACGGCGCGTGGGCAAGCGGGTATTGGGCTTCGGCGAGGCGAAGGAAGCCAAGACCATCGCCCCTGAAGACCGCACGACCATCATGCAGATGGTGGAGCCCGAGGATCTGCTGAGCTACGGTTACATCCCCGAGTTCATCGGTCGTCTGCCGATGCTGACGGTGCTCGAGGAACTGACCGAAGACCAGATGATGACCATCCTGACCGAGACGAAGAACGCGCTGACGAAGCAGTTCTCCAAGCTCATGGCGATGGAAGGTGTCGAACTCGAGTTTTCCTGCGACGCCCTGCAGGAACTGGCCGCGCAGGCCATCAAGAAGGGCACCGGCGCCCGCGCCCTCCGCGGTCTGCTGGAAAAGCTCATGCTGGACGTGATGTATGACATCCCCGGCAGCGACGACATCGTCGCCGTGAAAATCACCCGTGCCGTGGTGCTGGGCAAGAGCAAGCCTATCATCCGGCGGAAACAGGACCAGGCAGCAGCCTGATTCGCGCGGGTTGCCCGGTGATTCACCGACGGGCACCCGCCCCAAGGTATTCCCATGTCGCAACCCCTAGACACCAAGCAGTTCATCGCGAAGCATGTCGGCGCGATCCCGCGCTCCGGCATCCGCGAGTTTTTTGATATCGTCCAGAACACGAAAGGCGTGATTTCCCTCGGCGTCGGTGAACCCGACTTCGTGACGCCGTGGCACATCCGCGAAGCCGCCATCTACGCACTGGAACGGGGTCGCACGACGTACACGTCGAACTTGGGGCTGCTCAAGCTGCGTGAGGCCATTGCCAACACGGTGGAGAAGCAATTCAAGGTCTCTTACGACCCGAAGACGCAGATCCTCATCACGGTGGGTGTGAGCGAGGCCCTCGACATCGCCCTGCGCGCGCTGCTGAATCCGGGCGACGAGGTGATCTATCACGAGCCGTGCTACGTGAGCTATTCACCGAGTGTGGCGCTGACGCATGCTGTGCCTGTGGCCGTGAACTGCCGCGCCGAAGATGGTTTCGCGCTGACGGCGGAGGCCATCCAGAAAGCCATCACACCAAAATCCAAGGTGTTGATGCTGAATTTCCCGACGAATCCGACGGGCGGTACGATGACGCGCACGGAGTTGCTGAAGATCGCGGAACTGGCGCACAAGCACAACTTGGTGGTCATCACGGATGAGATCTATTCCGAGCTCACGTTTGAGGGCGAACACGTCAGCATCGCGTCGCTGCCCGGCATGCGCGAGCGGACGATCTTCCTGCATGGTTTTTCGAAGGCGTATGCGATGACGGGCTTCCGCATCGGCTATGCTTGCGGGCCGACTGATCTCATCGAGGCGATGATGAAGATCCATCAGTATTCCATGCTCTGCGCGAGCATCATCAGCCAGGAGGCGGCGCTGGAGGCGTTGCTGCACGGTGAGCCGGATACGATCGAGATGCGTGAGCACTATCGGCTCCGCCGCAATTACATCGTGAACGCGCTGAACAACATGGGCTTGAAGTGCCATCTGCCACGTGGCTCATTTTATGCGTTCCCGTGCATCCAATCGACGGGCATGGGATCGAAAGAATTTGCCGTGAAGTTGCTGGAGCAGGAGAAGGTGGCGTGCGTGCCCGGTGGCGCCTTCGGTGCGAGCGGTGAAGGTTTCTTGCGCTGCTGCTTCGCGACGGCGTTCGACCAGATCGAGATCGCGGCGGAACGAATGGCGCGGTTTGTGAAGAAGAACTCGCGGTAGGCGAACGAATTACAAATTGAGCGCCAGCGCAAAACGCTGGCGCTTTTTTGTAGCGCAGACCGGTGGTCTGCTGTGTCGCCGACTGGTAGTCGGCAGGGTGTCACTCTTGTCGATGCGCCGAGGCACTGCTCCAATGCCAATCCTCTGGATTTGCGCACAGCCCCGCTTTTACGGGGTTCATGTGGATATATCTGCGTATCCTCGCCTTTTCTTCATCCGAACGAATCCAGTGATCATAGGATTCACGCTGCCAGAATGTTTCACCGGTGCGCTCAAGTAGCAGATTGGCCTGTCGCGCAGTCTTGCCCTTACGGCTTTTCAAAATGTCACTCAGCGTATGATTGGGTAATGGCCAAAGAATCAAATGCACATGGTTGGGCATGACGACCCAAGCATCCAACCGGTAGTGCACTTCATTGAAATGTAGCAGCGCTTCGACCATGAGATCGGCGATCGCTTGGTTGCGTAACCAGCATTCGCCTTTGCCGAGATCGAGGTAGCGCTCGATTTTGCGACGCAGATCGCGATTGATTTCTTCCTCCTCAGTTCGGCCTCCACCAGGCTTTAAGTGTTTGAGTGCAACTGCATGCTCTTGTTCAAATCGTAATAGCACTTCCTTGGGCAATGAATCTGCGAGTCGGAAGGTGACAAAGTATGAGGCATTCTCGACTTTGACATGCGGGAGGTAGCCGCGGCTGTGAATACCTGTGCGTAATTTATTCTGAGTTTCCTTCGGGACACCGACGGCGCGTAATTGATACGCGGTCCTTTTCAGTCCTTTGTTTTCTTCTCCCTGTGTCATGAACACACAGATAGTTAAGTAGTCTTCGGGTGGCAACCTTTGAAATCGCGAACTGCAACGCGATCCAACGCTTCGCAGGTTACCAACCTGCGACACAGCAGACCACCGGTCTGCGCTACAGTAGCGCGGTGAAGCTGCGCTAAATTTTCAGGGTTTTCAAATCGGGATGTTCCGCTAGTATCGGCGGGACATGCGCCGCTTAGACGATCTCTTGGCCAACAACCGGAACTGGGCAGACGGAGTGCGGGATAAGGACCCGGATTTCTTTACCCGTCTGGCCGCCCAACAAACACCGCAATATCTCTGGATCGGGTGTTCGGACAGCCGGGTGCCGGCGAACCAGATCGTCGGCCTGTTGCCGGGTGAGGTTTTCGTCCATCGTAATGTTGCCAACCTGGTCATCACCACCGATCTGAACTGCGTTTCCGTGATGCAGTACGCCATCGACGTGTTGAAGGTGAAGCACATCATCGTGTGTGGTCATCACGGGTGCGGCGGCGTGTGGGCGGCGATGACCAATATGCGTTTCGGCCTCATCGACAACTGGCTGCGTCACCTGCAAGACGTGCGGGACCGGCATCAAGCTTTGCTTGATACGGTGGAAGACCCGAAGGCGCGGGCGGAGCGTTTGTGCGAGTTGAACGCCATCGAGCAAGCCTGCCATGTCTGCCGGACGACCATCGTGCAAGACGCGTGGTCACGCGGTCAAGACCTGACGGTGCACGCCTGGATCTACAGCCTGAAAGACGGACTGTTACGAGATCTGGAGATGGCCGTGGGCGGACTGGAGGAGCTGGAGCCGGCCTACAAGGCGGCCTTGGCCCATGTGCGGACGGTGGCGGACAAGGGCGAGCTGGGGTATTGAGCTCGCCGCGTCTTGGCTGCAAATCAATCTAGGAGGGCTCACCCCTCACCCCGGCCCAGTGACTCACTCGCGCCCGCTCGTTCGGCCCGTTGGGCCTTCGCTAGCGCGAATTCCTTCCGCCGCTTCCCAAGCGGCAGAAGTCCCCGTTGAGGGGAGAGGGGGGAACATTTGCTGCCCTCTCAAAAGGTGGACAGCTGCCTTGGCATGGGTTTGGCAAGCAATCATCATGAAGGAAATAGATTGCCAGACGCTTTAAAGCATGATAGTTCGCTACCGAAACAATTTCCCGTAAGACATTCAACTCATGTCGCGCCTGCCACATCCGACTGCTGCCGTTACCGCTTCTGCTTTGGAGGATTTGCCGTTGTATCTGCCAAGGTTGTTCTATGCGCTTCTGGGGTTGGTGGAGCGGCGGCTGGCGAGCACGGGGCTGGACCGGCATCTGCGGCCGGGCATGGGGCATGTGCTGCTGGCGTTGTATGAGGAGGATGACTGCATCATCAAGGACATCGGGCGACGGGTGCAGATGGCGAACGGGACGCTGACGGGGCTTTTGAAGAAAATGGAGGAAGCAGGGCTGGTGCAGTGTCGGAAGTGTGCCGAGGACGGTCGGGCAGTGCGGGTGAAGCTGACGAAGCTGGGGCGCTCGCTGGAACCACAGGTACGGGAGTTTCACGCGGAGATCACGGGGACTTTGCAGGCGGGGCTAAGAGCGCGCGAAGTGGAGCAGGCGCATGATATTTTTGCCCGGCTGTTGCAGGCTATGCGGGCGGATGAGGAACGAGCGAAAGGGCGAACTAAAAGGCGGGGTAATGCGTAAAACGTAAAGCGTAACTGAGAACGATGAATGACCAAACAGCAACTGCATCTTCAAACCAAAAAGATTTATGAAAAATAGTTGGATGGTCCTCCTGTTGAGCTGTGCGGTGTTGGGTTTTGATGCCGGGGCACAACCAGCTCCCAAGCGAGGCAATCAAAAAGGCACACCGCCCGCACCGCGTGTGCCGGAGGGTGTGAAGGCTTACAAAGACCTGGAGTATGTGACCAACGGACATGAGCGGCACAAACTGGATCTGTATGTGCCGGAGAAGGCGGAGGGGCCATTGCCGCTGCTCATCTGGGTGCATGGCGGCGGGTGGCAGAATGGCTCGAAAGATGGTTGCCCGCCGTTGCGCGAAGGTTACACGGCGCGCGGGTATGCGGTGGCCAGCATCAATTATCGCCTGAGCGGGCACGCGACGTTTCCGGCACAGATCGAGGATTGCAAGGCGGCCATCCGCTGGCTGCGGGCCAATGCCAAGCAATACAATCTGGACACCAAACGGTTTGGCGTGTGGGGCAGTTCCGCGGGCGGACATCTGGTGGCGTTGCTCGGCACGAGCGGGGATGTGAAGGAGTTCGACAAGGGAGCGAACCTCGATCAATCGAGCCGCGTGCAGGCGGTGTGTGATTATTATGGGCCGACGGATTTCGTCGTGTTCGTGACCACGCCGAGATATGAATCACATGCGAAGGCGGATGCACCGGAGGCGAAGCTCATCGGCGGAGCAGTGCTGGAGAACAAGGACAAAGCGGCGAAGGTGAATCCCATCACGTATGTCAGTGCGGATGATCCGCCGTTCCTCATCGTGCACGGGGACAAGGACGGCACGGTGCCGATCAACCAGAGCGAGCTGCTCTTCGCGGCGCTGAAGAAGGCGGGGCGGCAGGTGCATTTCCACACCATCCACGGTGCAGGTCATGGCGGACCGGGTTTCAATGCGCCGGAGGTGACGACGCAGGTGCAGGAGTTCTTCGAGAAGTTCCTGAAAGGCGCAGGCAAAGACGTTACCAAGCCGCAAGCGACCACTTCAGAGAGCACCACGACGGAGACGAAGCAAGCCCCGGCGGCTCCCGCCTCGCCCACGACGAATCCTGGTCAGCAGGGCAACCGGCCGACGTTTGAGCAAGTGCTGGCGCGGGATGATGCGAACAAGGATGGGAAGATCTCGAAGGAAGAATTTCGAGGACCACCGCCGATCTTTCCGCGGCTGGACCGGAACAGTGATGGCTTCATCAGCAAGCCAGAATATGATGAAGCCCCTCGCCCTGGCCAGCCAAGCGCGCCGACGAAGGGCAAAGAGGCGGCGACGAGTTCCGAGAAAAAGGAGTCAGCAGCCGATGGTCCCAAGGTAAGCGGCATCAAGGATTTCAAACTGGATGGACAGCAATGGACTTGCGTGGCGGACGGACAGCCGATGCAGGGTGTTTTGGTGAAGCCGGAGGGCAAGGGGCCGTTTCCGGCGATGCTTATCAGCCATGGTTTGGGCGGGAATGCGCGGCAGTTCGCCCTGCCGAAGGCGCGTGATTTCGCGAAGCTGGGGTTTGTGTGCATCGCCACGGATTACACGCATTCACAATCCGGTGGTGACCGGAGCACATTCGGTTCGAGCGATGAGAACGTGCGCCGCGCCAAGGCCTGCCTGGCCATCCTCAAGACATTGCCGGAAGTAGATGCACAACGCATCGTCGCATACGGAAACAGCATGGGCGCGTTCCTCACCATCCGGCTCGGGGCGGACGCGGCGGATTCATTGAAGGCGTGCGCGATCACGGCGGGCGGACTGGCCTTGGCGACGGGGTATCCCGCGCCGTCCGAAGAAGTGGCGGCCAGGGTGAAGGTGCCGATGCTCATTTTACACGGCAGCACGGATACAACGGTGCGACCGGAGCAATCCGAGGCACTCAAGAAAGCATTGGATGCGGCCAAGGTGCCGAACGAGCGGAAGGTGTTCGAGGGCGTGGCGCACAACCTGCACCAGGCGAAGGCGGAGGAAGTGAATGGCTTGATGAAGGGATGGTTCGAGAAGCATGGGGTGTTGGGGAAGTGATTTTCAGGAAATTTTGTGTGGATGTAGTGGGATGTAGTGAGATGCAATCCTAACATCTCCTCCGAAATGCCGTCATGCTGGCGCCATGATGAAGTCAGAAAACAGACGGAAAGGAGGTAGCACAGGCGGGAAAGTTTGTGTCGAACTGGCGCGCGGGGCGTGTTACTTTTCGCGGCTGAAGCCCGTCCCTATCCCTAGCCTAATGAATATGAAGCGTGTGATTTTATTGCTCCTAATCGCCGGTCTTGGGCTGGGCGCTGGATTGCGTGCGGAGGCGCGGGAAGCAAAGCAGCCGAACATCCTGTTCATCCTGACGGACGATCAAGGGTGGCCATCGCTGAGTTGTTACGGGAGCCGGGCGGTGCCGACGCCGAACCTGGACAAGCTGGCGGCGGAGGGCATCCGGTTCACGGACGCGTATGTGATGCCGCAGTGCACGCCGACGCGAGCCGCCTTGCTCACGGGCCAGCACACGGCGCGGAACGGGATGTGGCATGTGATCCCGTGGTATGGCACGCCATGGGCACCAGTGAAGGAGCCCGCGTACGTGGAGCAGTTGTCACGCACGACGTTCCTGCTGCCCAAGGCGTTGAAGGCGGCGGGTTACGCGACGGGCCAGATCGGGAAGTGGCATCTGAACACGAATGAGGACGGAAACTACGCGGCCCTAAAGCCGGAAGCGGCGGCGCATTTTGGCTTCGACTGGGTGGCGCTGGCGCCGGTGGCGAATGCGAACAATAAAGGGGACAAGGAGGTGGACCGTTACACGGCGGATGCGCTGGGATTCATCCGGGAACACAAAGAGCAACCGTGGTTCCTTTATCTGGCGCATCATACCTTGCATCACAACTTGAGCGCGCCGGAAGAGCTGGTGCAGAAGCACTTGGCCCGTGGTGCGCCGGAAAAGGGGAACTTTAACGCGCTGTATCTGGCGTGCATCGAACATCTGGATAATTCCATCGGCAAGCTGATGGCGGGGCTGGAGGAGCTGGGGCAGAAGGAGAATACCATCGTGGTTTTCCTGAGTGACAATGGGGGCATCGACTGGTCTTACAACGTGCGGCCAGTGACGCAAGGCGATGGACGGGTCACGAAGCTGGAAGCGGACCGGTGGGAGTTCGATAATGCGCCACTGCGGGCGGGCAAGGGTTCGGCTTATGAGGGGGGCATCCGTGTGCCGTGTCTCGTGCGCTGGCCGAAGGGCATCAAGGGTAACCGGGTGGAGAACACGCCGGTGCATGTGACGGACTGGCTGCCGACACTGTGTGCGTTGGCGGGTGCGAAAGTCCCGGCCGAGCACAAGGTGGACGGGGCGGACCTGAGCCCGCTCTTGCGCGGGCAAAAGCTCAAACCGCGTCCGCTGTATTGGTATATGCCGCTGTATGACCTGCGCTGGGGCGGTACTCCGTGCGTGGTGGTGCGGGAGGGAGATTTCAAGCTGATCGAATTCTTTGGCGACCTGGTGGACCCGCAGGGGCGATATGTGCCGGGCCATCGCTTGCAACTCTTCAACTTACGGGAAGATATCGGCGAGACCCGGAATCTTTCGCTGGCCATGCCTGAGAGAGCGAAGGCGATGCAGGAGAAGCTGCATGCGTGGATGAAATCAATACCGGCGGAGATACCGGGCCCGAATGAACATCATGATCCGGGCAAGCCGTTGAAAGAAACGCGGGAGAAGCCCGATTTTGTGAAGACGCGGTGAGATAACAAATTTTGAACCACATGAAACGCATACTGACATTGCTGTTGTTAAGCTTGGGGCTGGCGCAGATGAACTTCGCCACGGCTGCCGAGGCGAAGAAGCCGAACATCCTGTGGCTCATCGGTGAGGATTTCAGTCCGCACTTGGGTTGTTACGGGACGAAAGAGGTCTTCACGCCGAACCTCGACAAGCTGGCGAAGGAAGGGATGCGGTTCACGAAGGCGTTCACCACGGCACCGGTGTGCTCGGCGAGCCGGTCGGGCTTTATCACGGGGATGTATCAGACGACGATCGGAGCGCATAATCACCGCTCGCATCGGGATGATGGTTATATGCTGCCGGACGGTGTGAAGGTGATCACGGACTGGATGCGCGGGGGCGGCTACTTCACGGCGAACATCCGGGAGCTGCCGAACGAACTGGGCTTCAAGGGAACGGGGAAGACGGATTGGAATTTCACGTACACGGGCAAACCGTTTGATTCCGCGAACTGGAGCGATCTGAAGGCGAAGCAGCCGTTCTATGCGCAGATCAATTTCTCGGAGACGCATCGCGTGGGTGGCGCGAAGGGGCCGGGACCGTGGAATTCGCCGAAGCACGCGGACCCGGCGAAGGTGGAGCTGCCGCCGATCTATCCCGATGTGCCGAAGCTGCGGGAGGATTGGGCGGGCTATCTGGATGCGGCCACGGCGCTGGATGTGAAGATCGGCAAGATCCTGGCACAACTGGAGAAGGACGGGCTGGCGGACAATACGATGGTGGTCTTCATGGGCGACCACGGGCAGGCGCATCTGCGCGGGAAACAATTCTGCTATGACGACGGCTTGCGCATCCCGCTGATCATCCGGTGGCCGAAGGGATTGGCGGCGCCGAAGAATTATCAGGCGGGCAAGGTGTCGGACCAGATCGTGACGGCGATCGATCTCACGGCGACGAGCCTGTCGCTCGCAGGCATCGCGAAACCGGCGAGGATGCAGGGACAAGTTTTCCTGGGGGACAAATCCGAACCGGCGCGCGAGTATTCCTTCGGCGCGCGGGATCGCTGCGATGAGACGACGTTCCGCTTCCGCACAGTGCGGGATGCGCGCTATCGCTACATCAGGAACTTCATGCCGGAACGGCCGTTCTTCCAGCAGAACGATTACAAGGAGCGGCAGTATCCGGCATGGAACCTCATCCAAGAAATGGGCAAGGAGGGCAAACTGACGGAGTGGCAGAAGAATTTCTACCTGGCCCCAACGATGCCGGCGGAGGAACTGTACGACATGGAGACAGACCCGTGGTCGATGAACAATCTGGTGACCTCCACGAAGCCGGAGCATCAGGCGGTGTTGAAGCGATTGCAGGGTGTCCTGAATCAATGGATCACGGAAAGCGACGATCAGGGGCGTTTCCCGGAACCGCCGGAGGTGGCGCGGGCAGAGGGGAAGACGAAGGCGAAGAAGTGAGGGATGGGGAAACCAAGAAATTATGAGGTATGAATTATGAAGTATGACAAGAGAGCAATCTGGGGTGGTTGCGTGGCGGTTGTGTTGAGCTGCCTGGTGGGTCAGGTGGTTTGTGCGGCGGAATCGCCGTGGGTTTCTTTGTTCAACGGCAAGGATCTCACCGGATGGAAGGCGAACCTGCTGCCGGATTCCTTCAAGGTCGTTGACGGCGCAATCCGCGCGCAATCGACAAAGGACCGCGTGCATCTCTTCTATGTGGGCCAGGAGAAGGACGGGAAAGCGGTCGCATTCAAAAATTTCGAACTCAAAGCCACCGTGCGCGGCGAACCCAACGCGAATTCCGGCATCTTTTTTCACACGGACACTTCGGTGCGCGATGTGAAGAACCATCTGGCGAAGGGTTACGAGGTGCAGTTGAACAGCAGTGAGAAGGAGAAGCGCAAGACGGGCAGTCTCTACGCCATCGTGGATCTGGCCAAGTCGCCGGTGGATGAGAGCAAGTGGTTCAATGTCTATATCCGCGTGGAAGGCAAACGCATCTTGGTGAAGATCAATGATCAGGTGACGGTGGATTACACGGAACCAAAAAAACCTGAGCGCCCGCCCGAGCGCAAGGAACGTCTGCTCGATCCGCAAGGCGGAGCGATCGCCCTGCAAGCGCACGATCCGGGGAGCGTGTTCTATTTCAAAGATATCCAAGTGCGGAAACTGCCGTGAGCATTGAGGCCTGATGATGAATATATGGCGCAAGACAAACTTGGTGCAGCGTTGCTTGGCATTGCTGTTGGGGTGCTTTCTGGTTCAGCGCATACAGGCCGCAGACCGGCCCAACATCCTCTGGATCACCTGTGAGGACATGAGTCCGAGCCTGGGGTGCTACGGGGACACGAATGCCTTCACGCCGTTCCTCGATGATTTCGCGAAGCAATCGGTGCGTTATACGCGGGCGTATTCCACGGCACCGGTCTGCTCACCTTCCCGCGCGTGCCTCATCAGCGGGATGTATGCAACGTCGTTGGGGAATCCGCAGTTGCGGTGTGAAGTGGAACTGCCGCGCGAAGTGCAAGCCTACAGCAAATACTTCCGCGATGCGGGCTACTTCACGGCGAACAATGTGAAGACGGATTACAATGTGGCGAATGAAGCAGCCTTCAAGGCGGCGGCTTGGGATCGCTGCGATGCGCAGGCGCATTGGCGTCAGCGCAAGGCGGGGCAGCCGTTCTTCACGGTGTTCAATCTGATGGAGACGCATCAATCGCGCAGCAGCGTGTGGTCTTGGGATGAGTTCGAGAAGCTGGCGAAGGAGCGGCTTTCGCCGGGTGAACGAGCCAAGCCGGAGGCGATGAAATTGCCGTCGTTCTATCCAGATACTCAATTGGCACGGCGCACGGTGGCGCGCTACTACGATTGCGTCCGTATCATGGACAAGGAAGTGGGTCGCATCTTGCGCGAGCTGGAGGCGGATGGGCTGGCGGAGAACACGATCGTGTTCTTCTACTCGGATCACGGCATGGGACTGCCACGCGGGAAACGCGTCTTGCAGAACTCGGGATTGCACGTGCCGTTGATGATCCGGTTCCCGCAGAAGTGGTCGCACTTGGCTCCGAAGAAGGCGGGTGGGACGGTGGACCGGCTGGTGAGCTTTGTAGATTTCGCACCGACGGTATTGAGTCTGGCGGGCTTGCCGATACCGGCGCACATGCAGGGGGTGCCTTTCCTGGGGGAGAAGAACGGTGCCGTGCGGAAGTTTGTTTATGGCGCGCGGGATCGCGTGGATGAGGTGTTTGATACGGCACGCTCGGTGAATGACGGGCGCTGGCTGTATATCCGGAATTATCATTCGCACCTGCCGTGGGGCCAGCCGGAGGGTTACTCGGATACGAGCGAGTTCCGGCGCGAGCTATTGCGACTGGGCAAGGTAGGCAAGTTGCAGCCGGGCGTGCGGGAGTATGTCGCGGCACGTGCGCCGGAAGAACTCTACGATCTGGAGAAAGACCCGCAGCAATTGGTGAATCTTGCCGGGCAGAAAAACAGCGAGAGTGAATTACAGCGTTTGCGGGGTGAGTTGCGGAAATGGATGTTGGAAACGCGCGATCTGGGTTTCATCCCGGAACAGCAACTGGCGCAGCATGCCGGTTCCATGCCACCACGCCAATGGTCCGCATTGAGGGATCATTATGATCTGGAGACAATTCTCGACACCGCAGAACTTGTAGGCCAGCCGGGCAAGGTGAACGAGCTGGCGCGACGGCTCGCGAACGATAACGAAACGGTGCGCTGGTGGGCGGTAGTGGGCTTGCACGCGGCAGGGAAGGCGGCCTCGGCGCAGCGGAACTTGCTCTTGGATTCATTGGAGGATGTGTCCGCGCTGGTGCGTATCGAGGCAGCGGTGACGCTGGTGAAGCTCGGAGATGCGGAGAGCAAGCGGGCGTTGGGCATGATCGGTGCGGCATTGATCGATCAGGATTTGAACACGGCACTTTATGCAGCACGGCAGTTGCAATTGCTGGGCGAGCACGCGAAGCCGTTGCAGCCAATTATGGTCAAGGTACGTGAGCAGGCGAAGATGTGGGAGCACAAGGACATGGCGCTATATGTCGGCTTCGCGCTGGATGCGGCTTTGAATGAACTGAAAGGCGGCGAGGCGCGTTAATGCACGCCGGCCAGGCGCATCAGGAAGCTGCTGAAAGCCAGGACAATGATGGACCCGATCAAGCCGATGAGCGCGCCGACTTTGAGCATGTCCTTCGTGGTGAGTTCGCCTTTGGAGTAAGCGATGGCATTCGGCGGTGTGCTGATAGGCAAAGCCATGGCAAGCGAGGCCGCGAGCGCGATGTCCAGCGTGATCCGCACCGCGCCGAAGTCATCACCCAGCGAGGCGGCGGCCGAGATACCAATGGGCAGGAGGAGATTCGCGGCGGCAGTGTTCGACATGAAAGTGCTCATCAGGACCGTCGCCAAAACGAGCACGACCACCACGATTGTACCGCTGCTGCCGGGGCCGATGGGCAGGGCTTGCACGATGAGCTTATCGAGCCCCGTCATCTGCATCCCGGCGCCCAGCGAGATGCCGCCCGCGATGAGGATGAGCACGTTCCATTCGAGCGAGTTGACATCGCTGCGGTCCAGCAGTTTGGTGCTGGTGAAGGCGATGGCGGGAACGAGGGCGACCACTGCGGCGGGCAGGCCGTGAACCTTGTCCGTGAGCCAGAGCAGGACGGTGATGACGAAGATCGCGACGACGAACCAGCCACGTTTTGACACTTGGTGCTGCTCAAGTTTCACGGCCAATCCGGTGGCCGCCGGTTTGAAGAAAAACCAGAGCAACAGCCAGGCGACTACCAACAGGACGAGCATGATGGGCACGCAGACCATCATCCATTGCAGGAAACTGACTTCGTGCCCGCCCTTTTGCAGGAAACCCGTGGCCACGGCATTCGGTGGCGAACCAATGGGAGTGCCCATGCCGCCGATGTTCGCCGCGAAGGGCACGGCCAGTACCAATGCCTTGCGGAAACGCTCGCCTTGCGGCAACTGCGCCAGCATGGGGCTGACCAGGGTGATCATCATGGCCGTGGTGGCGGTGTTGCTCATGAACATGGAGAACAAGGCCGTAACACTGAGCACCCCTATGAGCGCAAAAGCGGGGCGCTGGCCGAAGGGTTTGAGCAGCAAAGCGGACATGGACTTGTCCACGCTTTCTTTCACGGCGGCTTGCGCCAGCAGAAACCCGCCGAAGAACAGCAGCAGCACTGGATCGGCCGCCGCGGCGATGATGTCGCGGAAGCCGGGTGAGGTGCCGGATTGAAAACCCAGGCCGGACCACTTGCCGGGATTGGCGAGGAAGACGATCTGCAGACCGATGACCAGCAGCGAGGTGGCAAACAGCGGCAGGGCCTCCGTGACCCACAACAGCGCCGCCAGCACGAAGATGCCCGCCATGAAAGCCGCCTCTTGGGGAACCGAAGGATTCTGCGCCAGCCCAACCGCCACCAGAATGGCCGTCGAGAAACTGCCCAGCAATCCCGCCCAATGCCGCCAGGCGGATGGGGTAGAAGCGTTATCCGTCATGCGTGAAGGAAAACTAGAACGGGAACAGGCATGCTGGCCACGTCTATTTTGCCGATTTCCAGCCATCAAATTGCCCTCATGGCCGGAACGCGCTTGCACCTTCTAAGCCTGCATCTTATCCTGCCGACCATGAAGAATCTGCTCCGACTTTTACCTCTGTTTGCCTTGGTCGCAGCCACCAGTTTGCCCGCGCAAGATGCTGCTGCTGCCCGCGCCCGCGCCATTGCCGATCAACAAGATGCCGCCGAACGATACAACCGCTTGAGTACCCTGGTAGATGACCTGCAGGTCGCGAATAGTGATCTGCAACGTCGGCTCGGAGTACTGGAACAGGAACTGCGCAAGACCCGCGCTGAATTGCTCGCCGAGCTAAGCAAAGCTGAGCGCAAGGCGGAGGAAGGCACCGGCCGCTACGTGACGCAGGACCAGCTCAAGAAACTGGTCGATGCCGTCAACGACCTCGACAAAAAACGCGTGGAAGATGACAAACGCATCGTGGATGAAGTCCGCAAACTGGTGCAGAAGATCGCCGCCGCGCCCGCTTCCTCCATCTCTTCACCCACCCCGCCCCGGGCTCACGTCGAAAAACCCGCAGTGGATGCCGCACCCTCCGGCGTGCCGACGAAAGGTTTCGAGCACACAGTCCAGAAAGGCGAGTATCTGGGCACCATCATCAGCGCTTACAATGAAGCGTTGAAGGAGAAGGGTGTGACGAAGAAGATCACCCA
Source organism: Verrucomicrobiota bacterium (assembly GCA_023431185.1). Classification (GTDB taxonomy): domain Bacteria; phylum Verrucomicrobiota; class Verrucomicrobiia; order Limisphaerales; family JAEYXS01; genus JAEYXS01. Next base: position 58,670 of record JAEYXS010000110.1, read on the forward strand.
ATCCATGGTCGAAAAGGCCAACCCGGGGCTTAATCCGAACAAGATGGCCATCGGCTCCAAGATCTTCATCCCCGATCCAAGCCAGGAATAAATTCCGCCGCCAGTTCTCTTGCTAGTGCATGGAATTGTGATGATGAAGAAGCTCTGGGAACGCACCCGACTGTTGATAGGAAGAGTATTTTCCCAGAAAAATCTGCGGCGGTCCCACCTGTATCTGGGGTGTTTCTTCACCCCCATGCTGCTGTTCTACATTCTGACTGGCTGGATGCAAGTGGTGGATCCCGACCGGCTCAAATCGCCAGCGGATGCGGAGACGTTCATCCAAAAGATCCGCACGGTGCATGTGGATCAAGTGTATCCGGGTCAGGATGAACTGGATGTCCCTTCTTCCCCCAAGGCCTTCAAGGCGTTGACTGTCATCATGTGTGTCGCAGCCACGGTCACCATCGTGCTGGGCCTGGTGCTGGCCTTCAAGAGCTTGAAGAACCAATGGCCGGTGTGGATCTCCATTGTTTTGGGCGTTCTGCTGCCCATTCTGATGCTTTGGTTGGGCCAGGGTCGCAAGTAAGCCTGCCCTCAGTTGCCTCCTTTTGCCTTTCGTCCCGCCCGCAAGACTGTTAGAAGCTCCGGCATGTCGGCACAACTCACGATCGGTTTTCTCGGCGCAGGCAAGATGGCCACGGCGCTGGCGAAGGGCTTTGTCCAGGCGCAATTGACCGCGCCGGAGCAACTCATCGCCAGTGATGTCTATGAGGCCGCCCGCCTGGCTTTTGCGAAAGAGACGGGTGCCCGCTCTGCCACGTCCAATGCAGAAGTGGCCAAGGCCGCCAATGTCCTGATCGTCGCGGTGAAGCCGGACCAGGTCGCGGACGTGCTGGGTGAGATCGCTACCGTGATGACGCAGAACCACATCGTCATCTCCATCGCGGCCGGTGTGCCGCTAGCCAAACTGGAAAAGCCTTTACCTCCCGGCAGCCGCGTCATCCGCGTGATGCCGAACACGCCTGCATTGGTCGGTGCGTCCGCCTCCGCCTTTGCCTTGGGCTCAGCCGCGAATGCAGATGATGCCAGGCTGGCGCAGCAACTCTTTGCCACCGTCGGCCTCGCCTTGCAGGTGAAGGAATCGTTGCTTGATGCCGTCACCGGCCTGAGCGGCAGCGGTCCGGCCTACGGTTATCTGATGATTGAAGCTTTAAGTGACGGCGGCGTCGCGGCTGGCTTGCCGCGCGATGTCGCCACGCGCTTGGCCGCGCAGACTTTGCTCGGGGCCGCCCGCATGGTGTTAGAGACGGGCATGCATCCGGGAGCGTTGAAGGACATGGTAACCAGCCCCGGGGGCACCACCATCGAGGGCATCCATGAACTGGAGAAGGCTGGCGTGCGCCAAGGTTTGATGAATGCCGTGCGCGCTGCTTCGGACAAATCGCGCAAGCTTGGTCAGGGTTGAGTTTTCCGTTTTCATCTTTCGCAATCGCTAGCAAACTGGCTGCACATGACTGTTGATCGCGTTCCTTACCTGGACCTTTCCGCCCAAATGCGCCCCATCCGCTCGGAAGTGGATGCCGCCTTGGCCCGCGCCCTGGATAACAACACGTTCTGCCTCGGGCCGGAGGTGGCGGCCTTTGAGAAGGAGTTCGCGGAGTTCTGTGGGGTGAAGCACTGCATCGCCATGAACAGCGGCACTTCCGCTCTGCACATCGCCATGCTGCTGCTGAATGTCGGCCCCGGCGATGAAGTCATCACCACACCCTACACTTTTGCTGCGACGAGCTGGGCCATCTCCTATGTCGGCGCGAAGCCGGTGTATGTGGACATCGACCCAGTGACGTTCAACCTGAACCCGGCCTTAGTAGAGAAAGCCATCACGCCGCGCACGAAGGCGATCCTGCCGGTACACCTCTACGGGCATCCATTCGATATCGAGGCACTCGCAGCCATCGGCAAGAAACACAATTTGCCCATCGTGGAAGATGCCGCGCAAGCGGTGGCGGCGACCTTCAACGGCAAGCGCGTGGGTGGTTTCGGTGCCTCGGCCTGCTTCAGTTTTTATCCGGCGAAGAATCTCGGAGCCATCGGTGAGGCCGGTGCGCTGGTGACGAATGATGATGCGGCGGCGGTTCGCGCCAAGGCTTTGCGTGAGCATGGTTCCAAGGTGCGTTATCATCATGACGAGGTCGGGTTCAATTACCGCATGGAAGGCATCCAAGGCGCGGTCTTGCGCGTGAAGCTCAAGCACATCGACGCATGGACGAAGCGCCGGCAGCAGATCGCGCATCGCTATCATGGCTTGTTGAAAGACACGCCGTTGACATTGCCGGTGGAGAACGCTGGCTATGACAGTGCGTGGCATCTCTACACCGTGCGCCATGCACGCCGCGATGAGCTGAAGGCGTATCTGGAGACGAACGGTGTCGGGAGCGCCATCCATTATCCGCTGCCCTTGCACTTGCAGGAATGTTACAAGTCATTGGGCTATAAGATGGGTGATTTCCCCGTGTCTGAGGCGGCAGCCAAGACGTGCCTCAGCCTGCCGGTGTTCCCGGAACTGACGGATGCGCAGGTGGATCGGGTGGCCGAAGTGGTGAAACGCTTTTTTGCGTGAGTAAGCCGGGGCAGCCGCTAAATTGCCGGAGTGTCAGGCAGTCCATCAACCAGCATAGCGGGCGACAGGTCTGGGGGGATTGTATCCAGCAGCTCCAGTTTCATCCGGCAATTCGCCCTACCGGTCACCTTGTTGTGGACGTTGCTGGCGCTCTTCCGCGTTGTGCCGCCCAATATCGACGACCTCTTTTTCATCGGCCCCGCCTGGCAACTGGCGCTTGATGGCTCATTTATCCATCCTTGGTTGCATTTGGAGTCGCCCCCGTTTCTGGCTCATGGTTTTCACCTGCAACCGCCCTTCTATTCCTACGTACTGGCCGGCTGGCTCATGGTGTTTGGGCTGAGTACCAGCTCGTTGCTGCTGTTTCACGCGGCCTGCGGGCTGGCTGTCAGTCTGGCCATCGGAAGGCTGTTTCATCGGTTCCAGCGGCCGCTGCGCTACGCTTACCTGCTGGTGATTGCGTATGTCGGGTGGGCGGCCTTTCAGGGATTGCGGCAGGATTCACTCGCCATGGTGTTCCTGAGTATGGGTATCTTGGTGTTAACTGTGGATACACCAGCCCGATGGTTTGGGGGAAGTTTGCTGCTAGGCGCAGCGGTGGGGACTTCCAGCATCCAGATCGCCTATGTTCTGCCTGCCTTCACCGCGCTGGCGGCGCTTCATCTGCATGCGGCGAGGCCGCACCGTCGCTATCTGCTAGTGAGGGGGGCGGGCATCCTGTTGGCGGCTGGTCTGTTGTTACTGCTCTTTCTGGGCTGCATCCGTTTTCAATGGGGCGACTTCTGGCATGACTTCCGGGTACATGCCGGTTTCCGGCGTCCACCCGCCGGTATTCCTTACTATCTGAGCATGCTGACGAGCCAATGGCGCTGGCTTACGGACTTGCCGGTCACGGTGCTTTTCCTGGGATGTGTCGGCATAGGCTTATTACGCTGGCGGCAGATCACGTTCGCCCAGCGTGCCCTTTGCCTCGCCCTGCCGGGAGCCTTGCTGTTGAACGTGTTCATCTATGCACCGACATTTGTGAGTTTGAACCTGATTTGCTGCACCGGTCTGCTGGGTCTGCTTGGTGCCGGGTTCGTGCGGCCAAACCTTTCGCGCTTGGGGTTCGCCGGTTTGTGCGCGTTGCTGGCCCTGAACCAATCGCTGTTCTGGTTACGGACACTGGCGGTCAAACCTCCGGATGGTGCGCAAGTGCAGACAATCCGCCAACAGGTGGCAAGCCATCCCGAGCGCCTGTATGCCATTGATCATGCGGCGGCCAGGCATGTCTTTGACTATCAGTTCCCGCCGCACACGCTGGCGTGGGATTTTCTCTATTTTCAACCGCACGAACCGCTGGCCAGCATGAAACAGAAGGCCTCCGGGCAGGTGTGGATCGTGGCCAGAAGCAATCTGGGCAGCATGGTTTCTGACAGCGGCATGGATTTTCCACGGGTGAAGCTGCTGGGGCGCACGCTACGCTCCATGCCGGCAGAGCCGTATGACTTTGTGATGGTGGAGTAGCTCGGGACCTGGATCAGGCAGGAGCATCCAAGTTGGCGTTTGCGCCGGAGACGGGACGGGTGTATGCGTTGATGAATTCCACTGGCGATTGTCCTATGAAAACTGATCGGCGACTGCGTTCCATTGTGTGGCTGTCCTTCCTGTGCCTCTCTCTGGTCGGGTGGGCAGGGGCTGCTGACCGCGAAAAACCAGGAAAGCCTTCCGGACCCATCGCCGCTCAAATCGGCCGGGATGGCCCCAAACCCGGAATGGCCGCACCTGATTTCAAGCTGCAAACATTGGACGGCAAGATGCTGGAAGGCAGCAAGCTGTGGCAGGAGAAGCCCTTGGTGCTCATCACGGGCAGTTACACGTGCCCGGTCTTCCGGCGACAGACCAACCAGATGGATTCGCTGGCCAAAGACTTTGGTGACAAGGTGCATTTCCTCCTGCTCTACACGGTGGAGGCGCATCCCAAGGGCGATCCCAGTCCCTACAATGGCAAGGAGTGGATCACGCCCGCGAACCAGAAAGCGGGCATCTTGCTGGCGCAGCCGACCACCATGGAAGCGCGTTTGAAGTTGGCCCGTGAATGCGCCGCCTCGCTGAAGCTCAAAGTGCCGATGGTCATCGACACGCTGGACAATGCGACCTGGCAGGCCTATGGCCGCGCGCCGAACTGCGCCTACCTGATCAATAAAGAGGGCAAGATCGTGGCCGCCCAGCCTTGGTTTGATGGCGGACCTTTGCGGAAGGAGTTGGAGAAGTTGTTGGGGAAGTGACCGGCAGTTTGCCGTTCACTTCTTCATCAGATACGCAAACAGGTCGCGCAATTGCTTCTCATCCAGCGCATCCACGAGGCCTTCGGGCATGAGGGAGGTGTGGGAGGCGTCGAGGGATTTCACCTGCTCACGCGCGAGGCGGATCTTGTTGCCAGTGGGATCTTTCACAGTGATGAACTGCGGCGTGTTCTCCTCCAAAAAGCCCGTGATGGCTTGATCGTCTTTCGTGGTGATATTGAAGACGATGTATTCCTCGCGGATGCCCAAGTTCGGATCCAAGACTGCCGGGAGCATGAAGTCCAGGTTGTCGCGCTCGTAACCGGTGAGTTCCGGACCGATCTTTGCACCCTCGCCAAAAAGCGTATGGCAGGTGGCGCAGACCAATGTATAAACCTCTTTGCCCGCCGTAGCATCGCCCTTGCCCTTGGCGAGCAGCGTGCGCACGGACGCGATCTTGTCCTCGATCTCCTTCGGACTCTGGCGCAGGCGGCCCCAGTGCTTCTGGATGAGCTTGTCCAGCGCCGCATCCTTGTGGTTTTGGATGGCGGCCAGATTAATAGTGGAGACTTGCTCGGGTTTCAGCACGCCTTTGTCCACGGCCTCCAGCAATTGCTGCGACCATTCCTTGCGGCTGGTCAGGATTGTCTGGACCGTGGCGCGCAGCTTGACGCTGAGTGAGGGATAAAGCTCCAGCATGGTGCGGGCGATGTCCGCTTCACCGAAGCGCTGCAACGCATTCAGCAGGTCCAGCCGGAAGCTTTCCGTCTTTTCGGTACGCAGCAGATGCAGGAAAACCGGCACGGCGGCACTGACTCTGCGTTCGGCGAGCAGTTCGAGATACTGGCGACGATCTTTCGCCGGGGTTTTGGCATCCGCCACTTTTTCCAAAGCCGCGTTCGCTGCCTGTTCATAGCCGAGGCGCGTGGCGAAGCTGATGAGCGAGCCGCTGGCGGGCCGGGTTTTCCAGACCTCGGCAACTTGCTTGCTCAAAGCCGTAGGAACGGATTTCACCGTGTCACCCTGCAAGCCTTGCTCCATGCCGCGCACTAGCTTGTCCACGTCCTCCGGCGTGGGAGCCATGGCGAGGAGTTGGGCGGCGGTGTTCAGGTTTTCTTCCGTGCGCTCGGCGGTGTAGCGCTGGCCGAGGCGGGCGATGATGTGCTGGCTCACGATGGGTGAGTGCCAGAGCGGCGTTTCCTTCAGCAAATCCAGGATGAGCGAGCGGCCGGTGATGGCCTTGTCTTCCAGCGCCCACCAGAGCATGAGCGGGATGTGTTTGTCGTTCACGTCTTCGGCGCGGAGCATGAGTTCGCGCAGGATGGGAATGGCATCGGCAGCGGGCAGGCGGCGGCAGGAAGCGGCCAGTTGTACGCGCACATAAACGTCTTTTTCCGTGCGTGCCAAAGCCACGAGCTTTTGTTGATGTGCCGGGAGGACCTTGTGTTGATCGCCCAGCAAGCGGATCGTCCAGAAACGCACATCTGAATTCGGATGATTCAAAGACTGCAGCGCGAAATCGCCATCGAAACCGCCACTGCCGTTCAAGGCCCAGAAGGCATCCAACGCAAGCTGGCCGGAGTTTTTCACGACCAGTTCACGCAAGGCCGGAACCATGCTTTTGTCCTGGCGATCGTAGAACAGGCGCACGGCCGTCTGACGGAACCATTTGTTCGCGTGCGAAAGATACGGGATAAGTTCTTTGCTGCTCAGTTTGCCGAGATCAAACGGGGCGATGGGTTTCGCGCCCTTCGCTTGCAGGCGGTAGATGCGGCCGTGAGTGCGGTCCCATGTGTCACGCGGGTCCACGTGTGAGAGCCGGCTGTCATACCAGTCCGCCAGGTAGATGGCACCATCCGGCCCGGTGCGCGTATCCACGATGCGGAACCAGCGATCATCCGTGAGCATCAACGGATCGAGGTCACGCGTGCGAAAGGTGGAGGTGTCCGGCAGCATCTCGGAGGCGACCACGCGGTTCATCAGGGACATGCTGGCGACGAGCTTGCCCTCCAAGGACGGGATCGCCCCGCCTTCATAGATGATCATGCTCTGAGCGAAGCGTGGCTTGTAGCCATCGTGGGCCATGTGCTCGAACCAGCCGAACGAATAGGGGTTCATGAGCGGGCCGTGCTTGCCCCAGTTCTTCACTCCGCGGCTGCCCTGTTCATAATGCATGCCGCGCGTGTCGCCATAGTTCGTGCCGGAGAAGGCGCGGCCGCGCTTGTCAAACTCCATGCTCATCGTATTCCCGCCGCCTTCCGCGAAGATCTCGAAGGTGTCCTGTTCGGGATGATACCGCCAAATCGCCTGGCCAAGCCAATGGACGCCTTTCACCGTGCCGGTGGTGGTGCTGCCATTCGCGCCATAGAGCCAGCCGTCCGGTCCCCAATGCAGACTGGTGGCGGTGGAATGGGTATCCTCGAGACCGAAACCGGAGAGGCGCACCTCCGGTGGGCCATCGGGAACGTCATCGCGATTCTTGTCGGGATAGAAAAGAAGATAGGGCGGGTTCAGTACCCACACACCGCCACGGCCTACCGCTACGCTGGTGGCGATGCTCAGGCCATCGATGAAGGTCTTGTGCTTATCGAATTTGCCATCGCCATCCGTGTCCTCATGGATGGTGATCTTGTCGGCGCCTTTGAAATGATTCGGTGGCGGCGGGGGAACTTTGTCGAAGACGGCGCGGATGTATTGATCGTACTTCACCACCTTGAGGCCGGCGGGGAACGGATACTGAAGATACTGCATGACCCACATGCGACCGCGTTCATCGAAGTGGATATTGAGCGGCTGGCGGATGAGCGGTTCGCTGCCCACGACCTGCACTTCCATGTTTTCCGGCACGATGAAGTGTTTGATGGTCTCCTCAGGTGTGAGTGGTTTGGAGGTGTCGGTGAGCGCGCCCTTGCCTTGAAAGCGTTCAACGAATTCCTTCACGGCCGGGTCAAACGGATCGGCGGCGCGGGCGAGCGGTTGGGACAGCGAGAGGGCAGCGAGGCTAAGGAGTGAAGCAGTGATGCGAAAGGGGGCCTTCATACGCTTAAGTGCTGACGCACAGGATGGCATGGTCATTCAGGGGAAACAAGCCGGTTGCACCGGCAGGCCAATAATGGCTAAAGGGTTGGAACGCGGGAAGTGAATGGGTGTCACGCACTTGTTTTACGATTTTTGCCTTCTGGCATATTCTGCCTCGTCACCTCGGCAGCTACTTTTGACGGAAATTTTCGGCTTTCAAGTTCCTTTCCGGCCTCTAGTATGCGCGGACATTTTGCTTAATTAAGCTCTGAATATGACAACCATCGTTGAAATCCAGTCCCGCGAAATCCTTGATTCACGCGGCAATCCCACCGTTGAAGTTGATGTCGTGCTCGAAAGCGGCGCGGCCGGTCGTGCGGCGGTGCCCTCTGGCGCCAGCACGGGCGAACACGAAGCCATCGAGCTCCGCGACGGCGACAAGAAGCGCTATCTCGGCAAGGGCGTGAGCAAGGCGGTCAAGAATGTGACCACCAAGATCGCCCCGGCGCTCGTGGGCCTCGATGCTCTCGACCAGCTCACGGTGGATAACATCATGCTGGAGCTTGATGGTACGGAAACGAAATCCAAGCTCGGTGCGAACGCCATCCTCGCCGTCTCCCTCGCGAACGCGAAGGCCGCTGCGGCAGCTCTCGGCCAGCCGGTGTTCAAATACCTCGGCGGACCTAACGCCAAGGTCCTGCCTGTGCCGATGGCGAACGTCATCAACGGCGGCGCGCACTCGGATGCCCCGATCGATTTCCAGGAGTTCATGGTCATGCCGCACGGCTTCAACACCTTCAGCGAAGGTCTGCAAGCCATCACGGAAATCTTCCACGCCCTTAAGAGCGTGTTGAAGAAGAAGGGCCTGAGCACCGCCGTGGGTGACGAAGGTGGTTTCGCCCCGAAGCTGGACAGCGCCGAAGCGGCCATCGAAGCGATCCTGCAAGCCGTGAAGGATGCGGGCTACAAATCCGGCAAGAACATCTTCCTGGCGCTCGACGTGGCGGCCTCGGAATTCTATACGGGCAACGAAACCTACGTCTTCAAGAAGAGCAGCGGCCGCAAGCTGACGGGTGACGAGATGGTGGAATTCTACGCCGACCTGTGCGCGAAGTACCCGATCGTCTCCATCGAAGACGGTTGCGCCGAAGGCGACTGGGTGACGTGGAAGAAGCTCACGAACAAGCTCGGTGGCAAGACCCAGCTCGTGGGTGACGATCTCTTCGTGACGAACACGAAGTTCCTCCAGAAGGGTATCGACACCGGCACGGCCAACTCGATCCTTGTGAAGGTGAACCAAATCGGTTCCCTCACGGAGACGCTGGATGCCGTCCGCCTCGCGCAGACGAACAAGTACACCGCTGTCCTCTCCCACCGCTCTGGTGAAACGGAAGACGCTACCATCGCAGACATCGCCGTGGCGACGAACTGCGGTCAGATCAAGACCGGTTCCCTGAGCCGCACGGACCGTACGGCCAAGTACAACCAGCTCCTGCGCATCGAGCAGTTGCTGGGCGACAACGCCGTGTATGCCGGTATGAGCGCGCTGCCGAAGGGCCGCTAAAAGGTACGGGCCGCAACAGGCGGTCCCTCCCGATAAAGATTCAAACCCCGGAAGTCGTGAGGCTTCCGGGGTTTTGTTTTTGTGGATGGCAAAATAGGTGAAAGGGCTGCGCTTGCGTTCAAGACGCGACTATGGGCAGCATACAATTAATCCCTAAAAGCTATGAGCGAATCCTCTGAATCATCCGAGTCTTTGCACGGAGAGAAAACGCCATCACCGACAAATGCTCCTTTGGCAGAGACTGGGGGAGCTACGCCCCCTGAGCCAAAACCGCGACTTCCTCGCTGGGTATCAGTGGTTGCCTGTCTTTTCATCATCGGCGTGCTGGCCGCCCTCGCGATTCCGAATTTTGTCAAAGCGCGGACTACTTCATGCAAGAGCGCCTGCGTCGCGAATCTGAAGCAGATTGACGGAGCCATCCAGCAGTGGGCGTTGGAGAACAAGAAGGTGGATAGCAATCCTGTCGATCTTGAGGCGGCCAAGAAATACCTGAAGGGAGGAGTGCTGCCGACCTGTCCCAGCGGAGCAGGTTCTTATGCGGCGGGCACGACGGTGGCCGATGCGCCCACATGCACATTCCGCTATCAGAGCGGAGAAGGCCACAGTCTGCCGTGAGCATGGCCCTGTTCAACCGATTCAATGAACGAATCCTCAGAATCATCCGAGCCGTTGCCGGGTGAGAATGCCTCGCAACCGGTTGAGGTTTCCTTGGCCGAAACTGGGTCAGTCGCGCCACCGGAGCATAAACCGCGACTTCCTCGCTGGGTGAAAGTGGTTGCCTGTCTTTTCGTCATCGGCTTGCTGGCTGCCCTCGCGATCCCGAATTTCGTAAAATCCCGGACTACTGCCTGCGTGAACTCATGCATAGCCAATCTCAAGCAGATTGACGGGGCGAACCAGCAGTGGGCGCTGGAAAACAAGAAGACGGACGGTGACATGGTGGATCCGAAGGGTTCGGTGACCTACTTGAAGGGCGGCGTCGCCCCGACCTGCCCGGCGGGCGGTTCCTACACGATCGCCGTCGTGGTGTCCAACCCGCCGACTTGCACCCTCAGTAGCACCCTTGGCCACAGTCTGCCGTGAGCAATAGTGTGCGCGGGGATGGTCTTACGGGTCGTTCTGCCAAGGTGTTTTGAGCAGTCCCTTGAGCGTGTGCTGTCGCGGGTCGGTGAAGCCGGTCACGCCGTATTGGATCTCCTGCGGTTTCTCCCGCCAGTTCCACGTGCCGAAGAGGATGTCCCAGAGCGGCAGCAACGAACCGTAGTTTGAGTTTGATTCGGTCACGATCTGGGAGTGATGCACGCGGTGCATGTTCGGCGTGACGATGAACCAGCGCAGCCAGGATTCGATCCACCAGGGCAGCCGGATGTTCGCATGATGGAACTGTACCACGGCGAAGAGAAGCGTCTCGTATATGATGAGGTCACCAATCTGAATGCCCAGGAAGGCGAAGAGCGGCAGTCGCAACAGCGAGGAGCTGGCGATCTCACCGAGGTGAAAACGGCTCGCTGAGGTGACATCCATGCGCAGCTCTGTGTGATGGGTGCGATGGAACCACCAGAACAAGGACACGTGATGGTTCAGCCAGTGCCAGCTCCACGTCCAGGCATCCAGCAGGATGACGGTAAGCAGCGTGCGCCGCCAGCCGGAGGTGCCGAGCCAGTTCAGCAGGCCGAAGTCGTGCTCGGTCGCCCAGTTCGTCACGGCCAGCCAGAGGCGGACGAAGATCAGCGAGATCATCAGGGTATTGAGGAGGCCGAGCGTGAGGTTCCGTAAACCGTGCAGGGTCCGCTCTTTCGGATGCTGGCGGAACCAGCCGAAGAACGGGGCGATGGATTCCCAGGCGAGAAAAACTGCCAGCAAAATGAGGGCGTTCGCCGCCTTCAGGGGATTCAGGCGCGGCCCATACTCGTTGGCCAGATTCTTCAGGGCAGGCACCGGATAGCGGGCCTCGGGCGGGAGCAGGCGGGCGTAGGATTCGCTGTAAGGATGCACCAGTTTGACGGGCGTGCCATTGCTCACCAGCGGCAACCCGGCGTTGGACCAGGCGAAGATGGAACCCTCCACGCTGAAGACATTGGTGCGGCCCAGCACGCGGAGTTGGTCGGCCATCTGTGACGAGCGATAGCCCACGGAACAGTAGAAGACGGCGGGGCGCTGGGCATCGACCTGATCCACGGCATCACGCGCGCGTGTGCGCGGGTCCATGCGCACCGCGCCGGGCAGATGGCTGATGGCGAATTCATCCTCCGTGCGGACATCGTAGAGGGCGGGCGAGGGGCGGCTGGTATTCGTCTGCCAGGCGGCGAGTTCTTGAACGGTGATGCGCGGGACCTCGGGGAAATCCGCGTGGATCTGCGCGAGCGTGGAGGCGAGACGCCGCTCATAGGGGCTCAGCCACGCCATGGCAGCAAGGCAGGCGAGGAGGATCACTCCTCCCAGCAGCCATAGCCAGCGGCGTTGGTCCAAAAGCATAGTTCAGCAGCGGAAACAAACGGCAGTGCCGAGGTGGTTAAATTCAACCAATCGAAGAAGGGAAGCAATCACAGTGTCTAAAGGGGATAATAGTTCATTTGGATCATCCCGCCTCCACCTTGCTCGACGATGTTCTTAATCTCCGAACGATACTCTTCGGGGAGGGCTTGCCGTAATTCTGGAGGTGGCCAACTCCCTTTACCTGTGTATAGCCCAAGGACTGCCGCAACATATCGAAGCGGTTTCTCCCGGCATTTTTTCATCAACTTTTGCATGCCTTCGTCTCCGCGCCCCAATTCCACCCCATCAAAAAAGACTTTCGCCTCTTTTAGGTTCATGGGTTCTTCATACGGCACCTCGACGAAAACCAACGAGATATCGCCTACTGATACTCGCTCTTTTTCACTATAGTAGTAAACGTATCTGATCTTCTGAATCAGAATCAAACCGGTCAGGCTTTTGGTGACCAAATCAAGGTCCTTGTCTGTTTTGTTCGGATAGTTCAACGGTAGATCGGCGACCACCAACTGCACATGATTCGAAGCAATGGCACCAGCCCACATCTGCTGGCACTCTTTTACCGAATGAAGCTCTCCTTCGGTAAAACTCACCCTGACAATCTGATCTTTAACCTGAACCTTGATTCGAACAGTCCTTCGATCGCGATTTGCGAAAACTAAAATGCCGATTAGCAAGAGACTCGAAACCAGCAAGACTGTCTTCTTTGCATTCATTTCATAGGCGGATGCTCTGAGGTTCATCATGTTTTAGGATATGCCGCCAATAGATTGCACTCAGATTTCCTCAGACTTTAGTATCGGGTGCTTATCATGGCCTTTGTATCGTGCGTAACCGGCTGATCGGCCAATAGCATAGCGCAATCCCAGCATTGTCAAAAAAGGAAACTTTGCCACAAACAGCTCCTGAATCTTCTGCTTGCCCAAGACCCAGATTGAGCCAGCAGCAGCGATTCGCTCTGTGTACGAATTAACTTCTTCAAACTCTTTAACCCACACATTGACCTCCGCTTCATTCATTCGGGGAAACTCCTTCAGAATGAGTTCGATTCTCTCCGTCGCGGGCTTGGAATATAGCTCGAGGTAAAGGCAATATGCGTAATCCTTGGGGTAGAGCTGACGGCATTTGATTCGTTCCTGCCGTCTTTTGCTCCAAGCAATCGCTGCAATTGCAGCGATAAGCACTGCCAACGAAACGCTCTGAATGACACCAAAGGTTATCCCAACCATTGTCAGCACAATAGTCAGCATCAAACCCAAATACGTTGAAGCTTTCATAATTACATGCCGCATCTCAATCACGTAACGGTCGTGACGTCATCTATCCAAAACAAAGCCCCGCAGCCACATGGCTGCAGGGCTTGCTGAACTATTCTGCAAGTCCGGTTACTTGATCGCCGCCAGTTCCGCCGCGATCAGTTCCTTCGTCTTCGTCTTCGCGTCGGCCAGGCTGATCTCGCCCTTGTCCACCTTCGCGATGAAGGCCTTCTGCGCGAGGTAATCCTTGTTCGCCACGCCCGCCTTGCTCTGCAGCATGCGCCACGCTTTGCGACGTTCCACACCGAAGAGCACCATCTGGCGCGTCACGGCGAAGTACTTCAGTTTGCCCTTCACCTCGGCCTTGATGTAGCAGTCGAAGTTCGGAACGAAGCTGCGGTGGTTCGGATCGAACACGCGGCGGTGGATCACGTCATCTTGCGTGATGAGCAGCAGCATGTCGTCGAAGTGGATCATGCCCTTCGCTTCCTCTTCCGTGATGGCTTTCACGTGCTTGCGGAAGCGGCCTTCCGTCAGCGCCCAGTGCGCCACGGTGTAATTGTATTCCTCGCCGTTCGTGGCGAATTTCGTGCGCCACCAGTCGCGTTCCGGCGTCGGGTTGCCCTTGATGTCGAGCGCCTCCTGCGTCGTTTCACCGCGACGCGGGTTGAACACGAACTCCGGCATGCCGCGCGCATCGCGCACCATCTTCGCCTGGTCGGCGGACATGTTATCACCCACGCCGTGTTCTGGCTGGCAGGTGGTGTAAGCCTGGAAGAAGGCCGTGCCGCGGTATTCGAGACCGTCGAGCATCGCCTTGTACATCTTCGCCGCATTCGCCATCGAGACCTGCGCGACGAACGGCGAACCGTGGCCGCTGGTGAACGCCTCGGCGACGTTCTTCTTCTCGATCAGCTTGCCCTGCGAGGCCACGCCGAACTGGTTCATGTCATAACCGCCGAGCATCGTGGACGAGTCGGAGTTCTGACCGCCGGTGTTCGAATACACCTGTGTGTCGAGCATCAGCATCTTCACGTTCGGGCGGTTCTGCAGGATGACCTTCGAGACGTTCTGGAAGCCGATGTCGCCCGTGGCTCCGTCGCCACCGACCACCCAGACTTTCGGCAGCTCGCGGATCTCCTGTTCCGTCATCAAGGTGTCATCCAAGTGCGTGAGCGTGAAATACTCCATCTCGCTCGTGACCGTTTCCTTGTCGAGCAACGAATCCGTCATGCGCTCCGGCGCGACCGAGCGGCGCGCGTGATTCACGATGACCGATTCCGCCATCAGCCAGGAGATGGTCGAACCATCCTGGAACAGCGAGTTCATCCACGGATACGGATGCGGATTGGACGGCGGCGTGGAGCCATACACGGTGTTACAACCGGTGCTCGCACCCATCATCATCACGGACATGCCGTTCGCCTTGCGGCCATCTACGGCCTGCAGTTCCTTGTGATTGAACGCATCCTGTTTGAGGACGGCGATGAGTCCGCCGATGAGCTGTTCATCGGTGATCGCGCCGTGCTTCGCCTCGTAAGCGGCGATGCGCTTGTCCGTATCCGCATCGTTCTCGCCACCGAGACCCATGATCACGTGGGCGAGGCTCTTACGGAAGAGGTTGTATTGCGCTGCGTCGCGCGCCTTGAGGGCGGCGAGCTTGCTCGCGCCTTCGGCTTCAAGGCGGGCGGCCTTGGCCTTCAGACGGTCCGATTTCTTGTGATACAGCGGGCGCATGTACGCTTCCGTCACGGAAGCGATCGCGCGCAGCACGCTCTTCTCACCGCAACCGGCGCACGCACCGTCACCGGAGACAAGCGCCTCGTAATTACGCCGCACCATCAGGTGGTTGCGCAAGGCCGCTTCCCGCGAACCGGCCGCATCCTGATCGTTGTAAAGGCCGAGGAACTTCTGCGGGGTATCCGGCAGCAGGCGCGAGAAGATCTGTGCCGTGGTCAGCTTGGCATTCAGGTCTTCCGTTTCCGTCGTCATGCGCAAGGCATCGTGATCGCCGCACACCTGCACGCACTCGCCGCAACCTTTGCACAGGTCGCTCACGTAGATGGAGAACAGACCACCACCACCGGGCGTCTTCTGCTCCAGCGAACGGAAGATGGCCGGGACGTTCGAATACGCCAGCGGCAATTGCTCGATGATGCCGGTGAATTGCGCGCGGGACGCTTCCGCGATCTGCGTCAGTGCGTTCACTTCGTCGCGGATGATGTCCTTGAAGGGCACCGATTCGCGCTTCTTCACCGCCTCCACCATCTTCGCCCGGGCGCGATCTTCCACGCCCTTCAATTCATTCAACAGCTTCTTGCGCTCGGCGGTGTCGGAGACGTAGTTGATCGCCGCCGTTTGCAGCACCGTCGCGATATCCTGCGAAGTGTTCGGCAAGGCCGTGTCCGGGCACGCCGTGATGCACTCCATGCACTGCGTGCAATTCTCCGCGATGTACACCGGCGTCTCACGACGCGCGACATACTTGGACTGCGTGGCACCGGTGCCTGCGCCCATTACGCCCACGGAGGCAAGTGCACCCGCGGGCTGGTGATAACCCATGCCGCAGCGGAACTCGCTGTCGAACTTCGCCAGCGACTGCACCGGCACGCGCGTCTGGTCGCCGGGCATCGGGAAGGCGCTTAGGCCATTGCCCGCCTTCACACCGGCGGTCGGGGTGAACTGATGATCGCCCAGCGGTTTCAGCGGCGCATTGCGCATGCTGGAGCGGTCTGCGTCGTCGATCTCACCATGCTTGATCTCGACCACCTGGCTGAAGCCCTGCGTCATGACCTCCATGTTGGAAGCGACGACCGCGTCACCGAAGCGGCCGAACTTCTTCTCATACTGCTTCTTCACCACCGAGTTGAACTGCTCTTCGGTGATGTTGAACGTGTTCAAGAACGGCGACACGCGGAAGAACGCGCCGAGAAAGGAATTGCCCTGCATGCGCAGTTGCAGCTCCGGCTGGTTCGTCGCTTTGCGCGCGATCGCGAAGCCCGGCAGGATGAACACGCGGATATTGTTTTCTTTGACGAATTTGCGGTGATGCGCGGGGATGCGTTGCCACGCCGTCTCCGGCGTATCGCTGGATTCCCAGACGAGACTGCCGCCCTTCTTCAAGCCTTCCAGCGGGTTCGTGTGCGTGAAGGCCTTCGGATCGCAGCACAGCACCACGTCCACGTGGTTCAGCTCGCAATTCACGCGCACGCGCTCCGGGGCGACCACCAGGTAGTAATTCGTCGGCGCACCCTTCTTCTCGGAACCGTACTTCGGGTTCGCCATGATGTTCAGCTTGTCCTTCAGCGTGCCGTCCTCGTCATAGACGGGGTCGCGCTCGGAGACGAACTTGCCGAAGTCACCGATGATCGAGCCGAGGTTCTTGCCCGTGGTGATCATGCCCCACCCGCCGATGGAGTGGAACCGCACCGCGATGGATTTGTCCGGCAGCAGCGAAGGCGTGTCCTTGCTGATGACCGCATACGGATGATCCACGCCGAGGACGAAGAACGTCTCGCCATCTGCCGCACTCTTGCCGTCCTTGCGCTTCGTCTGGCCCACGGCGAATTCATACGCGCCCAAGGTGTGCTCGGGGCGGAAATCGCGGGAACCGATGCCGTAAGAACCGCGGAACAGGCGCGGCGTCTCTTCCGGCGTCAGCGCGGGCAGTTCGCCGCCGAACTTCGCCGCTTCATGCGCCTTGCCGAAGGCCACGCGGATGTCGCGCGCCAGCGGGTTGTCACCGGCCAGGCTCTCGTCCGTGCGCTCGATGATGATGACGTTCTTCTTGCCGCGCAGCGCATTGATGATCGCCGCCTCGGGGAAAGGCCGGATGACGTTGATGTGGATCGAGCCGACCTTCGCATTGCGCTGGTTGCGCAGGTAATCGCACGCTTCCTCGATGTTTTCCGCCGCGCAACCGAGCGAGACGAACACCGTGTCCGCATCCTCCGTCTTGTACTCGCTGATGAGCCCGTAGTAACGGCCCGTCAACCGCGCGAACTCGGAGTAGGACTGCTCCAGGAAACCGAGGATGTATTCGTTGAAATTGTTCCGGCGCGCCACCACACCGTTCATGTGATGCTCCTGGTTCTGCACCGGTCCGAGGAGGATCGGGTTCTTCAGGTCGATCATGATCGGCACACGACGGCGTTTCGGGCCGAACAGCTCCTTCTGCGCGGGCGTCGGGGAATCGATCTGGTCGTCCGGCGCACCGAGGAATTCACGGAGCAGTTCCGCTTCCGGGGCCAGGTAGGTGCGCTCCGAGTGCGTCGTGAGCATGCCGTCCTGGATGTTCATGCCGGGGTTCAGCGACAGCTCGTTCGTGCGGCGGAGGATCACGGCCTGGTCGGCGGCCTGCTGGGCGTCCTTCGCCATCAGCATCGTCCAGCCCGTGTCCAGCGCGGCGTAAAAGTCATCGTGACCGCAATGCACGTTCAGCGCGTGCTTCGTCAGCGCACGGGCGCCGACCTCCAGCACCATCGTGGAGAGCTTGCCCGGCGCGTGGTAGTACTGCTCCATGGCATACACGATGCCCTGGCCGGAGGTGAAGTTCACCGTGCGCTTGCCCTGCACGGCGTAGGAAGTCGCACCGCCTTGCGCGGCGTGCTCGCCTTCCGTCTCCACGGCGATCTTCTGCTGGCCCCAAACGTTCAGCTCACCTTGGGCGAACGATTGCTGGTAGATCTCGCCACCTTCCGTCGAGGGGGTGATGGGATAGAACACGCCGCCTTCCGTGATGCGTGTCTCCACCCATTGCGTGACGAGCTGGTTGCCGTTACACGTCACCCGGATGCCCGGGTACTTGGGTTTGGGACGTCCGGCGGCGGACTTGTCGGCGGCGGCGGTCTTACCAGCGGTTACAGTACTGTCTATGGCCATAAAGCAGTTGTCTTTCGGTAACGCCTTCGCTGGCCGTCCATTCCATGACGGTCCCCCGCCAGTGACAACCAGAACGAAGGTGTCTCTAAACCTATGACGGTCCGGTGAAAGACTCAAAGGAAAAGAGTGCCTGATTTGGGGTTTCCCGCAGCCGTCCCGCGTAGCCGCCGAAGTGATGAGGCGGAGCTGACTCACGCCTTTTCCTTGCCCCGGTTCCGTTTGAGCTTTGAGCTTCGACCTCGGACCTTTTCCACTGTTCACCCGCGTTAGCATGGGCATGAGACTGGCTCATTTTTACCCCGTGCGTTAGCCTTCGGTGCGCTCCATGCGTTCCATGGAGACAAAATTTCAATAAGTCACCCTTTGGAACGCTGATTTTCCGACCCGGCGAATCGACTTTCAGTCGCCCTTGCAATTCCCCGTCCGATACCCCACTTTTAAGCCACCAGAAGGAGAAACCCGTGACCAAATGCCTCCAATGCCAGAGTGAACGCGTGACCAAGGGTAAGATTGTGGAGCAACGCAACGGCGGTCCGGCGCAGTTCCGTCCCGAAGGCTTGCGTTCCTGGGCGCTTACCCTCAACCAAGGCCCCGACATTCAACCAGAAGCCTACGCCTGTCTGGATTGCGGCCTCGTTTGGGGCAGCACTGATAAGGCAGAGCTGGCCAGCTTTATGCGGAAGCATTGTGATTAGCAGGGCTGGATTCTGCGGGCTCGATGGCTTGCCAAACTTCTTGGGGTTCCGTTCAATCAGTGCCGCGAACCTAGGTTGTAACACCTCTGGCCCATGAAACCTTTTACCCAGACCCAAGAGCGGTTGCTTTTGTTCCTGGCCATCTTCGGCTTGCTGGTGCCGAACGGCGTCTTTCTTTACTACGCATTCACCCAGCCGGATGCCGTTAGCGCGGCGATGGCCAATCCCATAGCGTTGGTCTTCATCAGCGAGGCGTTCGTGCTCATGTTCCTGTTTGCGTGGTTGTTGCATAGGTTGGGCTTTCGCTCGCCGGGCTGGCTGGCGTTCATCGCCATGTCGATCCTCGGCAGCATGGTCTTCAGCGTGCCGATGTTCCTTTACCTCGCCAGCCGTCAGGCGCGGTTGAGGGCGTAGAGCCAGAAGGCGATCAGGAGACGGAGGGTGATTTGCCTTCAGCCAGGGATGATGGCATCGCCGACGTAGATATCGCCTTCGGTCAGTATTTGAGCGCGGAGGCCGCCTTGGTGGACGAGGCCGGGGAGGACTTCGGGGCTGGTCTGCTTGGCGAGGTAGTTGCAAGGTTCGCAGAGGCGGAGGCCACGAAGCTTCACCGTGCCAACCATGAATTCACAGCCCACGAGGGCGTTCAGGTCCACGTCGACGGTGACGAGGTTGCGGCGGGCTTCACGGGCGGTGAAGGGGAGGCCGCTGCGGGCGGCAAAGGCCGCGATGTGTTCCTGCTGGATGAGGGTGATCTCGAAGTCCGGCTTCTGCGGTTGCGGGGAGAAGGTGCCGGTGCCGAGGAAATAGCGGTCGCCCACGAGGCCGCGTCCGGGGATGGCGCGGACGGAGGTTTGCGGGACCATCGGGGAGGATGGTGAGGTGGCGATGAGGATTTCGAGGAGGTGGGGCATTGTTTAGTTAGCCACAGATGGAACACGGATCACACGGATAGGGAAGGATGAAAGGGGCGGGGGATTTCAGATTTCAGGATTTGAGATTTCAAATGGAACCAGTGCCGATGCTGCTGGCTGGTTCAACTTGGCGTGGTGCTTTTAAGCAGCAAGCAAATCAAACGGGCTGGGAACTGATGGCCGGGCTGGGAGGCTGGGGCATGCCACCGTTGGGATCGGTGAGTTTCAGCCGGTAGAAAACGGACCGGTCTCTCAAAAGGACGACTACGCAGGGCAACGCCAAGGTGGTGCCCAGCGGGAATTGCAAGGCGGTCAGCACGCCAAACACGAGCGAGCACCACCACAATCCGGGAGCCCGACGCAAACTGCCACGACGTAAAAGGGAGTACGTCAGCCAAAAACCGATGAAGTAAACGAAGATGGAAAAGATGTAGGCGTTTATCTGATAGACCAGCCGGGCAGTATCCCATTGCGCCAAATCTTCCGGGTAATCGGCCACGGCCACTGGCCGATGGGGCAGGAAAATGCCGGCGAACATCGAGAGGAACGGGCTGATGAGCATGGCGGTGAGCAGCAGCTTCATGAGCAGTTGGGATAGGGGAAGGCGTGCCTGCATATGCCAGTTGGTGGTTTGGTTTTCCTATGGTTGAAAGTTAGCCGGAATGGTGCGGAATCGCAATGAGGGAAATAGCGAAAGCGCCGGGTGCATCCGGACACTGCCCTGTTCGAGAAGCCTTCGGCCCGCTCACCCCTCACCCCGGCCCTCTCCCCGTTGAGAGGAGAGGGTGTGGGAGCGTTGTCTTGCTTTCCACAGCCACGGAGCAATCGGAGGCAGTGTCAGAATGCGCCCGCTCCGGAGTTGGGGACAGTTCAAACATTCAGCTCGCGGAAGTGTTGTTCGATGGTGATGTGCGGTGATTTTTCGAAGTGCAATGGGAGATCGGGCGGAGCAGGCACGTTCCCCAGTTGTTTCCAGTGAATCGGGTTTTGCGGACGGGCCATCAAACTGTAAGGCAGGTTTGGCTCATACCAACTTATCTGGTGGTCCCAATCATAGACGTAGAGCCCTTGGGCGGCGAATTCCACGAAGCTCGGAGCCAGTTCCGCCATCGGATAATAGACCGGGATGACGGCTGAGGTGGCGGGCAGATGATGAATTTCGGCGGAGAGGGCTTGGAATTTCCCTTCATCCGCGAGGGCGCAAAGCGGGACGGCCGCAAAGCCCGACGTGATGAAAACGGCCAAGCTGCCATCCGTATCAATGGCAAACCATTCGAGGTCCATGAATGGACGCCGGCCTTCGCGCATGGCGATGATGTCAGCGAGTTGAGGAGTCATGGTTCAAGGATAGAGCCCATACCATTCTGACTGGATAGCTGTTAGGGCGTTATTAGTGGGGGCAAAAATAATGGTAACACGCATCTGCTGTCTGCTGGGTGGCCAAAGTGGGGTTCTGATGTCCAAGTAAGCCACATAGTCCTCATTCGTCCCTTTGGCGCTGACATTGGTTAAAATCTTTTCATTGAGCAGGCGTTGAAAGACTTCCTGGCGTTTGGTTCCCACGGGGAATTTTTGCAAGAGGGCGGCTGAGGTGTTTTCCGGGGTGATGGGCTCCGAGCCCATGCCAATGCGCTGGCGAAACCTTTCTTCGATGCTGTGATTGTATGCTTGGTTGCAACTGGCGATGATTATGGGGATAGACAGGAGGGTTAACCACCACACTAACAGGGTTTTGTTTTTTGGGCTCATGCTTGCTGATTGCGGTGGTTAGGCCGGGCCTTGGTCATGCGTTCGCGGAGGCCGCCTTGTTTCACGAAATTTTTTCCAGACGGCGGATCTGCTGGTCGAGGAGGTAGTGAGCGGAGTGTGTTTCCATGCGAGGGTTGGTTGAGTGACGGTATGGTTTCCTACGGTTGAAAGGTAACCGGAAGGGCGGGAGAGCGCAATGAGGGAAAAGGCGGAAGCTACGGGGCGCATCGCATCCAAGAGGGGGCGAAGTGAAGCGGTGGTGGTTTTCTGGCACCCATTCTGGGTGCGTGTTTTTTTTGGTTGCTTACCGGAGGTGTCGTCGCTGGCGCTCCTCGACCTCCGGCTACTTTCTGGCAAGCCTTCAGCTTGCGGCGGGGTGGTGGCGGTTTTGGTGAGGGGTAAATTTCGGAGTCGGTGACTTGTTGTCACCGACTGATGATAAATAGAAGATGGGAGCGGTTAGTCGGTCTGGTGAATGAAGCAGAAGGCGATACGTTCCCGTAGTCCTGTGCGCGGCATCGGTTTCATATTATGATCAGAGGCGAAGGGAGTGTATCAAAATCGTAAGAGTGACGAGGGTTTCATTGGCCAGGAGATAAGCAGCAGCTCTTCGCTTATCTGTGGGGTAATAGGAGGAAAACCGGGTAAAGATAATGCCTTGGGGCATCATAATGAGGAACAGCAAGAACCAAGGGGAAACAGGCAGGAGCAGGGAGATCGGCAATAAAAGCAGAAACAGCGGAATAAGGTGCAGGTCGATTTCGTTGAGGATGGTGCGCATGAACTACGATTATTGGTCTGAAGCAGAATGCTTGCGGGTGGGATAGTCCAGCCGTTTCCAATCAAAAGCGGGCGAGTAGGAGGTGATGGGCTACGGCGGACGTCGCGTGCTTCGCCGGTCTCAGTTAGGGAATTGGTAGAAAACCTCGGCACATGTACGCAAGTGCCGAGGTGTAAAAGAGCGGGGAGGGGGTGGCTACGGTGGTCGTTGCGGGTGGCCGGTAAGCTCTGGCGGTCCTTCAGGCCGCAGAGGAGCCAGGGATCGTTTTACCCAAGGCAGCGCCCGTTGAGGCGGGCGCTGCCTTGGGCTGGAATCTTTCGGCCCGTTGGGCCGAGGGACTGGCTGGGCGGGGCAAGGAGATGGTCACGGAAAGGTCTTGTACACTTATGCTGGCTAGGGAGGAGGAGCTGGTGTCAGAACATGATTTTCAGAGAGGGGAATTTTCAGCTTACCAAACGGTATAATTTCCTAACTAACTGGGAGCCAGTTTGTTGGGCGTTTAAAATAAAAGTTATTCACAGTATTCACATGGACAGCGGATGTCCTACCCCCTCGGGTATGGTATGAATTATGAAGGATTAATTATGAAGAAGATCGAAGGGAAAGCGAGGACGCCCCGACCTATCGGTACGGGGTTCAGGACGACGACGAGCCTGAGGACTATTGGGAGGGGCCGAGAAACCGGTTTACAGGGGGGCTTAGTGGGGATAACTTTAGCTAAAGACACCCTAGCCGATTACTTATTTTGCCCGAAACCTATCGGGCCGTTACACCGTCTGACATAGGCAGAGCAAAATTTAAGGACCAACATATATGAAGCCGACCGCAAAATATCTCGCCGAACATACGGCCCGCCCGGAGGATTTCATCTTGAACCGCCGCCAGTTCCTGAACCGGTTCGGCATGGGCATGGGTGTCTTGGGGCTCGCCGGGGTGATGGCGGATGATCTGTTGCTGGGCTCTGCCGCCCAGGCGGCGGGCAATCTCTCGCCGCTTGCGCCGAAGAATCCGCCGTTGCCCGCAAAGGCGAAGGCGGTGGTACACATTTTCGCGCAGGGTGCGCCGTCGCATGTGGATACTTGGGATCCGAAGCCGGCGTTGACCGCGAATGACGGCAAGGATTTGCCGGGGCTCAATGGCGTGGGTCTCGCGTCGCCGTTCAAGTTTGAGAAGAAGGGCAAGTCAGGCATCGACGTCAGCGAAGTGTTCCCGAACATCGGCGAGCATGTGGACAGCATGGCGGTGATCCGCTCGATGTGGACGAACATCCCCTCGCACGAAGTGGCGACGGTGATGATGAACACGGGTTCGCTGCGGCTCCCGAAACCGAGCATGGGTTCGTGGGTGCTCTACGGGTTGGGCAGTGTGAACCAGAACATGCCGGGCTATATTTCCTTGCGTCCGGGCGGGGTGCCGCCGGGTGGCACGCAGAACTGGCAATCGTCTTTCCTGCCGGGTGTGTTCCAAGGGACGAGCATCAATACGACGTCGCAACGGGTGGAAGACTTGATCGAGAACATCAAGAACCAGTTCTCCTCGCAGACGGAGCAGCGGCGTCAGCTCGATCTCATCCACAAGCTGAATTACATGCACAGCCAGAATCTCCAGAAGGACATCCAACTGGAAGCGCGGCTGGAGGCGTACGAGATGGCGTTCAAGATGCAGACGGAGGCGACGGATGCCTTCGACATCTCGAAGGAGCCGCAGAACATCCGCGACATGTACGGCAACACGGCGCAAGGGCGGCAGATGCTCATCGCGCGGCGTCTCATTGAGCGCGGCGTGCGTTTCGTGCAGGCATGGCAGGGCGGGTGGGATCATCACCAGGACTTGGCGGATCGCCTGGCGGCGAAGGCGCGCGAGGTGGATCAACCAGTGGGCGCGTTCTTGAAGGATTTGAAGCAGCGCGGATTGCTGGACAGCACGCTCGTCGTGTGGGGCGGTGAGTTCGGTCGCACGGTGACGCGCGATCGCAACGGCAACGCAGACCCGGGTCGCGATCATAACAGCCGGGCTTTCAGCACGTGGCTGGCAGGCGGCGGCGTGAAGGGCGGCACGATCTATGGGGCGACGGATGAATTCGGCGCGCGCGCGGTGGAAAACAAGGTGCATGTCCATGATCTGCACGCGACGATCCTCGGCCTGTTGGGCTTCGATCATGAGAAGCTGACGTATCGTTACAACGGCCGTGATTTCCGCCTGACGGATGTGCATGGCAACGTGGTGAAGGGGATCATGGCGTGAGTGAATCCAAAGCGCGTATGAAAAATTTTTCCAACAGAGCGCGGCTGGCGGTCATGGCACTCGGTGCCCTGGTGCTGGCACCGTCGTTGCGCGCGAACGATGTGATCAAGCAGCAGCTTGAACATTTCAATACGAAGATCGCGCCGGTATTGGCGGAGAAATGTTACAAGTGCCACAGCGGCACGGAGGACAAGGTCAAGGGCGGGCTGACGCTGGATACGAAGGAGGGAATGCTGCGGGGCGGTGATACGGGACCGGCGGTGGTGCCGGGCAATGTGGAGAAGAGTCTGCTCATCCGGGCGATCGCCTATGCGGATGAAGACATGCAAATGCCGCCGAAGGAGAAGCTGCCGAGCAATGTGATCGCGGACTTCGTGGTGTGGATCAAGATGGGCGCGCCGGTGCCGCAAAGTGACGGGGTCAAGACGGCGAAGAGTTACAAGAACGCCGCGGCGGCGAACCACTGGGCCTTCAAACCGGTGACAAAACCCGCGGTGCCGGCGGTGAATGCGCAGCAATGGGTGAAGAACGAGATCGATAATTTCATCCTCGCCAAGCTGGAGGCGAAGAACATGTATCCGAACAAGCTGGCGGACAAGCGGACGCTGATCCGCCGGGCGACGTTCGACCTGACCGGGCTGCCGCCGACGCCGGAAGAGGTGAAGGCATTTTTGGAGGATGATTCCTCCAAGGCTTATGAGAAGCTGATCGACCGTTTGCTGGCTTCGCCGCAGTATGGTGAGCGCTGGGGCCGTTACTGGCTGGACGTGGCACGTTATGCGGACACGAAGGGCGAGGTGAACGGGCAGCGGGAGGATTTCCATTATCCGTACGCGTATACGTATCGGGATTACGTCATCAAGGCCTTCAACGATGACAAGCCGTATGACCAGTTCATCATGGAGCAGCTTGCGGCGGACCGGATGAACGTGAAGGACAAGACATCGCTCGCAGCGCTGGGTTTCCTGACGCTGGGCAACCGTTTCGACAACCAGCAGAACGAGATCATCAATGACCGTATTGACACCATCACGAAGGGCTTCCAGGCGCTGACGGTGGCGTGCTCGCGGTGCCATGATCACATGTTCGATCCGCTGCCGACGGAGGATTACTATGCTTTGCACGGCATCCTGGCCAGCTCGGTGGAACCGAAGGAGAAACCGCTGATCGCGGACGTGAACGAGAAGGCGCCAGAGTATCAGGCGTATCTGGCGCAACGGGCGAAGCTGGAGAACGATCTGCAGGAATTCTACCGGAAGGATGTGGGGGATTTTCTGGGTGACATGCGCAAGAACGCGGGCATGTACATGGCCATCATCGAGGAGGCCAAGGGCAAGCCGCAGAGCGAGGTGGGTGCGCTGGTGCGCAAGCACAAGCTGAACCAGGAGGCGGTGCGCATCTGGCAGAATATTTTGCGCGGCCGTCGGCTGAATGATCCCGTGCTGGGGCCGTATCACGAATTCGCGCGGCTCTCGCCGAATGAGTTCGCGACGAAGTCGAAGGAGATCTCGACGCGCATCGCGGCGAACGCCGACAAGCGGCGGCCGATCAATCCGTACATCGCGAACCAGTTCCGGGGCATCTATCCGCAATCCATGGCGCAAGTGGCGGGCATCTACGGGCGGGCATTTGCGACAGTGGAGGCGCGTTGGCAGGAAGTGTCGGCGCGTAATCCGAAGGCCAAAGCATTGCCGGATGCGAGCCAGGAAGCGGTGCGTATGGCGATCATTCCGGGCGCGCGCAACAACGAAGATCCGCTGGAGGCCCTGCGGCGCGCGCTGCCGCGCAATCTGCAAGGGCGCGAGACGCGGTTGCGCTCGGCGATCTCGCAACTGGAAGGCAGCCATCCCGGCGCACCCGCGCGCGCGATGGTGATGAATGATGCCGCGACACCGCGCGATTCGTATGTGTTCATCCGTGGTGAGGCGGGCAGCCGCGGTCCGGTGGTGCCCCGGCGTTATCTGGAGATCTTCAGCGAGGGCAAGCAGCCCTTCCGCGATGGCAGCGGCCGGCTGGAGCTCGCGAAGGCGATCGCCTCGAAGGACAATCCGTTGACCGCGCGCGTGGCGGTGAACCGCATCTGGATGCATCATTTCGGGGATGGCTTCGTGTTGACGCCGGATGATTTCGGCACCCAGAGCACGCCACCGAGCCATCCGGAATTGCTCGATTATCTGGCGAACGACTTCATGGCGAACGGCTGGTCAATGAAGGCGTTGCACAAGAAGATCATGATGACCTACGCGTACCAGCAGAGCAGCGAGAATAATCCGCAGTTCGCGCAGATTGATCCTTACAACCGCCTGCTCTGGCGGGCGAACATCCGCCGGTTGGAGTTTGAGGCGTTGCGGGATTCCTTGCTGGCGATGGGTGACAAGCTGGACAAGACGATGGGCGGCAAGCCGGTGAACCTGATGAGCGAGCCGTATTCCACGCGGCGGACGGTGTATGGCTACATCGACCGGGCGCGGTTGCCGGAGGTGATGAACAATTTCGACTTCGCGAACCCGGACATCAGCACGGGCAAACGTTATGAAACCATCGTGCCGCAGCAATCGCTCTTCATGATGAACAGCCCGCTGGTGGTGGAGCAGGCGCGCAACCTGACGGAGCGCAAAGACTTCAAGGCGTTGAAAGAGGACGAGGACCGCATCAAGCTGCTCTATGAGCTGATCTTCCAGCGGTTGCCCTCCGAGACGGAGATCAAGCTGGGCCTGGCCTTCCTGAACAGCACGCCGGAGAAGGATCTCGTGCCGGTGGTGGCCAGCGTGCAGGAGATGGCGCAGGCAAATACGAAAGCCAAGGCCAAGGGCAAAGGCAAGGCGATGGACCGCCAGACCCCGGCGGCCAAACCGGTGCAGAAGACATTGGGTGCGTGGGACAAATACGCGCACGCGCTCTTGCAGACGAACGAGGCGACGTTTGTGAACTGAGTTTTTGCCCGAATTATTCTCAAGCAAAAGACCGGCCTGGAGCCGGTCTTTTCTTTTGGTGATATTCGCGAGATTCAAATTCAAGTCGGCAAAGGTCCACCAACATTGATGCCGTGCTGCAGGCAGTAGGCCGAGTTCACCACATACTTCTCCGCCCAATATTTTAGTCCGGCCCGCTCTTCCGAAGTCAGCGCGCGTTTCACTTTCGCGGGTGAACCGATGACCATGGAGCCCGGCGGGATCACGGTGCCTTGCGTGACGAGCGCGTTGGCGCCGATGATGGACTGCGCGCCGATCACCGCGCCATCAAGGATGGTCGCACCCATGCCGATGAGGCATTCATCGCCGACCGTGCAGGCGTGTACGATGGCGGAGTGGCCGACCGTAACCCAGTTGCCGATGAGGCAGGGGAAGTCATCCGCGAGATGGATCACCGCATTGTCCTGGATGTTCGAGTGATGACCGATCTCGATCCGGTTGATGTCACCGCGCACAGTGGCGTTGTACCACACGCTGGAGTTATCTCCGAGCGTCACATCACCCAGCACCACGGCGCTCTTCGCGATGTAAACATCTTTTCCCAGGCGCGGTTGTTTGCGCAAAAAAGTATTCAACTGACCGATGAGTTTTTCCATGTGTTGTGCGGTGGATTATGGCCGTTGCCTTTTGCCCGCCAACAAAAATAAAAAACCTGTCCGGTGATTCACCGGACAGGCGCTGCAATATTTCGGTTCCTCCCGGGAACTGAATTACCAGCAAACGCGATGGCGTGGGCGATAGCCGAAGCTGTAGTGATGCGTCACCACCGGCGCGTGCATATGGTGCACGACTGGTGCGCGATGCACGATCACGGGGGCCGGATGATAGACCACCGGTGCGGATTGCACATAGACCGGCTGCGCATAAACCACCTGCGGCTGCACCACGACCGGTGCGGACTGATACACTACCGTGGGTGCTGGCTGATAGGCCACGGGGGCAGGTTGATAAACCACGCGGGTCTCGGTATAGACCGGTGCGGGTTCGAAAGATTTGGCGATCACGGCTCCAGCGATGACGCCGGTCAGTACTTTGCCCGCGGTGGCCCATTCACGGTCACCTGCGTGCGATTGCTGCGCGCCTGCGAGAAGCAAGCCACATACTGCCAGGGCGGTTACGACTTTTTTCATACTTTTGCCTTTTTTGAACTTCTGTCGGCTTTTTCTGCCAACATCCATAATGACGACGAAGATTTCTTTTTATTCGAGCGGCTTTGGAGTAGCTTGGGTCTCAGAAGTGGTATGAGTGAAGGAAACGGCCAGTCCAATGCCCACGAACACTACCGCCCCAAGCGGCGTATCCCCCGTTCTTTGAAGGAGTTGACGCCGGGCAACCATTTCAATCCGCGCGCGTTCTTTCACGAGATGGTCTGGAAGGCGCTCATCACCAAGCGCACCGGCATGCATCGCAAACCGGAATTCCCCACCTTGCAAAAAGGCGAAGTCGCGCTGACGTGGATCGGGCACGCTTCCTTCCTCGTGCAATTTGACGATCTCAATGCGCTGGTGGATCCGAATTTTGCGAACTGGCTGTTTCTCCTGAAACGGCTCAAGCACGCGGGCATCAAGATCGAAGATCTGCCGCCCATCGATCTCGTGCTGCTCACGCACGCGCACTTCGATCACTTTCACCGGCCCTCGCTCAAGAAGCTCCCGCATCCGAAACTCGCGTTGATGCCGTGGGGCATGGCGCCGCTAGCGAAAGGGCTCGGCTTCGAGCGCGTCATCGAGCTGAAGTGGTGGGAGAGCTTTCACAAGGGCGACTGGAAGGTGACGCTCGTGCCGAGCAAGCATTGGGGCGCACGCACGCTGCACGATCATCATCGCGGCTACGGCGGATTTATTTTGGAACATCAGGGCCGCAAAGTTTATCACGCGGGAGACAGTGCTTACTTTGAGGGCTTCAAGGAGATCGGGGATCGATGCAATCCTGAGATCGCGCTCCTGCCCATCGGCGCGTACTATCCAGATTCATTCCGCCGCACCCACATGGGGCCGGATGATGCCGTGCAAGTCTTCCTGGATCTGAAAGCAAAATGGCTCGTGCCGATGCATTACGGCACCTTCAAGCTTTCCTTCGAGGATATGAACGAACCGCCGCGCTGGATGCAGGAGCTTGCCCACGAGCGAGGGCTTACCAATCACCTGCGTTTCTTGGAAGAAGGTTGTCCCTCGGTTTTTTGATTCTCTCTTGCCGCTGCAATCGCCCGTCGTCGTCTACGTCATGGCTTCCTCAGCACAAAACTGTGATACTGCATCTGACCGTTGGCGAAGTTGCGATAGACCACGGAACCTTTCGTCCCGGCGAAATCTTGGAAGGACTTCAGCAGCCACTTGGGAATCAGCTTCTGGATGAGCGTTTGCTTGCGCGTGTCATCTATATCGAGGGCCGCCAGCACATTCGACGTGATGTTGGTTTCCCGCACAATCTCCAGGCCGGAGTTGCGCAGTTGGGTGCGCCAGTTGCCCAGTTCGGATGCATCGCGGAAATCGGCATAGAGGAAATGGCCGCCCGGTTTTAGTATGCGATGCACTTCACTCACGAACTTTGGGAAATCAGGATAACAGTGTGATGATTCCACATTGATGACGGCATCGAAGCTCGCATCTGCGCAGGGCAATTTCTCGGCATCGCCTTGGTGAAATTCCAGTCCGTAGACTGATGCGTAGCGTGAGCGGCACAGCGCCACCGCTTTGTCAGAATAGTCGATGCCTGTATAACGCGCCGGTTCCAGTGCTGCTTTCAGGAAAGCCGCACCACCGCCACGACCGCTGCCGACTTCCAGCACCGTTTTGTCTTTCAGTTCCACGGCACTCGCGACTTGGTGATACAGTTGCAGGCACCAGCGCTCCGGCTCCAAGGCAGACGGGACAGGAGCCGTTTTTGCTTCCGGCAAACCGGCGTAGCCGTAGTTCATGCACGTCCAGTCGGTGACCTGCTGGTAGCTCGCCAGGTGATCATACCAGCGACGCCACAGGCCTTTCTTGATCCAACTGAAACTGAACAACCAGGCAAAGAAACGTGTCAGCACGCGGGAGTTGTTTCATGACCAGGAGGCAGGAGCAATACGCATGTTCCCGTAGCAGCTCCTTGCCAGATGTGTTTAAACAGAGATACTGTCAGGCAATTCACAAGACCTATGCTGACCCGCACACGCTTCGCCTTATTTTGTTTGCTCCTGGTTTCCGCTTTGACGGCCGGTGCCGCCGCGAAACGCCCGAACGTCCTCTTTTGCATCGCCGATGACTGGTCTTACGGCCACGCCAGTGCTTATGGAGCCAAGTGGGTCAAGACACCGGGCTTTGATCGCGTGGCGCGGGAAGGGCTGCTGTTCCACAATGCGTTCACGCCGAACGCCAAATGCGCACCGTCGCGTTCCATCATCATCACCGGGCGTTATTCCTGGCAGTTGGAAGAGGCGGCGAACCACATCTGCTATTTCCCGGCGAAGTTCAAATCCGTGGTCGAGGTACTGGGCGAGAACGGCTACAC
>JAEYXS010000076.1 GCA_023431185.1 Verrucomicrobiota bacterium
CATCAAACCCCACCAACCCATCCAATGCAAAATTCCCCTCCCGCACCCGGTTATGCGCCTTGTGGATCTTGCGGTTCAACGTCAACAACAACGCCACCGCATGCTCCGCCACGGCGTACGGCGAATACTCCGGCACCCGCACCACCGGCAAACCCAGCTCCTTCGCCGCCTTCAGATCCACATTATTGAACCCCGCGCACCGCAAAGCGATCAGCAGCACCCCGTGCTGCTTCAAAGCCTCGAGCACCGGCCGCGTCAATTGATCATTCACAAACGCGCACACCACCTCATGGCCCTGCGCCAGCGCTGCCGTCTCCGGCTTCAACCGCCCATCGAAAAACGAGAACGAGAAATGATGAGCATGATTGGCCTGCGCCAATGCCTCCCGGTCATACCGATGCGTATCAAAAACCGCTATCTTCATGTTCATGTCCATTTCACCCCGGTTACGTATCACGAATTGCTTCCGCTCCATCCTGTAAGCCCGCCGGTGCGGCCGGCTCTGGGTAATCTTGTCAAAAATTCTTCGCCCCCGGAATCGATTTATAGCCCTCGCCCCGCCCTACAATCTCCGCCCAAAACTCCTTCCCATCGATCTTCCGTTGTCGCGACCGGTTCACCCACTCTACCGCGCTCACACTTCCCTCCGGTGTGAACCGTATCCCCCAGATCGGGTCAAACGCCTTCGTGCTCAGTGAATACCGCATGTCTCCCAAAACGGAAGCATCCACCGGCGACCGCGCCACCCACCCTTCCGAGAACCACGCAAACCGTCCAAATTGATTCCCCACGGCATTCCTCCCCTGCTCCGCCTCCGTCAACTCCTTCACCGTCACCAATGGCAGATGCGTCCCCTCCCGCACTATCACCCCTGAAAACCACCCCACGCGTATCCGGTCACTGTATAGCTGCCCATCCACCAGATACAGCGAACGCCAAACCACATTGTTCGCCATCGTCGGCATCACCTCCCGCCGCTCGATCGAGTGCCCGCGCGCTTGTGCCAATTGACTCTGTACCCCCAATGCCCGCTGATGTTGCACAATCCCCAGCAACATATACGCCGCGCCCCAAGCCAGCCCCGCTTGCACAAATTTCGCCCGCTGCTTCACCACCCCAAAAATCAGCGACACCAGCAACGGTACCGTGAACAGCAGATCGATGATGGAAATGGCATCCAATCCGAAGCGATGCCGCGTGAACGGCCACAGCAGCAACGTCCCGTAACTCGTCGCCGCATCCAGCAGGCAATGGCTCACATACGCCACCAGCGCACACAACCACAGCGGCTTCCAATCCTGTCTTAGTGAAGGCCGCAGAAACCACAACGAAGCCACGATCAACGCCCCGACCGGCGCAAACGGCAGCGCATGCGTGAAATGCCGGTGCAACTCCACCGTCAGCAAAGGATCGGTCGCGCTCCTGATGAAGACATCGATATCCGGCGTCGCTCCCGCCAGCGCCCCAACTGCCACCGCCCGCCGCCCCAACTGCCGGTGGTACAGCGCATACCCGCAGCTCGCCCCCAAAACTGTATGCGTGATCGGATCCATTTAAGTCTGCTCCCGGCTGATCCACTTGGCCGTTTGCGCAGGCTTGTGCGCCTCCATGAGCGTCAACAATTCTTTCGCCCGCTCTGCCGTGAGCACCATGGTCTGATGCTCGGCCCGCAAGAAACCTTCCTTCACCGCATTCCCCAGCAGATCCAGTAGCGGCTGGTAATATCCCCGGGTGTTGATCAATCCGCAGGGCTTGCGATGGATACCCAATTGCGCCCAAGTCAACACTTCGAAGAACTCTTCAAACGTACCGATGCCGCCCGGCAACGCGATGAAAGCATCCGCCATGTCCGCCATCATGGCTTTGCGCTCATGCATCGTGTTTACCACCCGCAACTCTGTCACGCCACGATGTCCCAGTTCGCGCGCCAGCAATGCCTCCGGAATCACCCCGATCACTTTGCCGCCCGCTGCCAAGGCTGCATCTGCTACCACACCCATTAATCCCACATTTCCGCCACCATAGACCAAAGTCCATCCCCGAACGGCAATCGCCTGCCCCATCTCCTTCGCCATCTGGTCATACTCCGGGGCAAAGCCGTGGCTGGATCCGCAGAAAACACAAACACTCTGTATCATGCAAAATGACGCTGAGGGTCGTTTTGGCGCTACTTCGCCGTGCTAAAAACCTGCTTCAGCAGGTCCGTTGTCCGGGCCGCCGGGTCCTGCCGGATTTTCTCTTCTTCTTGGGCAACCACGGCAAACAGCCCGTCTAACGCCTTGCCCGTCACATAGCTGTCTAGATCCAAAGCCTGCGTCTTCATGAAGGGGCTCAACACTTTTGCCCGGTCAGTAAGCTGCTTGTAAGAGGCAGTCAAACCAACTTGGTCGGTTGCCTGTTTCACCAAAGGCTGAAACTGCTTCAGCAAAACTTCTCGCGTTGTGCGGCTAAAGTACTGCGTGGCGGCATCTTTAGGCCCGTTAAGAATGGCTTTGGCATCAGCGATGGTCATCTGCTTCACTGCCTCGGCAAACACCGGCGCTGCCAAGGGCACTGCCTGCTCTGCCGCCCGGTTCATCGTGCTGATGAATTCATCGGCCAGGTGGCCTTGTTTCAATCGACGAAGTGTCGTCTCCACCTGCTTCATCTCTGCTGGCATGGGTATTTTGACCATAGCGTTAGTCAGAAAACCGTTCGTCGCGCCCAGCTTTCGGACAGCCTGTTCTGTCCCCTTGGCCAAAGCCTCCTTCAGCCCCAAGGCAATCTGCTCAACGCCGGCAGTTGTCGCCGTATTGGTCGAGGACAGCAAGCGGTTCAAGGTCCCGGACAGCTTGTTGCTGGAGGTTTGGGCACTGACGTCGGCCGTCAGGCTGAGCGTCAGGATGATCCCCAAGGTCATGAAAATTTTCATGCCTTGAAGCTAGAGCAGCGCTTGGCCGAACTCAATCCACAGATTCTGCATAATGCCGCTTGCGCTGTGACATTGTGTTCCTTCACCATTTGGCCACCAATTGCTGGTGACACAAAGGGTGAGGGAGCCACCGTCGGCGCTGGAATTTGTACTGATCCATACCGGATGTGAGAACGTTAAGAAAATTGCTCGTCCTTGCTTTTGGGCCAATCCTTTTGACTTTGGCTCTGGCCTTCTATCTGGCTTTCGAGCTGACGGAAACGACTGTCCGCAACGAACTGGATCGTCTGGCCACCACCCAACTGGAGGTTGAAACCCGGCAGCTTCAGGAAGTTTTCGAGCAGACGAAAAGCAGCCTCAAACTGCTGGCCCTTGCTGAAGCCGTCCAGGAGGGAAACCTCGAAAGCATCACCCCGCAATTGAAACTCTGGGCTGATAATTTTCCCCAGCATGTGGAAGCGCTCTACTACAACACCGCCGCTGGTGATGTCACGGGCAGTGACGGCTCCCAGTTCGATGTCCGTGACCGTTACTACTTCCCGCAGGTGCAAAGGGGGGAAACGGTGGTCACCAAAGTCCTCGAGAGCCGGGCCAGCCGGCAGCAGGTCATCCTGGTGCTCGTCCCGGTTTTCTCCGTCAAGACCAAGGAAAGGATCGGCGCTTTGGGAGCGACGATCCTGCTCCGCCAGATCATGGGAAAGGTTTCGGCCATAGATCCCGGTTTCCGGGGGGATGTGCTTTTGCTGGATGCGGAGGGAAAGCCTCTCTTCGGTCACAAACGCCGTGCCGCCGGCAATCGGAGTGACGCTGAGACTAAAATCGTTTTGCAATCGATTGGGACTGAGGACAACGGCAAGAAGTTCGTCCAGCTGGATGACATCAAAGGCACCGTGTACTTCCAGTCCGTCACGGACACGGGTTGGCGTCTGGCCTTTGTTTACAGTGATGCCGAGGTCTTTTTCACCCGTCGGCTGGTGCGCAACACGCTCTTATTGTTTCTGACCGCGTCTTTGCCTTTCATCCTGCTGGCGGTGTTCCGCGTCAAGAAGGACATCACCGAACCGATGGATGCGCTCGCCGCCTCAGAGGAACGCTGGCGCTCGCTCGTGGAGCACGCCCCCTTCTATATTCAGACCATCGATATTGATGGCACCATCCTGTTCATCAATCAGGTTGTGCCGGGATTGGACCGGAACAAGGTCATTGGCTCCAGCATTTATGCCTATAGCGATCCGGCAGCGGCGGGAGTCATGCGCCGGGCGGTGGAAGGCGTTTTTCAGACTGGCCAGCCGCAGACCTTTGAACTGGAGGCCATCGGTCCGCATGGCGGCAAAGCTTCCTACACCTGCACCGTGGGGGCCATTCGCGAACACGAACGGGTCAGCAAAGCGGTGGTCATCGCCTATGACATCAGCACCCTGAAACACGCGGAAGAGGAACTGCGCCTGCACTCCTTGGTGCTTAAGAACATGGCCGAGGGTGTCGGACTGGCGGATGCGGCCGGCCGCATCATCTATACGAATCCGGCCGAAGAACGCATGTTCGGACATGAAGCCGGCGGACTGCTGGGCCAGCCCCTCTCAGCCCTCGCTGCCTATGCGCCAGATGAAAACGAGCGGGTCATGCGGGAAATCGAAGTCGAGTTGCAGCATTCCGGCCGTTGCACCCGGGAAGTGTTCAATCTCCGCAAAGACGGCAGCACCTTCTACAGTCTGGTCTCTCTCAGCACGCTGGAGCTGGCCGGCCAGCGCCATGTCGTCTGGGTGCGTGAAGATATCACGGACCGGCGCAAACTCGAACAGCAGTTGCTCCAATCACAGAAGATGGAATCCATCGGCAAACTGGCCGGCGGCATCGCGCATGATTTCAACAACATCCTGACGGTCATCCAAGGTCACGCCGGAGTGCTCCAGCTTTTTGGCGATCTGCACTCGGACGCCGCGGAAGCAGCCGCTGAGATCATTCACGCCTCCGAGCGGGCGTCGAACCTCACCCGGCAGTTGCTTACTTTCAGCCGTCAGCAGGTCATGCAACTCAAGGAGGTAGACCTGGCCGCCATCGTTTCCGAGATGGCCAAAATGCTGCGGCGGCTCCTGGGTGAGCATATCCGCATCCACCTCGACTTTGATCCGCTGCTGCCGCTCATCAATGCCGACGCCGGGATGATGCAGCAAATCGTGCTTAACCTGGCGGTCAACGCACGTGACGCCATGCCGTCTGGCGGCACACTGAAAATCCGGCTGGAACTCGAAAAGCAGGCCAAGGAAAAGGAGGATCAGGCTGACGGCCCACAGGCGGCCTTTGTCTGTTTGAGCATCTCGGATACCGGCTGTGGCATTGCGCCTGAGCATTTGCCGCAGATCTTCGACCCTTTCTTCACCACCAAGGAAGTGGGCAAAGGGACCGGACTCGGGCTCGCCACCGTTTACGGCATCGTCAAACAGCATCAGGGCTGGGTGGAAGTGGAAAGCGAGCAAGGACAAGGCACCACATTCCGGATCAGATTGCCTGCCTTGGAGCGTGCCTCTTTCACGCCTGTCGCGGTCCAAGAACAGGTCAGCCATGTCCGCGGTCATGAAACCATCCTGATCGTGGAGGATGAAGCTCCGCTTCGCTCGTTGGTCAAGAATATCCTGGTCCGTTTTGGCTATCGCGTTATCGAGGCTACCTCGGGTAAGGAGGCATTGATCCTGTGGCTGGATCATAAGGCTGATGTCGATTTGCTGCTTACTGACCTCGTAATGCCAGATGGCATGAGCGGAATCGAGCTAGCCCGGCTGTTGCTCGAGGAAAAACCCGAACTAAAGGTCATTTACACCAGCGGTTACAGCGCGGAGCTGGCGGCTCATCATGCTGACCTCCAGCCCGACAGCGCTTTTCTTCCCAAACCCTATCGGCCGCAACATTTGGCTGAACTGGTTCGGCAGGTGCTAGATCAGAACTGATTCCTGATTGTGCCCTTTTCCCGCCTGCACGAACCGTGCTATTTTGCTGCATGCCGAAGCCAGTCTGGGACAAGTTTCTGTCAGCGTGCGCCGATCCGGCACGCGTCCGGCAGTATTGGGAGCAGTTGCTGGCCACGGAGGCTGGCCCATCGCTTCGGCACGCGTCCGAGGCGCAAGTCCGTGTTCTGGCCGCACTCTTTGGTGGATCGGAGTTTCTCGCTGAGTTGCTGGTCAGACACCCTGATTGGATACTGCTGGTGCTGAACCCGGAACTGCTGAGAGAGCCACGTCAGTCGCAAGGCCTCCGCCGCGACCTCGCCCGCCTGCTGGGCAGCACACCATCACCGGCACTCCTGCGTGATGTTTTGCAACAATTACGGCTCTTCAAACAGCGGGAACTGCTCCGTATCGCCACTCGCGACTTGTCCCGGCTTGGCTCCACGATGGAGATCACGCAGGAGCTTTCGGATCTGTCCGATCTCTGCCTCGACACGGTCTATAGACTGCAGCGAGAGCAATTGACCCAAAAACTTGGAACTCCCTGGCATCAGGATGGTCGCGGGAATTGGCAGCCGACGGATTTTTCGGTCATCGCCCTCGGCAAGCTGGGTGGCCAGGAATTGAACTTCAGCTCGGATGTGGATTTGGTCTTCGTCTATTCGGACGAGGGGTTCCTCTTCAATAGCCGCCCGAAAAAAACTGATGCGGGCAAAGGCATGACGAGCCATCAGTTCTTCACCCGTCTGGCCAAGGAATTCATCGCCGAAGTGACGCGGTTGACCGATGAAGGCATACTTTATCGGGTGGATGTGCGGCTGCGTCCCGAAGGCGACAGCGGCCCTTTGGTCCGTTCCCTGCAAAGTTACGAGAACTATTACGCGCAATGGGGGCAGGCCTGGGAGCGCATGATGCTGGTCAAGGCGCGTGGGGTGGCCGGTTCCGCCTCCCTTGCGGACGAGTTTTTGGAAATGATCCAGCCATTCCGCTATCCACGTTCGCTCAGCGAACGCATGATTCATGACATTGCCACCATCAAAGACCGCATCGAATCCGAAGTGGTGCGGGCCGGTGAACTGGAGCGCAATGTGAAGCTGGGCCGGGGCGGCATCCGCGAGATAGAATTCATCGCTCAAACACTTCAAGTCTTGCACGCCGGCAAAAATCCGTTTCTACAGGGAACTCAAACATTGCCCGCCCTCCAAAATCTTGCGCGATATAAACACATCACCCGGGAGACGGCAACGGACCTGGCCGAGGCATACTGTTTCCTGCGAGATATCGAGCATCGGCTCCAGATGGAGAACAATCTTCAGACCCACACCATCCCCACTGATCGCCGCAG
This sequence comes from Verrucomicrobiota bacterium, assembly GCA_023431185.1. GTDB lineage: Bacteria > Verrucomicrobiota > Verrucomicrobiia > Limisphaerales > JAEYXS01 > JAEYXS01. Next base: position 7,199 of record JAEYXS010000076.1, read on the forward strand.
CCGGGAACGATTGGCTGCCTTGATGGGATTCCCAAATCTCGCTGAGTTTGAGCAACGATTGCATGCCCATACCCAGCTGGTGCGGACTGTTTACGAGAGCATGTTCATGTCGGAACCGAAGGATATCCGCGGCAATTTGCCAGCGGACTTGGAGACGCATGAGCCGGAGTGGAAAGAATTGCTTACCGCGAGGTCATTTCGCGATATCGAACAGGCTTTTAAACTGCTGCAGCTTTTCGTTCACGGTCCGGGCTATGTCCATGTCTCCACCCGGACAGTGGAACTGGCGCTGCAACTCGTGCCGATCATGCTGTCTTACTGTCCTGAGAAATCAGGATCTGGCATCCGCCTGCCTGCCCCTCCTGAAGGCAAAGCCCTTTCCGATCCTGACCGCGTGCTGGCTCGCTTGGATTCATTTATACAGGCTTACGGGACACGCGCCATGCTCTACGAGACATGGACACACAATCCTTCGCTCTTTGAATTGCTCTTGTTGTTGTTCGATCGCTCGGAGTTTTTGGCCGAGGTCGCCATTCGCACGCCTGATCTGGTTGATGAACTGCAACTGAGTGGACGCCTGCGCCGTGGTAAATCGACTTTAGAAACCCTGCGCGAACTCCGCTTTGGATTGGCGGACGAGGATCAATTAGACTGGCTCCGGCGTTATCATCAGGCCGAGCAGATGCGCATCGGTCTGAGAGACATTCTCGCGCTCACTGACTTTGAGAGCAGTCTGACCGAACTCTCGGCTCTTGCAGATGCCTGTTTGCAATACGCGCTGGAGGTTGTGCAACAGCGTCACAGACTCAAGCAGCCACCTTTCGTGATCATCTCGCTTGGGAAACTGGGCGGTGCTGAAATCAATTACGGCTCCGATCTCGACCTCGTTTTTGTAGCGGAGGATGAAGTCAACGATCTCTACAAATTACAAAAGTATGCGGTTGAAGTCATGGAGTTGCTCTCCAGACCGAACGAACTGGGCATTGTCTTTCCGACCGATGCCCGTTTGCGCCCGGATGGAGAAAAGGGGCTGCTCGTTAATACACTGAAGGCTTATGACGATTACTTTCGCCAACGCGCCCGGCTTTGGGAACTCCAAGCATTCACCCGGATTCGTCCAGTCGCAGGGGACATGATCTTGGGAGACAAGTTTGCGAGATCAGCGGCACGTTGGACAGATTTCAGCCGAGCGAAGCCTTACGCGGCCTCCCATACACCCAATTGGAAACTAGAAATGGCCAGGATGCGCGCTCGCATCCAAAAGGAGCGAACTCCTCCTGGCCAAGATGAACTGGCCATCAAGACCGGCATTGGCGGACTGATGGACGCCGAGTTCATCGCCCAGATGTTTGCTCTGGAAAATGGCTGGCAGGAACCTAACACCTTGCGCTGCTTGTCGCGCGCCCAAACCAATGGAAGATTAGCTCCGGCAGATGCCGACCTGCTCATCACCAACTATTGGCATCTCCGTCACGTCGAAGGCATCCTACGTCGTTGGAGCTTCGCGGGTGAGACTGTACTCCCCGATGATCCGGCGGCCCTCTATAGAGTGGCCATCCGGTGTGGAGTCTCCGATTTAAAAGTTTTCCTCTCGACCGTTGCTGGACATCGCCAGCAGGTTCGAAAAGTTTACGAACATCTTTTTCCCTCAGCGAATTGATTAAGCGCGCCACCAGAAATCAGATTTGCCCGCCAGCGATATCCCAATAATCAAAGCCTTTCCCCTCACGCAATCAACTCCTTCACCACGTGCCCGTGCACATCGGTGAGCCGGAAATCCCGCCCTGCATGACGATACGTCAGCTTCTCATGATCGAAACCCATCAACGCCATGATCGTCGCTTGCAAATCATGCACATGCACCTTGTTCTCTGCGGCGGCAAATCCAAACTCATCCGTCGCCCCGTAGATCTGTCCGCCCTTCACCCCGCCACCCGCGAGCCAAGTCGTATAGCCATAGTGGTTATGATCCCGCCCATTGATCTTGCCCGCGTTTGAACCCGGCGTCGGCAACTCCACTGTCGGTGTGCGACCGAACTCCCCACCCCAGATGATCAACGTCTCATCCAGCAAACCGCGCTGCTTCAAATCCTTGATCAACGCCCCGATCGCCTGATCGCACTGCTGTGCCAGACGGCGATGATTCACTTCCAGATCGTCATGGTTATCCCACGGCTGGCCTTCACCATGCCAAACCTGCACGAACCGCACCCCGCGCTCCACCAAGCGCCGCGCGATCAAGATCTGCCGCGCCTGCGTCCCCTCACCATACATCTCGCGGATATGCGCCGGCTCCTTGCTGATGTCGAACGCATCCGAAGCATCCATCTGCATGCGATACGCCAGCTCGAACGACTGGATGCGCGCATCGATGTTCGCATCCTGCTGCCGCTGCGCCTTGTGACGTTCGTTCAGCTTCTGCAACAGATCGATCTGCTGCCGCTGCTCCTTCATGGACGTGTAATTGTTCCGGATATTCTCGATCAACTTCTCGATATCCGTGTGCTTGCTGTCGATATAGGTCCCCTGGAACACGCCCGGCAGAAAAGCCGACTGCCAGTTCTGCGATTCCTGGATCGGATACCCGCCCGGGCACATCGCGATGAACCCCGGCAAATTCTGATTCTCCGTCCCCAAACCATACGTCAGCCACGAACCCATGCTCGGCCGCGGCAACCGCGAATCCCCGCAATTCAGCAACATCAACGACGGCTCATGATTCGGCACATCCGCATGCATCGACCGGATCACGGCAATCTCATCAATGTTCTCCGCGGTTCGGGCGAATAACTCGCTCACCTCGATGCCGCTCTTCCCATACTTCTGGAACTTATACGGCGAGCCAAACGCCGCCCCCGTCGGCCGCTCCGTGCGCCGCGACTTATCCCCCGGCAACGGCTTCCCATGATACTGGTTCAGCAACGGCTTCGGATCGAACGTATCCACATGCGACGGCCCGCCGTTCATGAACAGATGGATCACATGCTTCGCCTTCACCGGCCAATGCGGCGCCCGCGGCGTCAACGGCGCGGCGGAATTGATCGCCGTCTCGGCATTCAAGATGCCCGCCTTGCTCGCCACCGCCGCAAACCCCATCGCGCCCATGCCCATCCCCATCCGGCGCAGGAACTGGCGACGGCTCAAAAACAGATGCTCCAGATTTGGCTTATGATGTCCCATACAACTTCTTCAAATACAGACGCACAACCGCGCCCTACCCTTCAACACATTTACCGGCTGACACTTACCACAGTTTAATCCCTCCACCCAAGCCCGCAAGCCCTGATTCCCCGCTCCTCCCCGGAGCGCGGGTCTGTGACCCGCAGCAACCCCGATAAGCACCACCAGCCCACCCTTGCCGTAAACCACTCATAAAGAAATACCCTCAATTCGCTTGTCCCCATTCGGTTGACACCTCCCCATACCACCCCACTCCACCCTCAACCATTTTCGCCTCCATAAAAAAATCCCTTCTCATTCCATTCATTCCGAGGGGGGAACCGGTGCCGTTGGAGCATTCATGCTCGCCAACCAAACCACCGACCAACCTCTCCTTTATTACCTGGCTTTTTACTCCGGGCGCTTGCACACCGGCCAGTGACCAAACCCTACCACACCCCCGTCAATTCACAATCACTTTTCCTTAAAAAGTTATTCACAATTCTAATCCATTACCCGCCAGCAACATCCAGAAAATCCACCATGCGTAACTCGCATTTCCCTTCCCCGGAGCGCCGGTTTCCGACCCGGCTCGACGCTCTCCCTTCCATGCCTTCAACGTAATTTCACCCCGGCATCAGATGTGGGAGGTCGCGGTTAATCTCCTTTGCATTCTCTGGGCTCCCTGCGGTTAGAGCGTTTTAAAAAATAATGTGGCCGATTGGAGCGAGGATTTTTGGGTGGTGGCGAGGCTTTGGCGAAGGAGCAGGTTCCAAAGACCCTGTGACTGAGCCGAAACGAAGCCACAACCCAAAAAGACCGCTCGCTTCGCTCCCTGCACAATCGGTTACAGTATTTTTTAAACCGCTCTAAATCATTTTCCCATTACCAGTCTTTCCACCCCGGCAAGATTGTCGGGGTTCACCCCGGCATCACCAGATGTCGGGGCAGACCAGAAAACTTCTGCTTTGCCTATCGGCTATCGGCGATTGGCTATTCCCCAAGCTTTGAAATCTGAAATCCTCAAATTTGGAATGCCCTCTATTCAGTTGACGCCGCCCGCCCCCGGAGCGCGGCTTTCAAGCCGCTTCAACGTCCGCTAACCCACCGCCCCTGAAACCAAAACGGCGCTGCCGATCAAAGACCAATCCGCTCCCTTTGGACTCCGTCGGCTTGCCTCCGCTTCCCGCCCCGTGCCCCGAATGCGGGGTCGGGGTCCGCCCCGACGCGGCCTGACGCGTCGCCTCCCCTCCAATGGAGCGCGCGTTGTGTCAACCCGCAGCAACTTCATCCTGCAACGAGCCCTGCCCTCTTTTCTGTGTATTCTGCGTCTTCTGCGGTTTATCCCCTTTGAAATCTGAAATCCTCAAATTTGAAATCCCTCTTTTCACCAGCCCTGCGGCCTGCTCGCGAAGACTTTCGGAGTTGCGCAAGCATCCAGACCTACCCTGGGTAACCGCCCTCAGAACCCCCTACTCCAAAAGAGTTGCGTCACCGTCCAGCACCCTGAAGAGGCACCAGAATATCCTGCCCCATCCACAAAGTATGTTGAATTGCGAAAAGAAAACTTGGTATAAACAAAACACCAAGTAATGAATACCCAAACTCAGAGGCTGACACAGCAGTTTATGACACGTCCGAAAGAACGCGTCAAAATACTCAATCGTATCAAGCACGAGTTTTCTACGTCAAAAACCGAAGCAATATTCGATCGACTCTACGAAACTCAATGTTTTCAGGAATCGATTTTTTCCCCTTTACCGAAGAAATACGAAGAGCTCTCGCCTGGCGATGGCCCCCGACTGATGTACAATGAAGATTGGATCATTGAGATCGAGTGGCAATCGCGCTTTCTCGTTAGACATTCGCATAAAATAGAACAGTTTATCGCCCTTCGTCACGCTTTCGGGTCCTCCTTGCTTCGCGGTGATTACAAAACAGCCGAAGAGCTAATGAAGCAAATCGAAGCGGACATATGTGTTTCGATTTGGTCGCTAGAAAGAAGTTTTCTTCTCAAGCATTTGCAAAGCGGGTTCAGCGGGAACAAACAGTTTCTACAGATGATTCACACCACCGCCACATCGCCAACCATCAAACTACTTGCAGGGTTTTTCAGCGTCCGCGTTGAGCCGAATGTCAACCATGAATACTATAATCGACTAGTAAACACAAATATTAACCAAGCTGAAGGCGCATTTCCGCCTCAAGTAAGTTATTTAAATAGCCACGTTTTACCATGGGAACAATCGCGTAAAGAGCATATCGCATTTATATTAAACCGAGAGTATGAAGCATCAATTATAGATAGGTATAATACAGTTTTAAGAGTGCTCCGAACAAAAGCTACAGAAGCGTTGTCTGCGAGCGAAATAGCAAGATTACAAAATACCCTTCAGCGGATGAATTCGGCGATATCCGATCCAGCTCTTCTAAAGGTTAGCAGTTACATATTATCCGGAATTTTGGAGGTCAAAGGGAACGCAAATCAGCACTCATACTTCTCTGCGCTAGACTTATACACCAGAGGAGATTACGGAGCGTGCATCTCTGCAACAATCGCGTTGATTCAATCAAGCCCTTCTCACTATGCACCTTATGAGTTGCTCGCCAAAGCGGCAGCACATGCCAAGCAGAGCGAAGTGAAAATCACAAGCGCACCTTCACTCATCAATGACTTAATTAGCCACCTACTGAAAATTTTTCGTTTGAAGGAAGACATTCGAGAAAGCATTCCAAAATTACAGAAAATTGCCATGGATTTAGGAGAAAACCATCTCTCTTATTCCATACGCAATCGCGTCCAACAAGAAATATCCGATTCTATTGATAATACATCATTATTAATCGCTGAATTGCACTCTGGAATGCCAAATCCCACAATATGCAAAGCTTTGCCTTTGGAAAAAGCGCAACGTTGCGCCAGATTGTTGCATGATTTGTTTCCTAAATCTGCAACCATGATTCTGCTGGAGGCAGAATTGTCTGGAGATTTCGATTTCAATACCTTAGCACATTTAGTCGACCACACCCGCTTGAAGATTAGTTTTTGCAGACAGTTGGCAAAAGAGAAAAAGTTTGATGAGATTGTAAACACCCTTTCACCATTGCGAAAGACTATGGCTGCTGAAGCCCAACCGGATCATTTATTTCTGGCTGCTTTGGCTCGCGAGGTGCTAAACGCTTTACTTGCGCTCGGAAGGAAGCGTGAGGCATTAGGGCTAACCTGCGAGTGCTATCTTTCGAACCCGCAGACATTACGGTCATTGAATTTCTTATCTTTATTAAGTCGAGATTTAAGCGAAGAGGATCCCGATTGGGACAAGAATATCGATCTCGCAATTTTGCGCTATGTCGTTGCGCATGACACTCAAGATGCGTACGAAGCAGTTGATGATTTTTTATTCGCAAATGGATGTCAGAAGCCCACTGATTTATTACAGATAACTGAAACATTCGACAAACGCCGCCTTCATTTTTTCCTCACTACGGTGTGCACTTTAGATGTAATGTCTCGTGGCGCACATTATGCATCAAATACGGATGAATTAGAACAACAAAGATTAGATCTTTGCTCATTTTTACATTCTCGTGGTGGAGAAAACCCACACCACTACCGCCAAGAGTTGAATGAACTGACAAAGAGAAGGGCAATAAGATCAGCTCTCAGGCAGATAGACGAAGACAGGCTTTCGGTTGACCATGAAATGATTGCCAATTTGTTCGCGCAAATGCACTCAGATACCTTTATACGCTATCTTCACTTCAGAGAACAGGAGCGCGCTGGTTTCTCTCAAGTCGGACTCTCCGAATTAGCAACTGCAACACGGGAGGATCCCCTTACAGTTCGCCCTCTTGCAAGCGTATCACAAGCCCGCGAGCGGTTTGGTGAGCTACTTTACTCGTTTGTTGGATTTTATCTGTTTGAAGAACATTTCGGTCTCGATGCCACATTAAGCGTACGAGTGCGACATGGTAATTTCCTAACACACGCTCGCGCACCCTTCGAATCGAACCAACTTTTGCTGAAAAAAGATGGTAAGCTTGGCGCCTTCATTCCTAGTGAATATTGGAGAGATAAGCTTAAAAATGAGGAACCTGCGGTTTTTTACGCACTTAACGATGCGTTGACAGAGTTTACATCTGAGATGAATAAATTGATTGCGCATTTCACCGATAACATTGTTCAGATTCGCTTGCAGAATAAAGACAGTGTGATGAATTATCACATCGCTCAACCTTTTAAGCCTGAGGGTTTATTTGATTTCAGAAAGTGGCTTGAGGATCTCGACAGAATTGAGCGCATATATTTTTCAGATGTAGAAACTCTTGATGAGTTTATTGAAAGTGTAATGATTCTTTTCTCGGAAATGATTGAGTCTTGTTTGAATGACATTCGTAATTACTTGAAAGGGGAGTTCTCAAACGTGGTGCAGCAACTATTACGAAATCTTTCAACCAAGATTAAGGCATTGCCAATTCCTAATCATATTCAAAGAGATTTCGCTATGAAGCTTACCGACAGTGAAGGCAGGTGGCAAGGTGAACTAGCTCGTATTCAAACGTGGTTCAGGATTTCCAGCGGAGGTGAAATTCAAGATATCAATCTCAGGCATGTATTCAACGCCGTCATCACTGCCCTTAATGATGCCTGTGATAATTACTTCAAACACATCACAGTTAACATTTCATGCGATGTCCAATTAAAGGGTAAATATTTCCCAGCATTCTACGATTTATTATTTATCCTGCTCCATAATATAGTGGAGCATTCGCAGCTTGATGGACATCTGGCTGCCGTCGTCCTCTCGGTTGATTTAAATTCGACTACTTTAACAGTTAAGGTGGAAAATTCAGTGCGAGACAGTGAGCTTCTCAATCAACATATTGCAACCGTTCAATCCATCTTGGATACTTCGACCAATGCTGGAGAATCTTCACGGATTAGGATTGAAGGCAAGAGCGGATTCATAAAAATTAAACGTATTCTGCGCTCAAACTTGAAACGTAAAAGTTTTCTAGTTAAACCGGGAACGATTAATAGCAAATTTCATGTCTCTGTAGAGATGGAGAGAGACGATCTATTCGTATGAATACATTGATCATTGAGGATATTCCCACGAAAGCCGAGAAGATTTGCGAGTGCTTGCGAGATGAGCTAGGATATCAGACGATAGACATACGAGGATCTTATCAAAGTGGCCTGCGAGCAATAATGTCAGGGGCTTACGAGTTATGCATTTTGGACATGACTTTACCAACATACGACGTACAATCAACCGAAACAGGGTACAAGCACATGGCCTTTGCTGGCAAACTGATAGTTAGAGAGATCAAACGAAAACGAGTACCTGTAAAAGTTTTAGTCGTCACTCAATACGACTCATTTGCTGAACAAATTGAGGAAAAGACGTTAAAGCAACTCGACGATGAATTACGTCACGATTATCCCGGGGTCTTTCTCGGTTCAGTCTTTTACAGCGATCAATCTGCTGACTGGAGAGAAGAGATAAAGGATATTTTGAGCAAACATACACCCCTATGAAGATTTGCATTGCTGAGGATAATCCAGATAAATTGCACCACATTGTTCAGGTGCTGACAACGAAAGCCGCGGTTTCGGTTGAGGATATTTTTGTCGCACATAATTTAGCCGAAGCGAGAAAACACCTGAGTCAGATTCAATTCGATTTGCTTGTGCTTGATATATCGCTGCCCCCTGATTTGACAAGCAAGCCCGCTGCTGAAGCCGGAATCGGTTTTTTACGAGAAATCCAAAGTAGTTTGAGGCTTCGCAAGCCACTGCAGATCGTCGGTCTCACCGCCTACGAAGAGCTTCTTCATAAATGTGCGGTGGCATTCAGCACTTTTACATGGACCCTTCTACATTACCGTTCTGATGATGTTAGCTGGGAAGATCGGCTAGTCAGCAAAGTTGTTTACTGCCGAGAAATGAGTTCCTCCAAATTGACTGACGCTACGTTCGACTATGATGTTGGAATTATCACTGCTCTGCATTCCCCGGAGTTATTGGCGGTTTTAAACCTACCGATTAAATGGGAGCTCTCAATCAAGAATGGGGATTATTCTGAATATTTTATTGGCAAAGTTGTTTCACAATCGCGCAGTTATCGTGTCGTTGCTGCTTCTGCGATACAGATGGGTTCTTGCTCGGCTGCTGTTCTGACATCCAAACTAATTGCAAACTTTCGCCCCAAACTGGTTGCTATGTGTGGAATCTCAGCTGGTGTCAGAGGGCGTTGTGAACTTGGTGACATATTGATCGCCGACTCCTCTTGGGACTATGGAAGCGGCAAGATTGTGAGCGAGCAAGGTCAGCGTTCGTTTCAGCCAGACCCCAAATACATTTCCATGACACCTGATCTGCAACAAATTCTGGAGAGAGTTGCTGCTCAAAAACTTTTCCTTTCTAATATTGTTTATCGGTGGCCTGGGCTCTCAGCAAAAACGCCTCTAGCAGCTCGGATTGGCCCAATGGCATCGGGCTCAGCTGTAGTTCAGGACGAAACATTGGTACGATCAATTGTCGATGGAAATCGTAAATTGTTGGGGCTGGAGATGGAAACATATGGTGTTTACTTTGCTGCCCGCCATGCTACTAAGCCATTGCCGCTCTTTTTTTCGGCAAAATCAGTGTGCGATTTTGCGGATTCGCACAAGGGAGATGACCATCAAGCATATGCGGCATTCACAAGTGCGAACTACGTCTATGAGTTAATTTTGAATGATGTATTTGCACAACTTTTAGAATAGACCATTTTAACCTCATGTTCATCCGATTTTGCCAGACGTTCCTGCTCGCCATTCTTTTGGCGGGACTGAACTTTGAAAGCCACGCCGCCTCCCTTTTCTCCCGGCCCCCCAAACCCGATGCCGAAGGCTTCATCCCCCTTTTCAACGGCAAGAACCTCGATGGCTGGGTCAATGTGAACTGCGCCCCCGAGACCTGGTCCGTCACCAACGGCCTCATCCACTGCACTGGCAAGCCCATCGGCGCCCTTCGCACCGAGCGCCAGTATGAGAACTTCATCCTCGAACTCGAATGGCGACACCTGAAATCCGGCGGCAATGCCGGCGTCTTCATCTGGGCTTCCCCCATCAGTTGGCCCGGCGTGCCATTCCTGCGCGCCGTCGAGGTCCAAGTCCTCGATCACGGCTACGGCAAGTCCGACTGGTTCACCACCCACGGCGATGTCTTCCCCATCCATGGCACCACCATGAAACCCTTCGGCCGCCACAACGGCATGCGCAGCTTCCCCTCTGAGGAACGCTCCAAGCCCACCCCCGAATGGAACCACTACCGCATCGTCGCCACCAACGGCGTCCTCCGCCTCAGCGTCAATGGCAAGGAAGTCTCCGGCGGCAGCGACTGCAACTGGCGCAAAGGCTACATCGCCCTCGAATCCGAAGGCTCCCGCGTCGAATTCCGCAATATCCGCATCCAGGAACTCCCCTCCACCGATGTCCCGCCTGATCAAAGCGCCCCCGAAGAAACCGACTGGACCTCCCTCTACAACGGCGTGGACCTGCGCGGCTGGAAATCCGCCAACCTCGCCGCCTGGAAATCCAGCGACTGGCGCCTGCTCGTGAAACCCGAAGGCACCAACGCCGCCCCCCTGATCAGCACCAAATCCTATCGCGATTTCGAACTCCTCGTGGATTTCAAAGCCCCCGACAAACTCCCCACCAGCGGCTCCCTCGGCGGCATCTCGATGGGCGACCAAACCATCGTCACCTTCGGCCCCAGCGATGCCCCCCTCACCATCCCCTTCGACAAACTGAAACCCAAAGCCTGGCACCGCGTCCGCTTCATCCGCGACTTCGAGCGCTACTCCGTCTACCTGAATAACCAACTCATCGGTAAGACCACCCTCGACCTCAGCCGCCGCGCCCCCGTCGGCCTCGTCAATGCCGGCCAACCCCTCGAATACGCAAACATCTATATCCGCCCCTTGCGTTAAACCCGGAGCGACAAAAGCAACAGCCCGGACGAATCACTTCGTCCGGGCTGTTGCTTTGAAAACCGTTCAAGAGACTGCGTCTTCCGCTGCACCAAGCTCAAATCCCAAAATCTTTACGCGCTTTTGACCAAGGCGTCAGCGGTTTGCTTCCATTACGCTCAATAGCCTGATTGAGTTCACGCATATCTTCCAAATCCTCGACCCGCTGGCGCAATGCCGTCAGTTCCTGTTGCAAGGCCCGAAGGGTCAGCTTGGATTTCGCGCTTCTTTTGACCGGCTTGTCGATGACACTACTCATAAGCTTCTTTCCTGTCTTTTACTGCATACACCTGAATCTGTTTTCCCGCCAGTCGAAACAGAACCCTATGGTTACCAACCCGCATGCGGTATCGGTCCGTTGTGCCAGCCAGCTTTTTGACATCACCTTGCAAACCAGACTCCAGTGATGTCAGACGCTCACCAATACGACGACGCATCTCCTTGGGCAGAGCGCGAAGCTGTTCCAATGCCTCATCGGATAAGAACAGTTCAAAATTCGCCCCGGCCATAGCCTTACGCTTCCTTCTTCACCGCCGCCTTTACCTCCAGGTGCAGGTCCTTCAACTGCCGCGCCGTCACTTGCGACGGCGAATCCGTCATCAAACACACGCCCTTGGCCGTCTTCGGGAACGCGATCACGTCGCGGATGCTGCTCGTGCCGCAGAGGATCGCGATGAGGCGATCGAAGCCCAGCGCGATACCACCATGCGGCGGCGCGCCATACTTGAACGCCTCCAGCATGTAGCCGAAGCGCAACTGTGTCTCGTCCGGCGGGATTTGCAGGATGTCTTCGAAAATCGTCTTCTGCACATCCGGCTGATGGATACGGATAGAGCCACCGCCCAATTCAACACCGTTCACCACGATGTCATAGTGCTGGCCGCGGACCTTCTTCGGATCCTGCTTGAGCAACGGAATGTCTTCCGCGACCGGCGCCGTGAACGGGTGATGGCTCGAGTACCAGCGGTTGAATTCCTTGTCGAACGTCAGCAACGGGAACTCGATGACCCACAGGAAATTGAACTGCATCGGGTCAATCGTCAGCTTGCCCTGCCCCTTCAGCACTTCCGCGCAATACAGGCGGATCTTGCCGAGGATTTCGCACGCGTTCAGCCATTGATCCGCCGCGAACAGGATGAGATCGCCCTCTTCGATCGCCAGCTTCGTCTTGAGCGCGGTCTTCTCGGCTTCGCTGAAGAACTTCACGATCGGCGATTTCCATTCACCATTCTCCACCTTGATGAAGGCGAGACCTTTCGCGCCAAAGCTCTTGGCATAGTCAGTCATCGTCTCGATCTGACCCTGCGTCGCGCAGGCCAGCCCCTTGGCGTTGATGGCTTTCACCACACCACCATTGGCGATCGCCCCGCTGAACACCTTGAACGTGCTCGCCTTGAAATCTTCCGAGAGATCCACCAGCTCCATGCCAAAACGCGTGTCCGGCTTGTCGATGCCGTAACGGTTCAACGCCTCTTCGAAGCTGATGCGCTTGAACGGCGTAGGGATGTCCATGTTGAGGGCCGTCTTCCAGACCTTCTTCAACAAGCCTTCAATGAGCGAGTAGATGTCCTCGCGATCGATGAAGCTCATCTCGATATCCACCTGCGTGAACTCCGGCTGACGGTCCGCGCGCAAGTCCTCATCGCGATAGCAACGCGCGAGCTGGAAGTAACGTTCCACACCGCTCACCATCAAGATCTGTTTAAACTGCTGCGGCGACTGCGGCAGCGCGTAGAACGTGCCGGGATCACGGCGGTTCGGCACCAGGAACTCGCGCGCGCCTTCCGGCGTGGACTTGAACATCGTGGGCGTCTCCACTTCCAGGAAGCCCTGCTCATCCATGAAACTGCGCGTGGCGATGGCCACCTTGGAGCGCAGACGCAGATTGCGCGTCATCTCCGGGCGACGCAGATCGAGGTAGCGATACTTCAGACGCAATTCCTCGTTCACCTTGCTCGCCACTTCCGGGTCGTCCACCGGGAACGGCAGCACTTCCGCATAGTTCAGCACCGTGAGTTGCTTCACGAGCACTTCCACGGCCCCCGTGGCGATCTTGGCATTATCCGTACCCGCCGGACGCACCCGCACCTTGCCGACCACTTCGATGACCGACTCGCTGTGCAGCTTGGTCGCGTTCTCGAAAACGTCCTTCGGCAGATCCGAGGGATCCAGCACCGTCTGCGTGCGGCCCTCGCGGTCGCGCAGATCGATGAAGAGGACACCGCCCAGATCGCGGCGGGAATGGACCCAACCAGCCAAAATCACTTCCAGTCCGGCGTGTTCCGCCCGGAGCTCATTGCAATGATGCGTACGTTTCATGTCTATGCCAAAACCCCATATCCCGTGAATTCACGGCCTACAGAAGCGCGGATACTGGCGTGAAACCCCCACCTTTTCAAAGGGAAAATAAAACCAGTCGGAATTCGGTTCTTTGCCCCCCAAATACCTCATTCAGGGCTCGGCCCGTGAAAATCCGGACCGCAAAATCACCGCACCATATCCACGATGCCAACCCCCGCCCGGGCATTCCATCGGAATTCCAACCCCTTGCTCTTCAACACTTCCTGAAAAGCCGCCAGCGGCGTGATGCCCATCCTGTTGATGGAAACCGGGCTTTGCAGCAAGGGTTGCTTGTCCGCCCCGGTCGTTGCCTGCTGTGCCGCTGTCGAAACCATCAAATTCAACTCCATCTGACTGCTCAGCAACTGCACAAAATCCTCCAAAGCGAGCTCTGCCAGGGCGAAATCCGTCTTCTCCTCCTTCACCGGTGGCTTCACGGATGCTCGCCGGCTCGTCGTCATGAAACGCTGCGCTGGATAGATCACCCCCACCTGCCCCAATGCGCTCCAGTCCACCACCAATCCGCTCGCATCCAATGCCGCCTCCAGTGCCTGTTGCGGGGTCACATTCCGTATCTTTAAGGTGATGAAGACCTCCTGCCAGGCCACCCCTTGGGCGTTTGTGCCCACCATCAATTCATGGCTCGGCACCAGATTCAACCGGCTCTGCAAAGCCAGCGTCTGCAATACCTGCAAAAGCGGCGCCTCATCGAAGAACAGCAACCCCACCTTGCGCTGGTCCTTCTCCGGATCGGGCAGCAACCTCACCTCCCGCTTGAAGACCAGCTCACCGCTGCGAGCAAACCGCAGTTTAAGCAGGCTTATTCCTGGACTCTTGTCCAGCACCAGTCCATACGCTCCCGCCATGCTCTCCAGCACCTGATCCGCTGACACCTGCTTCAACTTGAGCTGAATACCGGGCGGAGCCCAAGGCAGCTTGTCCGGTCGCATGCCCGGTTTCTCCAGTTCCTCATCCACCTGCAACTCCAGCCCGGCCTGACGCGCCACGAGATTCAACGCATCCGTCACTGGCAGATTCGCCAGCTCCACATCGATCAAGGCGGCCCGCAGCGGCATGGTGCCTATGCCCGTAAGCACGAGCATACCGGCCACCATCGCCTGCCATTCTCGCCGGAAAAAAGACACCTTCATACACATTGCCCAAGAAGCTGGATTCATGCCGTTCAACCAGTTACAGAAACAAAAACGCCCCGAGGCTATGCCCCGGGGCGTTGGTGGAAAAGTTCTTTTAATCCTTTTTCTTTTCTTTGGCCTTTTTGGCCTCGGCTGCCTTCTTGGCGTCCTCCGCCTTCTTTTCCGCCGCTTTTTTCTCTGCTTCTTTCTTCTCTGCCTCGGCCTTGGCCTTCTGCTCCTCGGCCACCTTGGCCAGCACCTGCAGTTCTGCCCCGGTATTGATATCCACGCCCGGCAACGCCGCTTTCAATGACTTCACCCCGGCTTCTGTCACCTTGGTCTGAAACACATACAGGTTCTTGAGATTCTTCAGGCCCTTGAGCTGTTCCAGCCCCTTGTCCGTCACGGCCGTATTATAAAGATTCAGGTAACGCAGATTCGCCAATCCCTTGAGATTGGCCAGCCCTGCATCCGTCACCTTCGTGTTTTCCAGATGCAGCTTGCGCAAGCCAGCCAACCCTTTGAGATTCGCCAGGCCTGCATCCGTCACTTTGGTACCCGCGAGGTTCAGGTCCAATATCACCGTGGCATCCTTCAACATCGCCAAAGTTTGGTCGGTCACCTTGTCTTTGTTCAAATGCCAGCTCGCCGAGCGCCACTGGCTGTTCATGGCGATCGGCCGCACCGCCAAGCCTTCCCCTTCCAGCTTCGCGTAAGCTTTCAACTCATTCGCGGTCGGCTTGATCTCAGGCAGCACATCCTCCGCCTTGGCCGAATCAGCACCGCCCTTCAGAACCAGTCCATCCGGCCAAACTGCACCTTCATCGATCCACGCCTTCAGCAGATCCGCCTGCGCTTTGCTCAGCGGCTCGCCCTTTGGCGGCATTATATCATCATGATCCTTCGGCAGAATGACTCTCTTGTACATCTCGCTCTCGGCACCTTTGCCTGCCTTCACGGCATGCATGGCCCCCTCCTTGTTATCCAGACGCAAATCTCCCTTGGTCTTCTCCGCGCTGTGGCACTCCACGCAGGTCTTGACCAAGATGGGCTGAATATCCTTTACGAAATCCACCTTCGCACTGGCACTGGGCACTCCCGCCAGCAGCAAGGCACCGGCTGCTAATCCAAATCCGATTCGCTTCATAAAATCAAAATTCTCATCCTCTTGGAGCGAGCCATCGAGGACATTATTCAAACTCAGTCGGTTGATTGGAGGAATTTACCGAAGGAACGCCGGAAATTCAAACTATGAATTCAAACGCAGAAGAGACCACCCTCCTACGCCTTCACACCAGCAGTACGCCCTACCTATCACGCATCATCCCGCCAGCGGCAACTTTGTCTCCGCACGTATCCCGGTTAGGCCGTCTCCTTCACATGCACCCACGTATGCACATGCGGATCACCACGGAAATACCACACCATCGACGGCCCCTCGATCTGCCAGACATCCCACAGCCCGTCCTTGCCCACATCCTCATCCTTGTAAAAAGCCATGTGCAGATTCTCAAAGCCCTGTTTCCTCACGTACTTCATGGCCTCCTCACTATCCGCCTTGCGGAACGGCAGCAGCAGATCCGCCATCACCTTATGCACCAGTTCTCGCTGATCCCGGCTCATGTCCCCCACCCGGATGCCTGGCAGCCCCGTCTTCTTGCCCGTGAGCGCCACTGTCTTCGTCCCTTTCTCACCCCGGCTTTCACCCAGCAGGGCCACCTCTCGTTGCTTGCCGTCCAGAGCTTTGAACACCTCATTCGCTCGTTTGGCCTGAAACCAATAGACATTCCCTTCGTGATTCGGGTCTTCATTAAAACTCTTCGCCGCATGACCGTAGAAAATCGGCCCGCCAAAAGCCACGCCCGGTACGGAGTCATTGTCACAGCGCCGTGTGCAATGCCGTCCCGTAAGCACGAATTGGAATTTCCCCCTGCCCGGTTCACCAAAGATGGCGATGGAACTGGCACCGAAACCCGCCTTGCCGCTGTCATGCGCCACCTGCCCGATCACCGTCTGTGCATATTCCTCACTGTGCAATCCCAAGAAGATCTGCTTCACCATTTCCTGCTGGTCTTTGGTGAAGAAATTCGTGAGTGTCGGCTTGGTGATATGCCAGTTGTTATCCACCTTCGACTGCAGTTCATGCCCGAACGGAAAGCACATCTCCTTGCGCTGCGTCTCGGTCAGAGTGCCGTAAAGATCAACGACCATTGACTCGGATTTGGGCAAAGGCTTGTCCTTCGCGAGCAAATCGGGCACGGCAGATCCTGCCGCTAGGGCAGCGACACCCAATGCAGAATGCTTGATGAAATCACGGCGGCTCAAGGAGTCGCAGTCCGGACAGGCGACAGTCTTTTGGGGCATGGACGAAGTTTATCAGATAATCAGCCTGCGGCAAGGGGCTGCGTTTGGAATCACCCCGCCTTTTTGGTTTGCGCAAAGCAAGGGATTTCCTGTCTCCTAGGCTAACGATGTCGAAACCGGCCGATTACCACATGCACACCCCGTTGTGCCGCCACGCGGTGGGCGAACCCGTTGACTATGCCGCCCATGCGTTGGCTGTGGGATTGGATGAGATCGGTTTCTCCGACCACTCACCCATGGCCCGGGATGATTTTGACGACTGGCGCATGCGGATCGACCAACTGGACGAGTACGTCGAGAAGGTCCGCAAAGCCCAACGCGACTATCCGCAACTCACTATTCGCCTTTCACTGGAGGTGGATTACCTGCCCGGTCACGAAGATTGGATCCGCGATCTCACCGCCCGGCACCCATGGGATTACCTCATCGGCTCTGTCCATTATGTCTCCGACAGTTGGGACGTGGACAACCCCTACAAACTTTCGCAATGGAAGAATCGTGATCCCTTCGAGGTCTGGACCGTCTATTTTGAACGTCTCACCATGGCGGCCGAATCAGGCCTTTTTGAGATTATAGGCCATCCCGACCTGCCCAAGAAATTCGGCCATCGTCCTCAGCAGGATTGCACCCCGCTCTTCAAACGTTTTTTGGCTGCCGCCCGCAAGACTGGTACCGCCTTTGAGTTGAATACCGCCGGTCTGCGCAAGGAATGCCGGGAAATCTACCCCAGCCGCAATTTTCTGGAGATTGCGTTTGACGCAGGTGTGCCCATCACCTTCGGCGCTGATGCTCACAAGCCGGAAGAAGTAGGGGCTGACTTTGGCGCGGCCATCGACATGGCTCGTTCCGTGGGTTATTCCCAGACCCTGAGATTTGCGCAACGGCAGAAAAGATCCGTCCGTTTTTAGAGCGGTTGATTCTCTTCATGCTCTTACGAAAGCGCTGCCTGCGCTTGGGAAAACCCTCATCCGGCATAGTTTGCGGATTTACTGGGTGAACATAATAAGCCGGCACCCCACCGATCCGCCGCTTGCTAAGGCATGACGAAGATGCGGTAAAAGCGATTGATGACAATAGCCGGATCCGGATAGGTCTTCGACGGTCCATGATCCAGCCAGTTGACGGCATTACCGGTCCCGATGATCGGTGCCAGCACCGTGATCCAGTTGATTCCGTCATCACTGTATTGCATGTAATAGATCCGGCCAAACAAAGTGGGCAGGGTCACCTGGTAACGATTGTTTTCCAGACGCTGGATCACCACCCCCACGGTCACCGGCGTCGAACCGGCCAGGCTCGGCTGGGCTTGCACACTCACCACGTCCACTTCAAACACAGGCGCTGTCGGCATCAAACTGACATTTGGCACCCGGTAC
Organism: Verrucomicrobiota bacterium; assembly: GCA_023431185.1. Classification (GTDB taxonomy): domain Bacteria; phylum Verrucomicrobiota; class Verrucomicrobiia; order Limisphaerales; family JAEYXS01; genus JAEYXS01. The sequence goes on from JAEYXS010000076.1 coordinate 25,589, forward strand.
TCGATCACTATCACCGCGCTTTGCCCCGCGGCCAGCGTCTGGTTGAACATCAAGTAAGGCCGTCCATCCACCAATGTACCGGCTGGATATGCCAGTGCTACACCAACAGGCAGATTCCCGATCGCCACCCGCACCGCATCAATCGTTGAGTTCGACGTGTTAGTGATCTGCACCCGTTGCTCATACAGACCGGTTATCGGGTTCGGCGTGCTTCCCGAGTTAAGCACCGTCAATATTGTGAACTGCGGATAGCCCGGGATATTGCTCCCGTTGGCGGTGTCCAGATTCAGACTTCCTCCCGTCTTTACCGCTCCGGTAAGATTGGCTGCATCGGCCACCACCACCACGCTGCCATCCTCTTGCACTTGTCCGGCCGCCACTCCACCGACCGTGCCGACGATCACATTGGTCGCCTCCAGCACATTAATCCCGCCCGTGCCCGCCAGCAGCGCCAGTATCATCGTCTCAATGCCCACCACATTCACACCCGTAACCCCGATCGATATCCCGGCAGTCATCCGCAGGTTTCGCGCGTAAACATCCACCGCGGCATCATTGCTTCCGTCGGTGATGCTGCCGCCTGCGGCAGTCACGCTCACCTCGCCCCAGGTGATCTGATTGGTCAAAGCATTCCCCCCACGGTCACCAACTGTCCGCGCATCCACCAAGGCCAAGGCCACATTCACAGCCGCATATATCCGGATGTTGGCACCCGCTGTTTGCACCGTTCCCGCCAGCGTAACGCTGCCGCCTGCGGCGGCGATGTCCGCCGTGCCGCCTGTTACATTTAGCACCACCCCGACGGCCACTGTCACACTGCCGCTGGCCAGCAGGCTCAGGCTGCCGTCGGCGACCGTCACATTCGCATTGACGGTTACGTCACCGCCAACTGCGCTTAGGCGCATGTTACCCGTGCCGGTATTCCCCACGGCAGTCTGAACAGTCAGATTCCCGGCGAGCGTCCGGATCACGATTCCCGTGCTCGCACTGGCTCCCGAGAGACTTCCGGCATCGCTGTTCAAGCTCAACAGACCTTCTATGCCCACTCGATTCACGGCCACCGCGTTTACGGTGTCCAAGATCAACCCGGTTGCCGCTACCACGTTCACACTGCCCCCGGCACTCACGGCCGCCGTCAGCGCATTAACCTCAATACCATCAGCTGTGGCCGGCACCAGTGTCCCAGCGCTGCCTGCGGCGCTCAACCGGACATTTCGCCCGTGGATGTTCACCAAAGCATCCCCATCAGCATCCGTGATATCACCACCCGCGATCACACTTACATCACCCCAAGTGCTTTGCGCTCCGCCACTGCGTGCATCTACCACCCCCAGACTGACCCCACCGGTCGCGGTCAGCCGCACATTGCCTCCGGTGGTCTGCAACTTGGCATTGCTGATGGACCCGCCTTGGGCAACGACTTCAATCGTCCCGCCCGCAACGCTTGCCAGAGCATTCAGTTGCACTCCGCTGCCTGCCAGCAGGCTAAGGCTGCCGTTGGCCAAGGTCACAGCGCTGTTCACAGTGATGCTGCCCGTGGCACTCAGCAACACTTGACCAGTGCCAGTCACGCCGCTGGCCATGTCAACCGTAAGATTGCCAGTATTGACCAGCACCATGCTTCCACCGGCCGTCAGACCGGCCAGCACCGTTTCAGCCACTCCCGTCACGCCACCATTGGCACCTACCGTATTCACGGTCACGGCCATGCTGGCCACCACCAGATCGCCCGTGTTCCCCAACCGCACCACTCCGCCCGCCTGCACCGCCACCACACCTGTGACCAGAACAAATTCGTCATTCAACGCCCCGATGCTGCCGCCAGCCTGGAGCCGCACGGCTGCCGCCGTCACATTCGCCCCGGCATCAGTACCATCCGTTATGCTGCCCGCAACTGCCACCAAGCTCACACTTCCCATCCCGGCCGAGATGGTGCTGACTGTCAACGCACCTTGCGCGCTGACCCGGACATCCCCGCCACCCGTCAGCAGGTTCGTCACCGTCGCACTGCCGGTGCCCGCGCTGACGCTCACCTCGCCACCGGTCGTCGCCAGCATCGTCCCCGCACTCATGGTCACATTGCTCCCGGCCGCCATCGTGAGATGACCGCTGCCCGAGAGGATATTTGCCTGCACCAGCACTGACCCCGAGGCGCTCAGATAAACCTTGCCGCTGCCGGCCGCGTTCACTCCGGCGCCAGCACCGGTCGAACCTTCTGTGATCGTCAGATCTCCGGCCAGAGTCCGCAGCAACACACTGCCGTTGCCGGTCATGGTCCGCACGTCACTCTTCACCCCATCATCCGTCAAAGTGCCGAGTGTCCCGTTCGAGAGCACCTTTTGATAGGCCACCGTCACATCCCCCACTGTTACTGCATTGGCATCATTCACCACCACGCTGCCCGTGCCCGATTCCGCTGCCAGCACGGCCGTTTCCACCACCAGCGCCTTGGTCACGGGTACATAGGCACCCGTATAGGTGATATCCCAAGTCAACCGCACACTCCGGTCCACCAATACTTGCGGCGCCCGCAAGCTCACGATCAGCCCGCCCGTCTCGTATGCCACCCGGTAGAAACGCCGGCTGTCCGCCGGGGTTGGATCCACGTATGTCACACTCGTATCACCGGTGCTTACCGTCACCAAATCCGTCCATGTCACGAAGTCGGTAGTATACTGCAAACGATACGTTGGCTCACTGATCCCTCCGATGCTCCTTGCTGCCGAGAGGATGACGCCTTGCCCATACACCCGGACACTGGTTGAACCGGCATTGCCAGCATCGCTGATTCCGCCCGTGACTGCGGATACATAAACCTTGCCCCAACCGCTTTGTGCCCCGCCAGTCCGGCTGTCCAACAATCCTATTATCGCATTATTGCCGGCAACGACGCGGATGTTCCCCCCACCGGTCACGACCGTCGCCCCATCGCCCATCATGAAATTGCCGCTGCCCGCCTCCATGTCCACCACCCCGCCATTCGTCACCACATCCGCCCCTGTCGCCATTGTCAATGCGTTGCCTGCCAACAACGTGATGTAACCTGAACCGGAGCGGATATCCGCATTGATGGTCAGACTGCCTCCCGTGCTTTGGAGCAGAATGTGATTGCTCCCCGTCACGCTTAAGCCGATTCCGTCGTTATCCGTCCCATCATTGACGGCAAGGTCGCCGCCAACCGTGATAAGCACACTCCCGTTGGCCACATCAATGTCACTCAGGATGAGTGCATCCGTCTCCGTCACCACCAGGTTGCCCGCCGCCGTCAGGTGCGCCACCAGCGTCGCCACCGTTGTGTCCAAAGTCGCCGCCCCGCCGGCGTTCACGGTCAGCACATCACCCGTGATCTTGCCCGTCGCATCCGTGATCGTCGTGAACGCCGTCAGATTGATGTCACCCAACGCCCCCGCATTGATGATCCCGGCCACGATCCCGCCCGCTGTCGTCGTGATCGTGATGTCATTCGTATCACTGTCCGTCAACGAAACCACATCCGTCGCCGTCACCTGACCGCCTGCTGTCACCGTGATTGATCCGTTCGCCGTGTCCACATCGCTCAACACAACCGCGTCGGTTTCATTGATGATCAAGGCACCGGCATCTGTGACATGCGCTATCAATGTTGCCACGGTGGTCTCGATGCTTGCCACTCCATCAGCCGCTACCAAGGTCAACTGGTTGGCCACCACATCCACATACGTGTCGCCTCCGTCGAAGATTGCTCCAGTAGTCGCCGTGATGGACACATTGCCACCGGTGTTAACTCCACCCAAAGTGACATCATCATCCGCTGTCAGCGTGATGTCTCCAGTTCCCGTGATGAACAAACTCGCATCTGCTTGAGTGATGCTTCCCGTTCCCGCCGTGACCACAATCAAGCCAGTTCCGCTAGTGCGAATGTCTGCGCCGGCGGTGAATGCCACATCCCCGCTCGCCAGCACGCTGATGCTCCCGCTCCCGCTCTTCACGTCCTCATCCGCCAAAATGCTCCCAGCCAGCGTCTGCAACAGCACGTTGCCGCTGCCACCAGCGCTCACACTGGTGTTATCATCGCCCGCCGTCCCGTCATGCAGCACCAGGTTCCCACCCGCCACCACGATCACGATGCTGCCACCCGCCGCACTCACCACGTCGCTCTGCGTGTCCGTCACCACCGGATGCACGCTCGTCCCGCCACCCACGCCCACCCGGTTCACACTCACCGCCACATCGTCCACCACCAACCCGCCCGTCTCCCGCAGGTAAATCCCGCCGCTGCTCAGCGTCCGGGCCGTCAGCACCGTCACCGTCACCTCGATCGCCTCGGTCCCGCTCCCCACACCGTCATCGCCCACCAGGCGCAACCCGTTGGCCACGATGTCCACCGCGCCCGCATTCCCGTCCCCATCTCGGTCCGTGATCACGCCCGTCGTCGCCGTCACGCCCACATCCCCGCCCGTGCTGATCAACCCGCCCAGCCACACGTCCACCACCGCCTCCACCCGGATGTCCCCGCTCACCGCCGTCACATTGCTCGTCACGCTCAATAACACGCTACCACCCGCCTGCACATCCACCGTCCCGGTGCCCGCCGTCTGCAGATCCGCTCCCGCCGTCAGCTCCACATCCCCGCTCGCCAAGACACTGATGCTCCCGCTCCCGCTCTTCACGTCCTCATCCGCCAATATGCTCCCAGCCAGCGTCTGCAACAGCACGTTGCCGCTGCCCCCGGCGCTCACGCTCACGTTGTCGTCATTGGCCGTCCCGTCATGCAGCACCAGGTTCCCCGCCGCCACCACGATCACGATGCTCCCGCCCGCCGCACTCACCACGTCGCTCTGCGTGTCCGCCACCACCGGATGCACGCTCGTCCCGCCACCCACGCCCACCCGGTTCACACTCACCGCCACATCGTCCACCACCAACCCGCCCGTCTCCCGCACATAAATCCCGCCGCTGCTCAGTGTCCGCGCCGTCAGCACCGCCACCGTCACCTCGATCGCCTCGGTCCCGCTCCCCACACCGTCATCACCCACCAAACGCAACCCGTTGGCCACGATGTCCACCACGCCCGCATTCCCGTCCGCGTCACGGTCCGTGATCACGCCCGTCACCGCCGTCACGCCCACATCCCCGCCCGTGCTGATCAACCCGCCCAACCACACATCCACCACCGCCTCCACCCGGATGTCCCCGCTCACCGCCGTCACATTGCTCGTCACGCTCAATAACACACTCCCACCAGCCTGCACATCCACCGTCCCGGTGCCCGCCGTCTGCAGATCCGCCCCCGCCGTCAACTCCACATCCCCGCTCGCCAGCACGCTGATGCTCCCGCTCCCGCTCTTCACATCGGTATTGGCAGTTATCTTGGTGCTGGAACCATTGCTGATCAACGCGACCGAGCCCGAGCCATCCGCACTGACACCCACACCCGCAGTGCCAGCCGTGCCGTCATTGATGATCAGATTGCCAGCAACGACGATCACAATCGAACCGTTGTTTGAAGTCGTGCTGACATCGCTCTGCAGAATGTCTTCCAAGGAGCTGGGGCTGCCGCTGGACAGAATCCGGTTAACCGTCACACCCACATCACCGATAATCAGGTCGTTCAATTCATTGATGTGAACCCCGCCACCTTTTGCCTGGGCGCTCAAGGTCGCTACCTCTGTGTCCAAAGAATTGCCCGTGCCAGCACCATTACCTGCCAGTATACGCAACGCAGTGGCGATGACATCGCGACGGGTATCGCCTGCGTCACTGATGAAGCCAGTGGTCGCGATCAGGCTCACGCTACCCGTGACCGCATCCAAGCCGCTCAATGCCACGTCCACTTCCGCCTTGTAGCGGATGTTACCACCAGCCGTCACCGCCCGGGCACCATTGATCATCGTAATCGAGCCCTTGCCTGCTTCCACGTCGATCGTGCCCGTGCCACCCGTGCTCAAAGTCGCTGCCGCCGCCTGGGTCAAAGAACGATTGGCCACCACAGTGATGCTGCCGGTGACGGAGAATATACCCGTATTAAGGGTCACATCCTTGTCATTCGTGCCAACAGCTTTGGCTTCCAACAGCACATTGCCGCTGCCATCCGCACGGATGCCCGCTGAGTCAGCCGGGGTGCTGCCGTCGTTCACGGTGATTTCACCATTCACCGTCTGCAGCACGACGTTACCATTTCCGCTCACCGTCACGAGATCACTCAACACAGTGGTAGATTGCCGCAAGCCGATTGGCGTGGTGGCGTCCGTGTCCACCCGGTTCACTGTGATCACCGCCACGGTGTCCACCGTGATCGCATTATCCTCCTGCAGATAGATGCCACCGCTGCCGGCCCGGGCCGTCACAACGGCCACAGCGATGTCTAGCGCATTACCAGAAGCACCGATGCCTGTGAGTGCTTCGAGACGGACAGCACTTGCAGTGATTTCTTTGTCTTCGTCACCACCATCAATGATCGAACCGCCAGTGGCCTTCACTCCGACATTACCGCCTGTGGCATTCAAGCCGCCCAAAGTGACACTGGTCGCAGCCACATACAGGATATTGCCGCCGCCACTCTGGGTCAGTGCCCCATTTGACATGGTGATCACGCCATTGATCGCCAAGAAATCAATCGTGCCGCCAACCGTGCTGACATCACCCACAACGCTTTGATCGATGATCCGGTTGGCGAGGACAGAGATATCGCCTGTGCCCGTCTGGACACTGGCATTGATCAACACATCCTTGTCATTCGCGGCACTGGTCCGTGCTTCCAAACGGATATTACCATCTCCATCCGCCACCACGGACTGGTTCACCGTCAACGTGCCGTCCAGCGTGATCAACACCACCGAACCGTTGCCGGACAAAGTCCGCACTTCCGTCAATGCGGCATCCGTCTGGTTCAGATTGATTGGCACCAAGCCTGTGGTATCCACCCGGCTGACTGTGATGGCACCGATGGCATCCACGATTAAGGTGTTATCCTCGGTGATGAATATGCCACCCGCACCAGCACGGGCAGCCAAAGTGCCGATGGTCAAATCCAAGTGCGTCGAACCACCGCCAATCGCATTACCAGCCACCAGACGAGCACGTCCGGCGATAATCTCCTTGTCCGTGTCACCACCATCCGTGATCGAGCCAGCACTCGCCGTCACACTCACGTCACCGGTGGCGGCTTTCAAGCCACCGAGCACCACATTCACCGCCGCCAGATAACGCAGCGCCGCGCCTGTGGTCTGGGCGATCGCGCCATCGGTCATCGTGATGGAACCGTTCTGGGCCTGCACATCGATGGTTCCAGCCGTGCTGATGTCACCTTTGGCAGCCTGGCTGATGCTGTTATTGGCCAGCACTGTGATACGGCCACCCGTAGAGCGCACCACCGCATTCAAACTGATATCCTTGTCATTGCTGCCTGTGGTCTTCGATTCAAGGCGGACATTGCCGAAGCCGTGAGCGGTGACACCGAAGCCATCCAGCGAAACACCGTCATTGACCGTCAACGTTCCATCCAAAGCGATCAACACCACATGCCCATCACCCGCAGTAGTCACCACATCTTCCAGCACCGTTTCATTGATCGGCGTGGTCGTGGCATTCGTGTTCACACGGGTCACGCTCATCGCTTCGACCGTATCCACCGTCAAGGCAGTCTGATCGCTGACGAAGACGCCGCCACTGGTCGCCCGGGCAGCCAGAACCGCCACCAACGTATCCAGATGATTGCTTTCGGTGCCGATGCCGACACCTGCTGTGATCCGCAATTTATCCGCCTTAATATCCACCACGAAATCACCATTATCCGTCACGGAACCTGAAGTGGCGATGACACTGACAAATCCACTCAAGGTCGCATCCAAGCCGGTCAAAGCCACATTCGTTGCCGCTTTATAGCGGATGCTACCACCGGCCGTCGTCGCCGATCCACTGTCGCTGCCATTGGCATTCACCGTGATAGAACCGTTGACCGCTTCCACGTCGATCGTGCCGGTTCCACCAGCGAAGAGATCGCCGGTCAAGGTCTGGGTGATGTTGCGATTTGCCACCGCACTCAAATTGCCAGACGCAGTCGTAACCGCCGCATTGATCGTCAGATCCTTGTCATTACTACCGGTGGTCTGGGCTGAGAGACGGACATTGCCAGCCGTATCCACCGCGACCGTTTGATTGATCGTCAGCAAGCCATTCAGCGTGACCAAGATCAGGTCACCCGTCCCAGTCACCCGCACACCAGAAACCGCCGCATCCGTTTGCTGGGCGATCCCCGTGGTCGTGCCGGCTGAATCCACACGGTTGACTGTGATGTCAGCCACCGTATCCACCGTCAGGGCGTTGTCATCCGCCACGAAGAAACCGCTCCCCACAACATTGCCAACCACCCGACCCGCCAGCAAAGTCACATCGACATCCAAGTGGTTGGTCGCAGCACCTACCGCAGTGGCAGCGGACATCATCAGGCGGGCAGCGCGCACATCCTTGTCCGTGTCACCATTGTCCGTGATGGCACCCGTGGTCGCCGTGATACTAACGTAAGCGGTCGTGGCATTCAAACCGCCCACTGCCACACTGCCGGAAGCTTTGTAGCGGATGTTGCCCGCAGCCGTCTGGGTCAGCGCCCCGTTGGCCATCGTGATGCTGCCACCCATCGCCTCTACATCTACGGTAGCTGCGCCGGTCGTGATATCACCAGCAGCCGTCTGCGAGATTCCCGCGAACGAGAGTACGCTGATGCTGCCTGACGTGCTGGAAACAACCGCATTCAAGGTCAGGTCGCCACCCGTTCCCAAAGTGCTCAACAAGATGTTGCCGGTGCCGAACGCCGTGACCACTTGGTTGACCGTCAAAGTGCCTGCAGAAGTGCTGATCGCGATACTGCCATTCGCTACAATGGTCGTTGCACCACTCAAGGCAGCCGAATCCTGCTCCGTGAGCGTGCCACCTGTGGTTTGCACACGGTTCGCTGCGACCTGACTGACAGAATCCACCGCCATCGCGATAGCATTCGTCACATAAACACCATTGGAAGAAGCCCGAGCAGCCAGCTCATTGACGGAAGTCTCCAAGTGATTGGTATTGCTACCCACGCTGACCAAAGCAACGAACCGGACCTCATCGCCCGTCACTTCGATGGCCGTATTCCCGTTGTCACTGATGCTGCCCGTGGTCGCCACCACACTGATGTCACCCGTGGCTGCATTCAGCCCGCCCAAGAGCACATTGATGGAAGCCTTATAGCGGATATTACCACCACCCGTCGTGGCCAAGGCGCTATCCGTTCCACTGTCGCTCATTGTGATGGTGCCATTCTGCGCTTCCACATCGATAGTGCCAGTGCCACCTGTCAGGAGATCACCGACCGGATCCTGGATGACATGGCGATTGGCCAGAACTGTGATGCTGCCCGTGGCCGAGGAGACACCCGCAGAAACTTGCACATCCTTGTCATTCGCTCCCGTAGTGCGCGCTTGCAACAGGATGTTACCAGTGCCAGCAGCCGAGACGATCTGGTTCAAAGTCAGTTTGCCATTCAATGTGAAGACCACGATGTGTCCACCGGAGAGATTCGTCAACAAGCCGGAAAGGTTCGTATCAGGTGCCGTCGGATATGGGTCCACATCTCCATCAACACCCACGCGTTGGACCTGCAAGCTGGTCACCGAGCCGACCACCAAGTCCGTGTCTTCAGTCACTAAGATGCCACCAGCACCCGCCTGCGCGGCGAGCGTTGTCACCGTGATGTCCAGCAAGCCGGTATTGCTGCCGATGCCATTACCCGCCAGCATCCAGAGTTCGCTGGCGACCACATCTTTGTCTGAATCACCGTTGTCAACGATGTCGCGATCCGCTTTGATCGCCACCTTGCCCGCAGCTGCATCCAACCCACCTACCGCTACATCCAGCTTGGCCTGATAACGAATGCCGCCACCGGTCGTGGTCGCCTTGGCTCCATCAGCCATCGTGACCGAGCCGTTGAACGCCTCGACATCGATCGTGCCGCTGCTGGTGGAGATGTCACCAGTGCTTCCTTGCGTGATGTCGCGGGTAGCCGTGATGGTGATATTGCCCGAGGTGCTGACCACCGGGTTATTGATCACCGCATCCGCATTCGTGCCACCTGCAGCCAGCAAGATGTTACCGCTGCCATGTGCAACGACCGACTGGCTGACCGTCAAAGTCCCGCTCAGCGTCGTCTGGACAATATTGCCGTTGCCCGAAAGGGTCGTCTCACCACTCAACGCCGAATCCTGCTGATTCAAGGTAGAGCCTGTGGTCTGGACTCGGCCCACGGCGATGATGCTGACCAAACCAACCGTAACGGCATCGTCATCCGTCAGATAAATACCACCACCACCCGCTTGTGCAGCTACGACAGTTACCGCCGTATCCAAGTGATTACCGGTCGCACCGATTCCGTTTCCGGCCTGCAATCTTAGGCTGGCTCCCGACACATCCTTATGCGCATCACCCGCATCCGTGATGCTGCCTGCCGTGGCTACAATGCTGACATTACCGGCACCTGCGCTCATCCCACCGGCACTGACACTGCTTGCCGCCTTGTAACGGATATTGCCCCCTGTGGTGCTGGACAACGCTCCATCCGCCATGGTCACAGAACCCGTCGTCGCTTCTACATCGATCGTGCCATTGGCCGTGGTCGTCGTGATATCACCAGAGGCGTTCTGGATCACATGGCGGTTCGCCAGCACAGAGATGCGTCCCGTGCCGGAAGTCACTGCGGCATCCAGTGTGATATCCTTGTCATTGACCACCACCGGTATCTGAGAGGTGTTGGCCTGCAACAGAATATTACCGCTGCCGTGAGCCGTTACTGCTTGGGAAACAAGCAGCGAACCATTCAAAGTGACCAATACCACCCGCCCATTACCCGCTGTGGTAGTCAAGCCGCCGAGAGATGAATCTGTCTGCTGAGAAGCTCCTGGTGTGGTCCCGTCCAAATCCACGCGGTTGACCGTGATGGCGGCAACCGTTCCGACGGTCACCGCATCATCATCGGCAACGAAAATGCCGCCGCCTGCTGCTGTCGCTGCGATCGTCGTCACAGCCACATCCAGCAGATTCGCACCATTGCCCGCACCACTACCCGCACTCAGACGCAAGCTGGTCGCGATGACATCCTTATCCGCATCACCGTTATCCAAGATACTGCCCGTCGTGGTCAGAATGCTGACCGAACCACCGACCGCACTCAAACCACCAACCAATACATCCACTGCCGCCCGATAACGGAGACTGCCCCCGCCGGTGACAGCCGTCGCCCCATCAGTCATCGTGATGGAACCATTCTGCGCCTGGACATCTATCGTGGCCGTGCTGCCTGTCTGCACATCACCGGCCGCCGCTTGCGTGACGCTGTTGTTGGCAATCAGGCTGATGTTGCCGCTGGTGGATGTCACCGCCGCATTCAAGATCAAGTCATCATCATTGCCAGTGAATGGCAGGGTTTGCAGGAGGATATTGCCGCTGGCCGTGCTTACCCCCACACCACCCGCTGGAGCAGTGCCTTCATTGATGGTGATGGAACCATTGGTGGTGCGCAGCACGATGTTACCAACTCCCGTGGCGGCAAGATCACTCAAGGCCGCATCCGTTTGCTGGGTCGGAACGGAAACGGTCCCGTCCGTAGCCACGCGATTGACGCTAATCGGCCCCACGGTGTCCACCGTCACACTATCCTCTTCCAAGAGATAGATGCCGCCAGCACCTGCAGAAGCTGTCAGCGTTCCGGTGGTGATCTCCAAGGCATTTGCACCCGTGGCAACACCTGTCCCGGCAACCAGGCGCAAGGCAGTGCCCACCGCTTCACGATGTGTATCACCCGCATCCGTGATGGAACCACTGGTGGCAGTGATGCTGATCGAGCCGCTACCGGCATTCAATCCACCGACCGCGACATTGGTTGCCGCCTTGTAACGGATATTACCACCACCCGACTGGCTCAGGGCACCATCTACCATGCCGATGCTGCCGGTTGAAGCTTCCGCATCAATGGTTCCTCCCGTAGTCGTCACATCACCCGCAGCCGATTGCGTGATACTCTGACCTGCCAGCAAAGTGATATGGCCGCTGCCACTGGTCACGGCCGCGTTAAGTGTCAAATCCCGTCCAGCACCCAGTGCCGTCAACCGGATGTTACCGGTCCCGTTCGCATCCACCACCTGACTAACGGTCACTCCACCATCGACCGCGTCCAACACGATGGCGCCATTGGCCGTGGTCTTCAGTCCGTTCAACGCGACGTCGGTGACGTCAGTTTGGGAAAGGTTGCTGTTCCAATAGTGAGAGGTCACGGACACAGAGCCTACCGTGATCCCTGTCGCCTCGGTCAGGAAGAAGCTGCCCCCCGCCTGTCCAGCCACTGTAGTCACGGTGATTTCCAAGGCATCCGTCGTTGAACCGACATTGCCTGAAGTCTCGATCCGCAAAGCACTCGCCGTGATATTGTTCGTGGTGCCGTTCTGATCTGAGATGGAACCACCCGAGGCGATCAGGCTGACATCACCAGAACCGGCGTCGATGACGGACAAGGTCAAACCGGTCACCGCTACATACCGGATGGCTCCCTCATCATTCGTCGAACTGGCCGCCGCAGCCATCGTCACCGAACCCGTCACCGCCTGCAGAGTGATGTCACCACCATCCGCGATCACCACATCGTCCTGCTGGATGGAGTCAGCCGCCCGCAGGATGACATTACCACCCGAGGTCACCACACCCGTACCAGCACTGGCGATCGTGATGCTGCCCGTCGTTGTGAAGAGCGAGGCATGACCGTTTATGGTATCCAACTGATTGACTGTGATGGCGCTGGCTTCGGTGATGACAATGGAGCCATCAGCCGCGTTGCTGGCCGACAAGGTGCTTACGTTCGTGTTCAGCCGGACCTCACCCGTGGCCGTCACCACCAAGTCGGTCGTATTCACCTGCGCGATACCCGGGGCATCAATCCCGCCATAGAGCGCCTTGAAGGTCACCTTGTCAGTCACCGTCAGGTCACCCAGATGCGTCATGCTGCGGGCGTAGAACAGCGAAGGATTGCTGATGGTCGATTGACCAATCTCGATATCTCCACTGGTCTGACTCTCCGCTCCGACCACTGAGGCCGTCAGCGGGAAAGTCACCACTGCATTGATAGCCGTGGCGATCTCCAAACTGGTATGCGCCACCTCACCAAAGACCGGAGACAACCGGGCGGTGACCGTCAAAACCTTGGTGCCCGCATTATATTGGGCGTCCACATTATTAACGTTACCATGCAGGAGGGCGATGGTGATTCCATTGCCCGCCGCTCCCGTGGAGTCAGCCAAGAAACTCAGGTCATTCACCGCACTGCCGGAGATGGGCAAGATGGTCGTAGCCGCTGCGGCATCCGTCCCACCGGCAAGCTTGGCCGAGATCACCGTGGCAAAGGTGCCCGCTCCACCTGTGTAATCCGTCCCCGCGCTGGCGATGACCGGATTCAATCCGGCCCCATAAGCCAGACTGGTGGTATTGTTGATCGTGTTATTATTGACCTCCGTCAGGACGGTCAGGGCGGTGGTCGCCCCCAAGTCCACCTTGATCAGCAGTATCTTGGTCCCTTCAAAATACCGGGCAGTCGCCGCATTACCGGTCACCGAGCCGTCATCCTCGATCCGGACCAGGATACCATTGCCAATCGCGCCACTTGTCCGGGCGGTGAAGATCAGGTCATTAGCGGAACCTGGGGAAACGACCTGGGCCAAGGCCGCCGCCAAGTCAGCTCCGCCGGAAGTGAAAGCCGTCAGTGCCGCCGCTTGCAAAGCTACCGGGGTGGTGGCCGCCCCATCCCAACCGATCCGGACTTCCTTGAACCGGCTGTTCAAAGCCGCCAGATCATCATTACTCAGATCCAAGACTCCGGGGTTGCTGCCCGCCGAGATGCCCAGCTTGATCGGGACCACCGAGGTTGTCGGCCGCAGGTAGATGGTGCTGGTGTCGATACCCGCACTCGTCACCGATCCGGCCCCACCCGTAAAAGTGATCTCGTCCGCCGTCAGGATGATGTCACTGCCGTTGGCCACCGAGACACTGGCGTTGAAGAAGACGTTGACCGTCGAGAGGTTGATGCTGTTGGCCGTCACCGCCGCCTGATAGGTCGTCGTGCCGGTGCCCAAGACCTGGCTGATGCTTCCGGTCACGGTCGCCACTCCGGTATGCAACACCGTATGAGCAGCCGAAACTGTCAGGTTGCCTGCAGCATTTACTGCCCCCTTGAAGGTCACCGTTCCGTCCGTGGTATTGGTAGAAACCTTCAAGGATGGCCCCGCCGTGGTCGTCGTCACGCTCCCCTCGAAAATGATGTTCGCGGCGCTGGTGATATCAATGGCCCCGGCAGTCAGGTTGCCACTCGAGGAATTCAGATGCACCAGCCCGGTCGCTTTGATGATACGCAGGGTGCCGGTGATGTTGATCGAACCGGCGATGGTCACCGAACCGGCCGAGACGATGGTCAGGTTATTCAGCGGCACATCACTGCCGACCGCTCCTTGGATGACCACGTTACCTTCACCGGCATCAATCGTCAGGTTCTCCGTCAAGGCATCCGCCAGCGTGGCGCCATCCAGATTACCCGGGACGAAGATGTCATTGATGATGCCACCTTGGATTATGATATGGCCACCCAACGGACCCGAGGTGATCAAGACACTCAACCCCGCCCCCACCCGGACACTGTCCTCATACAGGATGTTAGTTCCGTCAGAATAGGTGTCAGCCAGCAACACACTGGTCGAATGAGCACCGATGAAACGCTGGAGCGCTCCCTCGGCCAAACCAAGAACACCGGTCACATGGATGCTGCCCGGAGCTACCGGTGAACGGAGCGTGATGGAATCCCGGAAGGTATAGGCCCCCACCTCGATCTGGTGTCTGCCATCTGCCCGGCCGATGGTGATACCGTCATAGGTGCCATCCGTTCCGAACCCCGTATTGATGAGATCCAGTTCCGCCGGAGTCAGATTGAATGCCCCACCTGCCCCGGCCCCAATCCCTATGGTCTGGTCAGCCGTCAACGGTTGCACCGTGAGCAATGCGCCGGCCTCACTCCGCACTGGTGACTGGATGTCGATGGCCTGGGTGGTCAAGGTCACATCCCCACCCCTGGCATCAATCCCCTCGCCCGCCACCGTCAATTCACCCGCCAGATTCAGGATACTGACATCGCCACCATTGCTCTCGATGCCATCAACCGTAGCCCCATCCAGCTCTGCCAGGTAAACTCCACCGTTGGCCACCACGGAAAGATTATCCACCTGCGTATAAACCGGCGCGTCAGCCGCCCCTGCTCCGGCACCGGAATCAATCTTCAGGGTCTCCGCTTCCAAGACCAGCAGTTCACCCGTCGGTTGGGAAATCGACAGACCTTCCACCACCGTCAACTCGATTGAGGCCGCCGCCAACCCCGCCTGCAGGTCCAAGTCGTCCGTCGAAATCTTCAACTCACCAGCCAGCTCGACCTGCTCAGTCACCGTAACCGAGCCACCTTCTGCCGAAAGTTCCAAGCTCTCAAAACCGTCATAGCCTACAGCCGCCTCACCGGCTGCCTGGGCTTGATTGTCAGACAGGCTGACCGTTTTATCCGTCTCCACCAGTTTCAGGCTGTCATTGCCCGCCCCGCCATGAGCGATCACTGCGACATCGACTCCGGCACCGATCTCCAGGATGTCATCTCCCTCTCCACCATCAAAATAGATACCGCTCACCCCGGTGAACTCCTCCGCCCCCAGCACCTGTCCATCTTGCAGGTAACTCACGAGATATTTGCCAGCGACTTTCTCCACCCGGAAATGTTCATCGTCCCCTGAGGTTGATGCATCAGAACGTGAACCTCCGTTTGCCCCGGAACCAAGGATTAGTGTACCTGCAGGAAGCTCATCAATCACCCCTTCGGAAGACTGGACCTCAGCCTCACCCAAAATCTGCAACCCGAGGCCCGTGACTTCATCACCACCAAGCTCCGCACTGGAAAGACCGGCGAACGCATTGCTGCTCCCCGGTGAAGAACCCTGCCCCAAATCTGCCCCGTCAAAATTTTCCACCATCGACGCCGTCGTGCCGTTATCCGCCGACAGCGCACCCGCCGTCAAAAACGACGGATCTGCCGACAGGAGCACTCGCTGTTCGAGCGACTCCAGCATAAAGGCACTGACTGTTTGCGAATGGTTCAAAGCAGAAGTAAAAATTGTGTCCCGTTGGCAGCTGAACCGCATCTCTCATAGCGGGCCGAGTTACTGCACTCAAGATATTTCACCTGAAAAATGCATTTTACAGTCCGCCTTATCCTGCGCACCGCTTTTTGTTTTTTGTTCATGTTGCTCATCTTGCTTTTCATCAGGTGAGTTCGACCTTTCACCTTTCATCAAGGCGCCCCGGTGGACGCCGATCCGATGAACCGGATGCGTGCGTCACCGATGGTGCTCATGATACCGACCACATACATCGCTCCCGGCGTCTTCGGCGACCGGATGGTCACCGAATCGCGGAAGGCATAGGTGCCAACCTGCACGATATGGCGTCCGTCCATTCGGCCTATCGTGATACCGTCATAGCTGCCCTCCGTTGTATCACCGAAGCCGTTGATGATGAAATCAAGCTCGGTGTTGTTGAGGTTGAACACGCCGGTTGCACCCAGGCCCAGGCCGACCGTCTGGAAGGCATTCAGCGGTTGCAGAATCAACAGACCGCGTTGCTCATCGCTGCCGCCCGTCACACTGTTATACCAGCTGCGGATCTGCGCCTGGATGGTGATCAGATCCGTGGTCAGCGTGATGCTGCCACCACCGGCCTCGATACCATTGCCCGCGACGATCAATTCACCCGTCAGGTTCAGTATATTCACGTTGCCGCCCAGCGTCTTGATGCCGCTGGTCGTCTCACCGGCCGTCACTACATCACCGATGGTCAGGCCGTCGAGTTCCACGATATACACGCCGCTCGTGTTGCTGTCCGTGCCGTCCGTGATGATCTCCAGCGTGTCCACGTTCACATAGACCGGGAAGGCTTCCGTGCCTACACCGCCGTTATGCAACACGCGCAGGCTGGCCGCTTCCAGCAACACCATCTGACCCAGGCCATCCGCCACCGAGGCCGGTTGCTCGACCATCAAAGTGTTCTCCACATCCAATACGATGGTGTCAGCCTTCAAGCCCGCTTCCAGATCCAGCGTGCTGGTCTTGATATGCAGCAAGCCATCCACCACCACCGGCGCCGTCACCCGCACCGTGCCACCTTCGGCCAGCACTTCCAGCTTGTTGAAGCCGCTGAAGTTCACCGGTGTCTCGCTGCCGCGTTGGACCGTGCCGTTACCAATGACAAATTGCGTGTTCGCCTGTTCGACCAGCAGCTTCCGGTCACCCGTCGCTGACGCGTTGGCCACGAAGTTCTCGATCAGGTTGCCCGCATGCAGCACTTCATTTGCGCCAGCCGTGGTGCTGACCGCCATTTTCACCGTCACATCGGGGATCGTAACACCGGTCAGATCCAGCGTATCATCACCTTGGTCGGCCAGTTCCACGATGCTGTCCAAGCCCCAATTCTCGACAAGCACGTAGCGGTCATTGCCCATGCCGCCCACCATCGTATCCGGTGCCGTGCTGCTGATCAGCACGTCGTTACCCGCACCACCATACAGGATATTGCCAGCCGTGGCTGAACCGCCCTGCAGGCGGTCATTCCCCGCACCGCCGTAGGCGATGACCTTCACATCCACGCTGGCATCGATCTCCAGCACATCATCACCCGCACCGCCATCGAAGTAGATGGCCGCGATACCCGTGTAGTTCTCGGTACTGACCACGACCCCGTTCCGCAGGAAGGTCACCACATAGTTAGTGCCGACCTTCTTGACTTGATAATGCTCACCAACATCCGCCGCGCCGGTCGTATCCAAGCGATTCGCAGCGAATCCACCCGCGCTCAGGATCAGCGTGTTGGCCGCCAGCACATCTTCCAGACCTTCCGAGGAGACCACCGTCCTCGGCGCCGTGATCTGTTGTCCCAGACGCGTGCCGGTGATGACCGGCGTGCTGCCGTTCACGCTCAGGAAGTGCAGGTTGCTCATCGTGCCGATGACATCAAAGTAAGTCGTGTCGGCGAAGGTGTTGTTATCCAGGCTGATCGCCAGCAGCGAATCCGCGATCAACTGGTCAGCCAGGGCCGCGATGTTCGAGGTGCCACTGTTACCATCCATCACGAAGTAGCGCAGGTTGCGCATACCGACGGAGGCACCTGTGACCGCATCCGTGCCCGGGACAAGCTCCGTCAGGCTGGTGATGCTGTTGCCATTCAGGTTCAGGAACTGCAGGTTCGACAGGTAACGCAAGCCACGCAGATCACTGATACCGAGGTTCGAGGCATCCAACGTCGTGAGACGGAACAGGTCACTGGCGAAAAGCGTGCCGTGTGACAGCAGCGAGCCGTCATACTTCTGCGTGATTGGCATGCCCAACGCACGGGCGATCGCCGCACGCAGACCCGGGTCAAAGATGAAGACCTCGACATCCACCGGGCGCGGCTGGATCACGGCGAACTCGGACTGATTCGGGTTCGAGCTGCTCTCGTTGCTGGCGATATCGCGGATCTCGAACGCCTCACCGATGAAGTAATCCGTGCCGCTGCCGCCGAAGAGACTGTCTGTGTCGCCATTGCCGATGAGGATGTCCTCACCTTCTCCACCATTGATCGTGTCGCGGTCGCTCTGCGGCTGTGTCGCACCGGCGAACGGCACCCACGTGACCACTTGATAGAACAGATTACCATTCAGACCCGAAGCCGCCCGTGCGCTGCCCGCGTTGTTGAAATACACCGAGCGGCCGGAGCCCGTCAGGTTCGTCACCGGACCGGAGCCCAGGAAGTAGAGCTCGGATTCAGCCGCTGTCGCACCGACGCGGCGCACGCTCGAAGCGTTGTCGCGGAAGTAGAGCGTGTTCTGCACCACCGTCAGCGAATCGATCACACCACCCGAGGTGTAGATCAGCTTGGCCTGATAGCCTTCCGTGTCATCCAGGATGCGCCAGAGCTGCTCGCCTGCACCCGGAGAATCAACTACCAGGAACAGCACGCCTTCGATCTTCACACTGCGTTCCGTCGTGCGGCTGCCCAACGTGATGTAGCTGGTGGCTTCCACGTCTTTCATCACGGTCACCGGGCCGCTGAAGTTCCGTAGGTATGCGGTGACCTGCGAGCCGTCCGCCTGCACATAGCTCACCCACAGTTCATTTCCATCCGAGGTCGTTCCCGGAGTATGATCGAGGATCAGGTAGAGGCGTCCGCCCGCTTCCTGCGTCGAGCGCACCTTGCCCGCCAACGTGCTCAACTGATGATACGCCACCGAGCCATCCGTCTGTTTCACGGATTTCCACAAGCTCGGCGTGGTGTCGTTGTTCGCCACGAAATACAGGGCATCACCCACCGCTGTCAGATGCGAGACCGTGCCCGGCAACTCATTCTGCACTGCGATTGCACCTGTGCCCGCCGCACGCCAGAGTTCATTCACACCCGTGCTGCTGTTCTTCACCACGAAGTAGATCGTGTTACGCGTGATGGTCAGGCTATTCACGACCGAGGAGATCAAGGTGCGTTGGCTGATGTCCGCCGTCTGCGTCACCGTGTAAACCACACCCGTGCCGTTGTTCAGGATCTCGATGCTCTGATCAATCGCACCGCTGAACTGGCCGGTCGCCGACAGAGCCAGCATCACTTCGCTCGCTGTCGTCACTCCACCCTGGATATCGATCGTCAGGACCTTGCTGGTGCTGTTGTAGCTGGCCGTGGCCGTGCCGTTCTTGATCGTGCCCGTATCCACCAGGCGGATGACAGCACCATTGTAATTCGCGCCTGTCAGACGGTCGCTGCTGACGATCAAGTCATTGTTCGTGCCCGGCAGACGCAACGCCACCTTGGCGCTGACACCCAAGATGCCGCCGCTGGAGGCAGTGGTCGTCTGGCCGGCCTCGATATCACCAGCACCCGTGTTGCCGCCGGCTTCGGCCGTATCCAACCTCGCACTCCAGTCATTCAAGGCATCGATCGCCGCCACAATGGTCGCTGCCGTCGCCGTTATCGGACCAGCCGTATTGCCGATCCACACCGTGATGCCAGCACCATTGTAATCCGCGATCACCTCACCGTCGGCTAAGCCCATTCCCACCGGCGCCACCAAGAATTGCAGCGTCTTGCCGTTCCAACTCGCGCCATCCACTTCAGCCTCGATGATGATGTCGTTGTCGCCACCCGCCGGCTGGAGGGTGAAGCGTGCCGTCGCCCCATTCACACCGCCAGTGACCGTCGCCTCGACCTGCGTGAAGAGCGCCGTGCCCGAGCCATTGATCAGCACACTGAAGCCATACAGAGTTTCGATGGCGGTCTTGATCGTGTTCGCCGTGGTGTGCTCCATGCTGATACGCACGGTCAGCACATTCTCGGTAAAGCTCGCCGTTGCGATATTGCTCGAGATGGTGCTGTCATTCACCAGGCGCACCTGGAACTGCGCGCCCACCGTCAACAGATCGGCCTCACCGGTCAGCGTGGCACTGAAGATCGTGCCCGTTACCGTGCCATCCGTGCGCCAGAGCTCGTAAGCTCCTGCATTGCGCACCGTCAGGTAGAGCACGCCATTGGCCGCACCCAGCAGATCTGGCGCGCTGGTACCCACCGGCAGCGAGGTGATGAGGACACCCGCCTCACCGCTGCCCGAGTTGGCCGCGGCCCAGTTGCTCTTCCACAATTCCACACGGTTGGAGGTCGTGTTATGCACCGCGTAGTAGAGGTAGCCGTTCAGGCTCGCTACCGTACCAGCCTGCTGGCCACCGCTGAAGATGTCCGCGATGGACGGCGCGTTGACCGTCATACCTTCGCTGTAGCGCAGGCTGCCCGCATCCGAGAAGTAGAGGCGGCCCACTGCTGCCGTGAAATTGGCCGCCGAGGTCAGCGTATTCGTCACCACCTTGACCGTCATCACCGCGCGCCAATCGGACAGCAGGTTGACGGCTGCCACAACCTGCTCCGCCGTCGTCACCCCGCTGTTCACGCGGATGGTCAACGTGGTGCCGTCGTAGCTGGCCGTAGCGGATTCATCTGTGATAGATGCATCATCCACGATCGTGATGTTCTTGCCATTCCAACCCGCACCGGCCGTCTTGCTCTCGATCAGGATGTCATTGTTATCACCCGCTGGCGCCAGAACCGCATAAGCCACATTCACCAAATCACCGCCAGCCGTATTCACACCCGTGACCGGAGTAGTTATCAGGCCGGCACCGTTATCGGACACCATCAGCGTGGTCGTACCCACCATGAAGAACAGGCGGTTACCCACCACTGTCAGGTTGCTGACTGTGCTGGTGAAGATGTCGCCCGTGACACTGGCGGCCACACCGTTGCTGATGTGCCAGATCTCGGTGCCGCCGCTGACCGATTTCACGAACATCAGCTTGCCACCCACATTCGTGAGCTTGGTCGCACCGGCGATGCTTGCACCAGCCGCATCCAGAACTTCAACCGCATTGTTACCCACTGCACGCCAGAGCTTGTTGCTGTCCGTCAGATACATGATGCCGTTGACATCCACGATCTCCGTGGCCGTCGGCAACGTGCGACCATCCGGAGTAGTTATGACACCCGGCGTGGTCTCGCCAAACGGACTGTAGATGCGCAGGAAGTAGGTGCCCGCACGGACATTGCGCAGGTCGATCAGTGAGAGACCTTCGGCCACCCGACGGCCATCCTCAGTATAGAGGTCAGCCAGCACGCCCAACTGCTCTGCCGTGCGCACTTCGAGCCAGCTGCCTTCGCTCGGATTATCGCGCAGACTCAGGATGGAGAACTCTTCGGCGAGGCCGGACAACCGCACCGTGATGCGGGTGAAGCCGCGTTGCAGTGCCAGGCGCACCGCATCCGTCAGATCCACCGCCGAGGCACCTGCTTGCGAGATGCCTGAGAAGATCACTTGCAATTGCGTGCCATCACCGGCGGTCACATTGCCATCACCTTCGACGCCCAAGAGTTCCCACTTGAAGGACGGTAGACTGCCTTCTGAAAGCGTATCAAGTTGCACCGCGGTGGTGCCGGAAACGCGCCAGAGTTCCTTATCCGGCATCGTGAAGGTCACGAAATTACCGGTCGTCTTCAATCCGGTCGGATTAGCCAGCTCGGTGCTGTCTGTGCGGCGGATCTCCGTGCGGGATGTACCGTTGTAGAGATAGAGACGGTTCACTCCACCACGATTATCACCCGATGTGTAATAGACATTAGTCGCACCAGCAGCCGCCAGTTCCTTGATCGTCTCACCAGCATGGATGGTGGCTGCGACTTCCGCGACCGTGGTTCCGTTATAGACCCACAAGCTCATCTGCGAAGCTGTCTGCACCGTGTAGTAGAAGTTTGCACCCACGCCCACACCCAACGCCGCTACACCATCCGCCACTGCCGCAGCGTGGACAGTCGTACCGGAGATGTCTGTGATGTTGCCCGCAGTGTCCATCTTGTAGAGCACCCGGCCGCCAGAGCCACCCGTGAAGAACAGGTTCGAGCCCGCCACGCGGAAGTTGCCCAGCGAGGTCAGTATCTCCGCCGGATCCACCTGCACTGCCTGATTGCCCTTGTCAGCCAAGGTCTGCCAGACCTGCGTGCCACTCTGCAGGAACACCAACGTGTCGTTGAACTCGATCAGGCCCGTCGGGTTGCTCACCACCACAAAGCTCTTCACGCGGCTGACCACCGACACCGTGGTGCCATCGTATTCGTAAACCCGGCGGCTGGCGTCAGCAGCGCCATCCACGAAATACAGTTTGCTGTTCACGTTCGTCAGCACCGCCTTGCTGAGATCGGCCAGTGATATATCCAGATTGCGCACCAGCGTCACTGAGGTAGCCGACGTGCCCACCTTGAACAGCTTGGTATCGGTTCCTGAGTTGGTATCCACACCCACCAGGTAGAGTGTCGAGCCGACCACCGTAAGCTGACCGAAGCTGTCTTCGATGCCTGTGATCGCCACCGGCGCGCTGTCAGATGCACCAAACCGGTAGAGCTTCGCGTCACTGGTGTTGCCCACGAAGAACAGTGTGGTACCCACCACCGTCATCTGCTGCGGGTTGTAATGCACACTGGCTGTATTGATCGCGAACTCCTGCACCTTCAGCGGGAAGCGGCCGCTGCCCGTCGGCGTCACCGTGGAGGAATCACGATCCGAGGCGCTCGCCGTGAAGCGGGTACCACCATTCACCGCCGCGATGATGTTCGCCGCTGTGGTCGTATCAGTGATGGTAACGGTGACTGTGCCACCCGAATCCGCCGTCGGGCTGCCATCGGTATAAGCTACCCCAAAGGTCGTGCCGCGGACATAGGTGATGGTCCAGTTGGTGATCGTTCCACGGCGGGCCACCCACAAGATATCATTGTCCTGCCCGTCCGCCGTCACCAGCACTTGCTCCATGACCGGGTCAACGCCCGCCGTGGTCGTGACACGTGCCACGTCGTGTAGCACATTTGTGCTGCCCGTATAACCGGTGATGTAAACATCCGTCGCCCCATCGATCAGAGTGATCACATCCGCGCGGTCGCTCACCCCGTTATCCAGCTTAACAATCAAATCATTTCCGCTCCAGGTCGCCGATTCCGTGGCGTTGCCGTCATCGCGGAAGATGATCCGGTAGCTGTTCGCCGCCGTGCCCGCCGTGGAAGCACGAACAACGATGTCCGCTGCATTGCCCTTCAGATCGACCGTGGCCGTTGCTTCGACCGCATTGGTCGAATTGCTGGTCGTGGCATCCGCCGCCAGCGTCAAAGCCGTTGTTCCTGTCGTGCCCGAGACATCAAATTGCGTGATGAGGCTGCTGGTGCCATCAATCGCGTCTTCGATCGCGTTGGCATGCGTCACCCCGCTGTTCACAAAGATCACGAGCACCTTTTGCGTGCTGTTATAGACTGCCGCTGCCGAGGAATCAGTGATGGCCTCGCTGTCAACCACCTTGATACGGACACTGTTCCAGCTGGTACCGCTCGCGGTGGCCACAAAATTGAAGGTTCCAGCACCGATGGATACCGTGGCGCGTGCCAAACCATCCGTGCCCGCCGTGTTGGAAGTTCCAGTGGCCCGTGTCGTCGTGCCGCCGGTCACCGCCACTCTCAGGCCCAAGGTCTCAGCAGTGAAGCTCGTACCCACCGAGAACGGACTGGTCGCCGAACCATTGATCGTGGTGAGCAGACTGCTCAGCGTAGTGGTGCCGCTATTGGCGATGGTTATGTCCAGATTCGGACTGGTGTAGGCGATGCTGGCGGAAGCGCCCTCCTTGATGGAAATCACCGTGCTGTTCAACGTGCTTGTGTTCGTCTCAGCCGTGAAGGTCAGAGTCACCGTCTTGTCCAGACGGATGTTCAATGTGGCCGTTGCCTTGGCTCCGGACGGATCATCAACCCCGGTGTTGCTAGTAATTCCGCTGACCAGGACCGCTCCCGGGAGCAACGACACCACCATAGCCAGCGACTCGGCACTGATGCCGGTGGCATCAACATTGTAAGGATTGGTCGCCTCATTGTTGATCGCAGTGATCAAAGTCTGGAGCGTCGTCGCCCCATCGTTAGGCAGGGTGATCGTCAGTTCTCTCGTTGTGACATTGAACACTACGGTGATGGTCGTGCTGGTCGCCGTATCACCGCTAAGTATGCTTATGACCGCATTATTGTAGTCATCCGTGTTGATGTCGGTCTGGAAGACCAAGTCTTGCTGCTTGGTCAACAGCAACGAAGTCACCGTCGCGACCGAAGGTGCCGGGGTGGCTCCACCTGCTGTCACCACTGAATTGGTGGCTGCAATGGACAGCACCGTGCTGTCCGTCGTGCCAGGGGCATAGACGGACATGCTATCACCGATCTCGCTCAAACCTTCCACCGCCGTCACCACTGTCGCCGCCGTGGTCACACCATCGTTGATATAGATCAGCAGTATCTTATAGGTGCTGTCATACACGGCACTGGCCGTATCACCCGTCAGCGTGCTGCTGTCGATGATGGCGATGCGTGCCGGATCCAGCGCCGTACCATCCGCCGCCGCAAAGAAGTTGATGCTCTTCGAAGAACTGAAGTTCGCCGTCAAGATGGTGCGTTGACCGCCGCTGAACTGCGCCACTGGTGTGAAGATGGTGCCACCCGTCACTGTTGCTGCGGTGAAGATATCTTTGACATCCGTCTCTGTGTTGATCCAGCCCACCACGTCCGCCACGGTCGTCACCCCGCTCTGCACATTGATGGTCAAGGTCGTGCCGGAGAGGCTCACACGGTCGCCAACAGTGTAAGTGCCCGTATCAACGACCTTCACTGTAAGGCTGTTATAGGTCGAAGTCAGAGCGTCGGTGGTCAGCGTGAATACCAACGCTTCCTGCAATGTGATGGTGAGCACCGCCGCCGTGCCCGCTACCGCCGTGCCATCCGTCACCACGGACGGCAACGTGGCGTTCGGCGCGAAGCGGTAGAGTTCCGTGCCGCCACCCGAGCTCGCATCCGCCGTGAAGTAGAGCATCGTACCCGCGACCCGCAGGTTGGCGATGTTCGACAGTGTCACTTGGGTGTTCGTGACTGTGATCGTGCCCAGGTTGACACCGGATGTCGGAACCTCATGGATCACCCTGCTCGTGCCGTTGTGGGCCACGAAATACATCTTGTCGCCCATCAAGGCGAAGTCGGATGGGGAGGAGCTGCCGCTGGCGTTCAAGCTGCTGACGCTAACCACCTGGCCGCTCTGGTTGATGACATAAAGCTCGATATCCACCGTGCCACCCGACTCGTCCGCCGCGATCAGGAAGTGGCGGTTGAACTCGGCGAAGGCACCGACGCTGATCAGGTTGTTGCCGTTGCTCGTAATGGCCTGGGCAGTTGTGCCATTCACTGACAGCAACTGGCTCGTTGCCCCCGTCTTCACCATCAGACGGCCCGTGAAGTTCGCCAGTACCGTCGTGTTCGCGATCCGGCTTCCGCCCAGCGTCACCACATCTGTCCGGGTGCCATCCGTGTAACCCAGCACATTTGTCTGACCACCGATATTCCCCACAAAGTAGAGCGTGCTGCCCGAGACCGTGATGCCATGGACATTGTCCCAATCTGCCACCACTTCGAAGTCATTCTCGGCCAGGTTCGTGCGCATGAGCACCTTGCGACCATCCAA
The DNA here is from genome assembly GCA_023431185.1 of Verrucomicrobiota bacterium. Classification (GTDB taxonomy): domain Bacteria; phylum Verrucomicrobiota; class Verrucomicrobiia; order Limisphaerales; family JAEYXS01; genus JAEYXS01. The sequence continues at coordinate 51,750 of JAEYXS010000076.1, forward strand.
CTGACCGGCGTAGTAGAGGTATGAATCACCATCCACGGTGAAGAGCGTCATATCCGTCACATTACCCGTGAAGTCGCTCGGACGGTTCACCCGCTCGGCGGTGATGCCGTTGATGCGCAGCAGCACCAGCGTCGTGTCGGATCCGATCTTGCCCACGGCGTAAGCCATGTCATCCGCTTCGATCAGGGTAGTCACACCGTTGATTGTTTGGCCGCTGGCTGTCAGCACGCTCTCGAAGCGTTGTTCCACCAACACACCCAACTGACCATCAGATGCACGGGTCACGAAGGTTTTCACACCGATCTTCACTGCCTTGGTGTAATTCGTGCTGGTTCCCGCCAGGGTGATGCTCGTGCCGTTCGTGGTCCAGACATCCGTACCCACCTGGAAGATCAGTCCGCCACCATCCACGGCGAAGAAGTCCACCGGCTGCGTGGCGAAGTTCCCCAAGCTCTTCGAGCCACCCACTGTGCCATCCGACACCCACAGATCCCAACCGCCCGTCGGGTTCACCGCCGTGAAGTAAACGTGCGTCTCATCCGAGCCCACCGAGGTCACCACACCCGGGATATCCTTCGATACCAGCGTGGCACTGCGCAGATGCAGCAGCACTTGCTCGATGGCTTCCGGATTATCCACGTAGTTGATATAGTTCGAGAGGTCGAACTCCATGACGCCGGTGTTGCCAGAGGTGCCACCGATCACCAGGACATCATCACCCACGACCACGGTGCCACCCACGGTGCCCGAGACACCAGTCAAGCGGCGGCTTTGGGCTGGCTGCGCAGCCGGTTCCAGACGGATGTATTCGCCAGACTGGCCATCACCCAGCAACGTCAACCGGTACCAGCGCTCGTTGTCACCGATGTTGATCATGTAATTGTCCTCATCCGGCACGCCGTCGAAGTCGTAATCCGGATCGATGAACACGAACGGACGACCGGTGCCGAGGTTCACCAGGAATGAGCCGCTACCGGTCACCGAGCGATTGGTCAGGATGTCATAAAGTGACGGCAGGCTCGCCTTCACATAGTTACCATAGAAGAGATGCAGCGTGCCTGCATCCACTTCCACAGCACCCAGCAGCGCATCCGCATACGGAGCAGTCACCGCCAGGTCGTGGATCAGATCACCATTCAAGTCCATACCTGGCGTCATCGGTAGATAGCCGAACTGGTCATACTGTCCTGCACCGGTCACGGTCAGGTCGGCAGCGCTCAAGACCAGCGTATCGCCCTTGTCAGCGGTCACGGAGAAGAACAGATACATCGCACCGCGCTCGTTCGAGTCGATGATGATCTCACCACCACCGAACAGAGTGGTCTTCTGCACGAAGCTCGGCTCGGTCACCGCCAGATCCCACTTGCCGTCGCGGTTAAAGTCGCCGCCAGTGATCTGTAGGAAGCCTTCGAAGACGTAACCGGTCAGGCCACCGCTGCTCCGGCGTGTGATGGTGATGTCAGCCGCCTGCTCCACATCGATCAACGTCGGGAACGTCGTGCTCGTGCTGGTTGACGCACGGAAGCCGGAGCCGCCATAAATCACCAGCAGGCCGCCCACCGCATTTGCATCCTCACGACTGCGACCCAGCGCGATGTCGTCATAGCCGTCTGCGTTCAGGTCACCCACGGCGTAAGCTGCTGCGAGATACGTTCCGGTCCAAGCACCCGTAGCATGGTTGAGCAAGCTCGGCGCACTGCCGCCAGAACCGCCAGTCAGCAGCCAGGCATAGCCATTGTTCGTTTCTGCCGCAGGCACCGTACCCGAGGTATTCCGGAAGCCGGTATTGGCGAACAGCAGATCTTCGCGACCATCACCATCCACGTCACCGGCCGAGGTCATCTTCAGGCCGGTCGGAGTCGTGCGCAGCTCGAAACGGTAGCCCGTCATCGTGCCACTGCTGCCGCTGGAGGTATCACCGCTGATCTTCAAGCGCCACAAACCACCCGGCTGTTCATTCAAGAACGGAGCAATCGAGTAAGTCGCCTGGCTGCCGCTCAAGGTGCCAGTAAGGTCAACTGAGGTGCCGGTATCCACATGTGTCAGATTCACCGTGATACCCGTCAAGCTGCTGATGCCGGTGAAGTCGAGCACCAATTGACCGCCCGTGATGTAACCCGGCGTGCTGCCGAAGTTGATGCTGATCTCCACGCTGGTGCGGATATCCAAGGTCCAGCTGGTCACCGTGCCACTGCTCTGACCCAGCGGATCGACCACTTGCAAGGTCCAGTTGCCGGTCGGTGATTGGCCATTCAGACGGTTGTCAGACACATTCCACTGATTACCACCCGCATACACCAACGGTACCATGTTGCCATCCGGAGCGATCAGCGAGAGCTGCAACTGGTTCACCGACGGATGCGTGATGGTAGCCGTGACATACACACCACTGACCACTTCACCCACCGGACCTGCGGCGACCGTCTGCGTCCTCTGAGCCGGTGCATCCGTCTTGATCTTGAGATTCCAACCCGTGATGGCGACCGTGGCGGCCGAGTTGCTCTTATTCGCGATTTCCAGCTTCCAAGCACCCGCCATGGAGGCGCCCGAGCGACCATCGAAGATGGCCAGCGATTGCAGCGGTTTCCAGCTCAACCCGCTGTTCGTGCCCTCATCATTGATGCTGAAAGTCTGGCTGCCACTGTAAAGCAGAGAGTCGAATGAGTTGTTCGCCGCCAACAGCACACGTGTGCCATCCGGCGCCACCAAAGTGGCTTCCAAGTTACCCAATTCAGAGGAGTTCCAGGTGGTATCATTGAACACGATCTCCACATCCACATCCGTCACCGTACCGTTCAACGGTGTTTGCGTGGCGGTCGTGCTTTGGCGGGTCACCAACTGCAGCTGCCAGTTATTCAGGTAACCATGATCCACGGACGGATACACATCCGTGATCTCCAGACGCCACACCCCGTTCAGATTCGTTCCTGAGAGACCATTGAATGCGGCCAGCGCCTGCACCGGACGGTAAGAGCCGGTGTAAGGTGCGCCACCTTCGTAGATGGAGCTGGCCGCTTGATCATCCAACACAGTGTTGGTGAAATTATCAAAGTAGTAGCCGATGAAGTCCAGCAGGCGGACGGACACGCCGTTAGGAGCATACAGTGTGGCACGCACATCCGCATCCCAGACATGCGAGATATCCAGCAGGATATTCAGATCGGCCAATTCACCCGACAAGCCGCTTACCGTGATGTAATCATTGATCGTGATCGGACTGTTGCCGAAGAAGATCGGGCTGACGATCGAATCATTCCAAACCGAGTTGCCTGCCGACGGATATCCGAAGCTTCCGCCTGACGTGCTGTTCGGAACACCAAAGGTCCAGGAACTGCTGTCGGTCAGATTGATGCCACCCGCACGCAGCGCCAGGCTCACTTGCGAGGCCACCGCGCTGAACAGCGTCAGCGGCGTCACGGAAGCAGAGACTACATCCCGTTTCAGACCACCTGTGCCCGAGGCACCGAATGTGCCGAAATCATTCTTGTCGATCAGATAGCCGAACACGCCCGTTGCCGTAGCCGTGTCCACACTGATCACCAGGTCGCTGTATGGACGGTTGTTGGCCGCATTGATGAAGTCGTTGAACTTCAGCATCAGCAACGAGGCGGAGGACGGATTCTGGAGCTGGTAAGCACCCGAGAACTCCACCTGCTTGGCGTAATCCGGATTCAAGCTGGTGAGATTGATATTGCGCGGCAGCACATGGGCCGGACCACCGATGATGAGCGTCAGCACCAGCGATGTGCCGTCCACCTTCAGGAAGGCCAGATCGGCGATGCCATCCGCATTGATATCGCCTGCCGTATGTGACGGACGGCCCAATTGAGCCAAGCTGAACACGTGATCCGCTTGCGGCGTCACCTCGCTCAAGCCTTCCAATTCCACCGGTCCAAAGAAGAGGTAGGCCAACGTGGTGCCGACCAGCAGGAAGTCCGCCTTGCCGTCACCGTTGAAGTCACCCACCGGGATGACCTCGGTGATCTGCTGGCTCTCGCCATCGCCTTCCACCGTCACCGAGCCGTTCGAGGAAGAACCGCTGCCCGGACCCGAGATATCCACACCACCATGGCTGCCACTGCTCGGGCTGCTCAACACCGGCGAAGCCAGTTCGCCACGATACAGGATCGGATCCACCGTGGTGCCCGTGTCGGAATCATCCACATACGCATCCGTCTCCACCCCGTGATAGATGTGCACTTCCGAGCGGAGCAGTTCGCTCATACCCACATCCACCAGACCATCCCCATTCACATCGCCCACAGCGCGCACCAAAGCACCCGGCACCACCGTCGCTGACGGATCCGCGTAGGACGGTTGCGCCAGTTCCAGCACGATGGCTGGCGTCAGCGTGGTCTGACCAAAGAAGCCATCCTTACCGAAGTAGATGCGGCCCACCGGGTGGCCCAACAATTCACCGGTCATCGTGAGACGTTGTGTGACCTCCACAGAGACGGCTCCGAAGTCAGCGTAACTGTCGCCGTTAAAGTCACCCACCGTGAAGAAGAAGTTCTGACCGCTCACCAGGAGGCGAGTAGCGGTATTCTCGCTACGGATGAACAACGTGTTGGCCGAACCCGCCACCATCAAGTCGGCCAGACCGGCACCATCCAGATCACCAGGGCTCAAGAGGCGGGCACTGGTGATCGTCTCGGTGTAGGTCAGTGTATTGAGCACCGTCGCCGGAGTGGCACCGTTGCGGATGCTGATGCTGCCGCCCACGCCACTGCCACCCGCCACCAGCACCGCCAACTCATTGCCCGTATTGCTATGGAAGTTCCCACCCGCCACGGAGGTGACCGTACCGCCCGCCGCGATGGTGGCATTCGCCGCCAGCGACAGATTGCGCACCGCGCGCACGCTCACATCATCCACCAGCCAGCCAGCGAAGTTATTGCTGATCGTGTCGATGGAATCGAAGTTGAAACGGACGCGGCTGTCGTTCGCAGCCTGCGCACTGATCTCGATGTTCACCGTCTCATAGCCACTGGCACCATCGGTCAATGCCACCAAGCCGCTGCCTTGGTTGGACGCCACTACGACCCAGCTCGTACCATTGAAGACTTCCACCAGCGCACGGTCGTAGCCCGTGAAGCGTTCCGTGGCCAGGCGTGAATTGAAGCTCAACTGCACCGAGACGATGCCGGCATCCAGGATATCCATCACACCGGAAGTGATGGTGCCCGCCACGCGCGTGCCCGTATTGAAGGTGAACACCCCGCCTGCCTCCGTGCCGAAGTGGGCAAAGAAGCCGTTCGAGTTGCTGTCCGTCACGCGCCAGAGATTGGTGCCCGCACCGGCGGCACTGGTGAAGCTGCCGAACACACCCGTTGTGAAGGCTTCATTCAGGTAGGTCCCCTGCTCGCGCAGCGTCAGGCTGCCATTGATCATATATACCTGTGTGCCTTGGATGATCGCGAGGTCATCTGTATTGCCCGCATCGGCATCGACGTTCCCCAGATTGACTATTTGCAGGCGGCCCGGACCAGCCTGGCGATAGACCAGCTGGGCGGATTGCACGATATCGATCTGCGCACCGAAGGCTTCGATCGGCGCCAGTGTAGATTGTGTCGGATATAGGCCGAAGATGGCCGCTGTGGCGGTCGCACTGAATTCGACGTTCATGCTGGTCACCGAGTTGTCCAGCTTCACCAGTTCCAGACGATTGGTCAGCGTGTTCGCATAAGCTTTCACGCGCGTATTGATGCCCGCCGTCGCGAATGCTGTGTTGATCTCTGCGGCCAGGGCAGCAACCGTCAAAGTACCCGGCTTGTTCACCGTGACCGTGATCTCCGCTTCGCTGCCGAACTGGATATCAAACGTCCGGGTCGTGCCCGTGGTCCAGGCCGTGAGATCCGGCACCGCCACACCGGTGATCTTCATGCCGCGATGACCGAACAGCACATAGAGCATCTGGTCGCCGCCACCATTCTGGTTCACCACCATCGCGATATCGTCGATGCCGTCACCATTGTAATCGCCCGGCGCGGCGAGGATCGCCTGCTTCGCATCCGTCGTATTGGTCGGCGCGCTCAACGGAGCCGGGAGTTTCAGCGTGATCGTGCCCGTGCCCAAGTTGGTCAGTGCCGGCGTATCCAACAGGCCGTTGCCGTTGAAGTCCTCACCCAGGTCCAGCAGGCCGTTGCTGTTCAGGTCTTCACTGCTGATGCCGCCGAAGAAGATGCGGGCGAAGGATGAGCCGGCACCCGTCAGATCATCAGCCACCGCCGCGATGAAGTCCGCGAAGCCATCACCGTTGATGTCACCCAGCGGATAGACCGCCGGCTGATAGCCCACACCGTTGTTGATCACCTGACCGTCAGCGTCACCCGAGCCTACGTCATTGGCCGTGCCCACCGCGTTGCTGAATACCAGCTTGTAGCCACCCATCGCCGGAGCCTGGCCGATGCTGCTCTGACCGTCCGTGAAGCCCAAGATGCGGGCCGCCGAAGTCAGGTTCAGTTTGATGGTGATATCGCCCGCACGAGTCAGCGAGAGCACCAGACGGCTGTTCTCGTTCACATAGGCAAATGCCAGGCCGGTCAGGTTCACCACGCTGGAGTCGCTGACCTTCACCGCTGTGGCCAAGGCCGCGTTGATGTCGCTCACCAGATCAGCGATGCTCGCATTCGGGGTGCCGACATCCGAGACCGTCACACGATAGATCACGTTATTGACCGTCAGATCGAAGATGGCCTGGAACGGATTGGTCACACCCGCCACCCCGGTCATATTGATGACGCCAGTGCTCGGCGCTGCGTTCTGCGCCGTGATCTGCTGATTGCGCACGTTGGCTACGAACAGGATGTAATACTTCGGCACACCTGTGAAGCGTTCCACCGGCACGATCGTCAGCGCATCACCCGGATCGGTGTCCTCGGCGGCGAACAGGAAGTAGTTGCTGTTCGCCAGCTTCTGATGGTTGAAGATGGCTTGCATCGCCGGATCATCGAACACGACACTGATCATCTCACGGCTCAGCCAGCTTGAGGTCGTGCCCGCATACTCGTTCACCGGCTTCGGCGCACGGATGATGTAGTAGTCACCCAAGTCGCCTTCATGCAGGCTCAGGCCGGACAATTCCAGACCGGCGGTGATCTCCGGCAGGAACGCCGCGAAGTTCACGTCATTGTTGATGCCATCCACACCGTTGCGCTGGACGTATTCATAATCATCGGGTGAGGCCGCCGTATTGCCGGCCAGCAAGTCTGCGCCAGCGCCGCCATCCAGCACGTCGTCCCCTGCTCCACCGGCCAGGAAGTCAGCACCTTCCTCACCGTAGATCTTGTCATCAAACGCACCGCCAAAGAGGCGGTCATTGCCAGCACCACCGTAGATCTCCAACTTGGCGATGGAGGCGCCCTGCTGCAGGTCACCCGGCTTGATGCCCCATTCTTCCATGCGGTTCGGGAAGGTGAATTCCGGATCGCCATGGAATACGTCATTGCCCGAGCGCAGACGGATAACAGTGCGTTCCACACCATTGGTCTGGTAGTAGATATAGAGCTGGCTGTATGCCGACTTGCTGATGCCCTGTTGGCCCGGAGCCAGGCCCAGCACCTTGCCACCCGTTTCCAGCGCATCGTCCGTCGATGCATTATCGCTGTAGGCATTCAAGGTCAGCGTCTTCGACAGCTCAGTCGTCAGGAACACCAGACGTCCAGCTTCAGAACCGACCGCCACCCGGTCGCTGATGTCTTCCACCTGACCGGTCACCGTGTTTAGTGCCGTGCGGAAAGCGACCAGGATGTCCTTCGCCAGATCGGCCACCGAGTTATTGATATCCACCGTCTGGCCAGCCGTCGGGAAGCCGAAGTAGGTCAGGTCGGCTGTCTGGCCATTGGCCGCCAAGCCGACGCTGAGAGTATTGCCATCCACGATCTCCGTGACCGCGAACACCAGCTTGCCGCTCACTTCCTTCGCCACCACACTGCCCCCCAGCGCGCTCGTGCTGATCTGCTGGTTGATGGCGTTGATGAAGGCCGCGTTGCTGGCGTAGGTGCCCGTCAACGTGATCGTGATGCTGGCGTTCGTGCCCAATGTCAGACGCAGGCTGCGTGTACCACCGGTCGCCAGATTGATGTTTGTGCTCGCCGCCAGCAGACCATCGCCCAAGGCCGCTGGCACGGTGACTTGATACTTCACCCCGCCCAGCACGAGTGCGAACAGAACGTCTGCATCCAGACGGCCATCCACCGGCGGGCTATTGGTCGCCACCAGCGAGTAACCCGGAAGGTTCTCCGTCACATAACTCTGATTGGCTGTATCCCAGATGAGTGAGGTGAACTCGTAGCGGTGCAGGATGCGGTTATAACGCAGCGCGGCGTAATCCGGGATCGGACGGCTCAGATTATCCAGATCGCCACCCTGGAACAGCACGTAGTCATCACCATCACCACCGAAGAACTGGTCAACCGTCGTCGGGATGTAGGTCTGGTCCGGGTTGTTGTTCAACGTCGGCAGATAATCCGGGATGAGCTGGAAGGCGTCATCGCCCGGACCACCGAAGAGCAGATCGCTGGCCTGACGGTCCAGACCGCCGGAGAGCACGTCATTGCCCGGACCACCGAAGATCCAGTCTTCACCCATGCCGCCCTTGAGGCTGTCGTTGCCTGTGCCACCGAGGATCACATCCTTGCGGACTGTGTTATTGGTCGTCGCCAGATTGAGCGTGGTGGTCTCGCCGCCATTCTCCAGCACGAAGTTCAAGCTGTAGATCGTCGGCACCAAATTCGGCGAGGTGATCTTCAACAGGTATTGCTTGCCGGCCGTCAGGCCGCTCAGCGAAATGAAGCCGCTGGACTTGCCGGACAGGTTCAAGATGGTGTAGCCCGGCTCGCCGATGTTCGGATAGAGCTCGTACCCAGCCGTGCGATTCGTCTCATACCGGGCGGCGCGGAACGGCATCGTCACCGAGTTCGCCGTGTTCGCATTGTTGATGGCCGTGATGATCTCATCAGCCGTAGTCACCCCGTCATTGATGCTGATGGTGAGGATCTTGGTGCCGCTGGTGTAAACGGCCGTGACCGGAGCTGCCCCGCCATCCACAAACACGATCTGAACATTATCAAAGCCGGTACCGAAGGTCTGCGCCGTGATGAGGATGCCGTTGTTTGCTCCCGCCGGATTCACGATCGCACGTGAGCCCGCATCCGCTGCGCCACCACCCGTAAGGATCGATGCCGGCAGATCCGCAAGCGTGATGACACCCGAGCCCGTGTTCGCACCGGACTTCACGCGGACGTAGTAGTTACCCTTGGCCAGGCCCTTCAGCAGGAGTGTTACCGCACCGGTTTCCTCGGTCGTGATGATGAGGTTGTTGTTGTCCGAATTCTTCTGCACCACACCGGCCTCGTTCACGATGGCGAACTCGAGCCATTCATCAGCATTGGTCTGCAGGAGGCTGAACTTGTCGGCGGCAGTCGCATTCTCATCCAGCGTGAAGCGGTAGAAGTCCACATCCGTCGCACCATGGATGGTGAGGTTCGTGACGCGGTTCAGATCCACGATATTGCTGAAGATGTAGGCCGTGCCGGTGGTGTTATTACCCGTCACCGTCAGGTCCGGACCATCAGGATTGATCGCCACCGGCGTCAACGTGCCCGTCAGAGCCAGATCAGCGAGGTCATAGATGGCCAAGCCCAAGCCGTCCAACTGCGAGGCGCTGGTGAGCTGGATGCTCGGATTGCCCGACGGGATGTAACCGAGCTGGAACACGTAGTAATCCACATCATCCGCATTATCAATCGTCAGACCGTTGAAGGTGCTGTTGCGGCTGATGAAGTAGGTCGCCTGCGCAGTCTGGTTGTTCGCGAAGTGCAACTGGTCGATCATCGCGTTGCCCGACGGCATGGTGAACTTCAGAGTCGTATTGGCCGTCTGCGTCACCGTGAAGAAGCGGATGCGATTATCCAGACGACCCGCACGCAACGAATCCTGGATGCCTGCGCGTGTGATGGCTTCGTTCAGGTCGGCCACCAGATCATCCAGCGATTGATTCGCCGTGCCGTCCACACCATTGGTCGCGCTCGCCAGCAAGGTGACCTTGACGCCCACGCCATTGTTGATGCTGACCGTGAATTCCAGATCCGAAGTCAGACGGCCATTCACCGGCGCATCCGCCGAGCCAACCGCTACGGCTTGACCGGAGATGTCACCGTTCTTGAACTGCAGCTTCGCCAGTGTGCCAACCGTATCTGACATGCTCGCGAGGATCTGGATGGAGACCACATTGCCACCCAATGCCGGGATGAAGGCCAACTTCGTGCCCATGGCCACAGCCTTGATCTGGGTGTTCAAGCCAGCCGTGGCGAGCGAGGCATTCACATCATCCACCAAATGAGCCAACGTGGTGTTATTGCCTACACCGTTCGTGCCGTCGTAAGCCAGGCTCAGGGCGAAGGCATCCGCCGAACCGTTCACCGACAAGTTGAAGCGCGCCACCTGGCCGCTGGTCAGACCCAGCACGAAGTCCGAGATGGCCGCGCCACTGATCAGCGCCGCCGTGCCGAACTGATAAGCGAAGTCCGTGATATCATTGCGATGCGGGCGTTCCGTCTGGTCGGTCAGGATCGCATTACCGGACAGGAACTCGACGATATCATCGCCCGGACCCGCATCCACCCAGACCGTCTTCTGGACCGTCGGACCGACCGTGATCTTGTCGTTGCCACCTAACGAATCGACGATGATCGCGATGAAGTCTCCTTCCGGCGGCAGGAGGTTCGCTTCCATCTGCTGCTGCGAGTACTGCAAGCGGGCAGCGGACTGCTGGTCACCTGCCGGTGTGCCGGTCTTGGCCTGTTCACGCAGCGCGGTGAAGTCCATGTAGCTGTCCACCGGGTTCCAGATCGGATTGCCGTTGCTGTCGGTGGCGTTGAAGTTCAGCTTCACCTGCGCGGCGAACGTGAAGTTGCCGTTGTTGTTCGTCAGACGCGTGATGAGGTGCAGGTCCTGGAAGATGCCTGGCTCGGTCACGAAGTCCACGTTGATGACATCATCCGCATTCGTGCCGCGATAGTACCAGACCTTGTCCGTCTCGCGGGCGTAATTCTTCCAGTCGTCACCCGAGAGACCGCCATCCAGCGATTCGAACGTCGTGCCGTCCGCACGGAACAAGGTGTCCTCACCGCCGTTGCCATACATGAAGTCGAGGCCGTTGCCACCGTAGAGCAGATCGTTGTTCGTGCCACCCAACATGCGGTTCAGGCCCGTATCGATGAGGTTGTAGCGGCCATTGCCGTCATGGTTGTGGTATTGGCCCGTGTTTGGATCCACAAACACACCGAACTGCGAAATGAACTTGATGCTGGTGGTCAGCGAGCGGAACACCAGCTTGCCCGTAGTCTGCTCGGCCACCACCTGGCCAGCCAGTGCGGTCGCTGCGATCTTCGTATTGATGAGCGTCACCAACTGCGCCAGAGAGGTGAACGTCGCCGTCTCAGTGTCATCGATCAGGATGGTGCCGCTGATATTGTTGTTCCGCAGCGTGATGGAACCGCCCGTAGCCGTGGTGATGCGGCCGTTCGCCGGAGCTGCCGCCGTGCCCGTCAGCACACCGTTCGTGGAGACCGTGCCCGCCGTGAACTTCCAGGAATCGGTCGCTGCACCCGTCAGGTTCGCCGAGATGGCCGTGATGCTCAAGGTCGTGCCCAACGTAGAGAAGGCGATGCGGTTGAGCTTGATGCCATTGCTGTCCGTCACACGCGAGGCGATCACGATGCCGGTCAGACCGGCGTCATCCAACGCCTCGTTGATGTCGGCCACCAGGTCGTCCACGTTCAGGTTCGGGTTGGCCGCCACATTTGCCGTACCATCCGTGGCGCTGGCGCGGACGATGACATTCACCGGCAGACCGTTGCCGATCACCAAGGCGAAGTGTGCATCGCTGGTCAGGATGCCGGTCGTCGGCACATCTGCCGTGGAGATGATCTGCGCGATGCGGTTGCCTGTTGTCACTGCCGCCATCAACTGATCGGTGAACTTCAGTTCCGCGATCGCTGCATCATTGATGCCACCGATGTTCGGGTCAATCGGCCAGGCATACAGGCGGTTGATGCCCTGACCACCGATCAAGTCGTCGTTGCCTTCGCCACCGAACAACCAGTCATCATCCGAGATCAGGCCCTGACCCGGACCACCATCACCGAAGAGACGGTCATCACCGGCGAAGCCGTAGATCGTGTCACTGCCGAAACCACCGTCCATACGATCGCGGCCCGCAGAACCCAGCAGCGTGTCATTGCCCGGACCACCATCGATCACCACTGCCCAATCATTGCTGCGCTCGCTCAGGTCAGACAGATCCACGGCGCTCGCACCCGGCAAGAAGCCCAGTACGTCATTGCCACCCAAGCCGGAGATGCGGAATTGCTCGATGGCCGGACGGCCTTGGCTGTCGCGCCAGCCCGTGATCGCCACGCGGTGTTGACCGCCCGTGTTCACCACACCTTCATTCGGCCAGTTGTCGAACGTGATATCCGTCACGCCACCCAGGTAGAAGTCGATCACTAGGAACGTGGAACCCGTCTGCGTCGTGTCGCCCACCGCGAAGCCCAGATAAGTTTCTGCGTAAGCATTGGCATTCGTGACGCTGAACACCGCATCGCCGCCTTCACCACGAGTGATCAGCGCGATCCGCGATCCGCGACGGGCCGCTTCCACATGGCCATTCAGGGCCGTGGCCGCGATGGCGCTGTTGATGGCCTGCACCGCAGCGTCGATGTTAACCGACATCGGCGCAATGATTGTGATGGTCGGCAAGCCCGCCAGCGAGATGTCGAACTGCGCCGTGCCACCCGTCAGACCGTTCAAGGGCACATCCTTCGTGCCAAGGATCACCGTCTCCTCGGAGAAGAGAATCGTGTCGCGGTTGTCCGTGCCTTCGATGAGCAGGATATCCGTCGCGTTGTCGTCCAGCGTATCCGACTGGAAGTTATTGCCGAAGTGGCCATCGAACACGTCACCGAAGAACTGATAGTTCGGATCCGTATCCAGCACGATCATGTCGATGCCGCTGCCACCATACATCGTGTCGTTGCCCTCCTGGCCTTGCAGCCAGTCGGAGTCAGAACCGCCCCACAGGAAGTCATTGCCACCACCACCCAGCAACTGGTCTTCACCCGTGCCGCCGTAGATATGGTCGTCGCCACCCAGCGTATCCGCATTCGGGTTCACCGCATAAGTGCGGGTATACAGCCAGTCACCATGGATGAACTCAGCACCGCTGTCACCGAACAGGATGTCACGGCGGATGCTGCCATACAGCCAGTCATTGCCTGCACCACCGTGCATTTCACTGCCGTATTTGAGCGTTTCCGCCTGCAACTCGGCCTGCGTCGAGGAACCCGTCGTATGCGCATAGGCATACATGAAGTCGATATCATTACCGCCCCACATGCGCTCACCACGCAGCGAGTTAGGACCGCCATCCGCGAACATCCGGTCGCTGCCGTTGCCACCATACATCTGATCGCGGCCCGCCAGCGTCTCTGCGTATGCGAAGCTGCCGTCCAGCGCGAAGTCACCACGCATGATGTCATCGTTATCGCCACCCAACATGACATCATCACCAGCACCACCCAGCAGGTAATCGTTATTCACACCGGCATCCAGATAGTCGTCGCCCAGACCGCCCTCGAGGCCGTCGATATCCCCACCACCGAACAACCAGTCAGAATCCGCACCACCCAGCAGGATGTCCTGGCCGTCCGTTGAATCACCTTGCACGGATTCACCGTTCAACACCAACGGCGTCAACAACGGCGGGGTATAGCCGCTCGGATGAGCTGCTTCAGCCGCGGCCCAACCCGGAGGCACACCCAGCTTCGTGGCGCGCTCGGCGACGCTGCTCCAGCGGAAGTTCGTTTCCGCTATCGCCATCGTACCGCCCCACATCACATCCATCCCGGCTTCACCGATCAACAGGTCATTGCCCAAGCCACCCACCAGCAAGTCGTCACCCGAACCACCGAGCATGATGTCATTACCACCACCACCGTGAATGTCATCCGCACCGCCAAAGCCCGTATCAATCGATTCAATGCCGTCAAAGGCCGCCGTCTGCATGAACGTGCTCTGGCTCAACAGCATGACGGACGGGAAGGCCGCGATCTTGGCCAGCGTGATGCGGGCGCTGTCACCCACTATCACATCGATGCTCAGATCCATGTCACCACCGATCAGCGTATCATTGCCATGACCGCCGATGATGATGTCCGCACCGCGGTTGACCTCGTCGGTGATATCCGTCAAGCCATACAGCGCCACATAATCGCGCACGATCACACCGTTGATGACGACCTGACCGGCCACGTCGATGTAATCATCACCGCCGTATTCAGGGAACAGGCTCTCGATCATCACGACGTTGCCCAGGCTGTCGTAATCGATATGGGCACTGTCACCGAAGAGGATGTCGTCGCCACCAGCACCAGCGATGATATCGCCACCTACGCCGATGGCGTCATTACCGCCCGAGCCGCCGATGATGATATCCGCCAAGGATGTGCCCGTGATGCGGTCACGACCACCATACTGCGGATCGATCGAATACAGGTCGCGATCAGCCGAATTCATCGGCATGCGACCGTTATCACCGAAGATGCGATGGGCGATCGCTTCCAAGCCGGCATCAATGACATCATCACCACTACCGCCGAAGATGACATCATTTCCGATCGCACCTGCCGCATTGGCCAACAGACCATCCAGCGACATGTAATCGATGTAATCGTTGCCGCCGTACTGAGCCTCATGCGTACGGATCTCGGTGATGATACCGGCTGAATTGCGGTCCACATAGCCACCGTCACCCAGCAGGATGTCATCCCCCGCATTACCGTAGATGATGTCATCGCCTGTGCCGCCCATGATGGTGTCAGCACCGGCGCTGCCGTAGATCTTGTCGTTACCGCCATAGAGGCCGTCCGTCGTATAGATGTCGTTGACGTCAGCCAGTCCGCTATCGGGTTGGATGACCGGTGTGCCGCCCGCGATGATGCCGTTGTCACCGATCATCAGATCGCCTTCCACCGCCGAGCCGCCATAGATCTCGTCATCACCACTGCCACCGAAGATCACATCTGCACCGGCAAAGTCATTGAGGTCGATGATGTCGTCACCGCCGACCTCCGGATTCCGGGTCTCAACGCGCGTGATGGCATAAGCCGCGGTGCGATATACGTAACCGTTGTCACCCAGGATGATGTCATTGCCGGCCCCGCCACGCAGCGTGTCATTGCCCGAACCACCCAACACGATGTCATCACCCAAGCCGCCATCGATCGTGTCATCGCCACCTGTCAACGGAGCGGTCGTGGCCACATCGTAGGCGAAGGCATCGCCCGTATTGAAGTAAACTGCACCGTTGTCACCCAGGAGGATGTCGGTAGCGGTATCCGCCATACCACCAAAGATCTGATCATTGCCGGCACCGCCCATGATGACATCCGCACCCGCAGAGTTGCTCGCATCGATGACATCGTCACCACCGTAAGCCTCATCCTTGCTAATGATGCTGACCACCACCGTAGTGCTCGTGCGGCTAATGTAACCACCGTCACCCAGGATGAAGTCATCCCCTGCTCCACCCGTGATCGTGTCACCCAACGAACCGGCGACATCCAGGCCACCGGAGCCGCCCAAGATGTAATCCACGCCCAGGCCACCAGTGATGATATCGCGACCACCGAACGTCGGCTGCCAGGTATAGATGTCGTAAGCCTCACCCGGCAGTGCATTCGGGTCGTTCAGGATCACGACACCGTTGTCACCGATCAGGATGTTGGAAGCCGTATCCGTGATGCCGCCATTGAGGATGTCATTGCCCGTGCCGCCGATAAGGATATCCAAGCCATCAGAGCCGGTCGCATCGATGGTGTCGTTACCATCATTCAAGTTGTTGGAGGAAGTCACGCGGACCACCTGACCGTTCACGATCGTAGTCCAGCCACCATCACCCACCACTACATCCTCACCCAAACCGCCGGAGAGCTGATCATCGAAAGCGCCACCGAACAGCACATCATTGCCCGCCTCGCCGAAGATCTGGTCATTGGCACCGATGCCGTCATTCGGCGTGGCCACCAGCGTGAGCGCGTAAGCCGAGTTCCGCATGATGCTGCC
Source organism: Verrucomicrobiota bacterium (assembly GCA_023431185.1). Taxonomy (GTDB): domain Bacteria; phylum Verrucomicrobiota; class Verrucomicrobiia; order Limisphaerales; family JAEYXS01; genus JAEYXS01. Next base: position 67,875 of record JAEYXS010000076.1, read on the forward strand.
GGAGTCACCCAGCAACACATCGTGACCGAAGCCGCCAAAGATCGAGTCACTGTCGGCATCGCCGCTCAGGATGTCATTGCCGCTGCCGCCTTTCAGCGTATCCGCACCTTCATCGCCCCAAGCCGCCACACCCACCGTCGTGGCCGTCGCATCGATCAAGTCGTTGCCTGTCTGGCCGCGGACCACCAGATACTTCGGCAACGCGTCCGTGATATAAACATTGTCATGGCCCGTGCCGGAGTAAACCGCCGTCACCTCGATATGATCCGCACGGGTGCTGGCGATCGTGATAGTGTTACCACCCGTGCCGCCACGGATCAGGATGCCATTGGAGAAGGATTCCGTGGCGATGGAATACACGCTCTCGTAGTAACCGCCGGTGGCCTCATACCAGATCGTGCCCGGCGCCATGCCCGCGATGGAGTTGCGGTTGATGACGACGTTCGTGTCTGGATCCGAATCATTCTGATCGCTGACCGTCAGACGGTTCTGTGTGCCACCTTGGGCATCCACACGCAACGTGCCCTGGATCTGATCCAGCGAGAAATAGTTCGAGTAAACATTGATGATGTCGTTACCACCACCAGCGTTCAGATACGTTTCACCACGGGTGCTGCGGACTGTGAAGTAATCCGTGCCCGCACCTAGGTTCACATCCACGCGTTCGAGGTTCACGTAGTTGATGCCATCCGGCAGACCGATGCCTTCGATGCGCACGAACTGGCCGCCTGTGGTGATCGGGTCGGCATCCGTGTAGTAAGCCTGCTCACCGCCGGTGTAGCGGACGGCTTCATTGCCGAGGTAGAGCTTCTGCTCGCCACCCAGATAGGTCACCGCTTCAAAGTCATCCAACGAGTAAGGTCCGACACCCACACCCGTCTTCAGGCGATAGACCTGCTCACCACGTGCGTGATAGATAGTCTTGCCACGGGAGTTCACGGTCGAACTGTAGAGCAGCACATTACCGTTCTCATCCAGCTTCAGGTTGCCCGAGGAATCCACCTGCGGCTGACCGATCTGGACCGCCTCGTCACCGAAGTAGAGTTTGGCATCGCCCGCGGCGTGCTTGGCCAGCGTGGAGATGACCAGTGCCACCTTGACCGCACCGGTGATGCTGGCATTGGCATTCAGCGTGATGGTGTCATTGGTCGCATTGACCGTGAACTGGTTGCTGGCCAGGCGGAAGATCTTCGTGCCCTGATAGACCACCACTCCCACAATGTCATTGGACTTCAGATCGTAGCTGAAGCCCGGCAGCGTGCTGAGTTGCAGCACCGCCCCACCCGTCATGTTGATGCTGGTGAAGGTCGGTGCTTCATATGCGGTGCCCAGTTCAACCTGTCCGCCCAACTTGCTGATGAGGTTATACACCAGTTCGCGGCGATTATGGATGAAGGCCTGGCCACCGGAGTGCAGGAACGGCACATTGCCCGGGTTCATCACCGCATTGCCCAGTTCGTCATAGACCTGCTCGCCACCCAGGTAACGCTTGATGTCACCGCTCAGATGGATGACCGGATCACCGGCGAAGTGCAGCACCGGATCATTGGCCTGATGCAGACGAGGATTGCCGTTGATGTCATACAACGGCAGATGTGTGAACACATCATACATCTGCTCGCCGCCCGCATACTTGAGCGCCAGGCCCGTGAACGGATCGATGACCGCTTCGCCGCCCAGGTAATACTTGGCCGTTGGGTTGTTGTTATTGTAACCCGCGTGGAACTGGATCTTGCCACCGGCATCCAGCACGTAGATCGGCGCCCAGTAATTGTCCATCTGGCCGACCACCGAACCGTTGTTCGCCGTATCCGTGACGATCAGGCGGTCATTGCCGCCAGTGGCCGTGGAATAGACATCCTGCGTGCGCAGCCACGGCATCAACACGCTCTGGTTCACCGGGATCAAGGACGGAGCCACCGCCGCATAAGTGATGGTGCGGTTGTTCGAGAGATTCGTCGAACGATCCGAGGCCGGGACACTGGTCAACGCGCTATTCGGTCCGCCCGTGACTGCCGTCAGATTCGCGCCGCTGGTGTTATACAACACGCCCGGGAAGCCCGAAGCATACGGCCCGCGATTGATGATGCCGATGGCATCGAGATCAAAACCGCCCGAGGAACTATCCGTGCCCACGATGCGGATATACCGTGCCCAAGCCACACCCGCCGCGGACAGATCATAGGAGCGGGCATAGGCCATGTTCGTGAAGGCTTCATCACCCACCACGCGGATGCCGAAGAACTCGCTCGACTTCACGCTCAACCAGGTCGTGCCGTCCTGGCTGACCTGCACGTCGATCTTGTTGAACTCGACGATGCCATCCAGGTCTTCATACACCGTGAAGTCCCAACCCGGACGGTTCACCACCAGCGTGGCGTCATCCACCCGGTTGCCCTGCTCATCGATATAGATCGGCGTGCCCGTCGTGAAGTTCGTGATCAACGACTTCTTCGGCTTCACCACCGGATACAATTGCGACTGCGGGATGACCTGCTTCGTCTGGCTGGCCGAAGACCAAGACAACGAGGCCACTGCGCCACCGTCATCCTCGAAGTATTCCATGCGGATCTCGTAGATGCCGCCCGCATTCAGCGTGATGGTGCCTGAGTTCTCGGTCGGAGCATGCTCGGTCCAGTTGTCAATGATGAGCTGGCCATTTACCCACAGACGCACGCCGTCATCGGATACTGTGTAGAAGGTATAGGTCTGCGAATACAACGGCTGCACCGAGCCGCTCCAGCGGACCGAGAACGTGTCCTGATCAACCGACGGATGCGCCTGACCGCCACCCCAATTGAAGTTCACCGTTCCGTCCGTCTGCGTATAACGCGGTCCGGTGAAGTTGATATTGTTGTAATACTCGGCATACAGGCCCGTGCCCGTATTGTTGAAGAAGATCTCTTTGCCTTCGCTGTTCAGATAGACCGGCAATGCACCCGCAGTGCCTTGCGTCACCGTCAGGATCACCGGGATGCCCGTGTTCACCAGCGTTTCGGCTCCATCCGCATCATAGAAGACAAGACGGCTCGCCGAATCACGTTTCTGGATGCCATACTTCTGCACGCCGTATTCCTGGACCAGATTTTCCTTCACCGTGCCATCCGCATTCAACACCACGGCGCGCAGAGCGACATTGCCGGAATCATCCAGCAGGATCTTGCCAAGCTGCGGCAGCGAGTAGGTGCGCGTGCCTGCAGCGTCCGTATAGCTGAAGTTCTGCGCCTCGGAGTTCACGAAGACGCTCGGGGCATTGGCGATCAGTGTCAGGTAATCCGCCGAGCTGACCGGCAACGCCTGCTCTTGCACATCGCCATCACCATCGAACGTGATGCGGGCACCGATGCGGTTCAGGCGGTTGCTCTCCTGCACTTCCAGCGTGTCATCACCCGCGCCGCCCATGACCAGGATGTCGCCGCTAACTTCCTCGATCTTCACATAGTCATTGCCGCCCGCACCCACGAGGATCGCCTTCACCGGCTGCAAAGTCGCCTGCACACCGGAACCGGTAGCCGCGAAGGTGAAGTGATCGTTGCCGTCAGAGAGACGCAGATCAATCGTTTCGATGCCGTCCAGCCAGACACCGTTATATACAACTGAATCCTGACCCACGCGACCAGCCTGCTGGCCGAGGCCTTCCAGGCTGCGATAGGTGTCAAACAGCAAGGCGTTCGTATCCAGGTCGCGATCTTGCGAGAAGACCGGGATACCCAGCGCATTCTCACCCGTCTGCACCATGCGCGGCGAAGAGCGAGTCACCAAACGCCCGGCCGCCGAGCTGCCATCCTGATTGTGGACGATCACTTGATCGCCTTCATCCTCGAATTGGTCGCCACCCAATATGCGCAGCTTGCCCTGGATGCCGGAAAGATTGTTCAAGCCTTCCGCCACGAACACGAACGTCGGCGGATCGACTTCCACGGCCGGCGGCTGCACCAGCTTCGTGCGCTCTTCCAGTCGGCCGATCTGGTAGTTGGCCTGGAAGCTGGTGACGCGCACTTCCACCTTCGTCACCGGCAGGAAGAAGTTCCACGACAGGCGCTGATTGACTTGCAGGACCGCCGAGTTGATGTCGAACGCCGGGGCCTGGAAGTACGGGAAGATCGCGCGCCAGAGATTGAAGATCGCATTGACCTTGTTCGCCAGCACCTGACGCGCCGCCTGCTCGGCCGTGCCACCGATGCCCAAGGCGCTCAGGATGGTGCTCCAGAAGCCCATCTCAAAAGTGAAGGACAGGCCGCTCAGGTCGAGCGTGAAGTCTTCATACACCACTTCCGGCGGCAGCTGGATCTGGATGGCCGGCGGCGTGTAAGTATAGGACGGCGGATCGAACACCAGCGGCGGCGGTGTGCCACCGATATGGATCGTGTCATCACCGGAACCGCCGACGATGGTCGTCTCGAACTCGGTGCTGGTGCTCAGCACATAGATCTGGTCAGGTCCGCCACCGCCATCGACCTCGATCGCCTCGATGTTCGAGAAGTTCACGATGCGGCCCGCACCGGCGATATACGTATTCGTCACGATGAACGTATCACCGATCGGCGTGCCCACGATGACGATGGTGTCGATGCCCGTGCCGCCATTGATCTCCACCGGCGCATTCTGCAGGTAGTCGTAGCGGTTCATGCCCGCGCCACCGAACAGCGAAGACAGGTTCGTAACTTCATCGGGGTTGTCCAAGTTCTCGCGCAGCACGAGGAACGTCTTCAGCAGGAAGCGGTCGTTGCCCGCACCACCGTGCAGATACAGCTTGGCCCGGTTGTGGTTGACCTCGAAACGGTCGTTCTGACCTTCACCCAGCACATACAACGGCGCGGAGTTACCGTGCGTCATGTTCTCCGTATCCGCCACTGGCACACCATCCGGGTATTCGAGGTTGCGGTTGCCCGTATCCGGGATCAACGGCACGGTGCCGATGATGATCTCGTCATCACCACCACCCATGTTCACGAGGGTGACCGTGACGGTGTCGTTGGACAGCACGCGGTCATTGCCGCCGTAGGTCTGGATGAACACGCGCTCAACCTGCTTGTAGATAAGCGTATCGCGGTCAGCGGAGGAGAGATCACCCATCGTGACCGTGCCGGAACGGAAGGCACCCGCACCGGCCGCATCCAGCGTGATGATGTCCGGCAGGTTCGTGCCGTTCACCAGCAGCATATCCACACCCACACCCATGCCCGTGTCATTGATCGTCACACGCGCCCCGCCCGTGCCGGTCAGCGTGATGATGTAAAATTCCGGACCGGAAGACTCATTTGTGCGGTTGTCCAGCGTGGCGATACCAGACCAGCCGGTCACTGTGATGTTGCTGGTGCCCACCGTCACCACACCGTCAACATCACCGATCACCATCGTATTATTCGTGCTGCCACCGGTCAGGATGGCCGCTTCGAACAGGAAGTTCAGATTTTCCACCACACCGCCGCTGGCATAACGGTCACCACGGGTATGGATTGCCAGATCGGGATCATCCAGCTTCACCGCCGCCTGCAGGACGCTCTCTTCCACGTAGGATTCCGCATCCTCGAAGTCACCTGTGCCCGTGTTCGCGAGGATACGGCCCGCGATGAACGTGCTGTCCGTCAGCGTCATGTCGAGGTCGAAGCTCTCGATCAGGGTATCCGTGCCACCCGCATCCGCGAAGGTATCCAAGCCCAGGCCACCCGTGAACTTGTCGTTACCCAGACCACCATCCAGCGCGTCATTGAATGGTGAACCGACCAGCTCATCGTTGCCTCCCGCACCCTCGAAGGTCATCGCCACAGCATCGCGCACGGAGAACCCGGCTTCCACCACCCCCAGCGCGGTGGCATTGATCAAGTCATCGCCACCCTCAGCCTTGATGGTCATCCGATCACCCTCAGCGCGCACGCTGTTGGTGATGGTGACATCATACGCGTTCTGACGGTTCACGCGGACATCCGTATAGACGTTACCGGTTGTGGTCGGATTCTCTGGTGTCAGGATGAAGCGGTCATTGCCGCTCGAGCCATAGATGATCAGCGTATCCTGCGCCTGATCGTCCGAGCTGCTCAGGTTCGGCACCACGGAATCGCGGATGTCATCCGTCGTATCCGGGTCGCCATCCATATCCACCTTCTCGATACGTGTGCCGTTCTGCGTGACGCGCTTGCCGAAGTCCACCGTCAATGAGCCGAGGCCCTTGCCTGCCACATTGTTGATCGTGATATGGTCAGCACCCGAACCCGCATCGATCGTGGCATCTTCCAGACCGTGCGTGGTCAATGTCGTGTTGTTCGTCACGAAGTTGACCTGGCGGCTGTTCGTGCCGGCATTCACCACGATCGTGTCATTGCCCGTCGTGGCCGTATAAACCAGGAAGTCACGCTCACCGGCGGCGTCCTCGGCGAAGATCACGCTGCCCAGCGAGTTGCTGCTGATGCGTACCATGTCATTGCCCGCGCCCAGGTGGATGGTGTCGTTACCATTCGCCGTGATGATGTCATCACCGGCATCACCGTAGATCGTGTCGGAGGCGGAACCGCCGCTGATGGTGTCGTTACCATCACCACCACGGAGCAGAGCTGCCGTGCTGCCCGTGTAAGTGATGTAGTCATCGCCACCATCACCATTGATCAGAACAACATTCGGACTGCTGGATTCGATGTAATCATCATCCGCCCCACCACGGATGGTTACCGGTCCCTTGCTGTGAACGATGATGACATCCTCACCCGCCCCACCATCGATGAAGACCGGGATCTTCACGCTGTCCGCGATGAAGATGTAGTCATTGCCGCTGCCCGCATTGGCCGTGAAGCTGTGGACATTCTCGTAAGTGTTGCTGCGGCCATAACCGGAAACACGGATCGTGCCGCTCAAGTTGTCACCCAGCAACTGCTCGACCACGATGGATTCGTTCGGCAGCGCCACCCCGTTCAGGATGCCCACATTGCGGGCACCACCACGCACATCACCCACGTTCGCTTCCAGTTCACCACCGGTCACCGGATCCCAAGCACGCATCTCGGTGATCACCGTGGCATCCGGTTTACCGGCCAGGAACACCGGTTCCGGCAATTGCAGGTAGCCGATGGTGAACCGGGCCGTCTTGCTGATGGTCACGAACAGAATCTTGATGCGCACCGTCACCGACAGGACGATCGGCACTGTGCCGTAACCTTCCGCCTGGAAGCTGAAGCTCAAGCCGACGGAGGCCAGTGTCAGACCGAACACATAAGCCGACACGCTAGCGCTGCCGGACAGCAGGAAGCGATACATCTTATTGCCCGCTGTGTCCTGACCGATGATCAGCGAGCTGATCGTGAAGCTGAAGCGACCTTCCAGACCGAACGAACGTGAGCCCAGCAGCACATTGCCCGTGAGCGTGATGCTGAACTGGCCATCCGAGCTCAGGAAGATGCTGCCTTGCAGCACGAACACACCGAAGAAGTCAAACGTCGCATTGGCATTCAGCGACCAGGCGCCATTGGCGATCACGATGGTGAAGCTCGCATCGAACTTGATGACCTCCAGCACACTGACCTGACCGTTCATCGAGAGCAGGAAGCCGGCGGCAACACCATTCCGGGTGATACCCGTCGTGTTCAGGTAGAGACGGCCGCCCGCCGAGATCTTGAACACCGCCGCATCTGCCGTAGCCTGCACTGCTAGATCCAGCACGATACCCGGATTATCATCGTAATAGACTGCCGCGAATCCACGCGCTTCAAAGGCCAGGAAGCCGATGAAGAAGCTCACATTGAACTCGAGCTGGATCGATGTGCTGTTGATGCGGAACGTGACCGTGCCACTGCCTTGCGCGAAGCCGAGGAAGTTCACCGAACCGCTGATGCTGATGCGGAAGCCACGCTCGATACTCACCGTTCCTTGGCCCGGAACGTTGAATGTCGCCACCGCCGTCGTGGTATTGAGATCCAGCACTGCCGAACCAGAGAAGCTCAGGCCAATATCCTGACCGAAGCTCGCATTCAAAGTCAGTGACAGGCGGGTCACCAAACCATTGCCATCGATCCGCAGCAGACCAGTCACTTCCAGTTCGCCGAACGGATCAAGCGACATGCGGGCGAAGGCGATGACTTCCAACTTGGTCGCTGTTAGCGTGAATTCAAAGTAACCATTGATCGTGAAGATGCCGCCCAAGTCCAGATCACCGCGCATCATCACCTTGAAGCCCTGCGTGATGCTCAACGTCACATCTTCCACGATCAGATTATTGCTTGCATCGCGCGCGAAGCCATCGAAGCGACCATTAGCATCCTGATTGATCTTGAAGGTCTGCACCGTCTTGGCCGTGTCAAACGTATTGATCTCCAGCAGGAACTGGCCATTGAAGCTGGCACCCGGTATCTCGTTGCTGGCCAGCGTCAGGTGGACGCGGCCCACAATGCCCGGATTGGCGCCTACATAGACTTCAAAGTTCAACGTGCCCGTCAGCGAGCCCAGGAACGGTATGCGTGCGCCCACCGCACCGGTGACCACCAACCTTGCCCCTGCTCCGCTACCCGCCGCCTGTATCTGCAGGAAGCCGTTCAGCTCAAGGATCCCGCCGATTGTCAATTGCGCCTCGATCGTCACCGAGAAGTAAACTTCGGCAGCGCGCAGCGGATCTTTCGAACCATCCAGTTTCGGTGCGGACTTGTAGATATTGATGGAGGTCGGCTCACTTGGCTCCAGCAACGGCAGGAAAGTCTCCGGAATCACGAAGATGTAATCCTGCATCGTCGTGTTGAACATGATAGTCACTGATCCAGAGGCTGAGAAGATGCTGCCGATGTTCGGCAGACCGATATCAGCGCTGCCACCCACCTTCAGGAAGCCAGCCACACCCGGGTTCTCACCTTCGCCCTCGCCGGTCACGATGACCAGGAATCCGGTCACATCACCGTAAGTGATCTGGTTGTCACCGATACCGAAGGACAGTTCGGCGGTCGCGAACACCTCGAAGCGGGTCGGGTCGATGCGCAGGTAGAAGCCACCATTCAGGCGGAACATGTCAGAATCCGTGCCCGGCGGGCGCAGGCGGAGCGAACCGGCGAGTTCCAGCACAAACGAGTAAGGTTGCAGCTCGAATGTCCGGGTGGCATCCGCACCATTTGCACCCAGACCAGGCAGCGTTAGAGTCTCGGTCTTCACCAAGGCCGTGGTATTGATCTGCAACACACCCTTGCCATAGATGAAGATGCCATACTGCTCCAGCATGGTGAGATTCGTCTCCACCGTGGCCACGCCCCAGAACTGCGGCGTATCGCTGATGGTGCCGCTCATGTCGAGGATGAAGCGGCCTGCCGTTGCACCCACTGTGCCCAGCTTGTAAACCTTCAACTGACCAACGAATTCCAGCGTGAATACGGTCCGAACATAATCGATTTCCAGCGTCACCTTGGCGGTGAGCGAGATCAGCGGCTCATCCAGGAAATCACCCAGTCGCAGCTCAATGCCGCCGGACAGTTCGATGTAGAAGTTGCTCGCCTGCGTGATGAGCTTCACCGTCTGGGTCGAGGCCACACCCGTATTGCCCGCCGAATCCTGCCAGCTGCCGGCGATCATCGTCACCGTGAGCGTGCCCGTATCCAGCAGCCCGCTGTAGCTGTAGCGGAAGGTGTTCGTATCACCCTGACGCACAGGCGTACCGTTCAGGACGACGTTCTCACCGTTCGCACCTGTCAACGTGAACTCTTGTGCTGAGTCGAGGATTGAGGCCAGATCCAGCGTCGCACCATTTGTCGGATTAAAGGTGATGTCGATGTAGCTCTTCGTGTTGAGCGCTTCGCGATCGACGCGTTCACCTGCCATCGGGTTCGTCAAACCAGCCGTGGCCACTTGAACCGTGAAGCTCTCCGTGGCTGCCAAGTTTGCCAGACCACTATTATCGCTCCATGAGTTGGAATTGTAATCGATCGTGTATTCACCAGCGGACAGGCTGCCCGTGAAGGCGTAACGATACGTATCGGTCGTGCCCACGCGCTGTGGAGTGCCCAAGCTCAGGATCGTGCCCGCTGCATCCTTCAACGTGAACTCGTCACCGCCAATGCTCGTATGATCCAGCACACGGCCTGAGGACGGACGGAAGGTGATCTCCAGATAGCCCTGACCATTGATGACCTCGCGACCCACCGTGCCGTTCGCCGTCGGATTTACCACCGTGGCGGTGCTGCCTTGCACAGTGAACTTCTGGCTGAAGGCCAGGTTGTTGCTGAGATTGCCTGTCGTGTCACCAGTGTTCTTCCAGGTGCCAGCGACGAAATCCACGCTCACATCACCCATGGCAAATCCCGCTGCGCCCGTAGTCAAATAGTAGCGGAAGGTGGTTCCACTCAGCTTGGTCGGTGCCCCGTTCACCGTCACCCCTGCAGCGCCCGCACCTGTCAGGGCGAATTCGGCGTTAGAATCAAGGATGGTGCTCTCATCCAACGTCCCACCATTCGTAGCCTTGAAGGTGACATCGATGTAGCTGCGCGTATTGGTCGCGGACTGGTTGCCCAACGCCACTGTCGCCCCGCCCTGCGTGCCCGTCGTGACCGAACCGCTCGGCGTCGTGGTATAGCCCCATGAATTGGCCAGATAGGTCAAGGTCACTGTGCCTTCGGATGCATAAATGCCGTTCAGCCAGTAGCGGAAGCGCATCGTGCCCGTGGTCGGATCAGTCAGACGCACCGGAGCCTGTGCCCCATCCAGCGTAATACTGCCGATGCCACTGCCCGTCAGTGTGAACTCTGGATTGAGGTCCGTGATGGTCGCCACATCAAACGCCAGACCGGTCGGAGCGACGAAGTCCACATCGATATAGTTGCGGTTGTTCAACACATGGATGTCGATGCTGCCATTAACACCCGGGCTGGTGATCATCGCCGTGGCACCATCCACATAGAAGGACAGTGTGCTGACCGTGCTCGAAGCACCCGTGGTGACGTTGCCATCCACCGTGACATCCGCATTCTTGAAGCCGCCCGCCGTGAACTGTACCTGCACCTCGCCCCGCGGGAAGGTGAAATTGCTCTGCGTGATGATATAACGGAAGCGGGTCACGCCTTCGCGCTGGATGGCGCGGATCAAAGCTTCTTCTGCCGTGCGACCATTCAGATCATCGCTCGTCGGCACCAACTGCTGGGTCACCATGGAGCCGTCATCACCCACTGAGGTCACGATGGCCACTGGTGTGCCATCCACCGCGATCGTCTGGCCATTGATGACTAGGTTGAACTCAGCCGCCGAATCCAAGATGGAGGTCAGGTCAAGATTCGCACCCGAGGCAGGCGTATAAACGATGTCGATGTAAGGCTTGCCGGTATGCGTGGTGCCCGTATGGGTCGTCACCGTGGCAGTGCGACCATTGATGAGCGCATAATCGATCCGGCCATCCGCCGCCGGATCAGCCAGCCCGGCCACCGAAGTGGTCAGTGCCGCGATACCCGCATCCGGATCGACCACTTCAAACATGACATCTTCACCCGAGGCATTCTTAAAGCCCATCTTGAATTTGCCATATAGCGTCAGCAGACGGATCTGATCCGGAATGTCGGCCAGGAACAACACTGTGAAGCTGCCCGAGCCAAGCTTCGAGAAATCCGCATACAGTTTGCCGCTGATGCTGATCTGATCACCTGCGAAGTTCAGTTTGCCCATGACCATGAACTTGCCATCAGTGCTGAACTTCACGGTCACCACACCGTTGAACACATACTGTGAGGTGAAGATGGTGTAGATCTTCGCACTGCCTGTGATCGTCATCGGCGCCGTGAAGGCCGCACCAAATCCGCCCATGCTCGGGTTGGCTTTGATCGCCTTATATTGCGTCACTACCTGCTGCTTGATGGATGTCAGCCAGGAACTCGCCGTCATGTTCGTCGGGTTGCCGAAGGCTGGATCACGCAATTGCATCGGGTCTTCAATCGACGGCAGGCTCTTGAAGAATTCAACGCCGCCGGCGAAGTCGTTCATCGCCAGACCAGTCGTTGTCGGATCCAGCACCAAGCCCGGTTCCGGCAGTGAGGCGCTGATGAACACCCCGAGCGGTCCCAATTCCGAAAGCCCCATCTGGATGGTGAAGCCACCAACGCCCGGGAACTTGAAGCCGCCTTGCAGCCCCAGGAAGAACACGCGATCAGCCACCGGAGTGGTTGAATCAAATAGATCAATCATGTCCCCGTTGCTGTTCAGCTTCATGATGCCGCCGATCAACGTACCTTCGACTTCACCGCCGAACATCTTGCCCTTCACCCCGATACCAATCGAAGCGATATCCACAATCGGGAACTTGCCTTCAAACAGCAGCGTCGGACTGATCTTGACACCTTCGATCGCACCCGAGAACTCCATGCCCTTCAAACCATGCAGACCTTCCACACTGACCGACAATGTGAGCAGGAAGTCACCCGGATTGTTCTCAATGTCTGCCCATTCGATACCGATGGCATTGATACGGATCGGCAACCAGCTAGGCCATTTGAAGCTGTCACCGGTCGAGGAGCCAATGCCCAGGATGACCGCGAAGCCCGGCTTGGCTTTGAAGGAACCATCTCCCATGAAGGCGAAGTTGCGGGCTTCACCGCTCAGCGACAGGCCGCCGATGTTCACCTTGGCACCCAGCGAAGCGAAGGAAACCAGTTCTTCATCATCCGCCGCCCCCGTGTTCAACATGAAATCCTTCGCCGTGAGCGTCAGGAAGCTGCTCAGATTGATGGCCAGCGTATCAATCTTGAATTTGAACGCATCCACCTTGCCGTTGCTGAAGGTCAATTCAGCGCGTAAGGCCTCAGTGTTCTGCGTGCCGTTCGAGTTCAGGTCATCGGCAGTCGTGCGGTCGGTGATCGAGGCGCTGATCGGCTTGCCCGGGAAGAACTGGGCGCCACCGGAGGCGAAGTAGATCGAACCGTTGAACACCAGCGGATTCTCCGCATCGAAGTTCACCTCGAAATTCGTCACACCCACGCGGATGTCATCCAGCACCAGTATGCTGCCGAAGCGAATCTTGCCATCCCCACCACCAGTCTGAGTGCTGGTCAGCGCGTTGCCAGTAGCCGGAGGCGTCACTCCGCCGTATTGCAGTTCAGCCTGACCTAAGGTGAAGCCGTTCATGCGTACGATCAGGCCCGGGATTAGCGCATTATTCGGATCGGACGGATTCGTATCGAACGGAGAGATGCTGCCCTTCAAATTGATGGCCGGGAAGGTCACGGAGGCGGAATCGATCCGCACAATCTCCTGACTGCGATGGATCAACTGATTCTTGACCCCGGTGGCGGGATCCACACCAGCCGCCGGATCATACTTGATCGTGATGCCGGTAGCTTCGATCTTCACCACGTTCGGCACGTTGATCTCCAAGCCAGCCACGCTGAAGCTGAACTTGCCCGGCACATCCACGCGGAAGTTGCCGCTCAACAGCCCGAACACATCCACGCCGATGTCGAACGTGCCCAAAACTCCAGTCAATTCAGCCGTGATGCCACTGTTGGATTGCTGTGTGGAGGTCGTCGGTGCACCACCTGTGCCCGTCGTTGCGCCGCCGAAGGCAAGACCGGCGCGGTTCACACCGATGCCGATGGTCAGATAGAGCAGGCCGTCCTTGAAGGACATGCCGGCAATGGTGATCATCGGACCCTGCAAAGTGATCGGACCGAGCGCGATCGAGTTGGTCGCCGCCACTGCACCGGCGGCATCCGGATTGATCGTGAACTTCTCGGTCTTGATGTCGTTCTGCGTCAGAGCCGTCGTGCGGAAGCTGTTCGCCCGGAAGTTCACCTGCACCTCGCCCGTAGCGAAGAGGCCGATGGTGTTGGCCGTGTTCTTGTCCTTCAGGAAGTAACGGTACGTCGTGCCGGAGATCAGCACCGGTGAGCCCACCAGCATCGGCGTGCCATTCGCATTCAACGCCACATCCGCGATGCCTGCACCCGTAAGTGTGAACTCATCACCCGTGATGGAGAGTTTGTCGATCGGGCTGCCATCGCGTGTAACGAACGTGACATCGAGGTAACCGCCCGCATTGAACTGCGCCAGCGTGACCGCCGCACCATTGACCGGGTTCGCAAGCTGGGCCGTCGGACCAGGCTGCGGCAGCGTGCCCTGCAAGTTCGGCGTGGTCGCGAAGAAGTATTGCAACGAACCCATGTTGTTCGTGCCACGGGTATCGGCCCAAGTGTTCGCCAGGAACTCGATGGCTACATCGCCATTCTGCGTGATGTTGCCGGTGAACGTATAGCGGTAGGTGTTCACACCCACCTTCGTCGGTGTGCCGTTCACCGTCAGACCGGATGGCAGACCGTTCACGAGGATGTTAAATTCCTGCGCGACATCCAAGATTGAGGTCTCGTTCAGGCCCACCCCGTTCACATCCTCGAACAGCACGTCGATATAGCGACGGTTGTTCAATTCTGTGCGGTTCACCACCTGGCCCGAGTAAGGATTGGCCAGTTCAGCGGTCGGGAAGAGGATCTGTGAACGCGGAGTCGAGCCGAGCTGGGCTCCAATACCGAACAGGGAGAAGCCGTTCAACGTGAAGGTGTTCAGCTTGAAGCCGTCCGGCCCACCGATGCTGAAGCTCGCACTGCCACCGATGCTGAACACTTCCTCGCCTTCGACCTTGATGATCACCGACGCGCTCGCGATGTTCACCATCACCAAGCCGCTGGGCTTCTTGGTGAAGGACACCGTGCCGCCGATCGTCAGCACATCACCGATCTGGAAATTGATGGAGCCGGTGAACCGCGTGACCGTCTCGCCCGAGGTGAAGACGACTTGCACCGTCTTCGGTGCGCCGCTGGTCGCCGGGATGGTCAGCGTGCGGTTGATAGCCTGGCCGGAGGTATTGATGTCCACCACTGCCCTGCCCGTCACCACCAGACCATCCAGACCGATGAGAGCGATGTCACCCTCCGCATGCAGCGCATAGAGACCGCCCGAGAAGCGGATCAAGCCGATCTTAGCATTCGTAAGCGCCACACCCACCGCATCCGGATTCAGCACACCCTTGCTGAGTTCGTAAGGCCCTTGACCGAGGAAGATTGTGATGCCTTCACCGGCAAAGCTGCCATCCGGGTTGAAGACGATGCTGCCATGAATCGTGACGAAGTTGCCGATGTTCAACTCCAGGTCCTCGGCGAACACCCGTACGCCCTGCTCTGCCGCCGTGAACCGGATCAC
Source organism: Verrucomicrobiota bacterium (assembly GCA_023431185.1). Classification (GTDB taxonomy): domain Bacteria; phylum Verrucomicrobiota; class Verrucomicrobiia; order Limisphaerales; family JAEYXS01; genus JAEYXS01. The sequence goes on from JAEYXS010000076.1 coordinate 83,007, forward strand.
GATATCCTTGCCGTTGACCGTGATGGTTTCATCCACCGCCACACCGGTCGTGTTGATCGCCACACCCACCGTCGCACCGACCGAGAAGCCCGGGATATCTACCGCCGCCGTTCCGCCCACGATACCCGCCACACCGGTCGGCATGAACACCAGTGCCGCCGTGACATTGCTGATCTCCAGGCCGTCACCGAACCCAGTAAAGCTCACATCCGACAGGGCCAACCGGGTAATCTTCACATTCGTACCCTTGCGCGTGACCTGATCGAAATAGAAGTCGCCAGTCAGCGTGTAAGTCGTACCACCCGCCGTGAACGTCACCACGATGTCATACGCCGTGACGCGCACATACGGACCAGCCGGCAACACCATGTTGATCGTCGTGCCGCCGACCACGAAGGTCTGATTGACCGCCGTCGGGATTGTGTTGATGGCCAGCGTGAACGTGGTGTTGAAACTGAAGCCCTGAACTGTTGCGTTGAACGGCAGGCTGATCTGGCCCGCCATGCCTTGCGGCGTGACGAGCAGCGAGCCACTGCCACCTGTGAAGGAAACTATTGTCTGACCGTCACTCTGCAGCGAGAAGCCCAAGTTCGCCGCCGCCACCCGGACCACCTTCGCACCACCCGTGGTCGTCAGTTGCTGGAAGACGAAATCACCCGTCAGCGTCAGACCTTCCACCGTCAGTGCGATGCCAGTGCCCGACACTTCGATGAACGGACCAGCGGGCAGCACCATATTGATCGTCGAGCTGCCCACCGTGAACTGTTCATTCACCGCCACCGTCGTGTTGTTTATCTTCAAGCCGAACGTGCCCACGAAGCTCACACCCGGAATGTTCTGCACCGTCACCGTAGCGGAGAGCTGACCCGCCAGACCATCCGGCGTGATGAGGAATGAACCCGTACCATTGCTCACCACCACAAATTCCGTCGTGCCATCACCCAGGCCCAGGCGCACATTGGCGACCGCCACGCGAACCACATTGCGGGTCACACCGCCCTTGGTGGAAGTGATCTTCTCGAAGGCGAAATCACCTTGCAGCGTCTGGCCCATGATGCCCATCGAGATGTTCGTGCCGCTAATGCGCAGGTAAGGCCCGGCCACCAGATTCATCGTCACCGTCTCGCCACCGACCTCGAAAGTCTCATTGATCGCACTGTTGGTGTTGTTGACCGCCACACCGAACGTTCCGGTGAAGGTCACACCCGGCACATTCAAGGTCACTGTGCCGCTGAACGTACCAGCCAGACCCGCTGGCGTGATCAGCAAAGCACCTTCACCTTCCGTCAGCGAAACAAAGTCCGTCGTTCCGTCACCAATGCGCAGCTCGATCTCCGTAGCGATGACCTTCACCGTCTTGCGATCATCCGCCGTTCCCAATGTACCATCCGTGCCTGCCGTCGTGGCCTGCTCGAAGGCGAAGTTGCCCCGCAGCGTCTGGCCCGCGATGCCCAAGCTCACATCCACACCTTCCACGCGCAGATAAGGACCGGCTGGCAGATTCAACTGCACCGTGTCATCACCCACCGCAAAGGTCTGGTTCACGGCGGCAGTCGTATTATTGATCGCCAAGCTGAAGGTGCCGCTGAAGTCCACACCCGGCACATTCAGGGTCACCGTACCGCTCACCTTGCCCGCCATGCCCGCGCTGGTGATGAGGAACGCGCCAGAACCATTGCTCAAGGTCACGAACGCCGTCGTGCCATCACCCAAGCTCAGCGAGACATTCGTGGCCGCTATGCGGATGACGGAGGTCGGCGTCGTGCCGGTGGTCGTGATCTTCTCGAAGGCGAAGTTGCCACCCAGCGTCTGGCCGAACACGCTCAGGTCCACACCCAAGGCTTCCACGCGCAGATACGGCCCCTTCGGCAGGCTCAGGTTGATCGTCTCGGTGCCGATCGTGAAGTTCTCATTCACCACCAGGTTGGTGTTGTTGATGGACACCTTCACCGTGGCCGACAGTGAAACTTGCGGGATGTTCGTCAGTGCCATCGTCGCGCTCACCTGACCGGCCAGACCGGCTTGATTGATGAGGAACGTGCCCTGGCCACCGCTCACCACCACGTAATCCGTTGTGCCATCACCCAGCTTCAAGCCCACATTATTGAAGGCCACCTTGACCACCTTCACCCCACCCGGCTTGGTGATCTGCTCGAAGGCGATGTCACCCGTCAGACTCTGGCCCGCCACCGAGAGGACGATGTTCAGGCCTTCCACGCGGATATACGGTCCGGCCACCAGATTCATCGTGATATCCGTGCCACCCACATTGAACGTCTCATTCACCGCGGCATTCGTGTTGTTGATGCTGACACTCAGCGTGCCGCTCAACGTGACACCTGGGATGTTCAGGCTGATCGTGCCGCTCAACTGACCGGCGATGCCCGTCGGGGTGATAAGGAACGTACCCTGACCGTTGTTCAGACTGACGAATTCCGTCGTGCCATCACCCAAGCCCAAGTGGATGTCGCTCGCGGCGATCTTGATGATCTTCGCACCGCCCGCCTTCGTGATCTGCTCGAAGCTGAAATTACCACTCAGGGTCTGGCCTGCCACCGTCAGCGCGATGTTGTTGCCTTCCACGCGCACATACGGACCGGCCTGCACATCCAGCGTCACCGTCTCGCCACCGACCGTGAACGACTCGTTCACCGCCTTGTTCGTGTTGTTGATGACCAGCTTGAAGTTGCCCACGAACGAGATGTCCGCCGGGAGGTTCAGGCCCACATCCGCGCTCAGCGTGCCCGCCATACCCGTCGGGTCGATCACGAACAGGCCCGTGCCGTTCGTCACATTCACCACGCCGCCCAGTGACAAACTGATGTTCGTCGCGGCGATCGTCGTCTTCTTCGCACCTGTGGCGGATTGAGAAGATTCGATGGCGAAGTTGCCGCTCAAAGTCTGGCCCGCGACCGTAAGGGAGATGTTCTCACCGCTGATGCGGAAGAACGGTCCCTTCTGCAGGCTGATCGTGAAGCTCGTGCCACCCACCGAGAAGGTCTGGTTCACCGGCAGGTTCGTGTTGTTGATGCTGAGCTTCAACGCGCCGCTGAAGCTGACGCCGCCGAAGTTCAGGCTGGTGCCGATGCTGATCTCACCCGCGAGACCTGCCGCCGTGATGACAAAGCCGCCCGTCGGGATCGTCAGGCTGATGCCGCCCAAGTTCAGGCTTACGTTCGCGATGGCCAGCGTCACCACGCTCGTGCCATCGGACTTGGTCAGTTTCTCGAAGGCGACGCTGCCCGTCAGCGTCTGGCCCGCGATGCTCAAGGTGATGTTCGAACCTTCGAAGCGGAAGTAAGGACCGGCCGGCAGATTGATCGTGTAGTTGTTGCTGCCGACCGAGAACGATTGATTCACCGCCGTGTTGGTGTTGTTGATGGCCACCTGCAAGGTGCCCGTCAGCGTCACCCCCGGGATGTTCACGCCCACCGTGCCGGAGACTGTGCCCGCCAATCCCGCTGTGGTCACCACGAAGAGCGCCGTGCCACCGCTGATGGTCACGAAGTCCGTCGTGCCATCGCCCAGACCCACGCTCACATTCGCGGCGGCAATCTTCAGCACATTGCCACCGGCCGTCGTCGCCTGCTCGAAGCTGAAATCACCACTCAGGCGTTGGCCGGCCACTTTCATCTGGATGCCCGTGCCTTCCACCCGGATATAAGGACCCGCAGGCAGGCTCAACGTCACATTGTCCGTACCCACCTTGAACGACTCGTTCACCGCCGCGTTCGTCTTGTTGATGGCCACACTGAATGTGCCCTCGAACTCAACCGCACCACCCGGGATATTCACGTTCACCGTGCCGCCGAGCTTGCCCGCGAGACCTGTGCTCTTGATGACAAACGCGCCGCTACCATTCGTCAGCGCAACAATGCCACCCGCCAGGCTCAGGTTGATGTTGGTCGCCACGATCTTCGTGATCTTCGGCGGCACCCCTGCTCCGACGGCCAATCCGTTATACTGCTCAAAGGCGAAGTTACCGGTCAGGACCTGACCAGCGATATCCAAGCTGATGTTCAAGCCCTCAACCTTGATGTAAGGTCCGGCTTGCAGCGTCACCGGTGTCGCACCCGGCAAGGTCACTGCTGCATTGGTCGTGTTCAGGGCCAGGTTGAACGTGCCCGTGAAGTTCACTCCCGGGATATTCATCGTGACCGTCGCACCCAGTACACCTGCCAGGCCGCCGTTCATCACGCGGAATACACCGCCGCCATTCGTGATCGACACATAATCCGTGGTGCCATCACCGAAGCCCATCTCGACGTTGCTCGCCGTGATGGTCATGATCTTCTGCGCTCCGACCGTCTCCTGGCTGAAGCTGAAATCACCGCTCAACGTCTGACCGGCGACTTCCAGATCCAGCGAACCACCAAAGCTCACTTCACCCGCCGCCACATTCACCGTCACACTGCCAGCACTGCCACCCGGAATCGTGATGGTGCGGTTGATATTGCCACCCGTGTTGTTGAAGCGGATGACTGCACTGCCGGACACGCTCACACCGGAGATGCCCAGCAATTCCACATCACCTTCCGCATACAGCGCGTAGGTCGTCGTGGCACCGGTCACCTTGATGAGGCCGAATTTCGCATTGCTCAACAGGAAGCCGCGGGCGGTCGGATTCTTCGTGCCGTCCTCGAGGATGGCCGGGCCATCACCCAGGAAGATGCTCGCATTGACCGCCCCGAGTTCATCGCCATTGAAGGTGAACGAACCTTCGATCACCACGAAGCCGCCGATGTTCAGGCTCAGGTCACCGTAGAAGCTGAACGTGTCCGCACCCGTCGCAAACTTGATCTCCAGCGTATTGCCACCCAGCGTGATGGTCTCGTCCACCGCCAGCTTGGACTTGTTGACGCGCAGACCGAAGCTGCCGCCCACACCCACACCACCGGCCGAGATGGACGCCTTGCCGGAGACATAACCGGCGATACCACCCGACCCGGCCACCAGCGGATCCGCCGGCATGATGACGAAGGCACCTTCACCATCCGTGAGACCTTGGCCATCGAACGTGACACTCACATTCGCCAGCGCAATGCGCGTGACCTTCGTGCCGTTCGTCTTCGTGGTCTGATCGAACGCGAAATCACCGGCGATCACCGGACCACCACCGCCACCGATCGAAAGATTTGCCCCCAGCACCACCACTTGTAGATACGGACCGGCGGGCACATCCAGCACCACCGTGTTACCGCCGACCACGAAGGAGGTATCCACCGCCACCGTTGTCGTATTGATGCGCAACTGGATCGAGCTACCGCTGATGCTGATGCCCGGCACATTGAAGCTGACATTGTTCAACGTCAGGCTGGCGGCGAGGCCCAGTTTGTTCACGAGGAACGCACCCGAACCGCCATTCACCGTCACAAAGTCCGTACCGTTCGCACCGATGCGCAGGCTCAGGTTGCTCAGGGCGATGGAGACGCGGGATTCATCATCCGTCGTGTTCATCACGCCATCCACACCGGCGGACTTCACCTGTTCGATGAGGAAGGAAGCCGTCAGACGCTGGCCAAGGATGTCCAAGGTCACCGGCGAATCGATGCCACCCTCGAACCGCAGGAACGGACCGACACCCAAGTTCAACGTCTTGGTCGTGCCACCGAAGGTGATCTTGTGCGTCACCGCCGAAGTCGTGTTGTTGATCTGCAACTTGAACGAGCCGTTGAAGGACACGTTCGGGATGTCCATGATCACCGTGCCACCCAACTCACCCGCCATCTGACCGTTCTTGATGACGAACAAGCCTTCGCCATTCGTCAGGCGGACAAAGTTCGTCGTGCCATCACCCAGACCCAGTTCGACATTTGAAGCCGCTAGCACCAGCACACTCTGGTCATCCGTGTTACCCGCGATGTTGTCCGGTCCGAAGTTCTTGCTCTGCTCGAAAGCGAAGTTACCCGTCAACGTCTGGCCCACGATGGAGAGCGACAAGTTGATGCCTTCGACACGGACGTAAGGACCGGCCGGGAGATCCAGCACGATCGTCTCACCCGCCACCACGAAGGTCTCGTTCACCGCTGCCGTCGTGTTGTTGATCTTCACCGACAACTCACCGCTCAAGGCCACACCCGGCAGGTTCACCGCCACGTTGCCACTCACCGTGCCCGCCATGCCCGTGCTGCCCAACGTGAAGAAGCCCTCGCCTTCCGTGATTGCCACGACTGCGTTGCTGCCATCACCCAAGGTCAGGCTCACATTCGTCGCACCGACCCGCACCACTTTCACCCCGCCGGTCTTCGTGATTTGCTCGAAGGCGAAATCGCCCGTCAATGTCTGGCCCGCGACCGTCAGGCGGATGCCCTCGCCCGAGACGCGCAGGTAAGGTCCGGCCGGCAGGCTCAGCGCCACCAGCGACGTGCCCACCATCATCGATTCGCTCACTGCCGCCGTCGTGTTGTTGATCTGGACCGTGAACGAACCGGCGAACTGCACCGAAGGACCGGCGTTGATGCCCACCGTCGCCGAGAGTGAACCGGCGATGCCCGCCGTGGTCACCACGAAGAAGCCCGTGCCACCGCTCACCGTCACCACTGCCGGGCTGCCGCCACCGAGTTGCAGCGAGACATCGCTTGCACCGATCCGCACCAGCTTCTCACCGTTCGTCTTGGTGATCTGCTCGATCGCGAAATTGCCGGTCAGGGTCTGGCCCATCACCGAGAGCGTGACATTATTACCTTCCACGCGCAGATAAGGCCCGGCCGGGAGATTCAGTGAGATGCTTGTTCCACCCACGCTGAACGTCTCATTCACCGCCGCCGTCGTGTTGTTGATTCGGATGCCGAAGGTGCCGCTGAAGGTCACATTCGGCACATTCACCGCGACCGTTGCATCCAACGAACCAGCCAGGCCAGCCGCCGTGATGAGGAATGCACCCGTGCCATTCGTCACGCTGACCACCGGCGTCGAGCCACCCAGTGCGATCGTCACATTCGCCACGGCCACCTTCACGACCTTCGTGCCGTTGGTCTTAGTGGCCTGCTCAAAGCTGAAATCACCGCTCAAGGTCTGGCCGAGGATGTTCAGGCTGATGCCCGTGCCCTCGAAGCGCAGATACGGACCGGCCGGGAGAATCAGCGCGATGTTCGTCGAACCCACGCGGATGGTCTGGTTGATCGCCGTATTCGTGTTGTTGATCTTCAGGCTCAAGTTGCCCGTCAGCGTCACACCCGGGATGTTCACACCCACCGTGCCGCTCAATTGACCGGCCATGCCTTGCGGCGTCAGCAGGAAGGAACCCTGGCCGTTCGTCAGGCTCAGATAAGTGTTCGTGCCGTCACCCAGCAGGAACTGGACATTGTTCGCACCCAAGCGGATGACCTTCGTCGGCACCGTGCCCGTCGTGCTGACCTGCTCGAAGGCGAAATCACCGCTCAAAGTCTGACCGAAGAGGCTCAGTTGCAGGTTCAGACCTTCGATGCGCAGATACGGACCGGCGGGCATATCCACCGTCACCGTCGTGCCCGCCAGCGTGAAGCTCTGGTTCACCGCGGCGTTGGTGTTATTGATCGACAGGCTGAAGCTGCCCGTGAACGTCACACCCGGAATGTTGATGCCCACATCACCATTGATCTGGCCAGCCAGACCCGCCGTCGTCAGGAGCAAGGCGCCTTCACCGTTAGTGATGCTGACGTAAGTCGTCGTGCCATCACCCAAGCTCAGATGAACACCCGTCGCCACTACGGTGGTAAGGGTTTCATTCGCTGGATTCGTGACCTGCTCGAAGGCAAAGTTACCGCCCAAGGTCTGACCCGCGATGGTCAGACTGACATTCTCACCGCTGACGCGCAGGTAAGGCCCGGCCACGAGATTCAAGCTCACCGTTTCACCCGCAACGCTGATCGTTTCATTCACGGCCACCAAGGTCGTGTTGATCGCGATGCCAAAGTTACCGGTGAACGTCACACCTGGCACATTCACTCCCACCGTGCCGCCCAAGGTACCCGCGAGACCCGTCGGCGCGATCAGGAACGCGCCGCTCGCTTCCGTCACGCTCACCGCTCCGCCACCAAGGCTCAGATTGACATGCGTCGCCGCGATGCGGATCGATCCCGCCGCTGCTCCAGTGGTCACCTTCTCGAACGCAAAGTTACCCGTCAGTGTCTGGCCCAGCACGTTGAGCGATAGGTTCGTGCCCTGGAAGCTCGTCACCATCGCCGTGGTCGTGAACTGCACCTGGATGGCGTCCTCGGAGCTGTTCGGGATGGTCAATGTCTCATTGACCGTCAAACCGGAGGTGTTCACGCGTACCGTCGCATTGCCGCTGAAGCTGAAGCCCTGGACACCGATGATCTCGATCGTGCCCGTCGCCACCATCGCGAACGTGCCATCCGCAAACTTGATCAGGCCGATGCGGGCATTGCGCAGTAGCACACCCGTAGCCAGCGGGTTCAACTCACCATTCGCCTGCTTCACCGGGCCCTGGCCGAGGAATACCAGCAGTTCTGTGCCCGCAAACACATCCTTGCCACCGCTGCTGCTGAAGCTGACGTTGCCCTCGATGGTCACGAAGTTGCCGACGTTGAAGGAAAGATCTTCACCGAAGAACGAGAACAGGTCACCTTCCGCTGTGCCGAACTTCACGTGGATCGACTTGGCCCCGACGATGATCGTCTCATCCACTGCTCCGCCCGTCTTGTTGATGCGCAGACCCAGGCGGCCCGCCGCACTCACGCCACCACCAGAGATGGCCAGATCACCGGAAAGCACACCCGCGATGCCAGTCGCCATCACGATGATGCCACCCTCGCCGTTCGTCAGACCTTGGCCGCCGAAGCTCACGGCGATGTTCGCCAGACCGATGCGCGTCAGCTTGGTGCCGTTCGCTTGGGTGATCTGATCGAACGCAAAGTCACCGCTCAGCTCCGGCCCGCCTGCCGCACCGATGCGCAGAACCGCACCGAGGACTTCCACCCGCACATATGGACCAGCCGGGACATTCACCGTGACCGGCGTGCCCGCGACCAACAAAGTCTCATTTACCGCCACCGTGCCCGTGTTGATCTCGAAATTCACCGTGCCGCCGATGATCGTCACGCCCGGCAGATTGAAGGTCGGACTCACCGTGAAGGAAGCCGCCAGGCCCTGCGCATTCAGCACCAGGAGACCGCTGCCGTTCGTGACCGAGACAAACGTAGTCGTGCCGTCACCCAACGAGAGCGAGAGCGCCGTGACACCGACCTTCACAACCTTCAGGCCCGTGTTTGTCGTGGTCTGCTCGAAGACAAAGTTACCGCTCAGGCTCTGGCCCGCGACCGTCAGCGTCACGCCCGTGCCGCTCACCCGCACGTAGTTGTTCGCGACCGTCACCTTGTCGGTCCGGATATCCACACCGAACGTGCCCGTGAAAGTCACACCCGGAACATTCACACCCACCGTGCCACTGAAGCTGCCCGTCACGCCTACCGCTGTGATGGTCAGGTTACCGCTGCCATCGGTCACACTCACAAAGTCCGTCACGCCATCACCCAGGCCCAGGTAGATGTTCGCCAGCGTGATCTTCACGACCTGTGAACCGCTGACCGTCGTCTGCTCGAAGCTGAAATCACCTTCCAGTTTCTGGCCCGCGATGTTCAGCGTGATGTCCGTGCCGACCACCTTCACATACGGACCGGCCGGCAAGGTCAGTTGCGATGTGACCCCGGCCACGATGATCGTCTCGGAGACCACCGCCGCCGTGTTGTTGATCTCCACCGTCAACGAAGCATTCAACGTCACGCCCGGGATGTTCGCGCTCACGCTGCCGCTGATGCGACCCGCCAGACCAGCCGTCGTGAGGAGGAAGAAGCCGCTCGCACTTGTGATGCTCAGGAAGTTCGTTGTGCCGTCACCCAGATGCAGCGAGACACCCGTCACCGCCACCCGGGTCACTTTCACACCATTGCCGCGAGTGATCTGTTCAAAGGCGAAGTTACCCGTCAGCGATTGATTTGCCACTGTCAACACGATGCCCGTGCCTTCCACGCGCAGATAAGGCCCGGCCGGCAGTTCGACCTTCATCGTCGCATTACCGATGTTCACCGTCTCGTTCACCAGCGCGCCCGTCGTATTGATCGCCAGCGAGAAGTTGCCGCTGAAAGTCACGCCCGTGGACGGGTTCACGCTCACCGTGGCACTCAACCGGCCGGCCAATCCCGCCGTGGTCACCACAAAGCTGCCCGTCACATTCGTCACACTGACCAACGAGGTGCTGCCGTCACCCAAGCTCAACGAACCGTTGCTCACCCCGATGCGCAAAACCGTGCCACCCGTCGAGGTCGTGGTCTGCTCGATGGCGAAATTGGCACTCAACCGTTGACCGACGATATCCAGGTAAACACCCGTGCCGCTGACTTGCAGGTAAGGCCCGGCGGCGAAGTTGATCAGACCCAAGCCCGCGTCATTGACGGCCGCCGTCGTGTTATTGATGCGCACGCGGAAGGTGCCGCCGGCTGCCACTTGCGGGATGTTCAGCGCCACCGTGCCGCCAATGTCCGCCACGATGCCCGTCGGCGCCAGCAGCAAGGAACCGGAACCGCTCGTCAAAGTCAGGATACCACCACCCAGGCTCAGCCCCACATTGCTGGCCGTGATGTGGAGCGAACCCGCATAAGCACCCGTTGTGATCTTGGTGAAACTGAAGTCGCCCGTCAGTTGCTGACCCATCACATTCAACACCAGATTCGTCGCCGCAAAGGTCGTCACCAGCGCCGTCGTGTCGAACCGCACCACGATGTCTTGCGTCGTGCCCGGGATCGTCACCGTCTGATCGATGACTTGACCGGTGTTGTTCACGCGCACCATCGCCGTGCCCGTGAAGGTCACGCCGTTGATACCGACCACTTCCACCGTGCCCGTCGCCGTGAAGGCCACCGTACCGTTCGCAAACTTCACGAGGCCGACCGTCGCATCCTTCAGCAACAGACCGGTCGCCGTCGGATTCAGGTCACCGCTCGGCAACTTAGCCGGTCCTTGGCCGAGGAACACCAACAGATTCGCCCCGGCAAAGATTTGACGATCCGGCAGGCTGGTGAAGCTCACGCTGCCCTCAATGGTCACAAAGTCACCAACATTGAAGGAAAGATCCGAACCGAAGAATGAGAAGATATCACCCTCAGACGCACCGAACTTCACTTCGATGGTCTTGCTGCCGACCGTGATGCTCTGATCCACTGCACCGCCGGTCTTGTTGATGCGCAGACCGAGGCGGCCCGCCACCGTCGCGCCACCCGCATTGATATCGATGTCACCCGTCAGGATGCCCGCGATGCCCGTCCCGGTCACGATCAGTGCGCCTTCACCGTTGATGAGGCCCTGACCGCCAAAAGTCACCGCGACATTCGCCAGACCGATACGGGTCAAACGCGTGCCATTGGCCAGCGTGCTCTGGTCAAAGGCGAAGTCACCGCTCAACTCAGGGCCACCGGCAGCCCCGATGCGAAGCACCGCACCCAGCACTTCCACCTTCACATATGGACCAGCCGGCACATCCACCGTCACCGGCGAGCCTGCCACCGTCAGCGTTTCATTCACGGCCAACGGGCCCGTGTTGATGGAAAGATTTACCGTTCCACCGACCAGCGTGACACCCGGCAGATTGAAGGTCGGACTCACCGTGAACGAAGCTGCGATGCCTTGCGCAGTCAGCACCAGCAAACCGCTGCCGTTCGTCACCGAGACGAATGTGTTCACACCATCGCCCAAGGAGAGTGAAAGATTCGTGACACCCACACGCACTACCGATTCACCCGAGGTGGCCGTGGTCTGTTCAAAGACAAAGTTACCGGCCAAGGTCTGACCGGCCACCGTCAACGTGACACCCGTGCCGCTCACGCGCACATAGTTGTTCGCCGGTGTCACCGTATCGGTGACGACGTTCACCGTGAACGAGCCACTGAAGTCCACGTTCGGCACATTGACTTCCACGGTACCGCTGAAGCTGCCCGTCATGCCCGTGGCCGACATCACCAAATCGCCGCTGCCATTGCTGAAACTGACAAAGTCCGTCGTGCCGTCGCCCAAGCCCAGATAGATGTTCGCCAGCGTGATCTCCACCACCGGCAGACCGCCCACCGTGGTTTGCTCGAACGTGAAGTCGCCTTGCAGCTTCTGGCCCGCCACTTCCAAGATCACACCCTTCGCACCGAAGCGGGAAACACCGGCATTCAAGTTCAACGTCTTGTTGATACCACCTACGGTAAGCTGCCGGTTTACCGCCGTAGTGAACGTGTTCACCTGCGCACCGAGCATGCCGAAGAGCATCACACCCGGCACACCGAGCACTTCCGCCGTGCCACTCGCTTCGAAGGCGTATCCGCCCGTCGCGAGCAATACGATCACTTCTGCGTTGGAGATGTGCACACCCACGTCATCCGCAGTCGTCGCTGTGCCCTTGTCATCGCCCACAAACAATTCCACACCCGTCGCCCCGATCAGCACTTCCTTGATGTCGTCTGCCGTGCCGAGCAAGCCATCCGCACCAGCCACCGTGCTAAGCTCAACCGCAAAGCTTCCCGTCAGATCCGCCACCGGCGTGCGTAATGTGATGTTCTCACCGCCGAACCGATTCACACCCGCCGCTAGGTCCAAAGTGTAGTTGGTGCCCCCAACCGTGATGGTCCGGTTCACCGCCAGGCCCGTGGTGTTCTGCTGGGCACCGAGATTGCCGATGAATTCCAGCGCCGGCACATTCACTACTTCCGCCGTGCCCGAGACATCAAACGCATAGGTGCCACCCGGCAGCAGCAGGATGATCAGGTTCGCATTCGTCACGCGCACACCGATGTCATCCGTCGTGCTGACCGTGCCCTTGTCATCGCCCACGAACAGGCTGATACCTGTTGCCGCCACAAAGATCTCGTTCGTGACGCCGTTCTTCTCGAAGACGAAATTACCACTCAAGGTGGCCACCGGGGTGACCAGAGTCGCGTTCAACGCCTCGAAGCGTGTGATGTTTGTCTCCGTGGCACCGAAGCTCAGCGTGCGCGTCTCACCGGCTACATCAAACGTCTCACTGACCGTCGCATTCGTGTTATTGATGCGCAGGTTGATCGAACCGCTCAGGCTCAAACCGGAGAAGCCCAACAGGGTCACATCGCCCGAAGCGCTCAGCGCATAGGTGCCCGCCGCGAACAGCATCAGCGCCAGCTCGCCGTTGTTCAGTTCCACACCGAACGAACCCGCCACACCCAGCAGCGCGTGCACATTGGCCGCACCCACCTTGATCACTGTGCCACCACCAGAAGCGGTTGCGGACTCAAAGGAGAACTGACCGTTCACATCCACGAAATTCGAGACCTTCAACACGGCTGAACCCGCGATGCGCAGATAATTTGTCTCCGTGAAGCTCAGCGTTTCGGTGCCGATGATCTCATTCACCACAGCACCCGTCTTATTGAACTCCAGCGTCATCGTGGCCGAGAGCGTCAGGCCCGTGACACCTGTCAGCGATACTGTGCCGTTCGCGCGACCCGCGATGCCCGTCGCTTTGAGCAGGAACAGGCCACCCGCATCATTGATGTTCAACGCCACTGAACCAGCGGACAGGCTCGCATTGACATCCGAGGCGGCGATCTTGATCACCTGCTCGTTGTCCGCCGTGGTGCTCTGCTCAAACGAGAAATTACCCGACAGGCTCACCACCGAGCCGATGGCCAACTGCACTCCCTCGCCCTCCACCTTCAGGTAAGGACCAGCCGGCAGTTCCAGCGTGATGCGTGTGCCGCCCACATCGAACACCCGGCTCACCGCCGCCGTGGTATTGTTGATGGCTAGCTTGACCGTGCCCGTGAAGCTCACACCCGTGACCGGATTGATCGCCAGATCCGCCTCCGCCTGACCGGCCAGACCGGCGGCGCTCAGCACGAAGAGCCCTTCGCCGTTGCTGATGGTCAACAGATCCGTAGTGCCATCGCCCAGTTGCAGGCCCACATTGCGGAAGCCCACCGTCACCACACTCGTCGCTCCGGCACCGATGGTTGTCATCTGTTCCAGGTCGAACTCACCCGAAAGGGTCTGACCAGCCACTGTCAGCACTGCCGGCGTACCCGGATCAATACCCGTCACCGAGATGCGCACATACGGACCCGCGTCCAGATCCAAAGTGGTCAACGCGCTGTTGAAGCTGAAGGATTCATTGACCGCTGCATTCGTGTTGTTGACGAGCAGCGTGAACGCACCCGCGAGCGTCACTGCTGTGCCTGCCGAGATCGAGACATTCGACGAGAGTTGACCAGCGAATCCGGTCGGCGTGATGAGGAAGACACCATTGCCGTTCGTCATGCTGACCAAACCACCACCCAAGCTCAGGGAAACATTGGAAGCGCCGACCGTCAGTGCCGTAGCGCCGCCGGTGAGCACCTTGGATTCAAAGAAGAAATTACCGGACAGCGTCTGTCCGACCACTGTCAGATTCACATTCGTGCCGCTGACGCGGATGTAGTTGCCAGCCGGTGCAGTCACAGAAACCGGCAAACCACCCACATCGATCGTCTGGTTCACCGCCCCGCCCGTACGATTGATGAGCAGTTCAAACGTGCCCGAAGCACTGACATTTGCTCCCGCTGCGATCGCCAAGCTCGCCGTCGCCCGACCCGCCAGACCATTCGCACCGAGGATGAACAGTCCCAAACCATTCGTCACCGAGGCGATGCCACCTGCCAGTGACAGCGTGACGTTGCTGAAGCCCACCGTGACCACCTTGCTGTTATCACCTGGCGTCGAGATGTTGCCATCCACACCACCCGTGGTCTTCTGCTCGAAATCGAAGTTACCGCTCAAGGTCTGGCCCGCAACCGTCAAGTTGACGCCCGTGCCTGACACGCGCAGATACGGACCGAAGGGCAGTTCCAAGGTCTGCGTCGTGGAACCCGCCGTCAGTTCCGTATCCACTTCTGCTGCGATCGTATTGATCGCCAGCGAGTAGGAACCGCTCAACGTCACTCCCGTGCTGCCCGCCAGCGTCACATCCGCTGCCGCCTTGCCCGCGATGCCCGCTGCCGTCACCATGAAGAGACCTTCACCATTCGTCACCGAAACCAGCGGCGTGCCCACCGGTCCGAGGTTCACACTGACATTCTCCGCCGCGATCACCACGGCCTGATTGCCCGAACCCACACCCGGCTTGCTGAAGGCGAAATCACCCGAGATACTCTGGCCAAGGACATCCAAGATCATGTTGGTCGCCTCGAAGTTCACCACGGAGCCGGCCAACATGATGGAACCACCACCCGGCAGACTGATGGTCTGGCTGCTGGTAGCCTGATTCAACTCGATCGTCGCCGTGCCGCTGAACGTCACCCCGGAAACACCCAGCAACTCGATGGTGCCCGTGGCATACAACGCATAGGTGCTGGCTCCGAGATCCTTCAGACCGACATCCGCATCCTTTAACAGGACACCGACCGCCGACGGATTAGCCGTGCCATCCGGCAGCAAGGCCGGACCATTACCCACGAACAGTTTCAGCCCCGTGCCTGCAAAGCTGCCCGCTGAGAACACGATCGAGCTTCCTTCGATGCTCACGAAGTTGCCGATGGTCAGCGTCAGATTCTGGCCAAAGAATTCGAAGACATCTGCGCCAGTAGAGTAGGAGATCTCAAATGTCTGTGTGCCCACAGTGACTTCTTCCAGCACCGGCAAGCCCGTCTGGTTCACGCGCAGACCGAAGCTGCCACCGATCGCCAGACCACCCGTGGCGATCGAAGCCTTGCCCGAAACGATACCAGCGATACCACCCGAGCCCGTCACGCCCGCATCTGGCGGCAGGATCACAAACGCACCAGAACCATCCACGATCCCCTGCCCTGCGTAGGTCACCGAAAGATTCGCCACCCCGAACTTCACCAGCTTCGTCGAATCAGCCCGGGTCACTTGCTCGAAAGCGAAATCACCAGCGAGCGAAGGGCCACCGGTGCCCAACTCAAGGCTCGCACCGATCACCGACACCTGGATGTATGGTCCAGCCGGCAGACTCAGATTGCTCGGAGAATTGTCACCAATGAGGAAGTTCGAGTTGATCGGCTGGCTCGTGGTGTTGAGCTTCAACGAAACCGTTCCACCCGTCACATTCACACCCGGAATGGTGAGGCTCACCGAGGCAGAAGCCGAACCGGCGACACCCAGCGGCGTCAGCAAGAAGTAACCTTCACCTTGCGTGACACTGACATAGTTGTTCGTGCCATCACCCAACGTCAGCGTCAGATTGTCGAACGCCACACCGACCACCTGCTGATTATTCGCTGTGGTCGTCTGTTCGATCATGAAGTCACCGGACAACGTCTGACCAGCCACCACCAACGACACACCTGTGCCCGTCACCCGCACATAGCGGTTGGACGGGATGCGAGTATCCAGTTGCACCGTGAAGGAACCGGCAAACGTGACACCAGGCACATTCGATGTCACCGTGCCACCAAAGCTGCCGACCACACCCTGCGCGTTGATCGTCAGATTGATCGCCCCACCGGAGACCGTCAGGAGATTCGTAGATCCATTGCCCAAGACCAGTTGCACGCTACTGGCCTTGATGGTCACGATCGGGTCACCAGCCACCAGCGTCTGCTCGAAAACAAAGTTTGCGGAGAGCGTCTGGCCCAACACCCCGAACTGGCCGTTATTTACTTCCACCCGCACGTAAGCAGCGCCCGCTGTTCCTGCCGCCACATTGATCACATCACCATCCACCGTCAGACTTTGCGCACTCGTCGTGGTATTGAAGAGGACAGTGACATCACCTGCCACCGTCAAGCCGGTGAGCTCCGGCCCTAGGATTGTCGCATTCGCGATAGCACCGGCCACACCATCAGCCGTAAATTGGAAAGCGAAGTCAGCATTCTGAATGCCGATGACACGCGAACTCCCTGCCTTGATCTCCAACGAAAGATTATCACCGCTGACCAGCACGTCCGTACCGGATTGCTCGAACACCAACTTGTCCGCCGTGAGTGAATTATCCAGCACCACGAAGGTAGCCGAGGTGATCTCTACACGCACGAACTGGCTGCCCACCGGCGCACCCGGTATGATGACCGACTGGCCATCGACCACCAATGTCCGCGAAACCGTTGTCGTGTTGATGAGCAAGCTGGCCGTGCCGCTGATCTGCACACCATCGAAGTCCGGCCCTTCAAACACACCGCCCAGCACCGCACCCGTCAGACCGGCCTGGCTGAAACGGAAGGCGAAGTCCGCATCCGAGATGGACAACACCCGTGTCCCACCGGCGCTCAAAAGGAAGTCCAGATTCGTGCCACTTACGGAGACATCCGGCCCGCTCTGTTCGAAGATGAATTCATCAGCGCTCAGACTATTACCGAACACCGACAGAAGACCATTTAATACCTCTACGCGCACATAGAAGCCACCGCTCGGAGCCGCATCCACTTCGATCGTTTCACTGCCAAGCGTCAACGCCGACGGAGCTGACATCGTGTTCACATAGAGGCTGACCGTGCCCAGCAACGTGATGTTGCCGCCGAAGTCCGGTCCTTGCAGCAAGCCGTTCTTCACCACGCCAGCGAGACCGGTCTGTGTGAAGACGAAAGCGAAATCTGCATCCTGGATACCTACGATAAGCTTGCTGCCCGCCGCCAAGATGAAGTCGAGATTGTCACCGGACACCTTCACACCGAGTTCATCTTTCTGGAAGATGAACTCATCTGCCGCCAGGGAACTGCCATAGACACCCAAGGTTCCGTTGGCCACTTCCACCCGCAGATACATGCTGCCTGCGGTCGCCGCATCCAAGCTGACAGGCGTTCCCGCAACTGTGACGGATTGCGCAGTCGGCAAGGTGTTCAGCAAGAGGCTGACCGTGCCACCCAAGGTGATGTTGCCACCGAAGTCCGGTCCCGTGATGGTCGCGTTCAGCAAGGCACCCGCCACACCCTCCGGCGTGACCACAAACGCGAAATCGGCATCCTCGATGCCGATGATCCGCTTGGTGCCGGTCTGCAGCGTGAAGCTGATGTTCGCACCGGAGATATCGATCTGTGTGGTGCTTTGAACGAACTTGATGTCTTCCGCCGTGAAGCCGTTGCCCGCCACTTTCAACACCACATTGCTGCCCGTGAATTGCAGAGGCACCGTCGCCGCCAGATCCAAAGTTACGTTGACGGATTGTCCGCCTGCCGTCAGCGCGCCGGTCGCGATGACTTCGGAGCGGGTCGCACCGGTTGTATTTACACCCAAGGTCAGACTGCCCGTGACTTCCAGATCCGGCACACCGATCACCGAAGCTGCGCCACTGGCCTGCAACGCGTAAGTCCCATCCGGATTCACCAACAGTCCCAAGACAGCATCCGAGACCCGCACACCCTTCCCGTCCACACTCATGAGCGCCTGCACATTGGAGGCACCGATCTTCAAAGTCGCCACTCCAGCGACTTCATTCCGTTCGATGGCGAAATTACCGGCGATCTCCACCGAACTGCCCAGTTCCACTTCCACACCCGTGCCGCGGAAGCGCATCACATTGCCTTCCATCACGGAGAATTGCAGCGGGATGGAACCTGCCGTCGTCGTGATGTTCTCGCTGACCAGTCCGCCAGTGGTGTTCACCACCGCTGAAAGTGTTCCACTCAGGACCACGCCGCTCACGCCATCGAGGCTCGCCGTGCCCGAGGCGTTCAGCGCATACTTCGCAGTGTTCGGGAAGATGGCCATTGCCAGCGTGCCATTCTGGATGCGCACGCCCGCACTGCCTGCCCCCATGAACGCTTCGACACCCGTCGCGCCCACCAGCACCTTGGCCGTGGCTCCCGCGCCCGTTTGTTGGAAAGTGAACGAACCCGTCAGAGAAGCATAACCAGCGATTTCCAAAGCGACATCACCCTCGATGCGCTTGACGATTGTGCCATCCGCAAAAGCCACCACCACGCTGGCACCCAGCGGTGTGATGATCTGTTCATTGATGGCCTGACCCGTCGTGTTCGCCTTCACTTGGAGTGTCGCGACCAGACTGACACCCGTGATTCCGATCAGCGAAGCCGTGCCGCTCATCTGCAATGCGTAAGTCCCCGCCTGCGGCAGCAAGATGAGTCCCAAGTTGCCATCCTCGATCTTTACGCCCGTGGAGTTCGCCCCCATGAAGGCCGTGACGTCCGTGGCCGCCACGCGAACTTTCACCGTGGCTCCATCAAACGTGCGTTCAAAGGTGAAATCACCGCTCAACGAAACGAACCCGCCAATGTCCAAGGTGCGGCTGCCACTCACCGCCAGATACTGCACACCCGAGGTAAAGCTGACGGTCGCAGAGCCAGTCGGTGTAGCTACCGTCTCGTTCACCGCTTGAGCCGTGGTATTCACTTCCACCGCTACCGTGCCGGACATCGTCAAGCCCGGCATGCCGACCAAGTCAGCCTTGCCGGAAGCATCCAGCGCAAAACCCGCCGGCAACATGAGGAACGCGCCGTTCACTTCGCTCACCTTGATACCCGCTTCGTTGGCCGTACCAACCCCCGTGCCCATCACACCCGTAAGATTAGTGACCGCACCCTTTAGCACCGGCGCGCCGCCCACCGCCATCGTGCTGCGTTCAAACGCAAAACTGCCGGAGAGAGTCATGAAGCTGTCCACCGCCAGACTGGCCGTGCCCGCGATACGCAGGAAGTTATGCTGGTAAACACCGGCGTACTCGATAGTCACCTCACCCGTAGGCGTGGTCACCGTGGTATCCACATCCGCACCGGTCGTGTTCACCTGGATGGAAAGATCCGAACCGCTGAGCGAAAGACCCGGCACACCGGAAAGCACCGCCGTGCCCACATCCACATAACCCGCCACTCCGGCACTGCTCAACACGAAGGCACCGGAACTATTGCCGATGGTCAGCGACGCCGTGCCCGCCTCCAATCGCAAGCCCACGCCCGTGGCCACCACCGTCACGACCGCACTGGCACCGGAGCCGGTCTTCACCATTTGGAACAAGTCCGCCGTGATCGTGTTACCGAGGATGCCGACATTCGCGCTCAAGATCGCCACGCGGAGGTAAGGACCAGCGGCAATCGTCGTCGTCCCGAACACCACCGCCGAAGATGAGGTATTAACCTGCAACTGGAACGTGCCACCCAAGGTCACACTGGAGAGCGCCGGACCTTGCACCAGATTCAGGATGAAATTACCTGCCAAGCCGCCCGAGCCGACCAGGAAGTCGCCACTGCCGCTCAGATTCACGATGCGCGTGCCATTTGTTTGCAGTTCGAGCTTGGTGATGGTCGAGGAGATCGTCATCACGCCGCTGGAGCGGACAAAGTCAAAGCTGCCTTCGATCACCTGGCCAAGGATCGTCAAGGTGCCGTCCAGGCTCAACGTCACATCCGTGGTCCCCTCCTCCACCATCGATCCCGGCTCGAAGAGCACATTTGACGCACTCAAGACCGAGGTGCCCGCGATAGTGATGGTCAGCGAACCGATCGACAGGTCCAAGTCACCCGGCGAAGTGATGCCTCCACTGAAATCATAGTTCGCCACTAACCCAGTAACCGAGGTTTGAATGAACGCGCTGTCCGGGAACAAAGTGATGCCGCTGACATTCAGCGCGATGCTGCCCGTCACCGGTGTAGCCGAACTCCGATCCAGCACGAAGTTGTTCACCGTGAGACTTGCCCCGCTCAAATTCATGAAACTGCCGATGCTCACCGTTCCGGCGGCCGTCAGGTTCAGGCTGCTGATGGTGAAACCGGTGCGACGAAGTTGGAAGGAAGCCAGTGAACCGGTCAGACCACCGACCAGATTCGAAACCACCGTCACACTCGCCACATCGAGCATCACCGTTTGACCAGGACGGAACTGCACCGCTCCAAACTGGATCAACAACGCCTCACCGATCGGCAGGTTGAAAGCCGGGATGTCCAAGTTCAGCGTCCCGATGCTGCCTGGCAAGGTCCCGAACTCATAGTCACCTGTGATGTTCCCCAAGCTCGCATTGATGAAGCTCACCTCCGGGAAAAGCACCACATCCGTGACGGATA
Source organism: Verrucomicrobiota bacterium (assembly GCA_023431185.1). Taxonomy (GTDB): domain Bacteria; phylum Verrucomicrobiota; class Verrucomicrobiia; order Limisphaerales; family JAEYXS01; genus JAEYXS01. The sequence continues at coordinate 103,961 of JAEYXS010000076.1, forward strand.
CGTTTATTGAGCCACTCACAGTGACGTTCGTGCCGTAGTTGACCACGCAATCAGTCACTGTCACCGTCGCCGTGTTGAAACTGATGATCTTGCCGAAGGCATCACCGATCTGCCCCAAGCCAGCCAGCGAAGTCGTCAGGCTGGCGTCACCCACCTCGAAACCAGTGCGACGGAGGTTGATGTTGTTCAACACCACATTCCCCAAGCCCGTGAACTGCGGCGAGTTCATATTCGCCGTCGCGATGGTCGCGATGACATCTGCCGAACCTGGCGTCACCGTAACGTTACTGGCAGAGATGGCGAGCGCCTCACCGATGGTCAGGGTCAGGTTGTTGATGGTAAGGGAGAGATCCGCATCCGGATTCGTTCCGCTGAAATCAAAGGTGCCCGTCAACCCGGTTGCCGTGGTGCTGATAAGCGAACCGTTCGGGAAGAGTGTCAGGCTGGCGATGCTCAAGGAGACAGAACCGGTCACCGTCGTGTTCACCCCATATGTGACATCCAAGTCATCCACCGAGATTTGCAATCCAGTCACTTTCAGGAAGTCCGCCACGCTCGCCTCCTGACCGCCGCCCAAGCTCAAAGTGACGTCACCGATGTGGAAACCATTTTTGCGCAAAATAAAGTTACTCAGACTCACCGATGCCATGCCAGAGAACAGCGGTGAATTGACCGTGGCCGAGTTGATTGTCAGCAGCGTTTGGCTTGCCGAGGCATCACCCGAATCATAAGTTAAACTTACCGAAGAAGCATCCACCGAAATCGCATCGCCAACCTCCAGGTGGAACACATCCAGCGACAGTGAATAAATCCCCGAACCGACATCGAAACTTCCCGTCACGCCATCATCCCCAGCATCGCTTCCATCCGTCGCCGATGCTGTGAAGGATTTGCCCGGGAACAACGTTCCAGTATCCGCTGCCACCAACACCTGCCCCGTGAAGCTATCCGTGCCAGCGCTATAGACGATGTTCTGGAAGGTCAGCGTCAGACCAGTCAGTTGCAGGAAGCCATCGAGATTCAGATCGAGCCCGGAGAAAGTTTGTGTACCGGAAATAGTCCCGTTCTTGTAGTCCACCAACTTGCCATCCACATACAGACTGACCTCGGTATCAGCATCAGCCAGAACGAAACGACTCGATGAAAAACGTGAATTAGCAGCCGAATCACCCGCACCAGAAATGGAAGCTAAACCAAATTTACCGGAAGAATTGGAAGAAAAGGCTCCCTCAGAGCTTGATGAACCCTTGAAAAACCCATTGAAACTTTGACCAAACACATCAGATTCAACACTTTGTGCAGGCGGACCCTGAGCGGCACGCAAGGTCTCCACCATTTCGTCCGTCAAAGTCGCGACTCCATCACTATCATAATCGGGAGTCTCATCCAGCTCTGTTGACACAGCCTCCGATGCGGCATCCGCCACCGTTTCCGAAGCATCTGTGTCGCTTTGCCGGGTGCCCTCTGCCGCTTCACCCTCTTCTTCCGTGCGGTTAGCGGGTGCAATTTCAACCGAAAGATCAGCTCCTTGCAGGCCGGAAAAAACATCGGAGTCATCCACCAAACCGGTCAACGTCGCTGTTTCCAGCAAATCATCTCCCGTGTTATTTTCCTGAGCAATCGCCTGGTCTTGCTCATCTGGCAATGGGGGCACCACAGCGGTCATAACCGCTGCCATCAGACCGCTATCAAGCAGCACACGAGGCTCGAGGCCTTCTAGCTGGAAGCGGTTCGATTTATGGTCCATTGGCAAAGCGGAGAGTGTTATATTACCGCCCTACAGTTTTTCGCAAGCAGAATGTTCATTACTTTTACATTTTACAAATCCGTAACTTCCGCAGAGCAAAAACCCTCAATTATTAGAGTAACTTAACATAAATCCAGCTGATAAAGTTAGTTGCAAGACCAACCTAAACCAACATAGCAACAGGCCGTTCCAAGCCATTAAAATCATCCCCTCATCCGCTTCATCTTGGCCACCAAAACACCCGCCCATTTGCCCAACCAACCGAGTAACGTTAGCGGCTCCACGGTCGCGTAACGTGTCATCGCAATGCTCCGAAAATCTCCCAGCAGACGCCTTCTCGCGTGCCGATACCAGAGCCAGCTCCATGTCAGGCTGATAACAAACCAAGACACCGCTACGAACCCAAATGACTCAAAGGGCCGTCGGGTAATATATAGTACGGTAAGAGATACGATCACATTCAAGACATACACGACCGTCCAAGGCTGGGCCAAAATCGCGACCGCTGCTTCCGTGCCGGCATTCTTGCTGACCTTGGCCACCATGCCCTTCCACATTGCCACCCAAGGCAACACCAAGCAATCTACCCACAGGATGATCAATCCTCCCGCCAGCAGCAGCCCGCCGACCACTTTTGGCATCATTGGCTTTAGTTCCAAAAGCATAAAAAACAGCCCTATCTCCAGCACGGTTACAATCAATAATGGCTTCTTGAATACCCGCTGAACAGACAACCATTGACCGTGTAAAATCTCCGGCACACTGATCGAAGTACACAGCAAAAGCTCCAATGCCCCGCTCTCCCGATCCGCCGCCAATCGCTTCGCGGATTCCAAGGCTATGCCCGCCTTAAAAATTGAGTTAGTTAAAACACAGAAGACCGCTATTGATTCCCAACTGAACCAACTGCGCCCCACCAAAATCCGCAGTGTGAACCACGCCAAAATCATTACCGCCAACACCACCCATGGCAGCGCCCCCTTAAACCTTTCCCGGCTGGTCAGCCAGTGTATAGCATTGATATCCAACATCCGCGCCCGGCTCGTGGCCATCGTGCTGCTGCTCCCGTAAACCACCTTCCGCCACCATTGCTGGAGATTGAACTGGCGCTTGGTTGCCGCCCGCTCCTGCCAGGTTCGGGGAGCCAGCCAGGTGGCCAGCCCGAGTGTTCCCATCCCTAGTATCAGCATCACCCCGTTCGACAGCCAGAACCAGTCGGCGCTCCGCTGATATACCAGATCCAAACCCGTGCTGAAAGCGATCATCGGACTGGTCACACAAAAGGGGCCCCAATAGTTCATCCCGCGAAAATGAGGCGGGAAGTCATTCAGCCAGCCCCAGGCAAGTCCAAGCAACGGACCGGCACCAGAGAGGATCAGCATAACGAGAAAAGCCCAAACCCGGGTCCGGTTCGCATCCTTGCCCAGGCATGAAACCGCCAGTCCCACACTTAGCGACAGAAAAAGCACGTTCAGTGACGCCAGCGTGAGTCGCATCATCGCCGCCCCCGACACCCCGCCAAATAAAAACATCACGGCCACCAGAGGCAGGAGGGCCATAGCCCCATAGACCGCCCCCAGTGAAGACGATGCCATCTTCCCCAGCACGATGTCGTAACCGCGCAGGTTCGTCAGAAAGAGCAACCCCAGTGTCCCCTCCCTCTTCTCACTGCTGATCGTATCGGAAGTAAGCTGGCAGCCGCCAAAAAGGCACATCATGAACAGGATGCCGAAGCTCATAAAAAAGAGCTGCTGCCCCACCATGTGCGGGGGCATGCCGTACCGGGCGGAAATCGCGAAGATCACGAACAGTCCGGAGGCCGTCAATGCCATGGACATCCGTGCCCGGTAGGTAATGGGACTGCGCGCCGCCATCCTTAGCTCCCGTTCCACTATGGGCAGGGCTTTCATCGTGTCGGCCTTTTGTCAGGTGTCACCATGTCATTCACCAGTTGGCCCATGCGTTTCCAGAAGGGCAGCTTCGGCACCGGACTGTATCGCTCCATCGCCCGCGTCCGGAACTCCTCCCGCAACCGGCTTTTGGCCCGGGCATTCCACCACCCCGGAACCCCGAACATCACAGCCGGCCAGAGCAAAACGAAGCCAGCACCGCCGGTCACGCAAGATACCGGGATCAACCCCACATAGAACAGCACCCACGGCATCGTCAGAACCGCACTGATCGTTTGCTGACGCGCCTTGCCAGGCGGCATGGCAGAGAGCCCCTTCCACATGCCCACCCAGCAGAGAGCGTGATAATCTACCACCAGCATCCCCAAGGTCAGCAGCAGGAAGAGCATGAAAGCACTGAACACCCCGTCACTCACCTTCATTGTGCTGCAGCAAAGTATGAAAAAACCTATCTGCACCCCTGCCGTAGCGAGGAATGGCAGCAAAAACCGCTTCCGCAAGGAGGTGAGTTGTCCTTTTAGTATCTCCTCCTCCTTCAGGGTGGTGGTCAGGATCAGCTCCAGCGCCCCGGTCTGGCGATCTTCGCTGAGCCATTTGCTGGCTTCCCCGGCCAGGGATAGTTTCATCGCTGAGTTCAAGATCAAGACCAGCGCCACCCCGGTTCCCAGATTCAGCTGATCCGCCTGCCACACAAACAGCATCACCCCCAGCACCACCAGCCACCAATATCCCCAGACCATCTTACCCGCCCAACGATCCCGGCTGGTCAGCCAGTATATCGGGTTTTCCTCCAGCTTCTTCGCCCGCTCCTGCGCTCTGACTTCACTCGCCCGGCCATCTGCGGGCGCAGTCTTGCATTTCGTCGCTTTTTTCTCCTCCCCCTTCTCCTGCCACCTCCGGGGCGCTTGCCAACAAGCCAGCCCTAGGAATACCCAGCCGTAGATCTGCACCAGCCCGTTCATTATCAAAAAGGCCGTCGTCCCGCCCATGCGTGCTGGCGATACCGAACTCACAAAGGTCATCACCGGTGAAGTCGCCAGAAACGTTGCCCATTGAGATTGCGTGGCCGAATCCAGCGAACCATTCGCCCAGAACCAGATCAGCCCGATTAAAGGTCCACCCGCCAGCAATCCCATGATCAACCCCGAAGCCATCCCCTTGGCCTGCCGCTCCTGCACACACAGGACCGATGCCAGCAAACCCGCGCTTAATGACAGGAACAGCACATTACCGCAACTCACCACCAACCGTAAAACCGTCCAGCCATCCACCCCACCCATCAGGAAAATCACACTGACCACCGGCAAGATCCCCAAGAGCGAATATACCCCGCCGATGGATGAAGAAACCAGCTTGCCCAGCACGATGTCATACCCCTTCAAGTCGGTCAGGAAAAGGAATCCCAGCGTCCCTTCCCGCTTTTCGCGGCTGATGGAATCCGCCGTAGTATGCACCCCCGCAAAGAGACAGACGAGAAACAAACCTCCGAAGCACACATAGAGCATCGTCTTACCCATTACCTGCGTGGGCGCGCCCTGATACAGGCTGTATGCCATGAAAAGGAATACGATGGCCCCCACCAGCGGCACCATGTACCGGCTGCGGTAAAGTAACGGGCTGCGTGCTCCCACCCGCAACTCCCGCTCGACTATCGGTAATACCGTCATGATTCCCTCCCCCTCATCTCCCAGCTTAACTCCTGTTCCTTGATACTCGCCGCCCAAGCCTTACCATGCAAGCGACTCGACACAAATGGGGATAAATGTCTCCGGTGAAAAAGAATGGCGGAAGGGGTGGGAGTCGAACCCACGGTAGGGGTTAACCTACGTCTGATTTCGAATCAGGTGCCTTAAACCACTCAGCCACCCTTCCGACCATGTCCTAAAGTCTTTCCAAACTCCGCCCCTCCCCGCAAGCCCGTATTTCACCTTTTCAACCTTTCTCACCCTTCGCACCTCTCACCTCGCCCATTCCTTCAGTCCTCCGCCCTTTCCCCCGCCTGCGCCATCTTCACCAGCTTCGGATCAAACTGCCCCAACACCTCCACCAGATCCTTCTGCGCCTCCATCACCTGATGGATATCCTTATACACCCCCGGCACCTCATCGATACCCGCCGAGATCAGATGCACCCCGCGCTCCTTCAAGAGCCGGTTCACCTTGCTCCACTCGAAACTCTCCGTCGCCTTCTTCCGGCTCATCACGCGACCCGCCCCATGCGAGGCCGATTGCAACGAAGCCGCATTCCCCTTCCCGCGCACTAGGAATCCCGGCGTCGCCATCGAGCCCGGAATGATCCCCAACACACCCTCACCCGCCGGCGTCGCCCCCTTGCGATGCACGATCACCTCCCGCTCCACCCCCTCGATGACATGCCGCTCCTTCCACGCAAAGTTATGATGATTCTCCACATCCAATAACACCTCGAGCCCCAAGTGCTCCGCGATGTGCTGATGGATCAGCGAATGATTCGCCGCCGCATAACGCCCCATCAACTCCATCGCCGCCCAATACTCCTGCCCCTCGGCCGACTCCATGGACAACCACGCCAAATGCTTATGCTCCTTCGGCAAATCCGCATGTAGGTCCATCGCGATGCTACTATACCGATCACACACCGCCGCTCCCGTCCCACGGCTCCCGCTATGGCTTAACAGAGCGACATACTCGCCCGGCGGCAACCCATTCACTTCGTTCTCAGCCGTGAACCGCCCAAACTCCACAAAATGATTCCCACTCCCGCTCGTCCCCAGTTGCGCCCACGCCCGATCCTTATTCTGCTTCGTCACCGGGCTCACACTCCAATCCTCATCCAGCACCGCATGCTGCCGCCGATTCTGGAACGTCGCCCCCACACCGAACCGCGTCTCCGCCTCGATCGCCTTGATCAACTTCTCCCGCTTGCGATCCAGCTCTCGCAACGGCAGATCCAGCACCGTCAACTTCATACGGCACGCGATATCCACCCCCACCGCATACGGGATCACCGCATTCTCCGTCGCCAACACCCCGCCGATCGGCAGCCCGTAGCCCACATGCGCATCCGGCATCAACGCCCCGCGCACCGACACCGGGAGCTGACACGCCCGCGCCATCTGGTTCACCGCCTCCGGCTCCAGCCCCTCGCCCCACTGCTGCCACCCCGCATGCGTCTGCCGCAGCGCCCCCGCCGACTGCATCCGCACCAACGCCTGCGCAAACTCCCCCCGCAACTCATCCTCCACGAACCGCGCCGGATCCTTCACGATCGCCTCCGCCTCCGCCAACAGCTTGGACTTGTCCAACCCCTTCAAGATATACCGCGAAATAAAATCCACCCCCCGCCGCGTCGCATCCCCCGGCGGCACTCCTAAACGAATTAAGTCTTTCGTGTTCATAACTTCCTATCCCTTCTGAAACGCATTCAAAGCATCAATGCACTCTGCCAACGTTTTCGCAAAATCAGCCGCTTCATTCTCATAATAAATTTCCATTAATCGTCCCGCTGTTTCTCTAGCCTCAAGCCATGCTCTGACTTGCTGTGGCCCGCTGGTCACATCATCCCAAAATGCATTTTGCAGAATCCACCCATCTTGGACTGCCTCCAGCAATCGGCCATAAGCAACCTTGGACCTGGCTTCCACCCACAGTTCCAGATAGGGCTGCAAATCCTCCCCAATGATACCAACGCAGCATATCCAATCCGAGGCTTCTAGCGGATGCGTCTCTTTCATGAGCAGCTCCTTCCAGACCGACATCAGAAATCCCTTAACCGCTAACTGTTCCTCCTCTGGCCATTTCAACCAGTTCGCGTAGCCCAACTTGCCAATGATGATCTCCGCATCGTACATTATGGCTCCGGCTGAAACCAATTCGAGAATCCGAGGCAGAAAGTGTTTAAAATCCTCCTCTGTTCCCCAAGTCGTCAGTGCATGACTCGCATAATGCGTTAAATTCTCCGCTGGCAGATCTCGTAACGGAGCCGTCCGCAATGCCAGGTGGTCTTTCACCTCCACACAGCAAGAACAACCCTCAACCACTTGGGCCAACGGATAATTGGCGAACACGCGATACAACTGCTCAATACTTGTTTTCAATTCGTTCATCGCTTCTCCCGTCTCAATACGGTGCCACAATCGCATCAAACTTCATCTCATTAAAATCCCTCAACATCTTCTCCTTGTACAAATGTCCCTTCCCCAACTTGGCCGTCCATAACTGCCCATTCGTCGCCCACACCAATCGTTCACCTTCCTCATCCCACTCCGCCCATTCCCATTCCGGGAAGGCGAGTCGCGTTCCCGTCGGTTCATGGATCAACTCATGCGCATCCCAATAACATCCCTTTCCCGGCGGCGCACCGATCTCCGCATAAGCGTGCTTCTTCATCACCCAGGACTTCGGCAACTCTTTCAAGAAGATCGTCGCCCCGTCCTCTTCCGCCTCCTGCATCACCCAGCCATCCCGCTGCAAACGATGGTAGTAAACTCCCAAGCACTCTCCGCCATAAGCCTCTTTGAAGGGATAACCGGCCACTTGCTCCAGCTTCTTGTTCACCAAAGTCTTCACATGCCCATAGCCTTCGTTCATCCAGAACTTACGGTCCGTCATGAATAACCCGCCCCCGTGCCAGCAATCACCCTTCGCATACAAAGCCACCGCCTTCAGATACGGCACCCGCGAGATCGCCGTCCAAGAACCCTTCACTTTGGAATCCCACTTCCCATTCATCGCGAAATAGATGAAATGCTCACCATCCGGCGACAAGTCCGAGCGACGCTCATAAATCCGCCCCTTCATCCACTGCCCCAACTTGAACGTATCGCGTTTCCGATCCCACAAGATCGTGCAAACCGACTTCGACGGTCCGCGCCGGATGACCACCCCCACCTCAGCCTCGCGAGCCAAGAGCACATGCAACCGCGCTGGAAATTTCTTTTGCCCCATATCGATCCTCAATTTTCTACCATTCCCCAAGTTTCATAAACCCGTTAATACACAATCGTCCTCGAACCGCCCAACGGCTGATAGGGCTGGCTGCCCGCCCCGATTCCGAGTCGGGGTCCTCAGCCGGCCGCCCCTTTCCTCAGCCGAGGAACGAGGCTCTAACTCCCCGTCTTTCGATGTTCGATGTTGGGCGTTCGATGTTCGATGTTTCTCAAATTTTCTTTTTGTGCCTTCTGCGCCTCTTTGTGGCCATTCTTCCTTATTCCCCTATATCACCTTCCGTGCCAACTCACTTCAGCCTTCGATTAAAAACACCCAATCACCTCACCATCAGATACTTAGACCTACAAAACCAAAATCCATACCTCACACCTCATAATTCACAATTGTATCCCACTGGCTAGCTCTTTATCCTATCCGCTATGGCAAGGATTGAAAACGTCCTCATCGGCATCGTCGGCAGCCACTTGGATTCCGGCTTTCACAAGGAACGCTGGAACAAATGGCGTCCCACCGTTTCCCTCGCCAACCAAAAAGACCTCAAGTTCTCCCGGGTCGAGCTCATCCACTCGCCCGAACACAAGGACATCGCCGGATGCGTCGCTGCCGATATCCGCCGCGTCTCCGAAGGCACCCGGGTCGATCTGTGTGAACTCCCCATCAAAGACCCGTGGGACCTCGAAGAAGTTTACGGCCACCTCCATGACTTCACGAAAAAGTACGGCTTCACGCCTGACCTGGAAGACTATTACATCCACATCACCACCGGCACCCACATCCAGCAGATCGCCCTGTTTCTCCTCACCGAATCGCGCCACTTTCCCGGACGCCTCATTCAGGCCTCGCCCAAGGAAGCCCGCAAATCTCCGGATGGCACCTACCGCATCATCGACCTCAACCTCTCGACCTACGATAAGCTCGCCTCCCGCTTCGCCAGTGAAGTGAAGGAAGCCCACACCTTCCTGAAATCCGGCATCGAAACCAAAAACCGCCGCTTCAACGCCCTCATCGAACAGATCGAGCACGTCGCCATCGCCTCGCGTGATCCCATTCTCCTCATGGGGCCGACCGGTGCCGGCAAATCCCAGCTCGCCAAACGCATCTACGAACTGAAGAAACTCCGCCACAAACTCGGCGGCTCCTTCGTGGAAGTGAACTGTGCCACCCTCCGCGGCGATTCCGCCATGAGCACGTTGTTCGGCCACGTGAAAGGCTCCTTCACTGGTGCCCTGAAGGATCGCCCCGGCCTCCTGCGCTCAGCCAATGGCGGCCTCCTCTTCCTCGATGAGATCGGCGAACTCGGCAGCGACGAGCAGGCCATGCTCCTCCGCGCCCTCGAAGAAAAACGCTTCACCCCTTTCGGCGCTGACAAAGAAGTCACCAGCGATTTCCAGCTCATCGCCGGCACAAATCGTGACCTCGCCATCCGCGTCCGTGAAGGCACCTTCCGCGACGACCTTCTCGCCCGTATCAACCTTTGGACCTATCAACTCCCCGGCCTGCGCGAACGCTCCGAGGACATCGAACCGAACCTCGACTACGAACTCGAGCGCTACTCCACCAAGAATGGTCGTCACGTCACCATCAGCAAAGAAGCCCGCGAACGCTTCTTGGAATTCGCCCGCTCTAATGAAGCCACCTGGTCCGGCAACTTCCGCGACCTCAACGCCAGCGTCACCCGCATGGCCACCCTCGCCATCGGTGGCCGCATCGGCACAGACGTCCTCGAAGCCGAACTCCACCGCCTCCGCCGCGCCTGGAAAATCCCCAATGTCTCGGACGACAACACTTCCGCCCTAGCCTCCGTCCTCAGTGAAAAAGAGATCGCCCAGATCGATTCCTTTGATCGCGTCCAACTAAATCACGTCATCCAGATCTGCCAAAAATCCCACACCCTCAGCGAAGCTGGCCGCCAGCTCTTCGACGTCACCCGCACCCAACGCAAGATCACCAACGACGCCGACCGCCTTCGCAAATACCTGGCCCGCTTCAATCTCGACTGGGAAAAAGTAAAACGCCCTTGACCTGAACCCGTAGCCGACGACGTTAGTCGGCGCTAACTCAATACCCCAACGGGGTTCCGCCACTCTTCAAATTCAATGGCAAAACCGGTTTCATACGCCATTTCCGGGGTAGTATCAGCATACGTCCCACTCAACTCACCGCCACCAGCTTGTAATCGCTCTTCGTCCCCGCGATCTCCAGCTTGATCCGCTCGCCCTGCCTCTTCCCGAGCAACTCCTGCCCCAAAGGTGACTGCGGCGTGATCACCAATATCTCCCGCTTCTCATGCACCACCTCCAGACCACCCGCCCGTGATGCGATGAAATACAGCATCTTCTCGCCCTTGCCTTCCAACTCCACCAACGCCCCGATGTTCACCGGCTCCTCTGGTCCGAAATCCTTTACCGGCATCTTCTGGAACTCCTCGATGGATGCCTCCGTCTCCGCCGCCTGCTTGGACTGCCCCCGCGCCAGATACGATGCCTCCAGCCCGCGTGTATCATACTTGTTCTCCGCTTTGCTCTGCGGGTCCGTGGCCTCCTCCCGCGCCGTCAGCGCCGCCTTGTAGTAAATCCCCAGATCCGCCGTCAATTGCGCGATGATCTTCTTGATGAGTGCTGATTTTTTCACGTCTTTTGAAAAAGGAGAAGGCCAGCCGCGCTCGACGGCTGGCCCAAGATTGTCTGCGACTGTCTACTTCTTCCGATAAACGATGCTCACCGGATTCGGCACCTCCGCCGAATTGCCCGTCTCGCTCAGTTTGCCCGTCTTCGCGTCGATCTTGAACACCACCAGATTGCCCGAGCTTTGGTTCGCCACGATCAGCCATTTTCCATCCGGGCTCACGGCAAAATTGCGCGGCGTCTTGCCTCCGGTCGAAATATGCTGCGCCAGCGTCAATTGACCTGTCTTCGCATCCACCGCATACACCACGATAGTATCATGCCCACGGTTCGAGCCATACAGGAACTTGCCCGTCGGATGCATCTCCAGCTCCGCCGTGCTGAAAGCAGGTAACACCGTCACGCCTTCCGGCAACGTTGAGATCGTCTGGATCTCCGTCAAAGCCCCGCTCTTCGCATCCCGCGAAAAGGCCGTCACATTACAAGTCATCTCATTGATGACATACGCAAAATCCGCCTTCGGATGCAGTGCGAAATGCCTCGGCCCCGAACCCGGCGTGACCGTTCCCGGGGCAGTCGGCGTCAGCTTGCCGCTGGACGCGTTGAATTTGTAGATCACCACCTGATCCAGCCCCAAGTCTGGCACATACACATGCCGGTTCGCCTCATCCACATAGATGCCGTGCGCATGCGGTCCCTTTTGACGTCGCGGATTCACGCTGGAGCCCTTGTGCTGCACAAAATCCGAGGCTTCCTTCAATCGTCCATCCGGCAGCACCGGAAATACTGCCACACTGCCCCCGCCATAGTTCGCCGCCAGCACATGGCGTCCCGTCTTGTCCACCGTGAGATGACAGGTGCCGCTTCCCTGCGCGCTCGCGTCATTCAAGAAAGTCAACGCACCCGAATCCGGGCTGATGCTGAAGGCAGACACCTTGCCCACCGGCCCGATCTCATTCACCGCATACAGATACTTCCCGTTCGGATGCAATGCGAGGAAGGCCGGATTCTCGGAAGGTGCCGACAACGCCTTCGCCGTCAACTGCCCCGTTGTCCCGTTCAACCGCAAGCGGTAGATGCCCCGGCTGTCCCCTTTCGTGTACGTCCCCACATACACATCATAATCCGCCGCCAGCAACGACCCCGCCATCACCAGCATGCTCAACATAAAGTTTAGTTTCATACTTGTCCTCTATTTCAGATTAAAGCGTCGCAAATCTTAATGAACCCCGGACCTTAGGTCAGGGTCCTAAATCGTAAATCCTATTTGGTTCCCGCCGGCATGATCTTATACACCTTGCCCGTCTGGCCCGTCACGGCATTGCGCCCGTTCAGCAGGACGTACAGTTCGCCCGCCTCATCCTCACCCATAGCCGTCACATAACCGCCCAATTTGCCATTCGGCAGATTGTCCACCGTCAACGCCTCATACGGCCATTGAGCTGAACCATCCTTCGGCCGGGTGGCCACGATGATCACGCCATCAGCCACGCCCGGATTCCGCGTCCAGTCCGCAAACACATACTTGCCTTCCAGCGCCGGGATCGCCTTGCCGCGATATACATAACCGCCCGTCACGCTCGTGCCTTTTATCTCTGTGCCGCTGCCGCCCGGATTGCCCGCCCGGTTCTTATACGCCACGATAGGGTCGATAAATTTGCCACCATCCTCCGCTGTGGCTGCCGGGGTCTCCGGCGGTTTGATCGGATTATTCGGATTGAACCCGATCAATCCCTCGCGCAAGTTCCAGCCGTAATTCCCACCCTTCACGATGATGTTGATTTCCTCGAACATGCCCTGGCCCACATCTGCTGCGAACAGCTCCCGCTTGCCGCCTTTGTCGAACGAGATGCCCCATGGATTGCGGATGCCATACGCGTAGATCTCTGGCTTGCCGCCGCCCTTCGCGAACGGATTGTCCTGCGGCACCGCATACGGCTGCTTGCCATCCACATCGATGCGCAAAATCTTGCCCAGGATGTTATCCTTGTCCTGCCCATTGCCCTTCGGCCCGTGACCGATGCCCTTGTCATTGCCTGCCCCACCATCGCCCAAGCCGATATAGAGATAGCCATCGGGCCCAAACGCGATTCGCCCCCCATTATGATTGAAAGAAGGCTGGTCCACCTGCATCACGATGCGCTCCGAGCCAGCATCCGCCCGCTTCGGATTCTTTGCATCCACCGTGAACTCGGAGATGTGGCTCGTATGATCCCACTTCTCCGGTGCTCCGGCCCGGATCGGCGCGCTGTAATAGACATAGAACTTCCGGTTCTGCTTGAACTTCGGGTGGAACGCCAGCCCGAGGAACCCGCGCTCATCGAAACCCTGCCGCAAAGTCGTCATCTTGGGCCGCAGATCGAGGAACAGCTCCTCCGCCAGCTTGCCGTCCTTGGTGTAGAGATGCGCCGTCCCCACCTGGTCCACGATCACCAGATTGCCTGAGCCATCCGGGATGGACGTCAAAATCATGGGTGAAACCAACCCCTCCGTAATCAGCTTCATCGAGGCAGTTTCCGCCCCTTGCGTGCTCATCACGGCTCCTAGGCAAAACACCGCCGCCAACTTCAAAATGGATTTCATGCGCCGCAATATGCCATCCCCCTTTCCAAAAGCGAGCCGAGAAATAAAGCTCTTGGGGCGCGGGTTGTCCCAACCCGAAGCAACGCACCTGAGCAAGACTGACTTGATTCAAGTGATAACACTTCACCAAAATCATCTCTTTCCCAACTGTGCTCATCTGCGTCCATTTCACCACGGCAACCGGTCGGGGCTGTGTTGAAAAATCTTTCCCCTCCAGCATTGCGCCCGCCTTCAGCATTTGGCACAACAACGCCTCCTTTTCCGACGTACAAAGTATGAAAAAAGAACCAAAGAAAAACACCGAACTTCTCCTGTTGAACCTCCTCAAACAGATTCTCCCCAAAGCCACCGATGACGCGAAGCTCGCAGGCAAAATTTATCAGGCAATCGAAAACGAATTAAAATCCAAGGCCCGCACCAAAGCCTTTGAGACTTTTTGCGATAAAGTCGCCCTTCCTGACCTGGATGCCAAGAGCATCGCTGAGGTGAAAGAACAGCTCGCCGCTTCCTTTGGCGATGGCGATGTTACCATCAAGCCCAACAAGAAGGAACAGACTCTCAGCGTAGAAGTCGCGATGCCGGACGGCACCCAGTTCACCAGCGAGATCAAGGTAAACCCGAACGCCACTAATGAAGCCAGCGACGAACAGGAAGTGAAGCTCAAGTTCATTCCCTTCCCCGTCAGCCTGCCCGGTGACAAAGAACTCGTCTGGATCATGGCCAAGCGCGAAAGCATGTCCAACGACGAAGCCGCCATCGCCCTCACCAAACTGGAAGAGGATTTCTGGGCCACCAAGGCTGGCCAGAAACTGCAGAAGGACCGCGTGGAAAAATGCTTCCCGGAATTCATCGCCCGTGTTCCCGGTGGCATGCTCACGGAAGTCGGCCTCAAACGTCATTACAAGACCCCCGAAGTCCTGAAAATCCTCCGCAGCACCGGCCAGACGAAGTAAGTTTTTAATCGGTTAAACGAAAACTGCCGGTGGGAGCCATGCTTCCACCGGCAGTTTGCTTTTAATTGTCCCAAAATACGGCGTGTTAAATTAGCACTGGCGCTGGAAATGTTCCACCCTCTCCCTCGGGGAGAGGGCTGGGGTGAGGGGGAAGGAAACAGCCATTAGCAAACGCAGTTCCCACTTTGCCCTTATCACCTCGCACTTTTTCTACGCTTCCTTCGCCTTCACCTTGTGTCCCTTGATCTGCGTGCGCTTGAGCTTGGCCAAGATGCTGTTCGCATGCTCTGCTGACACATCCACGAACAGATGCTTCTCTCGGATATCCACCGTGCCGATTACCTTGGCCGGCAAACCCGTTTCGCCTTGGATGGCCTGCACCACGTCTTCCGCGGTGATTCCCATCGCCTCACCCACATTCATGTAGAGCCGTTTCTGGAAATCCGGCGTCTTCCGACTCGCCTTCGGTGACCTCACCGGCAAGGGGTCTTCAATCAATTCCCGTTTCTCCGGGATGCGCATCATCGGTTTGACCTTGCTCGAACTGGGCACCAGCAAGGGAGCGGGCGAGGGTGCCGTTTCGGCCGGCTTCACCTTCGGCACTCCTGCCTTAACTTCCGGTTTCGGTGCCACTGCTGCCTCCGCCTTGACCACCGGCACCGGAGTCGGCTTCGCCTCCACCGGTTTGACACTAGCCGCCACCGCTTCCTTCACCGCCACCGAAGCGGTCGCGATTGTTGTCGGCCTTGGCAAAGCAGGCTTCGGTGCAACTGCCGGACGCGCGATCGGCGCCGGTCTGGCCGGCCTTTCCATCGCCGGCCGCATCGGCCGCTCATCATACCGGTTGTCTCCGAATCCACCTCGCTGCTCCTGGCGGTAACCACCGCGTTCCTCACGATAACCACCACGGCGATCATCACGCCCACCGCGGTCATACCCGCCCCGAGTCTCCTCACGCTCCACCGGTTTCTGAACCGGTTCCTCATCCGCCCCTTGCAGATGATGGATAAGCGCCGAGGCTATATCTGTGGAGGTGAATCCCTCCTCCAGCAAACGCTCAATCAAATGATCCTGCTTACGATATTCACCGCTCGTCAAAGTCGCGCGCAGCTTCGTCAGGAAAACACTTGTCTTCGCCTGATCCACCTCGTCCTGCGTTGGCACCTTGCCGCGCTGGATGCGCATCTTCGTGTAACGCTCGATGTGCTGGATCTGGAACAGTTCCCGCCCCGAGATGAACGAGATCGCACGTCCACTGCGCCCCGCACGACCCGTACGACCGATGCGATGCACGTAATCTTCCACATCGTACGGCAGATCGTAGTTGAACACCACCTGCACATCATCCACGTCGATGCCACGCGCCGCCACATCCGTGGCCACCAGAAATTCGAGGCCTGATTTGCGGAACTTCATCATCACGCGATCGCGCTGGTTCTGGTTCATGTCACCATGCAACCGGTCCGCCGAATAACCCTGCGCATTCAGATGATCCACCAGATCATCCACCATGCGCTTGGTGTTACAGAAAATGATGCCCAGTTTGAGATCATGGATGTCGATCAACCGTGTCAGCAGCTCGATTTTAAAGCGGCGGTCCACCTCGTAGTAGTGCTGCTCCACCGTCGGCACCGTCATGGCCTTCTGCTCGATCTTCACGCTTTGCGGTGTCTTCGCAAATCGGTTGATCAGATCTTGGATCGGCCGCGGCATCGTCGCCGAGAAGAACACCGTCTGCCGTTCCGACGGCAAGGCTTGCAGGATCACCTCGATGTCCTCGCGGAACCCCATGTCCAGCATCACATCCGCCTCGTCCAAAATGATCATCTTGAGCTTGTCTAGCCGCAAGGTCCCGCGCCGCATATGATCCATCAACCGTCCCGGCGTGCCGATGACGATCTGCGCCCCCTGCTGCAACCCGTAATACTGCCGCTCATACGATTGCCCGCCATAGATCGGCAGCGCCTGGATGCCCCGCTTGAAAAGCGTCAGCTTATGCACCTCCTCCGACACCTGCACCGCCAGCTCGCGCGTCGGGCACAGGATCAGGATTTGCACTCCACGAATCTTGGTATCCACCTTCTCCACCGCTGGGATGGCAAACGCCGCCGTTTTGCCGGAACCCGTCTGGGACTGGCCTACGATGTCTTTGCCTTCCAACAGGACGGGAATGGCGGCCGCCTGGATGGGTGATGCCTGCTCATAGCCCAGCTTATCGATGGCTTTCAGCATCTCCGGCGACAGACCTAACTCAGAAAATAACTTCGGTATCATGTATTCAAATGTCTAAACAACACGCTCACTCTAGGCTACCGGCCATCATATAGGGAGAGAAATCTGCTGCGGTTTCCCAGTAGCTTTGGCTTTTGGCGTGGGATTTGGAGCTCAGAATCCGATTCATCATTGCGACCCCCCCTGCTCTGCCGTTAGATACCCCCATGCCATTGTTCGACAGCTTGCGCCGAATGCTCTCCTCTGAGGGCAAACGTGCCGCGCCTGCCGCCAAACTCCCCGTTGGTCGAGGTGCCCGGACGATGGATTACCTCTCTAAGACTGGCGAATTCTCCATCGAAGCCCGTTATCTCCTCGACCTCATCCTCCTCGATGCCCTCGACGCCAAGGCCAGCGACATCCACTTGGACCCGGCTGAGGACCACATGCTCGTCCGCTTCCGCATCGATGGTATGCTCCATGATGTGGTCCGGCTGCATGCCCATCTGAAAGGCCCCTTGGCCAACCGTGTCAAGGTCATGGCTGACCTGAAAATCTACGAACACCGTGTGCCGCAGGAAGGCAAAGCGAAGGCTGATGCCTCCATGGGCGGCTTTGAGATGCGCGTCTCGCTCTCGCCCATGGTCGCCGGAGAGAAGATATCCATCCGCCTCTTCCGCCCCGGTGAACAACGCTTCAACGTCCAATCCCTCGGGTTCGATCCGGATACCTTGAACCAGTGGGTGAACCTGATTTCCCGGCCCCATGGATTGCTGTTGCTCACAGGCCCGGTCGGCTCCGGCAAGACCACTACGCTTTACTCCACGCTCACCCATCTGGTGAACACCCAAGGCCAGCGCCTGAACATTACTACTGTGGAAGACCCGGTGGAGTCTGTTCTCCCGCGTGTGAATCAGGCCACCGTGAATGTCGCCCAAGGCTTCACCTATCCTATCGCGCTCCGCTCCATTTTGCGTCACGACCCGCAGGTCATCATGATTGGTGAGATCCGGGATGAAGAGACGGCGGGTATTGCCGTCAGGGCCAGTCTCTCCGGCCACTTGGTCCTGAGCACGGTCCACAGTGGCACTGCCGCCGGGGCCTTCGCCCGCATGGCCAATCTCAATGTGGACCCGCAGCTCCTCGCCAGTGCGACTTTGGGGGTGATGAATCTCCGCCTCGCCCGCCAGAACTGCACCCAATGCGCCATCCCCTACGAGCCCGGCCCCATGTACCTGGCCCGCCTCGAAGGTCTCGACCTGGATCGTGCCTTCTTCCGCAAAGGTTCCGGTTGCGCCGCCTGTGCGTTCACCGGTTTCCAAGGCCGGCTCCCCATCACGGAACTGCTCGTGATGAATCCGGAACTCGAGCGCCTCGTCGCTACCAACGCCCCAAGCAACCAGATCCACGACCTCGCCGAGCAACACGGCATGCGTTCCCTCGCCGTGAACGCCGTCCTCCGGGCTTTCGACGGCGAGACGACACTCGAAGAGATTTCCGGTTTTCTGGCCTGAGTCATTTGGTGGGCTTCGCCAAGATCGCGACTGTTTCCTCCGGCATGCATGAATAACTTTCAAGCCAAGCCCGCCTATTTTTGAATCATCCCGCTTGCGACCTCGTCGCTTCATGGTGATTATCAGGCTCAGGAAAAGCCGTTCCCCTTATTCGCCATGAAATGCCTTGTCGTCGCTGACCTGCATTACGCCCTGAAACAGTGGGACTGGGTGCATCATGTCGCGGAGCAATTCGACCTCGTCATCATCGCGGGCGACCTTCTTGACCTTGGCTCACTCGTGGACCGGGAATCCCAATCCATCGTGGTGCTCAAATATCTCGACCGCATCGTCCGCAAGAAGCCTTTGCTCGTCTGCTCGGGCAATCATGACGGTACCGATCATAACGCAGAGAACGAAACCATCGCGACCTGGCTCACCGAAGCTCGTGAAGCAGGCACTTTGGTGGATGGTGATTTCTGGGAGAAGGACGAATGCCTCTTCACCATCTGCCCTTGGTGGGATGGTAATGTCACTCGCAAGGAAGTTGGTGAGCAACTCGCTCGTGATGCGGCTCGCCCCAAGAAGCGTTGGATCTGGATCTACCACTCACCACCCGATCAGACCAAGGTTTGTTGGACTGGCAAAGCCTTCGCCGGAGACCCGTACCTCGTCGAATGGATAAATCAGTATAAACCTGATATGGTGCTGAGCGGCCACATCCACCAATCCCCCTTCCGCAACGAAGGCTCTTGGATCGACAAAGTCAACGGCACTTGGGTCTTCAATACCGGACGTCAGATCGGCCCCGAGCCCGCCTTCATTCTCCTTGATCTGGAAAACAACCAAGCCACTTGGACCTCCCAAGCTGGGCAGGAAACAATGGCCCTGTAACCGCTTACCCGGTCTACTTCTTTGTTTTCCCCTGGTGATGCAACAGGCTCTCCAGCACCTCATCCACCATGCTCAAGTGATCCTTCTGATCTTCAAACTGATGTTTGAGATCCACAAGATACCGCGTCAAAGAGCTTAACCGCCGCGCCAACATCTCAGCCACGATGACTGTCACCTCCGGATGCGCATCGAGGAACTGCCGCGCATTCTCCGCCTCCAGAAATTTACAGTCTGTCAGACACTTGACCGTGGCCATGTGCGGCTGGTTTAGCAGCACGGACATCTCGCCGAAAACCGCGCCCGGCTCGGAGACCCGGCTCACCTGCACATCTCCTTTGCAAATCTCCACCTTGCCCTCCACGAGCACATAGAGGTGCCCGGTGCTTTGCCCTTCAAGAAGGACTTCCTCGCCCACCTTGAAATCACGTTGCGGCAATGCCCGGCAAGATTCCAGCATTTGGCTCATACGTTGCCAAAGTGGAGGAACCCCCTGCCCTCGTCAAATATTGCTTCACTTTTCAGTCTCCTTGGATTTCTCCAAAGAAAAACCGTGGATGAAAATTATTCATCCACGGTTTGCGAAATCTCACGCGCCTTTAGAAACGCCAGACCAAGTCCACCGTGAACCGGTCCTTGAAGATGTCGTTGTTCGGTGCAAAGCCGCGCTCATAGGCGAAGCCCAAGTCCACATTCTCAAGCAGACGGGAGCGGAAGCCCACGCCCCAAGCCGCCTGGGTCCGGCCACCGGCATTCGTGCTGCCGAAGTTGATCAAGTCGAAGCCCTCGGAATTGAACGGCAACTGGTTGCCCTCCGTCAGCGTGGTGACGGCATTGATGGCGGTGAACGGGATGAACCACTTGCAGGTGTAGTAGTCGGCCATCAGGCTGTATCGCACGTTGGCCGTCTCTTTGTCCATGTCGATGGGAATTCGCGCCCCCAGATTGCCCGTCAGGTGGAACTTGTCCCAGCCTTTGATGGCGGAAACGAACACGTTGAACTCACCGGACGCATTACCTTGGAAGACATCTTGATTGCCGGAGGGCAGTTCAAAGGTCAGGCCCGGGGTGATGACCGCCTGCTGCTCGTCATTCTTGTACACCGCATACTTAAGGCCGAAGCCAATGTCCGCCCAGCCGTTCTGGGCTGGTCCCACTTCCGGATTGAATTCAATGAAGCCGTCCTTGGTGGCGATGATTGCCAGCCGGTCATTCACCGCATAGCGCAGTTGCAGGGCGTACAAGCGTACATCTACGTCCGCGCCCAGAAACGCACCATCCAACCGATGATAGACGAAGATCGGTCGCACTTCACTTTGGATCAGCGGCGACTCAAAGAAGATCGGGTTGGTGACCGGTGCGATGGCCTGACTGGTCCAGTCCTCTGCCTGCGCGGTGGCTCCGAGGAGCAAACCTGTCGCGGAAGCCATTAGTTTTAGCGATGTATGTTTCATAAATTAACAAGCCCTTCTTATCCATAGATAAAACTCTGCACTACGCATCAGTTGCCACATTTCGCCATCTGCTTGTGTCAATAAACGGCTAGAACTGCGCCAAATCGGTTCACCGAAAGAGATTGAATAGAGGTATTTTTTGTACATCTATTATAGTATATGAATGAGAGCTTGTTGGAACGGATGGGCGGACGCCCGGCCTTGATGAAGCTCATGCACCACTTTTATGCCGATGTCCGGCAACACCACACCTTGGGTCCCATCTTTGCGGCCAAGATCGAGGATTGGCCCCGGCATCTGGAAAAGATCGCCGATTTCTGGTCCACGATTGCCGGTGGTCCGCCAGCCTACGCTGGACCCATGGTCGGAAAGCATATTCCGCTCGACCTGAAAGAGGAACACTTTCAGGCTTGGCTCGGCCTCTGGGAGCATAACTGCAAAATCTGGCTCCCCGCCGATTGTGCCTGTGAGATGATCCAGTTCGCTCAAAATATTGCCCTGCGCTTGCGCATGGCTTGCGGTATCGCCGTCCCGGCTGAAAAGTTAGGGGTGGCCATCGCTTTGGGACAGCGCACATACGGCAATCCAAGACCGCAGGCGACCCAATCCACCAACTAACCACCATGAACCTCACGCTCTTCTCTGACTATTCGCTGCGCATCCTGATGTATGCTGCCTTGAACGGTAACCAGCAGTTCTCCGTGGATGATGTGGCGGATGCTTACAAACTCTCCCGCCACCATGTCGCCAAGGCCGTGAACTTTCTCGCGCAAGCCGAGTATCTCACGGCGAAGCGTGGACGGGGCGGCGGCATATCACTGGGCAAAAAACCGGTGGAGATCCGTATCGGGCGGCTTCTGCGCGAGACCGAAGCGGGCACGCCCTTCATCGAGTGCTTTGATGCCACGACCAACACTTGCCCGCTCATCAAAGGCTGCACGCTCAAAGGAGCGCTGCTGGAGGCGTGGAATGCGTTCTTTGATACGTTGGACAAATACACCCTGGCCGATCTGGTCAAACGTCCCGAACGGCTCCAACAAGCGTTGGCCCTGTCGTCATGAAGTGCTTTCCCCACATCACAGCTCTATTGCTGGCTGCTTCATTCAACGCCCTTGGCCAAGGCGTTGAGGAGTATGAGCAAGCCCCGATCCGTTATTCCGCCACACCGGCGAAGGACGCCACGCAAGCCATCGAAGCCAGGCTGGCCAGCGGTAAACTTAAGCTCCCGGCGGACGACAAAGAAGCAGTTCGGCTCCTGCTCAAGGAGATGAACGTCCCCATCGAAAGCCAGGTCATCGTCTTCTCCAAGACCAGTGTTCAGCGCAGTCTGATCGCCCCGAAACATCCGCGTACCATCTATTTCAATGACGACTGCTACATCGGCTGGGTGCCGGGCGGCCTGATTGAAGTCGCCAGTTTCGATCCGCAACTGGGCCCCGTCTTTTACACCTTGGACCCACGGCCAGCCGCCAAGGTTGAGTTGCCGCGCTTCAAACGCGACAACGATTGCCTCAGTTGCCACGGCGGTTCCTTCGTGCGCGGCATTCCCGGTGTCTTCGTGCGCTCGGTAAACACGGATGCGGATGGCGATCCCCTGCTTCAGTTCGGCTCCAAGGTGGTGGACCACACCACACCCTTCAGCGAACGCTGGGGCGGCTGGTATGTGACCGGCAAGCATGGGAATTCCACGCATCAGGGCAATGTCTTTGCCTTGAACAAGGAGCGCGAACTCATCGTAGATTATACCAAGGGTGCGAATCTGACTGATCTATCGCGCTTCTTCCCGGTGGAAACCGTCATCACGAATACCAGCGATATCGTGGCTTTGCTCGTCTTGGAACATCAGACGGCGATGCATAACTCGCTCACGCGTGCGGCCTACAACGCCCGCCGGATGCTGGCTTATCAGCAAAACCTGCAAACGGACCTGAAAGAAAAAATCACCAACGAACCCAGCTACGAAAGTGTGAAACGGGTCTTCGACAGCGCCGCCCAAGATGTCGTCGATCACCTGCTCTATAAGGACGAGGCGGTTTTGCCCGAGGACGGCGTACAAGGCACCAGCGGCTTTCAGGAGGTTTATGAACGCAACGGCATCCGCACCAAAGACGGCCGCTCTCTGCGCGACCTGCGGCTGGATCGGTATATGTTCAAATACCGTTGCAGCCATCTCATCTATTCCAAACAGTTCCTTGCCCTGCCCACCCCCTTGAAACAGCGCATCTACGCCCGCTTGAGCAAAGCCCTAGACCGTGATGAACCCGATTCACGCTACGATTACCTGAGCAAGCAGGAGCGCATCGGCATCACCGAGATATTGCGGGAGACGCATCCCGACCTGAAAGCGGTTTGGGCCAAGCAAGCCGCGGCGAAGTGAGCCAGCCACTACCGCTGTTTGGAAAAACACTGCTGCAGCTTCTCCAGCGCCTTGGAGCGATGGCTCAGCTTGTTTTTCACATCCTCGCCCAGCTCCGCAAACGACTTGTCATAGCCGACGGGAATGAACATCGGATCGTAGCCGAACCCACCTCCACCCGCTGGCTTGGTATCCATGCGGCCTTCGCAGGCACCTTCAAAAATCATGGTGGCTGTCTCCAGTTCATCCGCCTCGCAAGGTGGTGAAGAACACTTCTCCGCTTGCGCCAATGGTGTCAGCGCCAAAGCACAACGGAACCGCGCACTCCGTTTTTCCATCGGCACATCTCTCATCAACCGCAACAGCTTCGCATTGTTCTCGCCATCGGATGAGTTCCCCGGCTTGCCCGAATCTATATTCGCAAATCGTGCCGAATAGACGCCGGGGGCTCCATTTAGTGCATCCACCTCCAACCCGCTGTCATCGGCCAGCACGTAAGCTTCCCCCTGGATACCGTTCAGTTTGCCTGGCGTAGCCAGAAGCCAGTGCGCGAGCCCGATTGACTTCAGAGCGGCATTCCCGCCGAACGTCGTCGCATTCTCCTGGATGGACGGCGCGTCCGGAAACTCATTCAAGGACAGGCAGCAGAATTCCGGACCTAGGATCTGCTGGATCTCTCCGGTCTTGTGTTTATTGCGCGTGGCCAAAATCAATGTCTTCACGGGGGATAAGGAAATGCGAAATGCGACCGGAACCAAGCTCAAAGCGGCGCGGCCTACAACTGCGTTACCTTCACATTCACCACGAAGAACCCGCTCTGCCCTGTGCGCGCCACATAAATCGTCTGCGAGCCGCCATTCCCGTTCAACTCGGTATTCGTCAAGGCCCCAGCCGGACTTGTGGCAAACGGCACAACGCTCTCCGCTTCGGATACCTGCCCCCGGAACCGCACCTCGTGCTTCGCCCCCACCTTGGTCTCAAACGTCATTGCCAGCCGGTCTGCCCCGGAGAGGGCCACCACGGTGATTTTATATGCCATGTTGGGGATCACGATCTCCAGCAACTCGCTGTCGGGAAAATGCGTGAGCGTATAGTGCGGCAACTGTGTGCCGAGGGCTGGACCGAAAAACGCGATGCCTTCAGCATCAAAATTGGATCCGTGCGTCGTGCAAAAGAAACTGCCTCCGCTCGGAATCACAGTCCCCTGGGCATGCGGGCATTCCCCCCGCATCGCGATGAACTCAGTGGCCAATCTGCTGATGAGCACCGGGTAATCCGTCCCATACATCAAGCCGATGGAGCCGCCTTCGTCCGCCAAAACCGGAAAGTCCGCCAGCTTGACGGTCAACTTTCCATCAGTGCTCGGGGTCATCAACCCCACCACGGGTTGCGACCATGCCTCCGTTCCCAGACGGCAACAGGCCACCCCGGCAAACAAAGCCGCGAGGAAATCACGACGGCTGGGGGAGATGGTCTTTTTTTGGCAAGGCTGCATGGCACCAAGATGGCATCACCCAGTTCATCCGTCCAGCCGCCACGCGTCACATTTCCGTTTCTTAAGGCCGGGTCTGAAAAAAACGCACTGGGCATACAAAAATCGCCCGGAAGGTGTCTGTAGGGTATGGGCGAATGTGCCACTAGGCTTCGTCGCCCATCTGGAACGACCTGCAGGCATGCGCGCGGAGCTAAAGTTTATGATTGGCCCGCGCATCGGATTCCTTAATTCTCTGGCCCCGAACCAAGCAGCAAATATGGCCGTAAACAAAAGTCCGCAATCGGAGACTGGCAACAAGCCCTGGATGAATCTGGCTTTGGCGCTAGCCGGCCTGCTGGTCCTGCTCCTCGTCTCCTTCCATGAAGGGCTGGGACCAAACATGGTCCATTTCAACAATGACGCCCCCTTCGGCATGATCAAAGCCCGGGAACACTCCGCCGTGGACGGTCTGACCGGCTATTGGGAAAACCTGAACTGGGTGGGCATCGAGCAGCCCAGCGGCCAGCCGGAGCTCGGCAATCTTTACTACTTCCTGACCGGCACCGAGCTCTTTTGCAAAACCTTCCCCGCCTTCTCCCTATTCTTTCTGGGCTTCTGCGGGTGGGTGCTGTTCCACACTCTCAAGTTTCACCCGGCCGTCTGTTTTGCCGGTGCTCTGGCGGCGGCTTACAATACCAATGCCTTCTCGAATGCCTGCTGGGGACTGGGTACCTGGCCCATCGCCCGGGGCATGATCCTGCTTTCGCTCGCCGCCCTGTTCAGTTATCGCGACCGCCCCCATTGGTCCAAGCTCGTATTGGCCGGTGCGGCCATCGGCTTCAACATCATGGGTGCCTTTGATACCGGGGCCATCTACAGCCTCTACGTCGCCGCTTTTGCTTTCGCCCTGTCCCTTACCAAACCGGGAGAACCCATGGGCAAACGCGCCGGTAAAGGCGTTTTGCAGGTGGGCGTCATCGCGGTGTGTGCCTTTCTGCTCTCGGCCCACACGGTCATGAATCTGATTGGCACTCAGGTAAAAGGCGTCGCCGGCATGGCGCAAACCGAACAGGAAAAACAGAACCGCTGGATGGGTGCCACCCTGTGGAGTCTGCCCAAAGTGGAAACCTTGCGGTTGGCCATCCCCGGCCTGTTCGGATATCGGATGACCGATCCGCAAAACCCCCAGCCGACCGATTACTGGGGTACGGTAGGGGCGCATGACGGGGCACCCCAGACCCGATACTCCGGTTCTGGGGAATACCTAGGTTTGCTGGTGCTGTTGATGGCCGCCTGGGCAGTCGGCCAGAGCCTCCGAAAGGATGGTAAAGAACTCGGCGGTGAGCCCAAGCTCATCATCTGGTTTTGCGCCTTGGCCGCTCTCGTCTCCCTGCTCCTCGCATTCGGACGTTTCGCGCCATTTTACAAATTCGTTTATGCGCTGCCGTATTTCTCCACCATCCGCAACCCCATCAAGTTCACCAACCCGTTGCACATCTCCGTCCTGATCCTGTTCGGCTACGGACTGAACAATCTGGTCCGGGCTTATTTCCTGGCGGGCAACCCGCAGAACCGTTCTTGGAGTGAGGCCTGGGCGGCTTTCAAGAGACTCGCCGACACACATGCCCGACGACTGGTATATGGCGGTTTTGCCCTGACGGCGGCTTTCGCTCTCGGAGCCCTGATCTACGCCTCCTCTTCGGCGGAGGTGATCAGCTATCTGGAAAAACCCGCCATGTTCAGCCCTGAGTCAGCCAAATCGATGGCCAGTTACAGCGTGAAAGAAGTTTTCATCGCCCTGTTTTTCCTTGCGGCCTCAGTCCTCGTGATCTGGGGTGGCATGAGCGGCTGGCTCAAACCCAAACTCGCCGTGGGCCTGCTTTTGGGTGTTTTTGCCGTGGACATGGCCCGAGCCAATGCGCCTTGGGTCAATTTCTACGATTACCAATATCGCTATGAATCCAATCACATCGTTGATTTTCTGAAATCGCAGTCACCTTACTGGCGCAATGCGGCGGAAATGATGCCGCTCAGCCGTCGCTACTTGCTGGCCCCGGGCTCGGAAAATCTTGGGCCGATCTTCAACAACTGGCTCCAACAGCATTTCCAGTACTACTCCATCCAATCCTTGGACATCACGCAGATGCCTCGGGCCCCGGTATTGGAGGAGAACTACATGGCTATTTTCCGGCCCAGCCGGCCAGACGGACAGGATGCCTATAAAATCTCCCGGCTTTGGGAGCTGACCAGCACCCGTTTCATCCTGGGGCAGGAAGGCTATCTGATGGCTTTGAACCAACAATTTGACCGCGGTCAAAACCGTTTCAGTGTGCGGGAAAAGTTCCAGTTCGCCGTCAAACCGGGCGTCACCAAAAACATTGGCGCGCATGACATCACCACGCAACCTTCCCCAAACGGACCCATGGCCGTCTTCGAATACGGTGGAGCCCTGCCCCGGGCGATGATCTACACCCAATGGGAAAGCGGCACGACCAAGATTGTCACTTACACCAATGGTGCCAGCACTGTCACGGGTGAGGCCGCCTTACCCATCCTCGCTGCCCCGGAGTTCAATCCGCTGGCCAAGGTACTGATTGCCGAATCCATCCCGGCCCCTTCCGGCAACCCGCCAAAAGAAGGCGCAACTAACAGCGTCAGCAATGTTGCTATCCAGGCACGCAGCGTGAGCATGAAGGTGGAAGTAGCCCAGGACGCCGTGCTGCTGTTGAATGATCGTCATAGTCCTACGTGGCATGTCTATGTTGATGGCGTGGAACGGCCGCTCCTGCGGGCGAACTATATCATGCGTGCCGTGCAGCTTAAACCCGGCGACAAGGAGGTCGTGTTCAAGTTTGAACCAACGGCCAAATATCTGAAGCTCACCTTTGCCTCCATCGCCGCCGCCTTGGGCTTGCTTATCTGGTGGCCGTTACGCGAAAGAAAACAGGCCGCCAGCTCACCGGCGGCAGCCAAGTAAATGTCCGACTCTTCCGCATCGCATCAGGAATCGTACCGGCAGAACGAGGCCTACGCCGAGTTTCTGGCCGGATGGGACGCCGGTTTCTACGCCAAGTACGCCGATACGTTGCGCCCGGCCAATCCGGGTGGCCGGGTGCTCGATGTCGGCTGTGGTGTTGGCCAGGTGGTGAACCGCCTGCAAACAGCGGGCTACGAAGCGCATGGCGTGGATGTCTCCGAACCAAACATCCAGCGCGCGGTGAAGTTCAGCCCACGCTGCCAGCTCTATGACGGTCGCAAGCTCCCCTTCCCCGAAGATTTCTTCGACTGCGCCGGAGCATTGAATGTGTTGGAGCATGTGGAAGAGCCCGAACTCTTCATCCCGGAACTGGTGCGAGTAGTGAAACGTGGCGGCAAGATCGTGCTTTCCAGCCCCAACTTTTTCCGTGTGCTGGGCTTCCGCGATTATCATCCCCGGATGCGCGGCCTCGGCCAGAAATGGAGCAACTGGCAGCGGTTGCAGGAAAAGCGCCGCCAGATCCGTGAGGAACCGGAGCAAGTGCGCTTCGATCGCATGGAGCCCATCAAGCGCGCCATCTTCCAGCCGGATGATGATGCCATCATCGCCACGAATCCGCTGGAGATGAGTTTCTTCCTCGAACGCGCCGGTTGCCGGGTGGACAGCGTCTCCTGCACGGACCGATACGTGGCCGCCCCGGTGGAATTCGGCCTGAATCTGGGTCCTTGGCGCTGGGGCATGTTCAATGCCTTCCTGACCGCCACCAAGGTGAAGTAGTTCGGTTTAGAGACCAGATGGGTGATCGAGGAAAACCCAAGGCACGCCATACTTCCTGGAGAGGTGTGCCGACAGTGCCTTCACCCCAAACGTCTCTGTGGCATAGTGCCCGCCGTAGAGTACGTTCACGCCCAATTCTTCCGCCAGCGGAAAAGTCCAGTGCGGCCCTTCCCCGGTGATAAAGGTATCCACGCCTTCCGCAGCCGCCTTCTTAAGTTCAGCACCCGCACCACCGGTCACTACTCCGATACTCCGACACACCGCCGGGCCACAAGCCAGCATAGTCGTCTTGCCCCCCACGGCTCGCTGGAGCAATCCATTCAACTTCTCCCGGTGAATCTTGGCAGCAGCCTTGAAACCCAGATGTCTTTTCTTCTCGAAGAAAAAGGGCTGCAATTTCTTCAACCCCAAAGCCGCGCAAAGCTGCGCGTTGTTACCTAACTTGGGATGCAGATCCAGCGGCAGATGCGAACTGTAAACGGCCACGTTGTTTTCCAGCAGCAACCGTAACAGCTCGTAGCGCTTGCCCGTCCAAGGATGGGATGGCGACCAGAAAAGCCCATGATGCACGATGAGCAGATCGGCCTGGGCCACGATGGCTTTGCGTACGGTGGCCAGACTGCCATCCACTGCGGCGGCGAGCTTGGTGACCTTGCCCCGGTTCTCCACCTGCAACCCGTTAACCGCCCCGGGATAGTCCTCCACGTTGGCCGTATCGAGCAACCGGTCGCAGTAAGCCGCCAGCTTGAGCAGTTCAGCACTTTGCATAACGTCTCCATGCCATGACGCCATCCAAAGGCAAAGCCTTTTCGTGACCGGCCGCGTTTATGGATTGGGCAAGGCTTCGATCAGGTAAAAGCCGTTACTCGTATTCGCGGTCGTGTCCAGGTAAACGCTGACCTGCTGTGTCGCGAGGACTGATTCCACCACGACTTCCCATTGCGGCGCACTTGTTGAGGCTTTCCGCAATATCCGGTAACTCACCCCCGGAACGCTTTGCCAGGTGAGCGTCGGGGTCAGATGGATGCTGCTGGCAAACCCTGAAAGAGCGTCCAACGGATTGGAACCAGCCTGAAACTCCTTGGTATTGCTGCTGCCATCCGCATCCGGATCAGCCCCTGACAGTGCCCGCGGATCATGGCGATAGTTGATACCGAAATTCGCCGAAAGCCACTCTGTCGGCAGTCCAGATATCTGATAGGGGGAATAGCTATAAGTCTCCATGCTGTGCTGCGAGCCAGTGTAACCGCCATAAATCACGACACCGGCCCCGTTCCAGACGGCATGGTGATGGACCCTTGCCGAAGGTGCTCCCGTGGAGCTGACCGCAGACCATGAATCCGTCACTGGATCATAAAGTCCCCCGTTGTTCACATAGAACGAATTGTTGAAAGCCCCGCCGAACACAAAGAAATGACTGCCCGTCCAGACCATGGCATGCCGATTGCGGGCGGCCGGAGCGTTTTGGGAAGACATGACCGTCCACGTATCAGTCGATGGGTTATAGCGGGCCCCATCACCGAAAGTCTGCGACAAGTTATGATTTGCGCCACCCCAGATGATCATCTCCGTCCCCGTCCAGACACTTTGCAGAAGCCATGCACGGGCACTGGGTGCGTTGACACTGGAAATGGTACGCCAAGTGTCGGTAGCCGGGTTATACGCGGCACCATCACCGCGCTGCCCGCCCACGATCCCGCCGCCCCAGACAATCATCTCCGTGCCGGTCCAGACATGCGCCGGGAGGGATCGGGAAGAAGGCGCCCCAGACTGGTTCATGGCCCTCCAAGTGTCCGTCGCCGGATTGTATATCGCACCATCATTGTAAATTACCCCACCTGCATCACCACCCCAGACGATCACCTCTGTACCCGTCCAGACCATGGCGGGGTAGGCGCGGGCGGTGGGTGCACCGGTCAGAGAAGTCGCCTGCCAGGTGTCGGTTTGGGGATTGTAGCGTCCGCCAGTCCGCAGATAAGCGCCATTGTAACCGCCCCATACGATCAATTCAGTTCCAGACCACACACCGGCGTGCCGGGAGCGGTTTTGCGGGGCATTGGCGGTCGCCATTGGTGTCCAGGTGTTGCTGCCCGGCGTGTACCTTGCCCCATTGCCATAGGAAACCCCAATTCCCTCACCACCCCAGATCAGCATTTCTTTGCCGGTCCAGGCGGATACATAGATTGAACGCCCCGGAACAACGGTATTATTGGCCCGCTGCAACCACTCACCCGCCAGGGGAAACGACTCCGCATCCCTCGGATCACTGTTTCCCAGAAATTCCTCCACGTTGGTGGCCCCATCACCATCCGCATCGGCGGTTTCCAAAGCCGCCGGATTGTGCCGATGATCACTGCCGAAATATTCCACCAACCAATCGCCAGTAATGGTTTGGAAGCCAAACTCCGGCGAGTAGCTCACACAGTCATTGCCATGACCGCTGCCCGTGTATCCGCCATAAACCAGCATGCTGGCACCCGTCCAGACGCCGCTGTGATGAATCCTCGCACTTGGCGCTCCGCTCAGCTCCATCGGAGACCAACTGTCCGTAGCAGGATTGTAGCGTCCCCCTGAGTTGATATAGGTATTGGAAAGATTGCCTGTCGCTCCGCCAGCCACAATCATCTCTTTTCCGGTCCAGACCATCGCCGCCCGGTTTCTGCCTGCCGGCGCGCCCGCATTTGACATCGTTGTCCATGTATCTGTGGTCGGATTATAGCGGGCACCATTGCTGAAAGTGGCCGAGAAATTCAACGTCGATCCGCCCCAAATGATCATTTCCGTTCCCGTCCACACCGGCCACAGTATCCAAGCACGGGCACTGGGCGCATTCACCGCAGAAATCGGTCGCCACGAATCTGTCTGCGGGTTGTAAATCGCGCCGTCTCCTAAAGTGTTAACGTTATCATGCCCGCCCCAGATCACCAGTTCGCTGCCGGTCCAGACCCCGCTCGCACCGCCACGTGCTGAAGGCGCCCCGTTCTGGCTCATCGGCCGCCATGTGTCTGTGTTGGGATTGTATAGCGCCCCATCGCCGAACAACCCGCTGCCGATTCCAGTCCCACCCCAAACGATGACTTCCGTTCCCGTCCACACCGTGATCGTAGGAGTTCTCGCTGAGGGTGCACCCGTGAGGGAAGTCGGTTGCCAGGTGTCCGTCGCCGGATTGTAGCGTCCGCCTGAATTCAACAAAACCCCGTTATACCCGCCCCAGACCACCATCTCTGTCCCAGTCCACACTGCCGCATGCTTGGAGCGGTAAACTGGCGCGCTGATTGTGGACATAACCGCCCACGAATTGCTTCGGGCATTGAACCGGGCTCCGGAATCATAAGATACTCCAAATCCTTCCCCGCCCCAAACCAGCATTTCTTCCCCCGTCCAGACCGCCGTATGCACCGCCCGGCCCGGTATCCCGCTGGCGGTGGCACGGCCCAGCCATTCGTCGCCCCCGGTTGCCGCCGCAATCGGAAGCACGACGGCAAATATAAGGCATGTCACCAGCACTCTGGAGATCATGGCATGGCTCAGGTTCTTCATAGGTCGTAGTATGGATTTTTGTTCCTGCTCCTTTGGACAACTCCTTAGGTAATGGTTTTTTATCTCCTCTTCCACTCGTCTTGTCGAGCCAATTTCTGTGACTTTTCCGTCACAGCCACCTCGCCTGACCTCCGCAAATATTTCCCTCACCCCTATTGAATTCCTGTCCGCACTCCTTATAGTGCGCTCGACTTTTGCATCGCAAAAAATGAGCAATCAGCAGGACGGAGCCGTTCCTTGGAACATCCAGGCGGCGCGCAATCTCTACAACGTCGATCGTTGGGGCGCGAAGTATTTTGACATCAACGACCAGGGCAACGTCGCGGTCACACCGCTGCAGGATGCCGGCGCCAGCGTGGACATCAGCGATGTCGTTGAAGAAGCCAAGGCCCGCGGCCTCAAGTTTCCCCTGCTCATCCGCTTTCAAGACATCCTGCGCCACCGCGTCCAGTCCATCAACAACGCCTTCCGCAGATCCATCACCGAATTTAATTACCAAGGCCAATACCGTGGCGTGTTTCCCATCAAAGTGAACCAGCTGCGTGAAGTCGTTGAGGAAATCCTCGATGCCGGCAAGCAATACAACTTCGGCCTCGAGGTCGGCAGCAAGCCCGAGCTCTACGCCGGCCTCGCCCTCCAAAACCAGATGGGCGGCCTTATCATTTGCAACGGTTACAAGGATTCCGGCTTCATCAAGATGGCGCTCATGGGCATCAAGCTCGGCCGCAAGGTCATCATGGTCGTCGAGAAGCTCGAAGAGCTGAAGCAGATCATCACCGTTTCAAAGGTCGTCGGCGTGGAACCCATGATCGGCATCCGCGCCCGTCTGCTCAGCAAGGGTGCGGGTAAATGGGCCGAGAGCGGTGGCGAGAACGCCAAGTTCGGCCTCAGCACTTCCGAGATGCTCGAAGCCGCCGCCTTGCTCAAGGCTGAAAACCTCCCGCAATGCTTCAAGCTCCTGCACTTCCATATCGGCTCGCAGGTGCCCGACATCTTGACCGTGAAGAAGGCCGTGCAAGAAGCCAGCCGCTTCTACGCCAAGCTCCACAAGATGGGTTTCCCCATCGAGTTCGTGGATGTCGGCGGCGGCTTGGGCGTGGATTACGATGGCAGCCGTTCCGCCTTCGATAGCTCCACGAATTACACGCTTCAGGAATACACGAACGATATCGTCTATTACATCGGCAACATCTGCGATGCCGAGAAGGTGCCGCATCCAAACATCGTCAGCGAGAGCGGTCGCGCCATCGTCGCTCACCACAGCGTGCTCGTCGTCGAGGTGTTCGGCTCCATTGCCAAGATCCAGCAGGCCGATCACTTGCCCTACGGCGACAGCGAGCATTCCCTCGTCAAAGAGCTTTTGGACATCCGCCAGAACCTGCCCAAGCTGAACAAGCTCGAAGCCTATCACGACGCGCTCGAACGCAAGGAGGACGCGCACCAGATGTTCACGCTCGGCCTCATGGAATTGCCCGACAAGGCCAAGATCGAGAACCTCTACTGGGATATCAGCCAGGCCGTCGTCGATTCCTTCCGCGGCCAGGCCTACATCCCCGAAGAGATCCGCAAGCTCGAGGACAGCCTCGGTGATCAATACCTCTGCAACTTCTCCGTGTTCCAGTCCCTGCTGGACCACTGGGCGCTCGGCCAGTTGTTCCCCATCATGCCCATCAGCCGGTTGAACGAACGTCCCGACCGTGAAGGCACCTTGGTGGACATCACCTGCGATTCCGACGGCCAGATCAACAAGTTCATCGATCTGCGCGATGTCCGCGATACTCTGCCCCTCCACTCCCTCAAACAGAATGGCAACGGCAACGAGCCCTACCGCATCGGCTTCTTCCTCATGGGCGCCTATCAGGACATCATGGGCGACCTGCACAACCTCTTCGGCCGCGTCAACGAAGTCCATGTGTTCCTCGATCCAGACGAACCCTGCGGCTATTACGTCGAAGAAGTCATCGAGGGCAACACCATCGTGCAATGCCTTGCCGCCGTGCAATACGACGAGCGCGACCTCATCCGCCAGGTGAAAGCCCAAGTCGATGACGCTATCAAAGGTGACCGCCTCAAGCCTTCCGAAGGCATGCGCCTCCTGGATGACTACGAACGCGGCTTGCGCGAATACACCTATCTCTCATTCTAGGCGCAGCATGTCTGCCCCTGCTGGAACCAACCCCGATTTGATGCCCTCCCTGCGGAGGCTGCTTCGGGGACTTTCCGCCCTGTTCTGGGGCCTGCCACTCACCCTCATCACCTGCGTCCAGAGCGCCGTCACCGAATGGCTGCGCCCCATGGGCATGCTCCCGCCTGTCATCATGACCGGGCTCCTCTACTACGGACTCCATGAGCTGAGCCACTTTCAACGCCAGGAACGCATCTGGGTCGATGCCCTCGATCGCACGAAGCTCTTCGCCCTCGTGAACCTCGGCCTCTCACCCTTTATCTACTGGTGGAATCAGTTTCCCGGCATCGCCTTCTTCACCCAGGCCGTCCTCGTGATGGCCGCCTCCAGCCTGTTCTTTCTCATCTCACTGAACTTCCTCCTCCAACGCCTCACCGCCATGCTGCCTGATGAGATGTTGCGCGCTGAGACCAAAGTCTTCACCCAGATGAATCTGGGCTTGATCGCCGGGCTCCTCGCTGCCGTCGCCCTCTATCAGACCTTGGCCTCCATCAACGAACTGCCCGTCTTCATCATCGACCTCCTGAACATCCTCTACGCTACCCGCCGTGCCTGGCTCCTTCTGCTCGCGCTCTTGCCTTTGGCCATGACCATGACCCTCCTTTGGAAGACAAAGGAAGTCGTCCTCAGTTCCATCTTCGGCAACCGTGACTTCCCCGCCCAGCCCAAGAAATAGGAGCCTAGCCCCGCCCTTGCCTCTTCCTTCGTTTTGCGGGTTTCTTCATTCGCACTTCCCCTCCAGATGATCCAGCAGCGCATGATACGCCTCATTGATCTGCTTCGCCTTCTCCTCCACTTGCGCCCGCATGGGCGCATCCGCCATCGCATACAAGTCCGGGTGATGCAGTTTCATCATACGTCGGTAAGCCCGGCGCAACGCCACCAGATCGGCACTCATCGGCAGCCCCAGCATCCGGTAATGTCCCGCCAACTCGCCCACCACCTCCTTCACCGGTGGAGCCTGCCGCTTCCGCTGCGGCTCCGGCTCGATCCGCAACCGCCCATGCAGATCCAGCCGGCCGCGATACCGCGCCTGACATTGCGGACACCTTATCGTATGATTGCTCTGGAACCGCCGGATACGCAGCTTTTGCCCGCACTTGCCACAGACAAACTCCACTCGCTCCTCCCTCGGCGGCGGCTCCCAATCCCCCTCCCAACGCTGCTTCGTCAACGTCTGTCTTAGCTCCCCTGTCACACTGATGCCCGCTGGCGCTGACGACAGAAAAACCACGCCGGGTATAAGCCTCAGTTGTTTCTCCACTTTGTCCCAGTCCACCCCTGGTAGTTCCCGCCGCAACGTCTCGATCGCCACCCGGTGCGGACTACCCAGCACCTTGGTCAGCACCGCCGCACACCCCTTCACATCCATCTTGGCCCACACGCCCGCATTACTCAAGAAAGACCCGGCCATCATCACCACGGCGGGCGCCGCGAACAGGATCTGCACCATTACCAGCGTGACATCCAGCACCGAAGGATCGTTCTCCTTCTTTTCCGTCCACCTGCTTTGCTCCTCCCGGCGGCGTTCCCAGATCAGATACGCCACAAACCAGCCCGCAAATAGTACCACCGCGATCACAACGGCCCTATCCACCACCAAGGGCCCGCGTCCAAAAACCTCTGCCAGCGGATTGCCGCCCATGAACAACCGAATGACCAGCCACAGCAGAAAACAATGCAACAGCGTGAGCGGTACCGCCAGCAACGCTGTCAGCATGCCGACCACCAGATTCCCGAAGATCTCGCTCAACATCTGGCGCGTCAGCCATTTCTCGATGACAGAGTTCACAATGATATGCCGGGTTTCAACCCGCGAATAGCCCTTGGATTTCCTCCCAGCTCAACGAATTGCTGAACGCCTCTCCCCCATCCAATGTCGCTTCCGCGATCTCCCGCTTGCGCTGTTGCAACGTCAGTATCTTCTCCTCCAACGTCCCGCGCGCGATTAGCTTGTAGCTCGTCACCACGCGATTTTGCCCGATACGATGCGCCCGCCCCGTCGCCTGATCTTCCACGGCCGGATTCCACCACGGATCGAAGTGGATCACCGTATCCGCCGCTGTCAGGTTCAAGCCCGTACCGCCCGCCTTCAAGCTTATGAGGAACAGCGGGATGTCATTCGTTTGCTGGAACCGATCCACCACTTCCCCACGATTCTTCGTGCTGCCGTCCAGATAACAATATTTCACTCCTTCTGCGTCCAGCCTCTCGCGCAAGAGGCTGAGCATCTCCACGAACTGGCTGAACACCAGCGCCCGATGCCCGCCATCGATGACCTCCTCAAGCAACTCGCCGAACAGCTCCAGCTTCCCCGACGGCGCTTTCATCTCTGTATCAGACAGTTTCAATAGCCGGACGTCACAGCATATCTGGCGCAAGCGCAACAACGCGCTGAAGATCACCATCCGGCTCTTCGCCAACCCCTGAGCGCCCACCGCCTCCATCACTTCCTTGCGACTCGCCTCCAGCACCTGCGTGTAAGCCGCCTGTTGTTCCTCCGTCAATTCACAGAACGCCACTTGCTCCAGCTTCTCCGGCAATTCCTTCGCCACATCCCGCTTCAGACGACGCAACACAAACGGCTTTAACCGCCGCGTCAATCGTCCCTGCGCGTCCTTGTCTTTATCCCGCACGATCGGCAACTCATATCGCTGCCGGAAATCATTCGCCGCCCCCAGATAACCCGGCATGAGGAAGTCAAAGATGGACCACAGATCCAGCACCGAGTTCTCCATCGGCGTGCCCGTTAGCACCACACGATGATCCGTACGGATGGTCTTCACCGCCTGCGCATTCTGGCTCTCGCGGTTCTTGATGTGCTGCGCTTCATCCAAAATGACCGTGTCAAATTCATGCTGCCGATACAGCTCAGCATCCCGCCGGATCAACGCATAACTCGTCACGATCAAATCCGATTCCGCGATCAGAGGAAACCTCGCCTGCCGCTGCGGACCATCCAGCGCCAGCACCTTCAATTCCGGCGCAAACTTCTTCGCCTCCTGCACCCAGTTGAAAACCAAGCTCGTCGGGCACACGATCAACACCGGCTTCAACTTCCCTTCCTTCCGCGCCGCCACCAGCAACGCCAATGTTTGCAGCGTCTTACCCAAACCCATCTCATCCGCCAGAATGCCACCGAACTGGTTCTGCCGCAGAAACCACAACCACGCCACACCCTGCTTCTGATACGGCCGCAGCACTTTCTCCAACTCACCCACGGCTGGTAATGGCATCTCCGCCACACCTTGCCGTGCGAACGCCCTGTTCTGCCACATCGGCGGCGCCTGCACTTTCGTCAACCCCGCCTCTACCAATGACGACTGCAAGAATCCCGCCTGCGCATTGCTGATGCGATACTTCCCGCCCTGCTGCTCCGGCGAAACATCCTGCAACACCTGCTGAAATTCCTGGATCGCCTCCGTATCGATCAGCGCGATCTTCCCATTCTTCAACCGCGTATGATTGCGCCCAGACAGCAAGAGACGCTGAATATCCATCGCCGAAAACCGTCCACTCTCGCCTGCGAAATTCACTTCCAGATCGAACCACCGCTCACCCGAAGGCATCACGCGGAACTCCGGCTCGATGCGTTCCAAGTTCTTTTCCGTGCTGCGCTGGAGCCGCTCCTCCATCGTCACCTTCCACTCCTTCTCGATGCGCGGATATTCCCGCGCCATGAAGTTTAGTACGCGATCCTCGCCCACCAGATGACACATCCCCAACTCATCCGGCCGACTGAACCCATACTTCAACAACCGATCCAGCGCCGCCTTCTCCGCCGCCACATCGCGCGTCACATACCGCGTCGGCGAATCCGGATCCGCCTGCCACACCCCATCATCCGACGAAGTCTTCCCCACCGTATGGATGCGCACGCCATAAGCGCATTGCAGTTGCCCTCGCAATTGCGCCAGCCCGCCGTGCAGATGTAGCAGAAACTTCGGGGGTGCCGTCTCACAACTGAAATCCTCCAGCTTGAAATTCGCCTGCACCTCACAAGCCGCCTGCAACTGCGGCCAATCTCGCGTGAGAAATATCGGCACCTCCGAACGCTTCAGCCGCACACTTCCCTGCGTCGCCGCCAAGAGCGCTGGCGGTAACACCACTGGCTGAAACCGATTCTTCTGAAACACCCAGCTCTGCGACCCACCCGAGAGCAACGCCGCATCCGCCGGCATCGCGCCCGCGCTCAAGACGATCTCGCCCTTCGGATCTAACGTCGCCTTCACCGTCGCCCGCCATATCTGCTTGGACACCTCCACCGCCTGCTGCTTCCCCACGCTGATACGCGGATGCCCCACCAACTTCGGCAACAACCCCGCCACTTGCGCTGTCGTCAGCACCAGCATCGCCGGCACTTCACCCTCCGCGAGCGCTTCGGCCTCTTGGTAAAGCGCCTTGTCCTGCGCCTCGCAACGATACGTCGTACCTTTGGAAAACGTATTCAACGGCTGACGCTTCCCGCCCGCTTCCCCCTCCAGGAAAACCATCGCCTTCCCCTTCGCCGCTGCCGCCGCAAAGTTCGGCGGTATCACCACATGCAACTTCAGCTCTTCCCCGGGCTGCCCTTCATCCACCAGCTTCAACCCATTGCTCGGTTTGCGCACCGGCGGCGCAGGCACCACTGGCTTGCTCATTCCTCCACCCGGCGACGGCTTTGTCGCCAGCCCATCATCCGGCTTCAATTCTCCCTTCGTGATCTGCTCTCGTCGCAAATGATGCAATCCCACCGATACCGAGTGCGCACAAATCGTCCCCCAATCCCGCGAGTCCTTGCACGAGCACAGATTCTCCACATCCGTCGGCCCCTTGATGACCAATCCTGCCCGATAGCTCGTCCCTCCCGCATTCACCACGCCCTTGACCACCGGGGGCGACCAGTTGGAAGACAGCACCTGCCCCGCTTCCAGATACGAGCGCGCCCGCTTCATCACTTCCCAGCCCGCCATGTCGGCGAACAACCGCTCTGTTAACAACACATGTGACATGCTCGAGCTTCAGTCTGCCGTCGAAACACCACCACGCCCAAGCAAAAAGCGGCACTCCATGGAGTGCCGCTCGCAATTCCGCCAGCCCATCGGATTAGTATTCCCGATCGCGCTTGATGCCCGGCTCCGGGATCGGATACTTGCCATTCGCATCCGCCAACAGCGGTGCCGGCCCATCAAGCGTGAGTTTGTCCACGTCGGGAGCGAACTCATGCTTGTTCTCTTTGAACTCTTCCCACGTCACCTCCTGTCCGGTATGAGCCGCAAAACGACCCATTGCCGTGATCATGCTCGCTTCGGCGCTGCGCACCACTTCGTTGTAGGGCTCGTCATGGCGGATGGCCGCCATGAAGTCATCCCACTCCTGCTGATACGGGTTCGGTGCCTCTCCAAAAGACCATACCTGGGATTCACTGCTCATGATGTGGTTCTTGAAGATCTTGCCAGCCCGGCCCAAGGCATGCCCGCCCAATGACACCGTCGCCATGCCCTTGGCCCCGTGAACCACGCTGGAAAACTCATCCTTCACGCCCAGCATGGTGCGGCCGTAGAAGAAGAACTTCGTGCCGTCATTGAAGGTGTATTCCACCTGATAGGCATCGAAATTCTGGTCGATGTTATCGCCCCGGTAGTGGCGTCCACCGATGGCGTGGCACTTCACCGGCCACGAATTCTTCATCCAGCAGCACTCGTCAATCTGGTGGATGTAAAAGTCGCTGAACAGGCCGCCGCTCGCCCACAGGAAACTATGGAAGCGGGAGATCTGGAACATCAGTTCGCTCTGACCTTCTTTGCGCATGGAAGGATCGGTGAACGCGGAACCCACTGGCGGATGCATGCGATACGCGCGCATGGCGATGACATCACCGATGGCGTTTTCCTTGTTGATCTTGTCAAACAGCGCCTGCCGGCCTTTGCAGTGACGCACCATCAGGCCCACTGCCACCTTGATACCCTTCTTCTTCGCTTCCTCGGCCAGCGCGATCATGCGTCGGCCCGTCGGGGCGTCCACGCAGATGGGCTTCTCCATGAAGACATTCAAACCCTTCTCAATGGCATACTTGAAATGCACCCAGCGGAAGGCGGGCGGCGTGGCCAAGATGACCACATCCCCCTTCTTCAATTGGTCCATCGCCTGCTTGTAACCATCGAAGCCAATGTACTTGCGCTCCGGCGGCACTTCAAGCTGGTCCTTGTACTTCTTCTGCAAGTTCGTATAACTATTGCTCAGCTTGCTCTCAAAAACATCCGCCATCGCCACCAGCTTGGGCGGACCGCTGGTCTCCAACGCATTAGCTGCGGCACCTGTGCCCCGGCCTCCGCAACCCACCAGCGCGATGCGCGGCTGGTCGCTGCCTTGGGCAAAAACGTGGGGAAGGTTGACACCGGCCAGCGCGGAAGCACCGATGACGGTTCCGGTGTTCTGCAAGAACTGACGACGGGACGAAAGTGGCGAATTTTCTTTTGACTGGGTCATGTCTCCATCGTTCTTTCTCCTCGCCCGCCTGTCAATCTTCCAGATGCCTTTCAGGCGGCTGAAAACTTGCTAAAATCTGCCGCCTCTTCGGCAACTTAGTTTTCCTCAGCTTCCTACTTGATATTCAGACCGCAACTTTCCAGAGTAGACCCATGAAGTCCCACGAACTGCTCCGCGAGGTATTTCACGAGGGCAATCCCAAGAAAATCGCCGATGACATGGGCCTGTCCCTGTCCATGATTTACAAGTGGGCGGAGGCCCCGACCGAAGGCGGCAGCGGTGCCACCAACCCTCTGGACCGTATCGAATCCCTTATCAAGTCCACTGAAGACCCTAGGCTGGTGCAATGGATCTGCGAACGTTCCGGAGGCTTCTTCATCCAGAATCCGAAGGAACATTGGGCGCATCCGTATTACCTCATTCCCGCCACCAACCAGGTGGTGCAAGAGTTCGCTGATCTCCTCTCCGTCGTCGCCGGAGCCGCCAGTGACCATCACATCACCAAGGAAGAATCCAAGCGCATCCGCAAGCGCTGGGAACAGCTTAAGTCCGTTACCGAAGGCTTTGTCCATTGCTGCGAGGAAGGCAACTTTGGCCCCTTGGAAAAAGAATTGTCCGAGAAACCCAAGGACAAGGAAAAGGAATAGCCCGCGTAACATCCGGGCCATCCTCAAGTCGTTGTGGCCAAATCCACCTGGAAAGACTTCCGTCAGGCGCTCCAGTTCAGCCTCTTCTTCGTCGGCCTCCTCTGCCTGACTTTTGCCCTCGATATCCTGTTACGCAGTCATAACCCGTCTTACAATTTATCCACCTTTGGCATCTTGCCCCGCTCCGCCTGGGGATTGCTGGGCATCCTCTTCAACCCTTTGCTCCACGGAAACCTGGCCCATCTGCTGGCCAATTCCGTGCCTTTGCTGGTGCTGCTCACCCTGCTCTTCTGGGATCGCAAGTATCATCCCGGCACCACCCTGACCGTCATCTGGATCGTCAGCGGTCTGGGCACGTGGCTCATCGGCCGTAATGAATCTGGCGGGCAGCCGGTCATCCATATCGGAGCCAGCTCCCTCATCTACGGCATCGTCGCTTACCTGATCGCGGCCGCCTTCTGGATGCAACGCTGGCGCTCCGCCTTCATCGCCCTGCTCGTCTTTCTCCTCTACGGCGGCATTTTCTTCGGGGCCCTGCCCCAACAAGGCCAGATCAGTTGGGAGGGCCATCTCGCCGGGATGATCGCCGGCATCTGGTGCGCGCTCAGACTGCATTCGTAAGAGATTTCTCTCACAACTTTTTTACAATTCTATTGCCCGCTTCTGACAACTGAGGAATCAGCGGAACTATGCTGTTCCCATGAAAACACTCCTCCTTTCCTTGATTCTGGCCACCGGCGGGCTGACCGCCCAAGCTTGCGGCGGTTATGGCGATGACGACCATTTCTTTGCGCATGAATGGGGCACCTTCACCTCCATCCAAGGCACCGATGGTGTGCCTCTCGCATGGCAATCACTGGTTGAAAACGATCTGCCCGATTTCGTTTACAACCGCACTCGCCCTGCTGATGCCCACTTGCTGGGAGCACCGCTCAATCCCCTGTCCAAGGGCTCCATCGCCGCCACCCAACGGATCGAGACCCCGGTCATCTACTTCTACTCGCTCAAACCGCGCACGGTGGATGTCCGGGTGGATCTGCCCAAAGGAACCATCACCGAATGGTATCCGCAGATCAGCAAATTTGGTCCTGCATTCGGGCAGGCCGTCTCCCCTTTCATCGATCCCAAACAGCGTGATAAAAGCTTCATCGAATGGTCCAAGGTCCAGATCGTGCCGGGCTCGAAAGCATCATTCCCTGACGAGAAACGCCCCAGCCACTACTATGCTGCACGGAATACGGATGCCGCTCCGATTCAAGTGACACCTCCCGCCCTCCAGGACATCAAATCCAGCGGTGAAGGGCTGCCGAAACCACAGGATGAAAAATTCCTCTTCTACCGGGGCATCGCTAATTTCCCCTCGCCTTTGCTGGCCCGCGCCACCAGTGACAACACTGTGGTCATGCAAAACCTGCTGGATCAGCCGCTGCAACACATCTTCGTCATTGACCAACGGGCTGGTGAATACGCCTTCAGCTATCACCCCGAACTGGCAGCCAAAAAAGAACTCAGTGCCGGCATCACCATCTTCTCCTCCCGCACGCAACGAGTGACTGGCCGCGAACAGCTCATTCAGTCCATGCGCAAATCCTTGACCGCTGCCGGGCTCTTTGAAAAAGAAGCCGCCGCCATGGTGAAGACGTGGGAAGATTCCTGGTTCGATGAAAAAGGCGTACGGATACTCTACGTCCTGCCCGAGAAGTGGGTGGAAACCACCATGCCCCTGAAGTTCAACCCCGCTCCCACCAAGACCGCCCGGGTCTATGTTGGCCGTGCCGAATTGTTCACGCCCAAGCTCGAGCAGACCTTGACCCAGCTCGTGAATGCTTTTGCCGGCGCTTCCACCGAGCAAAAAGCCGTCCTGACCCAATCCGTCCGCGATCTCCGCTTGGGCCGCTTCACCCATGTCGCCTTTGACCGGATCGTGCGTAAACAGAATGAAAAACAGTTCAGCACCGCCGCTTACCAACTCCGCGCCAGTGCACTAACGCCCACACCGGCAACGCCGCCAGTGACCGGAAGCAAGTCGGTCACTTCGATTTCCCACCCCTTAGTCAAGGAGATCACTGCCCGCTTGGTGAAAGATGGTGATGCGACGGAGTTTATCAACATTAGCTGTGCTGGAACACGTTAAACATCGATTTTGTGGGGAGTTCACTTCCGCCCCGCACGTCCAATCATCACTGGACGGAACGGGGCGGAACACCGATTATACCAGTGTACCATGCGTAAGGTCGCCATAGTCTTTATCCTGACCGTGCTCATCCCGAGCCTGGGACTCGCTTGGTTGGCGGTGCTCTCCCTGCGTGACCAGCAATACAGCCTCGAACGCCAGGAGTTTCTCCTCTACCAGGGTGTCGTGGACAAACTGGCCCAAGATGCCGCTGGTTATCTCGATGGACAGCAGCAGCTATTCGCCACGCAAGTGGAGTTGATGCTGCAGGAGAAGCAGCCGGAAGTCCTCGCCGCCTCTTTCGATGATAGCATCCGCCGTGTCTGGCCGATGGCTGAAATCGGTTTCGCCGTCTCGTTGGAAGGCAGGGTGCTCAATCCCTCACTGACCGGTCGCCCAGCCGCCCGTCAATTCCGGCTGGAGAACGATCTGTTTCTTTGCAGCCGGGAATCCATCGAGGTTTATTGGAACACGGGCAAAGGCTCAGTGAATCTCAGTGCCCTGGATCAAAATAACAGCCAGCAGGCGTATGCTAACAATCCCTCACTGTTTCAGCAGCAACTCCAGCAGACCACTACGGCCAGCCAGTTGGCCAATAACTCTGGCGATCAGTCCGCTTATGCCAACAGAGCCCAGGGCGTGAAGCGCGTCGTCAATCCGCAGAACCAGCTCGATTATCCCCAGCAACAAGCTTTGCCGCAGTCACAGTCACAATCTCAAGCGCCAATAACGCTGGATAACTATTCCAAGGTGCAAGCGGCTGAGGCCGAGTTCCGCCATCTCATCGGCGACAGCAGCGAGGGCATGATGGCGCGCTTCCTGCAAAATCGCCTGAATGTCATGACGTGGTGCCGCTCTCCGCGAAACCCTTCGCTGGTATATGGCGCCAAACTGGACCTCAGCAAGCTGACCACCGGCTTGAAGCAACTCGTCAGCAGCATGAACCCTGAGTTGGCGGAAAAAGTCTGCGTAACGCTGCTGGATGATTCCGCCCGCCCACTGGGACGCTCACATCCGGAGTTCACCACGGATTGGAAACGGCCCTTCGTCGCCGCCGAGATTGGCGAGGCCCTGCCTCATTGGGAGATCGCGCTCTACCAGTTGAATCCTGGAAAAATAAGTGCCTCCGCCGTCACCCTCAAATACACCTTTGCTCTCCTCGTCGCACTGCTATTGCTCGCCATCGCCATTGGCGGCTGGCTTATCGTGCGTGACTTGGACCGGGAACTGCGTCTGGCCAAGCAAAAGACTGATTTCGTCAGCAATGTCTCGCATGAACTAAAAACACCACTGACCTCCATCCGTATGTTCGCCGAATTGCTGGCTGAAGGACGCGTGGCGGATGCCGAGAAACAACGCGGCTATCTGAACATCATCACTGCTGAATCAGCGCGTTTGACCCGTCTCATCAACAACGTCCTCGATTTCGCCCACATGGA
Organism: Verrucomicrobiota bacterium; assembly: GCA_023431185.1. Lineage (GTDB taxonomy): Bacteria > Verrucomicrobiota > Verrucomicrobiia > Limisphaerales > JAEYXS01 > JAEYXS01. The sequence continues at coordinate 148,791 of JAEYXS010000076.1, forward strand.
ACGGGGTGAGAAGAAATACCAGATGCGCCCGCTTGATCTTGCGGCAGTCACGCGCGATTCCGTGGAGTCGCTGCGTGCTCATCTGGAAAGCAATGGCTTCAAGCTTCAGCTCGAACTGCCAAGCCAGCCGCTCAGCATCAATGGCGATTCCGATGCGCTCGCGCAAATACTGGTAAACCTGCTTTCCAATGCGGAAAAATACTCCGGTGAAGCCCGTGAGATTTCCCTGCGTCTGCGCCTAGCAGCCCAACCATTTCAACACGCCGAACTGCAAGTCTTGGACCGTGGTTCGGGTGTGCCCAAGGGGTGCGAGGAAAAGATTTTTGAGCAATTCTACCGTGCCCATGATTCCCTGAGCAGCGGCATCCAAGGTTCCGGCCTCGGCCTTACGCTGGCCCGCCAGATCGCCCGTGCGCACGGCGGTGAGCTGAACTATGCTGCCCGTGAAGGAGGTGGTAGCTGCTTCACACTCAAGCTGCCTTTGTCCAAGCAAACAAACTGAACTGCAAATGCAAATCACGCTTCCAAGTCCAAAAGGCCGCTACGCCACCTCCCCCTTCTCCCCTAGGGAGAAGGCCGGGATGAGGGGGAAAGAAGTGTTAGAAGCAAAGCGCGTTTGCATATTGTCCAGCCTCTTGATCGCCGCAACTTGCGCCCCATGAAAACTCGCATTTTGGTCATAGAAGATGACGCCCATATCCGCTTGGGGCTGGAGGAAGTCTTACGCGGCGAAGGCTTCGAGGTCGCCAGTTGCAGCCGGGGCGATGCGGCGATCAACTCCATCGAGAAGGAACGCCCGCATCTCATCGTGCTGGATGTTATGCTACCCGGCGCCAGTGGGTTCGATATCTGCAAAAAACTACGCGCCCGCAAGAACACGACACCCGTCCTCATGCTCACCGCCAAAGGCCAGGAGATCGATAAAGTCATCGGCTTGGACCTCGGTGCGGATGACTATGTCACCAAGCCCTTCGGCGTGCGCGAATTGCTGGCCCGCATCCACGCCCTGCTCCGCCGGATGAATGGCAGCAATGGCAAAGTGGAGAATGACAGCACCGAGCCCTTTAAAATCGGCGCTGCGCTCATCAATCCGACCACCTTCCAAGTGACCCGCGGCAAACAATCCGAAGACCTGACCGCCAAGGAACTGAAGCTGCTGCAGTTATTCTTCACCCACCCCGGTGAAGTCTTCTCCCGCGATAAACTGCTCAACGAAGTCTGGGGTTACAACTACTACGGCACCACGCGCACGCTGGACCAAGTCGTCGTCCAACTACGCAAGAAACTCGGCGATAACGGCGGCGAACCGAAGCATCTGCTAACGGTGCATGGCGTGGGATACAAGCTGGTGATGTGAGCGTTCCTTCAGAACGCCATGCGCCAGAAAAACACGCTACACAGAGCGTAAACATAAAAACCAATGGCCGAACTCAGCAGAAAAGTTATCCCATAAGCCCATTTCCGTGCCGACTTCTTCCCCGACCTCATGAATAGATAGATGTAGCACCTGTAATCAGCTACCAAACCAGCAATCACTAGCGGCACCAGCAGATAGAACCACTGCCTGACGAAATCGGCGTGATCAATCAGTATCTGAACCAAGACCGGAAGCCTTCTACTGAACCCTAGAATTTCTCCCAGGATAGGAACAATCTGATATAGGTAACAAATCAAAACCATTAGCAGTGCAGCATGAACACTTACGCGCGCCAACGCATCCTTTCGTGCCGCCGCTGGCACTTCTGGCGGATTGAAAAACCACTGATAAACGGCGTATGCAGTCATGTCATTCTTTATTGCTTTTGTTCATGGGTAAATCCGAACCGTAGTCATCATCGAAATCCGAAAAAGTAACCAGCTCAACAGGCAGAACCCGTTGGCCGAGACCAAAACCAGCGTTATCGCATGGGCCCAAGCTCTTGCAACTCTTGGCCCGAACTTCACGTGTAAATGGAGGTAAGCTTTGTAGTCCGTAAACAAAACGACTGGAAGAAAAGGGATAACAAGCCAAAACCATTGCCGCAAAAAGTCTGAGGCTTCAATTTGGATTTCCAAGAGCCTATGTAGCCTTGCCCCTATTCCCCCCACATACACCTCAAAAAATGGGGGCAACACAAAAACCAGCAAACACAACAACAGCAACAGAAACAAAGCATGCACACTCACCCGGTCGCGGGCATCCCTCCGTAACTCCAAACAAATGCTTCCGTCATCTTGAAACCACCGGAATAAAGCTGTCGTCGTCATATCAAAGTTTGGGCCTTTGCTGACTTATTCGCCTGATCTGCAACCACCACCCATACTACCCGCTACTCCGCTTTTAACAACTCCTCAATCTTCCCCTTCAACGCCACGTAATCCTTGTCTCCCTTCACAAACTGCCCGCCCGGATGGATGAAGCGCACGACGCCCTGTCTATCGATGAGAAAGCTCACGCTGGTGAAATCCCGGTCCTGCCCGTCCAGCCACCACGCCCTGAGTGTCTTCCATTCCGGGTCGATCGCCACCGGGAACTTGAACCCCAGCTTCTCCGCCTGCGCCTTCACTTCCTCCACCCGGAGCGGTCTGCTCGCCTTATGATGATACGCCCCGATTACGATCAATCCACGCTCCTGATAATCCCTGTGGAATTCATTCAAGGCCGGGGCTGTAGCCGCACAATACCGGCAGCCGGGAGCCATCCACCAGCGCACGAGCACAACCTTGCCCTTCAATTCATCCAGCTTCAGCGACGGCGAGTTCTGCCATTGCTCGAACTTCCATTCTTTGGCGGGCGAGCCCAGCAAAGCCGCTCCCCCGTCATCCGCCACTGCTCCCGAAAGACTGAACCCCAGCGCGATCATCACCACCCATACCGCACGCCAGGATGTAGCCGCCGTCTTCATCCGCTAGATGACACCGGCTGGTGCCGCATTGGTCGTGGCCGGCGCGGTTGGGGCTGGCGTGACAGGAGTCGGTTTGACCTTCAAGATCACCTCGCCGTTCTCTATGGTCAGCTTCTCCACCCGTTGCATCAGTTTTTGGGCTTCGGGATCGAGCTGCACATCCTTGGCCAGATTCTCTGTCTTCAACTGGGTCATGAACGAAGGCGAGACCGGGCTGCCGTTCACCTCCAGCGAATCCAGATTCACCGTCAGTTGACCATTGACGATGGCCACCTTGAGCCCCGCTTTGCCGTTCAAGAAACGGCCTTTGAGTGCATCCAGGCCAAAACCATCCAACGGCACACTGACCCCGCTCTTGATGGTGTCTTTTTCGATCTCCACATGGAATTTATTTCGCAAGTCCTTCAGTCCCTCTTGACTGTTGATCAAGACGTTGATGTCGCGGGCGTTCAAAGTCAGGGTGACCTCGTTCGTCAGAGCATTCGCCGCCATCTGGAATGCGCCCAGACGGTTCGTCAACGATTGCACCTCCGCATCCGTATAGCTCACTGTCGGTAATTGCTGTGCTACCGGGCTGGTGTAGGTGTTCACCAGTTTTTTGTAACCATAGCGCGCACCGAAGATAAGGACGACCACGATGATGATGGACAAGACCACCATCGTCAGGCAGCCATACAGGATACAACTGGTTGCTTTGGATTTCCCTTCGCTCATGACCGAGAACTTGGCATATATCCCATTACACAACAACCGGTTTGCTTGTAATAGGCCGGATAATTTTGATGCCGCCCCAAGCCGGAAAGTCAGCTAAGACAGCAACCAAACCGCCTCAACGGTGTTTCCTTAAGGAACCATGGATACCAATCAATCCGCTGAATCTGCCGGACGTGGCCTGCGTGCCAGTGTCGTTTTGGCGTCTGTGGGCATATGTCTCCTCCTATTTTGGGGGATGAAAAATATTTTTCTGGGCGATTCTGTGCCTGAGAGTGAAACGGATCCCGCCCGCAAAAGCTCCTTCGCAGCGATCAAACGGGATACCACACCACCTGCCGCCCCAGTTCTCGAGACCAAACCACCCGAGAATCAGCAGCCCGTCAACCCGCCAGCAGCCATCCAGCTCCCCCAAGCGGCACCTCCTGAACCCGTCGCTCTGCCAGCAGCCGCAGCCGTCACTCCGCCTCCACCGGTCCTTGTTGAGACTTCCGTAGAGCGGGCCAGCGGAGCAGCCACAGTCTTTGGCTCCATCTCGGGTCGGGTCATTTTGCAAGGCGTTCCCGAACCGGAGAAACCGCTGCCCATGGACCCCGCTTGTGGCAACTTGCATAAAGGAACCAAGCCCACGACGCAATTTTATGTCGTCTCCACCGATGGTGGTCTGGCCGATGTCTTTGTCCACATCGTGAAAGGATTGGAAAACCGCAATTTCCTCCCGCCAGAGAAAGCCTTGGTCTTGGATCAAGTCGGCTGCGTTTATGTTCCTTACGTGGGCGGAGCTCAGGTCGGCCAAACACTCGAGGTCAGAAACTCAGATCTCCTCCTACACAACGTTCATCCAACGCCAGCGGTCACCGGCAATCCGGAATATAACAAGGCCCAGCTTCCCAAAGCCCCGCCACTCCTGTTCCGCTGGAACAATCCTGAAGTTTTTCTACGCTTCAAATGCGATGTCCATCCTTGGATGTTTTCCTACATCGGGCTGGTGAATCACCCTTACTTCGCTGTCACGGATACCAATGGGAATTTCACCATCCAGAATGTTCCGCCCGGTTCCTACACAGTGGAACTTTATCACCGCAAATCGGGCAAAATCACGAAAGACATCATCGTCAACGCAGGCCATACGACTTCCGTCGCTGGCAGCATGGAAGCGTTGAAGTAAGAAGCAAAGAATAACCTGAGACGTCTCGTCTCAAACTCTTTGTAAGCAGAAGAAACCGGCGCATCCGTCAGCAAGACAGATACGCCGGTGTTTGTTAAATCACTGATCAGACAGCGGGTGTTTCCGGGGCCACTTCTGCCGCCGCCGACTCATCCCCTTCTTCACTGATGACCGGAGCGATGGCTTGCAGCTTGTCGCCTGCTTCCAAGTTGATGAGCTTCACACCCATCGTATTGCGGCCTGCCTCGCGGATGTCTTTCACGAATGTGCGGACCATCTGGCCCGCCGAGGTGATGAGCATTATCTCATCCGCATCTTTCACCGTCAGCGCACCGGCGATGCCGCCAGTCTTGTCGGTGGTCTTCATCGTGATGATGCCCTTACCACCACGCGATTGGATGCGGTATTCCTCGAAGTCCGTGCGTTTGCCGATGCCGTTCTCGCCCGCGACGAGCAAGGTGCCATCCTGCTGCACGATCGCCACTGCTACGACCGTATCCGCATCGCTCAATGAGATGCCGCGCACACCCGTGGCCGGACGGCCCATGCAACGAACGTCCTCTTCCGAGAAACGGATGCTCATGCCTTCATGCGTAATGATCACGACATTGTCAGCACCGCTCGTGAGCTTCGCATCGATGAGCGTATCACCCTCTTCGATGGTGATGGCGATGATGCCGCCCTTGCGCACATTGGCGAAATCTTCCAGTGCCGTCTTCTTCACCGTGCCTTTAAGCGTGGTGAAGAACACGAAGTTCGGCTGCTGCCACGTCTGGTCTTCCTTGTTCGGACCATACTTGGCGAGCACGCGAACGAGCGCGGCGATCTTCTCATCGGAACGCAGTTCGAGAATATTCGCGATGCTGCGGCCCTTCGAGGCACGGCCCATATCGGGAATCTCATGAACACGCTCCACATACACGCGACCGCTGTTCGTGAAGAACATGAGGTAATCGTGCGTACTGGCGGTAAAGAGATGCTCGATGAAATCGTTCTCCTCTGGTGAATCGCCTTCCTTGGTCGTCATGCCGATGACGCCCTTGCCACCACGACGTTGCGCCCGGTAGCTGGAGACATTCGTCCGCTTGATCAAACCGCTGTGGGTGATGGTGACGATGACCCCTTCATTCGCGATGAGGTCCTCGATTGCCATCTCGCCTTCATCCGGCACGATCTGCGACATGCGCGGCGTGGCGTGCTTGGCTTTGATCTCGAGCAACTCGGCCTTCATGATCGCCAGCACGCGCGATTCCTTCGCGAGGATATCGAGCAGGTCTTTGATGACTTCGATGATGGCCTTATACTCCAACTCCACCTTGTCGATCTCCAGACCGGTGAGCTGATAGAGACGCAAATCCAGAATGGCGTTCACCTGGCGCTCATTCAGTGCATAGCGGCCATTAGTGATATTCGCTTCATTGCGGATTAGCACACCCCACGCTTCCACCTGGGCGCGGCTCCATTCGAATGCAAGCAACTTAATCTTGGCTTCATCACGATTCTTGGAACTGCGGATGATGTGGATGAACTCGTCCAAATTGGCGAGTGCCACCATGTAACCCTCAAGCAGCTCGGCCTTTTCTTCTGCTTTCTTCAGTTCGTAACGGGTCCGGCGCAGGATGACTTCACGGCGATGCTCGATGTAGCAAGAGATGAGGTCCTTGAGATTCAGCGTCTTCGGGCGTCCATGATCGATGGCCAGCATGTTCACGCTAAAGGTACCTTCCAGCGCGGTATGCTTGAAGAGGTTGTTGATGACCACCTTGGACACCGCATCGCGCTTGAGTTCCATGACGAGACGCGTGTTCTCGTCAGACTCATTACGCATCGCCGAGATATCCGTGATGACCTTCTCATTGACCAGCTCGGCGATGCGCTCTTCCAAGGCCGCGCGGTTAACGTTAAAAGGTATCTCCGTGACGACGATCTGCTCACGATTGCCCTTGAGCTGCTCCACTCCCAGGCAACCGCGCATGCGCACACTGCCTCGGCCCGTTTCGAAGTAATTCTTGATCCCCTCGATGCCGAGGATCACACCGCCGGTCGGGAAATCCGGACCTTTGATATATTTCATCAACTCCGGAATCGTGATATTCGGATTGTCGATCTGCGCACAGACACCATCCACCACTTCACCCAGATTATGCGGCGGGATGTTCGTGGCCATGCCGACGGCGATACCCGTTCCGCCATTGACCAGGAGATTCGGGAAAGCGGCGGGCAGAACGCTCGGCTCCGTGAGACGTTCGTCGTAGTTCGGGACGAAATCGACGGTGTCCTTCTCCATGTCCGTCATCAGCGAGCCGCCGAGATGCGTCAACCGCGCCTCGGTATAACGCATCGCCGCGGGCGGATCGTTTTCAATGGAGCCAAAGTTACCCTTGCCGTGCACCAGACGTTCGCGCATCACCCAAGGCTGGGCCATGTGCACAAGCGTTGGATAAATCACCGCTTCACCGTGTGGGTGATAGTTTCCGGAAGTGTCACCGCAGATCTTCGCGCACTTCATGTGCTTGCGCCCCGGGTAGAGCGAGAGCTCGTGCATCGCGAACAGGATGCGGCGTTGGGAAGGTTTCAATCCGTCGCGCACATCCGGCAAGGCGCGGGAGATGATGACGGACATCGAGTAGTCGAGGAACGAGTTCTTGATCTCGTCCGCGACATTGATTTTCTGAACCTTCTCACCAATCGCGTAGATTGATCCCGGACTGCTCGGCGAGTCTGCAGGTGGAGGTGTTTGATCGTTTTCGTCAGCCATGATAGGAAAATCTTTTGATCAGAGAAATCCGTTATACATCCAAGTTTCTGACGTTCAGCGCATTGTCCTCGATGAACTGACGCCGTGGCTCCACCACGTCACCCATGAGTTTCGTGAACATCTCCTCAGCCTCGATTGCATCCGTGAGATCAACGCGAAGCAATTTCCGCTTGGATGGGTTCATGGTTGTCTCAAACAACTCCTTCGCGTCCATTTCACCCAGACCTTTGAAGCGATACATCTGGATGCCCTTCTTGCCAACTGCCATCACGCCTTTGAGGATTTCAGGGATCGAGAACAGCGGCAGAACAGAGGCTTTCTCTCCTTCCCCCTCGATCAATTCAAACAGCGGCTTATCCTGTGCGGCGTAATGCTCCACACTCAGGCCTTTGCGGGTCAACTTGTCCACCAAGTCGATGACAGCCTTGCTTTCGAGATGCAGATCCGCATGGGAAGCGCGACGTGTGATACCCCGCTCCTTCTCCAACCTATTCTTGGCCTCTTCATCACCGAAGAGATCAGGATTCTCCACCTTGAACTTCTCGAACTCATCGTTGGTGACAAAATAGTGAATCGTCTCGTCATTGCCCTCGCGGACTTTCACCAGATGCAGCGGGAACTGTCCGTCCTTGCCGCGCTTGTCCACATAATCGGCGAAATCGCCACCTTGACGCTTGATATAAGTGGCGTGCTTGTCGAGGGATTCCAACAATTCCAATATCTCCTCGAGCTGTTTCGTCGTAAACTCTTTGCCGTCGGATAGATTCTTCAGCCGCACTTCCTCGGAACCGATCTGGATGAGGAGGCGGTTCAACTGCACGTCGTCATCGATGTAATCCGTGCGCTTCTTACGGGTGATGGAGTAAAGTGGCGGTTGCGCGATGTAAACGAAGCCGCCTTTAATCAAATCGTGCATCTGCCGGTAGAAGAACGTGAGCAGTAACGTGCGGATGTGTGAACCATCCACATCGGCATCAGTCATGATGATGATCTTGTGGTAGCGGAGCTTTTCGAGATTGAAGGCGCCTTCACCTTCACCGGCACCGATACCCGTGCCCACCGCCGTGATCATGGTGCGGATTTCGTTATTCTGAAGCACCTTGTCCAAGCGTGCCTTCTCCACGTTGATCAGCTTACCGCGGATAGGAAGAATGGCTTGGAACTTGCGATCGCGCCCCTGCTTGGCGGAGCCACCGGCCGAGTCACCTTCGACAATGTATAGCTCTGTGTTCGCCGGATCACGGTCCGAACAATCCGCCAGCTTGCCCGGCAAACCGCCGCCGGTCATCGCTGTCTTGCGGACCGCTTCCCGCGCCTTGCGCGCGGCCTCGCGCGCACGGGCAGCATTCAGCCCTTTTTCCACGATGCGCTTGGCCACCGGCGGATTCGCATCGAAGTAGGTCATCAAACCCTCGTAAGCCACCGAACCCACGATACCATCGACTTCCGGCGAAATAAGTTTCACCTTCGTCTGGGACTCAAACTTGGGATCGCTGTGCTTCACCGAGATCACCGCAGAAAGACCTTCGCGCACATCATCACCCGTGATTTGCGGATCCTTGTCTTTCAGCAAGCTGTTGCTTTTGGCATACTGGTTGATCGAGCGCGTCAAGGCACTGCGGAAGCCTGAGAGATGTGCACCGCCATCGGGATTGTGAATGGTGTTCGTATAGCAGAGCACTTGATCGTTGTAGCTGTCGTTGTATTGCAGGACGACTTCCACATGGATCTCCGCTTGTTTGTCATCGGTAAGGACCTGCGTCTCCTTCTTGAAGGAGATCGGCTTGGGATGGATAACCGTCTTGCTCTTGTTAAGCTGCTTGACGAATTCCTCGACGCCATCCTTGTAAAAATAGACCTCCTGCTTCGCTTCCGCCTGGCGCTCGTCTGTGAATGTGATCTCCAAACCGGAATTCAAAAAGGCAAGTTCACGCAGACGCTGGCTGATCTTGTCGAACTTGAATTCAACCGTTTCACGGAAAATCTCCGGATCCGGCTTGAAAGTGATGAGCGTGCCGGTCGCCTTGGCCTTGCCAATGACTTCGAGTTTCTTGACCGTCTTGCCCTGCGCAAACTCCATGTGATACACTTGACTGTTGCGGCTCACCTCCACCTCAAACCATTCCGACACCGCATTCACACACTTCGCGCCAACACCGTGTGTTCCCCCGGAGAACTTGTAACCGCCCTGGCCATACTTGCCACCCGAGTGAAGCGTCGTGAGCACCATCTCCACGCCGGGAATGCCGTATTGCGGATGGATGTCCACCGGGATACCGCGGCCATCATCACGGATGGAGATGGAACCATCCACGTGAATGGTCACTGCGATGTGTTTGCAATGCCCAGCCAGATGCTCGTCGACAGAGTTGTCCAGCACTTCAGAGACGCAGTGATGCAAGGCGCGCTCGTCCGTGCCACCGATATACATGCCCGGCTTCTTGCGGACGGCCTCAAGACCTTCGAGTTTTCCCAGTTTAGATGCGTCGTAAGTTTCGCTCATAGCGCCTTATACACCGGGTCCGTCCGTGCTTTTTACCGGTAATTTAAGCGGCCAAAAATGGCGAAGCCTACGGCACGCGGACCCCGTGTTACAGAACAGTGAAAAACTATCGTAAAATGCTTGGTAAGACAATGGAATTCTGGCGCTAAAACCACTATTCCTTGTGGAGTTGCTCCAACAACACCGCAAAACCTTGTAAGGAAGCACCGAACTCAATACACGAAAACCACCCGCTCGCTTGGTAAAAATAAAAATCCCGTGCCTGAGGCAAGTCAGGCACGGTTAGAAATCACATCTAACTATTTGTCTTTGGGCGCTTTACGAATTACCACAAACCAGCCAGTCTCATTTTCGGCCGGTCCCGCCAGGATAACCCATTTTTTGAGTTCACTCTTCGTCTTGCTGACCTGCTTCCCTTTGCCGAAGAGATCTGCTTCCAACCATGATTTCCCGAGGTTCTTGAGTTTGACTGTGCAAGCCTCGCTCAATCTGATCTCCTGCATCTTGTTGACCGGCACAGTCACAACCTTGCTGTTCACCTCATAATAACTGGACCATTTGAAGCTCTTCTTTAGAAAAGCTGTCAATTCCGAATCCAGCTTCTTGTGCGTGGGATCAGGTGAAGCCTCATCATTACTCGCCCAAATCAAACGGACCTGATAGGATTCCGTGGCCACCTCGGCCGGTTTGGCCTTATCATCAGCAGCCATGGCAAAGGCCACAACTGGCAGACAAGAGATTGCCTGCGCCAAAAACATTCGACGGCTTTTCAACGACCGCATGGAATTCATCGGGCTCACTTTGCGAAATTACAGGGACAATTCCAGCTTAAATATCGCTGGAACGCTCGTAATGCCAGACCACCGTCACACCCTCCGAACTGTCCTTATAGGTGATTGCCCCCATGGATTCATCCAACTGCTCTACTATGGCTGCATTCACGGCTTCAGTAATGATGACGGACTCCGGGGACGGAAGCGCATGCGGATTGTTCTCCGTCTGCAGCATCGTCAGCGTCACCGCCAGCGCGGACAGTGCGCCCACCGGCAACATCAGTTTGCGCCACCATGGCAACTCGCGAGAAGCGACGCGCTCGGCCTGTCGCGATTCTGCTTCGATGGATCGGGCGATCTTGGACCAATAGAATTCAGGCGTCTCCGGGCACTTCACCGCCACTTCACCGACGGACAGCGCGGCCTTGGTCTGCTTCAACTCCGTGGACAGCGCGACCATCTGCGCGTCCTGATCCAGCCAGCACTCCACCTCGGCCGCTTCCGTTGCCGGCAGCTCGCCATCCAGATAGGCCTGTAATTTTAATTCCCGTTCCGTGATATTCATGTCAATTCATCCCGTTTGTAAGCGGCCATCAGGCTCGCCATTTTTCGCCGCGCATAGAACAGCCGCGACATCACCGTACCAATCGAACAATCCATCCGCTTCGCTATCTCTTTATATTCCAAATCTTCAAACTCGTGCAGCACTAGAACAGTACGATGCTCATGCGAGAGCTTCTCCAGCGCTTCATCGATTTTTTTCCGCAACTCGCCCTTCTCCAGCCCTTCCGTCGGATTTGTCGTGATGACCGGCATCTGTCGTTCTACCCCGCCCAAATCCTCATCAAGCTGCTCGATCGATTCCGTCCGTCGCCGTTTGTTCCGCCGGATCTGGTCCAGACAGAGGTTGATGGTTATCCGGGTTATCCAAGTCAAGAAACTCGAATCCCCCTGAAACTGTTCCAGCCTCTGCCACGCCTTCACCCAAGCTTCCTGAGAAAGATCAACTGCTTCTTCTTCGTTTCGTAACATGCTGTATGCCCGTGCATACACCTTGTCCCGATGCCGCCCGACCAACGCCTCAAACGCCACCATGTCGCCCTTTCTTGAGGCGCTCACCAGCGCCGTATCTTCGGCGGTGGCGTAGTCGATGGTTTTCTTCGACATCAGGTTCGACGTTTCGTTTTTCGGACTTATTCAGCCGATTTGTTACAACTTGCCTTTGCTGCTCGGGATCTGCCCCGCAATGCGTGGATCTCGCTGGCAGGCAAGGTCAGCAGCTTTTGCAAATGCCTTGTACAGAACCTCTACCACATGATGAGGCTCTTCCCCATAGAGGAGCTCCAGATGCAGGTTGCACTTGGCTTCATTGGCGAAGCCTTGGAAAAATTCGCGAGCCAGACCAAAACGGAAAGCCGAGGACATATCCTGCTTTTGCTCCGCCGGGCTGATCTGCTTGTACTGCAGCTTATCCAAGCCCCGCCAGACCAAGTAAGGCCGACCGCTGAAATCAATCACACACCGCGCAAGGCATTCATCCATAGGTACATGCGCTTCCGCTGTGAACGGATTCCGTGGATCAAACCCCGTCCCATACCGCTTGATGCCCTTCTTATCACCCAAGGCCTGCACAAACGCCTGTCCCAACGCGATGCCGCAATCCTCCACCGTATGATGCGCATCCACTTCCAAATCGCCCTTGCATTTCAGCTTCAGGTCCATCACCGCATGCTTGGCGAATAACGTCAGCATGTGGTCGAAGAACGGAATACCCGTCTTGATGTACGATTTTCCCTGCCCATCGATGTTCAACTCCAGCTCGATGCGGGTTTCTTTCGTGTCGCGTTTGATGCGTGCTTTGCGCGCCGTACTCATTTTGTGCTATTGAAACCAAAAAGGTTCCCTAAAGGAATGGTAAATCGCGAAGTTTTATTCAACATCCTTTTGGACAAAAGGTTACCCGCGTTGCTCAAACCGCATTCCCATGCCCTCCAAGATCATCTGACATCGGCATGAAGTCAGCGTGATTAACGTCGGATTCAATACCGCACCACCTTCTCATCCACGTCCCTCGACCAGGCATCAATACCTCCTGTCAAGTTGTGGAGTTTGTGAAACCCCGCCATCCGCAACACCCCGATGGCCATCTGACTGCGTACCCCATGATGGCAATACACTACGATGTCCTGCTCCTTCCAGTCCGCCAACTCGCCCGTGCGCATCGGCAACTCCGGCAAAGGAATCAACCGGGCCTCCTCCAACCGCGCGACCTCATGCTCATAATCCTGCCGCACATCCAGCAGCTTCGGCGGTTGCTCTGATTTCAACCACTCCGCCAGTTTTGCTGCGGTGACGGCATTCATCGGCTTACTGATTCAACGAAGCCAGATACCGCTCCGCATCGATCGCCGCCATGCAACCCATGCCCGCCGCCGTGATCGCCTGGCGATACACATGATCCGAGCAATCACCCGCTACGAACACACCTGGGATATTCGTCTCGCTACCACGCGTCGGATTGATGAAACCGTTTTCGTTCATGTCGATCACGCCTTTGAAAAGCTGAGTATTTGGCACATGCCCTATTGCCACGAACACACCCGCCGCATCCAGCGTAGTGACCTCATTCGTCTTGAGATTCTTTACCTTCACACCCGTGACCTTGCCCGCTTTCACATCGAGGATCTCCTCTACGGTCGAATCCCATACCGGCTTGATCTTCGGATTCGCCAGCGTGCGCTCCGCCATGATCTTGGAGGCTCGCAACGTATCACGACGATGGATCAGATAAACCACCGAACCAAACCGCGTCAGATACATCGCCTCTTCACACGCCGAGTCACCACCGCCTACCACCACCAGCGGCTTGTTGCGGAACATCGGCAACGCACCATCGCACGTGGCGCAATACGTCACGCCCTTCTTGTCCAGCAAATGCTCGCTCTCGAGACCAAGATGCTTGTGCCCGGCGCCCGTGGCAATGATCACCGTGCGCGTCTCGACGACTTGTCCATCCACCGTCAGCTTGAACGGATTGGATTTAAGATCGGCCGCTTCCACCACAGAGCCGAACTGCAACCGCGCGCCGAAGCGTTCCGCTTGCGCCTGCATCTGCATCATCAGCGTCGTGCCATCCACTCCTTCCGGAAAGCCAGGAAAATTCTCCACGATGCTCGTCGTGGTCAACAGCCCGCCCGGCTGCGAACCGGTGACCAGCAGCGGCTTCAAGCCCGCCCGCGCCGTGTAGATGGCTGCCGTATATCCCGCACAACCTGAACCGATGATGACTACGTTTTCCATAAGGCTGTTAAATTTAAGGACGACAAAGTAGGTGTGCCACGGGCGTTTTGCAAGCGATGGCGCAGAAATATGACCATCACTCCCCCCTTCATCCAGATGCATAATTGCATTGAAGGATTGACCTTGCCAGGTCTGCGAAACAGGCGTTCACTTTGTGTAACTTCTCTGATTTCCATGAAAAGTGCTGCTGAAGGCGTTTCAGAAGCTGCTGTTTACGCACCTGCTTTGGCTCGCGTCCGGGAATTGCGCAGCACCCCATCCAGCTACCCGACACACGATGCCAGCTTTGGTCGGCACCTCAGAAAACGCATTGCCACGGCAAAAGCCCGTTTCACGCTGCCATACTTGCAAGCTGGTGAAGCTAAAAACCGAACGCCCGTGAATACTTCCACGTGTGTGCCCTGGTATGTTTCGGCTGGTTGCTTCTGTTGACCATCTTCTTGCTGTCACATCCGGATGCCTTGGGCCAGTTTTCGGTCCAGAGCGGCTACCGGTATCAATTGCCCGCCAGCTTCAAAGCATTGCCTGATAGTGTCGCTCACGACTATGCCAGCCAGAGCATTAACGAATATAGGAACGATTTCTGGCAGCCAGTGATGCTAAATCCGACAAGCCAAGGAACAGCTGCCTCCGCCAGTAACTATTTCATTCGCCTGCACGCCACCAAGGGGTATAGCCAGTTCACCAGCTTCCATGATCCGAAGAAAAAAGTCACGGTCATCATCAGGCTGAAAAGCAACGAGGTCATCTGTGATGTGCATGAAAGCAAGTGATGGCTAAACCGGTAAATCGCCCGCCACCATCAGTTTCTCTTGCCAATCCCGCCAGCCACCCCTACGTTTTCGCCCGGTTTATGGAACAATCGCAGTTAGAACAGTATATCCCGGTTTTAGTTCTGGGTCTGGTGGCCGTCGGTTTTGCCGTCGGCATGCTGGCCATCTCCTATTTTCTCGGCGTTCGTGGTAAACGTAACCCCACCAAGGACATCCCCTACGAGTGCGGCATGTTGCCCATCGGTGAAGGCAGCAACCGTCTCTCGGTGAAATTCTACCTTGTGGCGATGCTCTTCATCCTGTTCGATATCGAAGTCGTGTTCCTTTACCCTTGGGCCGTGGTCTACAAGCAGATGCTCGCGGAAAATGCCACCGTCATTTTCGGGTCCATGATCTCCTTTCTCGGCATTCTCTTCATCGGCTACATCTACGCCTTGAAGAAAGGTGCCTTCGACTGGAAACGATAGTCTGCTTTTGGAGCCCGGGTTGTACCAACTGGCAGTAAGGTCCATCTATTCGGCGAGGTTAGACTTCTAGGCATGACCCGCTCTATCCACCCATCGTCCTTGGACCATATCCTCAGCGCCGCTGCTCATTCATACTTCCAGGCAGCCCTCCTGCCCCGGTCTTGACCTGACTGCCCCAAGGGATGCTTGACCGTTTCTTTTGGTCACCCGACTTGCTGCAACAACCCGTCTGCACCAGTAATCCGGCCAACCAGATCAGGAACAGCATCCGACGCATTTCCACTTGTTTCATAGTTTGCCTCCCGAACGGTGACTGATTCCGCAAAAGGAAAGGGCCGGAACAGTGTCCGGCCCTCTCCGATCAAAAACTTTCGCCAAGCTTAACGCCCTTCCGTCAGCCCAACCGGCAGACCACCCTCCCAGCCTTTCGGCGCATTCCAAGGACGGGCAGAGCGGTTATCCGGTTCCGGAGTATTGCAGCCGGCAGCCATCATCATAACGCCGGCGAGCAGCAATCCTGCGACGATCTTGTTCAAAGTCAGTTTCTTCATATCCGTATCCGGCACCTATTATTGCACCAGAACGGTATCGCCTTCAACAGCATCTTTTTTCTTCCAAGACTGGATGATGTTGGCGACCGAGTAGTCGGCTTCCACCGTGGAGATGCGCAGCTTGCCCACCACTTCGCCCCCGCGTGTGATGACCATCTCACCATCCACCAAGGCACCCTGCTTGCCGCCCACATTGATGATCACGAACTCATAGCGCGGGTCCACGGAGATGATCTTTCCCGACAAACCGGCCGGCAGACGCACCGCCGGGGCGATGAGCGAGTTCCTGTCCAGCTCACGCATCTTGTTCTTCAGGCGGTTCACTTCCACCTGCAGCACCTTGTTCTCCGCCGTGAAAACATCGCGCTCTTTGGTGACCTTGGGCAGGTCGTCCCGCAATTTGGTGATTTGAGCGACCGTTAACTTCAAATCAAAAAACCCTTTGGATTCACTGATGACACGGGCCGTCTCTGCTTTGGCTGCATTAACCTGCTGCTGACGATCGGCCGCCAGTTTCACCGCATCTTCTGCTTCCTTGGTCTTGCCCGCCAAAGCGGTCTTCGTCGTTTCCAAGTCGCTCTTGGTGGTTTCCAAGGTCTGCTTGGTTTCGTTCAGTTCGCCTTGCACTCGCGCCTTCGCGCTTTGCTCCGCTATGAACTTCTGGTTGTTGTCCTTGGCCTCCTGCTCCGCTTTTACGATGCGGGGCTTTACCATGAAGTGGCTGACAGCGATGGAACCACCGCCGGTGAGCAGTGCCAAAATAAGCAAAATTTTGATGGCCATGTGATGTGTAACGGATTACGAGCAGTGAAAATAAACAGAAGCAAAATGCCGTGTCAACGTCTGCCTCACGATTATTACTCACTTTCGCCCAAGGTTTTAGTCAGTTTGCCGGTTGGTTGCAATTAATATAGCACAACCCACCCCTTTTGGGCATCAGCCCACGCCGTGACCAGTCCCCAAACCGGCAGGTCATTCCTCCGCTGTTCCGCACCCGCAGGCTTGCCGTCCACCCCGATCACCTGCCAGACCACCGCTCCGCCCTTCTGCCAGCCAGTCCCCTCCGTCCACAGCAGCAAGGAACTGCCGTCTCTAGCTTGGACCGCCACCGGGTGCTTTCGTTTCACCTCTCCTGCCGGGGAAAATGTCCGGGCTCCGTCCAGGCTGGTGAACCTGACCTGCCCGTTCACCTCCCAAGCCGCCCAGCCATCCCGGAACCAAGCCGAGCTCATCGGACATTGGCCGATCTTCCACGAATCTCGTTGGACCACGGCAAATGTCTTGCCTTGGTCCATGGACTTCAACCAGACCAGATCCCGGTCCAAGGCACTGAACGCGGCCCGGAAGAGCACGTTTACTGCCCCTTGCCCATCTACCCCCAATCGAATGCCGCAGCAGGCACACGAACCGCTCTTGGGCGGGCTGATTTCCCGCTCATCACCAAAGGTTTTGCCGGCATCACGGGATATTGCCAGAAAGGCCGCCCGATCCGTCTCCTTCCCCGGCTGGATCGTTTTGCTCGCATGCCAGGCCACATAAACCGCTCCATCTGGACCGGTGGCCAGCGACCCACCACCATCCAACACGTACGTCTTCGTCATCAGGTTCCGTTCCAGTTCAAATTTCCGACCGCTTGCGGCCTTGCGCGCATACAATAATGGGGAACCCTGCCCTTGCTTCGGCAGCGCGGTCTGGCTGCCGTTCCACAAAATATGCACGGTACCATCTCCCCCGACAGCCAGTTGTGCCCCGCGGATGGTGCCTACGGCCACCGCACTGCCAGGCTGAAAATTCACCTGCACGGGTGCGGCAAAGTTCTTATCGCCAGCCTTGCGCAGACTGTAAACCACCTCGCTCGCCCGGGGGTCACCCCGCAGATATACCAGATGAATCGTGCCCTGTGCATCTACCACTGTTTGCGGCTGTATCCCGCCCGCCGGCAAACGCTCCACCGTAACCGTCTGCTGCGCTTGAAGCGCCAATCCCGTGCCGCTGAAAATCAGCAGTATCAGGCACGCGCAATATCGGCGATAGGCGGTCATAGGTTTTCCGGAGATCAATTATTTTAGCCCTTGGATCAAAGGGGCCAGTTTATCCGTCATCGCTGTCTCTTCAGTTCCAATCTGGTATTTCAGCAAGAACCACACTTCGGTATGCTCGACAGAACCACCGGGAGCCAGCTTGGTCAAGGCGCCCACGCTCTCCACCTCCAACATGTCCCCATTCGTGTACAACTCCGTGTTGCAGCCGAAATCGGGATACGTCGCACCCGCATCAAACGGCAGCCTTTTAAGGAACAACGCTGTCTTGCCTTGATACGCCGCCCAACCGGGTGAGTTCCGGATCCCGATTTTTTGCGCCTTCTTGCTCTCTGGATCACACTGCAACTGGATGTACCTCGTGCCCCAAGTCCAGCGTGGGTCGCGCATGTCCGTATATCCCCACAAGGCCATCGGACGCGCGGGTAGTAAATCCTTCGAGGGCGGCTCTTGCGGGATGATGGCCCGGCCCGGTCCTTGCATCACGGACAACGCCCAAGGTGCCGCCTCGATGGTCCAGAGGTTCTGGTTGCGAAGCCGATGCCGCACCTCCACCCGCGCCTCCTTCGGGTGCATCACAATCTCCATCTCTTTCTGCATCCCCGTCTTGGACTCCGGCTTTTGCGTCAGCTTCAGTATGCCCTCCTTCCAGACTACTTCCACAGGTTCATTGTCAGGTTGATAGGTTCGCACCTTGTCCTCCGGCGCATGCCAGAAGCGATGTCCGCCATAGATCTTCCACTGTTCACCCCCTTTGGTGCCCGCCTGCTCAGGCCAGACCTTGAAAACATTCTCCCCGCCCGGCAGGGCCAGTCGCAGCACCCGCGGTCCCACATCCGCCGTGGCAACCAGTTCGATGGCTCCGTTGCTGAGCCGGATACAGTTGGGCCACCCGGCGAAGTTCACCCTTTCCATGGTCACTTCAGCTTGGACACTCCAAGCCAGCACCAACCCGCTAAAGATGGCTGTCACTAGTTTCATGTCGGGAATTCCATTGATTGCCCCTAAGGTAGGGCCTACCAATCCATTATTCACGCCCGAAATGACAAACTTTTAAATGCCAATTGCCATCTCGCAACTCTTTCTTAAAAAGCCGTTTACACAAACTCCAATGCCACCGTCCCCGGCCCATCATCTGGTTTGAAATGCCCCACCTAAGCAAAAAAGGCTATGTCACGAACTTGTTAAACCTAATCTTTTATCTTGCAGGTTCTTGGAGGGGTAGCTTATAGATGCATCAGGTTAGATGATTGATTGTCGAGTGATTAGTTTCATGTGTAACTACCAACCGGAGAGGGTGTCTTGAGCCGCCCTCCGTATTCTCGTAATTCTCCTCCCCCCTCCTACGTCCGGGTTGACGGTAAAATCCGCGCTCGTGAGGTCCGGGTCATTGGTCCTGATGGCAGCCAGATCGGTATCCTGTCCTTGGCAGATGCGATCACCTTGGCCCGCAAGCATCAGTTGAACCTGGTCGAAGTGGCTGCGGCCGCGAATCCCCCGGTCTGCCGGATTGTGGATTTCGGCAAATACCGCTACGAACAGGCCAAAAAGGAGAAGGAATCCAAAAAGCACCAGCACGCCAACAAAGTGAAAGAGGTGCAGTTAAGTGCGAACATTGATCCGCACGACTTCGCCGTGAAACTCCAGCACGCCGTGGAGTTCCTGTGCGAGGACATGAAGGTCAAGATTTCCCTCCGCTTCCGCGGTCGCGAGATGGCTCATCAGGAATTCGGCTTCCGCGTCGTCCAGAAGTTCGTCGCGGAAACCACGCCATTTTCACACCCGGACTCACCGCCCAAACTGACGGGCCGGTCCATCAACGTCATGCTTTCGCCCTTGCCGCGTAACAAGCGCGCGAAGAATCCTTACGAGAAGCCCGCGCCCGAACTGTTGAAGCCCGACGAGGATCACTCGGATGAGGACGAAGCCGAGGATGAGCAAGATCGTCAGGCTGAGGCTTCCAAGTCCAACAAGGGCAAGGACAAGAAAACGCGTATCGCGACCGATGCCGCCGAGCGGCCGGGTGGCTTGGGCAACAATGCTCTCGCCGATTTGGATGTGCCTACCCCATAAACTGGCACTTTGATTTATCAGCACCGGGCGTCACGCAAGTGACGCCCGTTTTGCTTCGGGCAGCGGGACAGGCGCCTTCGCCTGTCCAGCCTCTTCCTCCTTATGGGTCTCGCCTATCTGACCTTTCTTAAATCAGCCCGCGTTTGCGCAGCATCGCTTCCATCGCCCGGTCCATCATCATTTCCGCCAGATCGCGGGTCAGTTCATCGAGTTGACGCACACTTTCTTTGAGCTTAGCCGGGTCACCGAAGCCCAGTTTCGGGTCTTCGGTGAGCAGCACGGTTTCGACGTGCTGCATGCCCTGCTCCACATGCGCGGCATACTCCGCCGTGATCTCCGCCCGGCACTCGAGCAATCCTTTGCGCGTCGCAATCAGAGTTTCTTGCGCTCGCAATTTGGCCTCCACCCAGAGTCGCGCCCGCATGTCTTCAAACGCATGCTCGACCGATTCCTCCACCATCTTCTGCACCGCCACGTCATCCACATCTACGGCCGATTTCATCTCCACAATCTGTTGCTTGCCTGTGCGGATATCCCGCGCCAACACATGCAGGATACCGTTCGCATCGATCTCGAACTGCACACCCACGCGCGGCACACCACGCGGAGCTGGCTCGAACTCGACCGTGAACTTGCCCAACGTCCAATTGTCCTTCACGCGCTCCCGCTCACCTTGCAGCACATGGATGAGCATGCTCGGCTGCTGATCCACCACCGTCGTGAACATCTCGCCTGCCTTCACCGGAATCGTTGAGTTGCGCGGGATGATCACATTCATCAAACCGCCGAACGTCTCCAATCCGAGCGAGAGCGGCGTGACATCCAGCAGCAACACATTCTTGAAACCTCCCGCCAAAATTTCCGCCTGCACCGCCGCGCCCAAGGCCACCGCTTCATCTGGATTCTGCGATGTGTTCAGCAACGGTCCCTTCGCCTTGTGATACTCCGTGCCGAGCCGCAGATCGCCGCGCGTCTCCTCGAACTCCACGCAACCGAACCAGCCTGAAACCAATTGCCGCACCAATGGCATCCGTGTCTGCCCGCCCACGAGGATCACTTGATCCAACTCCGATGCCTGCAACTTCGCATCCGCCGTCGCCCGCACACAATACTCCCGCGTGCGCTCGATGATATCGCGCGTCAGCGATTCCAACTCACTCCGTTTCAAAGTCCGCTGCCAGCTAAAAGATGGAGTCAAAAACGGCAATGCCACCTCCGTCACCACCGCTTCGGACAATGCGATCTTCGCCGCCTCCGCCACTTCGCGGACCCGTGACAGCAAGGACGCATCACCGGACACATCAGGCCCGCCTGCTTCTTTGATTTGTGCGGCGATGAACTCCACCAACCGCCGGTCCAGATCATCCCCGCCCAACCGTGTATTCCCCGAAGTCGCCAACACTTGGAACACGCCTTCGCGCAATTCGAGAATGGAAAGATCAAACGTGCCGCCACCCAGATCATACACCGCGATCTTCGCACTCTCTTTCAAGCGATTCAGCCCATATGCCAAGGCTGCTGCGGTCGGCTCATTGATGATGCGCTCCACCGTCAGTCCGGCCAGCTCACCCGCCCGCTTCGTCGCGTTGCGTTGCGCATCGTTGAAATACGCTGGCACCGTGATGACTGCACGACTCACCTCTTCACCCAAAGCTGCCTCCGCATCCCGCTTCAATTTCTTCAGCACCTCCGCCGAAATCTCTTCCGGCAACCAATTGCGCCCCAAGACGGGAATCGTCACCGGCCCGTTCCCCTGACCGCTCACCGAATACGTAACATTGCGTTCCTCCAGAGGGACTTCACTCGCCCGCCGCCCTATGAAGCGCTTCACCGAATACACCGTTTGCGCCGGATTCAACGCACGCACCCGATTCGCCGACACTCCAACCACCGGATTACCTTCCGCCACGGGTATATGCACGACGGATGGCGTCAGGCGACGCCCCTCCGCATCCGCCATCACATACGGAATCCCTGCTTCCACAACCGCCACCAGCGAATTGGTCGTGCCCAGATCTATGCCTACAATCTTGCTCACGTGCGCATGGTGCTACGTACAGGGCAGAGTGCCACGAAAAAACTTAAAGGGAATCAAGCCCGCTGAAATGCTGCGTTAGACAGGAACGGCTACTTGTTCGCTGAGGCCCGCGCGAAGTTGATGGTATCGCGGTAACGCTTGTTATCCGCCCGCATTCGGGCTGTCAATGTCCGGCAGACGCCCAAAAGAAACGGGGTCGCCAAATCAGGCGCATCTGCGATCAGTTTCGTGAAAGCGGCGTGGGAAATCTTGAGCAAGGTACTGTCATTGTTCGCCACCACATCCGCCGAGCGCGGACCTTGATCGAACAATGTCATCTCACCGAAAAACTCGCCAGCCGACAGCGTCGTCAGCGTCGTTTCCTTCTGGGCGATCATCAATCGCACACGGACTTCGCCTTCGAGAATCAGGAACATGGCGTCACCGTGCTCGCCCTGCTTGACCACATCGTTGAACTGGCGCACCTGCTTCACTTCCATGAACTGGACGAAACGGCCCAGTTGCTGGTCATTCATCTCCGCCAAAATCTTCACCCGGCGCAACATTCCTGGACGGATGCCTTGCACCAGCGGGGTCGGTCCATCCGCCGATACAGCGCGTGCAGTGCCCCCGGTACGACCGCGAAAGAACATCCCCAAGTCAGGCACGTTGGACGCCTTGGCCCAAGTATCTGTCTGCTCGGAATAGACCCAAGTGTTGGCCTCCACCCGCTCATCACGAATCCATTCGACAAGGGTAGGAAGCTCCACAGGGCCGTACACGACATCGTCAGCAGCCCAAATCTTAAAGCCGACACCTGTTTCTGGGGAATTCACAAACCCTTTTTAATCAGCCGCCTAACTATCGGGAAGCAAAAAAGCTAATCTGCAAAAAGAAAAATATGTTTAAGTAGCACAAACAAGGCCAATGCAATTTTTGCAAAGCCCGTAAATGCCTACATCTTCTCCGTCGTCTCGATGCCGAGGACTTCCAAGCCCTGCTTCAGCACCTTGGCCGTCACCTCGCACAACAACAAACGGCTGCTGCGCTCAGGCTCTTCAGCTTTCAGGACCGGGCAGCTTTCGAAGAACCTCGCGTAAAGCCCGGCTAAGTCGTAGAGGTAATTGCAAAGATAATTTGGACGGCACTCTTCCACCATGCCTTCCAAAACGAAACCGAAGTTCATAAGCTGCTTGGCCAGAGCCAGTTCATCCGCCGTTTTCAACTCGATGGAAGCCCCCGGTGCGACGGCAACTCCCTGCTCCGCTGCCTTCCGGAAAATGGAGCGGATACGGGTATAAGCATAGAGCAGATATGGTGCGGTGTTGCCCGTCAGCGCCAGCATCTTGTCCCAGCTAAACACGTAATCACTCTGCCGGTTCGGCAACAGGTCTTGATACTTCACCGAAGCGACACCGATGATGCGCGCGATCTCTTTGCGCTCCGCCTCGCTCAGATTCGGACTCTTCTCCGAAACGGTCTTGAACGCACGCTCTTCCGCTTCATCCAGCAAGTCGGCCAGTTTCACCGTATCACCCGAGCGCGTTTTGAACGGCTTGCCGTCATCGCCCAAGATGGCACCGAACCAGACGTGCTCCAACTGCGTCTTCACTTCCGGACGCCAGCGGCGGAACACGGTGAACACCTGCTTGAAGTGCAATTGCTGACGGCCATCAGTCACGTAAACGATTTCTTCTGGCGACCACGTTTCCAGGCGATATTCCAGCGTGGCCAAGTCCGTCGTGGCATAATTCGCCGCGCCATCGCTCTTCTGGATCAGGCACGGATTCGGATGCCACTCACCATCGCGATGGATCAGGAACACATCTTCCTTCGGCGGCACTGAACCATCCGAGAAAACACAGATAGCCCCATCACTCTCGCGGGCAATGCCCTTAGCCTTCAACTCCTCCACTACGCTCTTGAGCCGTGGATTATAAAAGCTCTCGCCTAAGGTGTGGTCGAACTTGATGCCTAAACGACCGTAAATCGTATCAAACTGGTTCTGTGATAACGCGATCATCTCGCGCCAGATGGCAAGATTCTCCGCATCACCGGCCTGAAGCTTCACGAGTTCCTGCTTCGCCGCCTCCAGCTTCGCCTCGTCTTCTTTGCACGCCAGACTGAGTTGTTTGTAGATGCGCTCCAGTTCGGCGATGGGATCTTTCTCGAGCGCCGCTTTATCCAACATCGTCTTCCAGCCCAGTAACAACATGCCGAACTGCGTGCCCCAATCGCCGATGTGATTATCCGTAATGACCTTGTGCCCAAGCAACCGGAATACCCGCGCAAGGCTGTCGCCCAAGATGGTCGAGCGGATATGTCCCACGTGCATGGGTTTGGCCACATTTGGCGAACTGAAATCGATCACCACCGTCTTCGGTTTCTCAGTTTTGGCGAAGAAGAGGTGTTCTCCCTTCACCGCGTCCATCAGCGATTGCTGAAATACTTCCGGTTTGAGGTAGAAATTGATGAAGCCCGCACCCGCGATTTCCGTCTTGGCGCACAGGTCGCTGACTTCCAGCTTCGCCTGCACATCAGTGGCGAGCTGGCGCGGGTTCGCTTTGCGAGCCTTGGCGAGCGCCATCAGCGCGCTGGTCTGATAATCACCGAACTTCGCATCCTGACAGGGGCGGACAAGGACGTTGGAGACATCGGCATCCGGCAGAACCGCCAGCACGGCGGTTTGCAGACGTTGTTCGAGGGCTTTGCTGGGTAACACTTTGGGAAAACCGGCGGCCTTGGTCGCCACCGGGAATTGGGCGGTCACCTCACTTCTTGGCGATGTGACTGCCGATAATCTGCATCATGGCCTCGGCATCGGGAGCTTCCTCGAGGGCCAGGCGAAATTCTTTGTTGTGTAGCAGCTTGGCGATGTTCGCCAGCGTGTGCAGGTGTTTCTGGAACTGGCCTTGCGGCACCAGGAAGAGCATCACCAGATTGACCGGCTGATTGTCCAGCGCGTCAAAGTTCACGCCCTTCTTCGACCGGCCGAAAGCGCCGACCACCTCATAGATCAAATCCGTGGAACCATGCGGAATGCCGACACCAAAACCGATGCCGGTACTCATCGAGGTCTCACGTTTCTTGACCACTCCCGCGATGGCTTCGCGATCCTCTGCGCGGACCTTGCCGGTCTTCACGAGATGATCGATCAGCTCATCAATCGCTTCCCAGCGGTTGGTGGCCGCGAGGTCAGGAATGATCTGCTCTTTCTGTAGAATGTCAGCGAGCGTCATATCACCTTAACGAAGGTTTCCGAATCTCGCCCAAACGAATCCTCCATATCAAGACTGAATTCACTCTTAGGCAATTCTCCGTAATTCATATTAATCGTGACAACTTGACAAACACATCCCCCGTCAGCCGGAAACACCAGCCGATGGCCGTGAACAAAGACACTCTTTCTGTCAAAATGGGCAGACATATCAGGGGTAACAACACGTTCCCCAGGAAAATAATCACTCCGGAGAACAGATAACCATGCTCCGTGATGTCCGATTGCTCCACCCGTAGCACATGGACGGTCAGCGCGACGTGAAACGCATACGCCATGCCCAAGAACAGGTGAAAGACGACCCAATACTTGGACCAATTCCAGATAAGGTGCCCGGTTCCAAACCCCACCACGAGCAAAAACGCGTAGAACGGAAAGAAATACGGCGCCAGGGAGATGATGAAATTGCTCTTGGAAACGATGACATGCCCGCCCTTGGAGGTTACTTTCATCTTTTTCACCCTCCCGCCGAACAGCCAGGTCCACAGCGCGTGCGTCATTTCGTGCCCCACCACATAGAGCCACATGGGCTTGGGCAGCAGCAGGTAAATCACCACCCAACACATCACCCCGGAGAAAAAAGCCACCCAGAAGGTATCGGACGCCCCCGTCGCTTGGATCACCTTCCACAACGCCTGCGCCGACCCAATGCAAAAGGGCAGCAGCAGCAACGCGATCAGGAACTTGATCCACTTGGGCATAGTCAACTCGTTACCGTCCTCGACCAGCACGAATGACCGTGCCTTGACTTCACCTTACTTACTTCCTGGCTTCACGGCGGGCGTCCTCTTCAAATCGTCTGGCAGGTTGTTCGGATCGTACGTCTCCACATTCAGGCGAATCAGGCAATGGAAGGGCACCCCGAAGTCCACCGTGCCATTCGAGCGATCTACCATTACGCCGACGGCGAGCAGATCCGCCTGATGCGCCTTCACGATGTCGATGGTCTCCTGCACGCGGCCGCCCTTCGTCACTACGTCCTCAATCACCAGCACTTTCTCGCCTGGGGCGATCTTGAACCCGCGCCGCAAGACCAGTTTGCCTTCTTCCTTCTCCACAAAGATGAACCGGATGCCCAGTTGCCGCGCCACCTCCTGGCCGATGACCAGCCCGCCCATGGCCGGGGACACCACTGTCACCGCGCCCAGTCCGCGCACCTTGTCAGCTATGGCCTTGCCGAACTTCTCCACGATCGGCATGTCCTGCAATGCCTGCGCACATTGAAAAAACTGGCGGCTGTGCAATCCGCTCCGCAAAACAAAATGCCCTTCCAGCAAAGCTCCCGTCTGCCGGAACAATCCCAACGCTTCTTCGTTCGTCATGCCCGGCATGAAAGACAACCTCGCCGCGCCTGACAACAAAATTGGTCTGGTAATTCTTTGCCCACAAAATCCAGCTTGTCTTTTTTGGGAATGAAACGATGGTCTGGAACGTCAACCAGTTATGAAACGCATCGTTCTTTTGGCGGCCATGGCCGCCTTGTTAACCCTCTCTGCCTCAGCCGCCAAGATCGGTGATAAGGCCGCTCCGCTTACGATTAAGGACTGGGTCAAAGGCTCCGCCGTCAACGTCCACGATGGAAAAAATATCTACGTAGTAGAGTTCTGGGCCACTTGGTGCGGTCCCTGCCGCAGCAGCATTCCACACCTCACCGACCTCCAGAAAAAATTCAAAAACAAGAACGTCGTCTTCATCGGCATCAGCGATGAGGAAAAAGATGTCGTCTCCCCCTTCGTCAAAGAGATGGGCGCCAAGATGGATTACGTCGTGGCCTGTGACAAAGAGAATCGGACCAGCCAAGGTTACATGAAAGCCTACGGCCAGTCGGGCATCCCGACCGCTTTCATCGTAGGCCGGGACGGCAAAGTCCTCTGGTTCGGCCACCCCATGCAAGACTTGGAGGAAACACTGACCGAGGTCGTCTCCGGCAAGTTCGACCTCAAAGCCGCCATCAAACGCGATGAAGCCCGTGCCCTCGTCGGCGAATTCCAGCAACTCACCGCTGAAGGCGATCCCAAGGCCAAAGAGATCGGCGATAAACTGCTCGTCGCCTTTGCCGATGACGCCAAGGCCCTCACCAGCCTCGCTTTTGAATCCATCGCCGATCCGAAAATGCCTCATCGCAACTTCGCCTTCGCCGAGTCCGCTCTGGACACCGCTGAGAGAGTCCCTGGTAGCGATCTGACTCTCATCAAGGCCGTGCGTGCCGTCGTCCGCTTTGAATCCGGCAAGACGGATGAAGGCATGAAACTCATCGATGAGGCCATCGAATCCACCGAGCACGCGGCAGACAAAGCCCAATACAACAGCTTCAAACGCGTTATGAAAGCCCGGATCGAAGAAGTGCAGAAGAACGCGCCCTGACACTATCGCTGGCCGCCGCTTCTGTTTCTTTTCACACAGTCCGTAATGGGGCAGACGCCTTGTTCCGACTTCTTTGGACTACGGAGGCTTACTTCCGCATCGATTGATGAGACTTGGCGAGCCGTCTCCACATCACTTTCTCCCCGTTGCCTCATTGAACTCTCCCGGCCCTGTGTTACCCTCTCCCCAACATGGCCTACGAATCGTTTCGCGACTGGGTAAATGCACTGGACCAGGCGGGTGAACTTATCCGCATCAAAGAACCCGTCGCCACCGAACTCGAGATCACCGAGATCGCCGACCGCGAGATGAAGAAACCCGGCGGTGGCAAGGCTCTCCTGTTTGAAAAGCCCACCGTCAACGGCGTCGTTAGCCCCTTCCCCGTCGCCATCAACACCCTTGGCTCGCACAAGCGCATGGCCATGAGCATGAACGCCGCCAGCGTCGATGACGTCGCCAACGAACTTGGCGCGCTCATGAAAGCCAAGCCGCCCACCTCCATGCGCGAGGCTATGAAGCTGTTGTCCCTCGCCATCGACCTCCGCCACGCCAAACCCAAAACTGTCAGCACTGGCCCCTGCAAAGACGTCATCCACAAATTCGACGCTCCAGCTACGCGCAAAACTGATTGGCCCGCCGCCCCCGACGTCAACAATCCCCAGAACCAAGACCCTAGACCCCAGACCCTCCTCAACTTTCCGATCCTGAAATGCTGGCCCCTCGACGGCGGCCGCTTCTTGACCCTCCCCTGCGTCGTCACCCGCGATCCCGATACCGGCGAGCGCAATCTCGGCATGTATCGCATCCAGATCTACGACGACAAAACCACCGGCATGCATTGGCAACTCCAGAAAGTCGCCGCGCGCCATGGTCGCCGTTACTACGAGACCGGCCAGCGCATGCCCGTCACCATTTTCCTCGGTGGCGACCCCATGTTCCCCTTCGCTGCCACCGCCCCGATGCCCGATGGCCTCGATGAATTTCTCCTCGCCGGTTACCTCCGCAAAAAATCCGTCGAGATGGTCAAGTGCGAGACCAACGACCTCGAAGTCCCCGCGAACTCCGACTTCGTCATCGAAGGCTACATCGATCCCCAGGAACCTCTCCGCATGGAAGGCCCCTTCGGCGATCACACCGGCTACTATACGCTGCCGGAGCCTTATCCCGTCTTCCACATCACCGCCATCACGCATCGGAAAGACGCCGTCTATCCCGCCACCATCGTCGGCATTCCGCCCATGGAAGACTTCTACATGGGCGGCGCTTCCGTGAAATTGTTCCTCCCCATCTTCAAGATGAACTTCCCCGAGATCGTGGACATCGCCCTCCCCGCCGAAGGCGTCTTCCACAACCTCGTCGTCGTCAGCATCAAGAAGACCTACCCGCTCCAGGCCTTCAAGATCATGCACGGCCTCTGGGGCATGGGGCAGATGATGTTCACCAAATACATCATCGTCGTGGACGCCGACGTGAACGTCCACAACACCAGCGAAGTCCTCTTCCACCTCTGCGCCAACACCGATCCCCAGCGCGATAGCATCTTCACGAAAGGCCCCTCCGACGTCCTCGACCACGCCACCAGCGAAATCGCCATGGGCACCAAACAAGGCATCGACGCCACCAAGAAACTCCCCGGCGAAGGCTTCAAACGCGCCTGGCCTCCGCTCCTCAAAATGGACCCGTCGATCAAATCCAAAATCGACACCCAATTCGGCGGCAGCCGCTAACCAATCCTCAATCCCGGTAGGGCAAAGGTGCCCCTTTGCCCAAACATCAGCCCTCACCGCTGCCTGCCGAATTATTTGACGCCAGCCAACTCGCCTGCCGCGGGTAGGGCGCGGTGTCCCAACCGCGCCGCCGCCGAGGCACCTGCCCTTACGAATTACCGCAGGCCTAAATGACGCCCACAGTCCCCTATCCACGGTAGGGCATCGCTGCGGCGATGCCCATGCATCTGCCTTAACCGTTGCCTTACGGATAAACCGACGCCAGCCAACTCGCCCAACGCTGGTAGGGCTGGCTGTCCTCAGCCGGCCGCCGCCGAAGCATCTGCATCCACGAACTACAGCAAGTCTAAATGACGCTCTGCGCTCCCGTTCCTCCTTCTCCCCTCGGAGGGGAGAAGGACCGAGGATGAGGGGTGCTCGTTCCTCCGACGCATTATCTTGGCAATTAATCCTACGCGGCACAAATCCCCTCTCCCCAAACCGACACGCCACTCCCTCGTTCGCTTTTTCAAAATAGAATTTCTCCGGACGATTGTCCGCTGCTACTGAAACCGACTTTACCGCCTCCTTGGCCATGCAAAGAAAATAATCCTCCTACACACCCGTTTCGTCAAAAACTTTTCGCTCCTGCGATACGATTCCTCGCAATTCCCTGATCCCCTTAAACTTCCAAAACCCAAAATCCACGTAACTTGCTATTTCACCTCGCGATGGCACATATTTCCCTAAATGTTTGCCTCGGCCTGACCAAAATTAAAAACTTTAAGAGCACTGGAATACCATGAACGAAGCTAAAAAAGCGTCCGATGAGTCTCCCCAAGCTCGCTCCGCTTTCATGGCCGCAGTCACTCAAGGAGACGAAGCTGAAACTAATCGGCTGCTGGCATCAGGGTTGAATCCAAACTTTTTGATCGATGTAAGCACAGGCCGGCGCACTCCGCTCCACTCAGCGGCAGAACTCGGTCACCATTCTATTGTTCAACGTCTTTTACAGGCCGGAGCCGACGTCAACGCCGCCTGTCTTCTAGACTTCACTGTCGGCATCACCCCTTTGATGCTAGCTGCAAAAGCCGGTCACGTTAACGTGCTTCAAATATTGGTTGCTGCCGGTGCAAACATTCATGCCAAAACCGACGACTTCGACGGCGGAAATGAAACCGCACTTCACTATGCTGCTGATGTCGGTTCTGTTGAGGCTATCCATCTTCTGATTAAAGCTGGAGCAAAAGTGAACGCCAAAGCAAAGGGCCGAACTACCCCTCTGCTGAAAGCCGTTTCTTCGCGACATCTCGAAGCTGCCAAAACACTCATCAATGCTGGAGCCGATGTGAATGCCGGACCGAGCGATGGCTTTGGCCCTTTAACCAGTGCCGCTTACGAAGCCGATGTCGCCATGGTCCGATTGCTTCTGGCCAATGGCGCCCGTTCTATGCCACTGGTAAAAAAGCCCTATTTCCTGCCTTTATCTGCCGCTTCAGAAGGTTCCGCGGAGATAGTTCAACTGTTGCTTGATGCTGGAGCCGATGTGAATGCCATGCCTGCTCGCGGTGGATCGGCACTGACACATGCCATCATCTTCAAGCGGGAAGAAATCGTCGAAATTCTTCTTAAAGCAGGTGCAGACCCGAATTTGCCGGATGAGCACGGCATGACCTCGGTCATGCTTGCGGTCCGCATGGGCCACGCTAAAATCCTCACCCGATTTCTGGCCATTGGCGGCGATCTAAATCGCCGGAATAAGGAAGGGAGGACTTGCCTCGATATCGCCCGACAAAGCGGCCGCCCTTCGATCCGAGATCAAGTACGCGAAGCCGGCGGCAAAGCCGGAAGTGAACTAAGTTGACTCGAAAGTTTCCCTTCAATCCATATAACAAATCTGCTCTAGGGCGACGACGACCATCACCATCTCATCCTCTTGTAGCTGCGTCCGCGACATTAGCCTCCGGCGCCAGCCTATTTTCTCCTCGCGCTCAAAGTCAGTTTCTACACACTCAATCCAACCCTTTGCAATATAACCGAAGATGCACGCCATCCTCATCTCCCTCGGCACTGATGCCCGCCTCGTGAGATTCTGAAAACCTCCTGACATACCGTTGTCACTCCCTCGTTTTATGCTGCTCTGATGAATGACATATCATTGCCTTCTCGTCCGCTGGTTTTGTTCGCCTTTTGCCTGTCCTTTTTACTCCTCCCTGGCTGCACCACCACACCCAAACCGGCTACCACCGGAAAACTCCACCACATCGGCCTCATTTGGCTGAAAAACCCCGGCAATGCCGCCGACCGCCAGCAACTCATCAGTGCCGCGCATCGCTTCGCCAAAGAGATCCCCGAAGTGAAAGCGCTCTCTGTCGGTCAATCCGTCCCCAAAGGCAACGCGCTCATGGACACCACCTTTGATGTCTGCCTCATCATGCACTTCGACGATCAGGCCGCCATGGACCGCTACGCGAAACACCCCTTTCACCAGCAAGCCGCCCAAGAAGCGTTCCTGCCCCTTGCCCAGAAGATCATCTTTTACGACTTCATCAGTGAGTGATCTCTATTTCGATAATCCCAAGCAAAATAAATATGAACAACCCCTCCCCCATTCCGTGTGACCCCCAAGAATTCACCGGCCAACGTGTCCTGGTCACCGGCGGCACTCGCGGTATCGGCGAAGCCATCGTGAAGCG
The DNA here is from genome assembly GCA_023431185.1 of Verrucomicrobiota bacterium. Lineage (GTDB taxonomy): Bacteria > Verrucomicrobiota > Verrucomicrobiia > Limisphaerales > JAEYXS01 > JAEYXS01. Next base: position 180,852 of record JAEYXS010000076.1, read on the forward strand.
CCTGTTGCGAGGCGGAGCCACTGTGCTCGCTACCGCCCGCACCATCCCGCCAGACAGCGACCCCGCCCGCTTCATCCAGGCGGATGTCAGCACCCGTGCCGGAGCCGATCATATCATCCAGACCACCTTCGACCGCCTCGGTGGTCTCGATATTCTGATTAATAGTGCTGGCGGCTCTACCGCACCGGGAGGTGGTGCGCAAGCGCTCACGGATGCTCTCTGGCAGTCGGAATTTGAACTGAATCTCTTCTCCGCCGTTCGGCTGGATCGCGGCTTCCTTCCCGCGATGCTTAAACAACGCTCCGGCGTGATTCTCCATGTCTCCTCTATCCAGCGAACGCTTCCCTTGCCCGAAAGCACCCTGGCCTACGCCGCCGCCAAAGCCGCCCTCACCAATTACAGCAAAGGCCTCTCCAAAGAAGTCTCTCCCCACGGCCTCCGCGTGAACAGCATCGCCCCGGGTTTCACGGAAACCGAAGCGGCTGCACAACTCATCGCCCGGCTCGCCGCCCAAGCGGGCACCGACGCCAATGCCGCCCGCCAAGGTCTGATGACCGCCCTGGGTGGCATTCCCCTGGGCCGCCCCAATCTGCCTGAAGAAGTCGCCGAACTCGCCGCCTTCCTCGTCTCCCGCCGCGCCTCCTCCATCACCGGCAGCGAATACGTCATCGACGGCGGTAACATCCCTACCATTTAAAAAACTTCACCCACTCTTAGAACCTCACATGAAATCAGCATCCCCCATCGCCAACTATCTCCAAGCCGTCAACACTCGTGACGCCGCCACCTTTCAATCCGCCTTCTCTCCAGACGCCGTCGTTCACGACATCGGCCGGGAGATCCGCGGCCACTCCGCTATTCTGAAATGGACTACTGAAGAGATCTCGCCGTCCACGTCTCCTTGGAACACTGCTTGCCATCACCACCCGTGACTGCGAAACCATCCTCACCGTAAAAGTGGACGGCACCTTCGACCGCACCGGCCTCCCCAACCCGCTCATCATGGCCCACCTCATCACCATTGCAGACGGCAAAATTACCAAGCTCACCTGTGAGTTGCCTGGTAACGCGAAAGCGTAACTGCCACCAGACTTCATTTTTCCACTCGTATAAGCGTCTTCACCGCCCGGTTCCCCGCCGCCATGGATTTGAACAACTGCGGCAATTCACCCAGCACACACTCGCCATCCACGAGATCCTTCGCCGTCACCAGCCCTTTTTCGGTGAATTCTAAAATCCATCGAATCGTACGCGAACTGATTATGCCCGACCGCGAAGCCCAACTCGGCTTTCGCCTGAGTGGACGCACCGCGCCAGATGGAATGATTCGACTGAACACTTCAGAACTTGCCTTCCCTGAGCACGCGGACGTCAGTTTCGTACGCGATCATCGCATAGCACGGAAAAAACTCCTTTTCCAGCCGCGCCAACAGTTGCTCCGACACCTCAGCCTTCACTATCGCCTCCACCTGAATGTTGGCATAGTCAGGAATATCGGCCGGGCGGCTGCCTTGCGCTCCCAGCCCTTTGACCTCAAAGAGCGTCCAGCCGTGAGCGCCAGCTTCCCGCAACAGTGCGGTCACCGCCTTCTCAGCGTGCGCCTCACAAACTATGGTCAGTAACTTCATTGCATGCATATTTCAGTCTAGGCGTAAAGCCATCGGGCGATGGCAAAATATACTGGTATTCCAACCGTTATGTTAAAGGGAAAAGTGATGGCCAGCGAGGAGGTGAGATAGAGCGTAGGATTGGCTTCTGGCAGCGAGATGCGGATGGCCGCAGGCGCGGCGATATAACTGGCACTGGCCGCCAGCACCCCCATAAGCGTAGCCCCTCCCAAACCCAATCCAGTCAGCTTTCCCGCTACCACGCCGAGGATACCGTGAATCAAGGGCATCAAAACACCGAAAGCGAGCAGAAAAACGCCCACCTTACGCAGGTCTTCCAATCTCCTCCCCGCCACCAACCCCATCTCAAGCAAAAACAGCGCCAGAACCCCCTGAAATGGCGTCACGAAAAACGGACCCACTTTCTCCATGCCTGATTTGCCGCACAAAGCTCCCACCAAGAGAGCCCCCAAAAGGAGGAAGATGCTTTTTCCCAGCACGGCTTCCGAAAAAGCGGAACGCAATTCCTGCCAGGCGAAACCATGCCGACCCGATGCTGTCAGCTTGCCCAAGATCACCCCCACCAGTATCGCCGGTGATTCCATGACGGCCAAGAAGGCTGCGGCATAGTTCTCGTACGGTTGATTGACTGCGGAGAGATAGTTGGTGGCGGCAATGAATGTCACCGCACTGACGGAACCGTAGTGGGCGGCCACTGCGGCCGCATCCACGGAGCGCAGTTTCCCGGCATGCCGGAGCAGCGGATAACACCACAAAGGTATCAGAGCCCCCAGAATAATAGCGGCACAGGCTGGCAACCACACCTTGGCAAACCCAGCCTCGGCCACCGCCACGCCTCCCTTGAACCCAATCGCAACCAGCAGGTATATGGTGATGCCGGCGTAAATCGGCTCCGGAAACTTAAGCTCGCTTTTGACCAGTGCCGCGACCATTCCTAAGGCAAAGAACAATACGGCCGGTGAGAGCAGGTTGGAACTGAGTGCTTCGAGCAGATTCATATCAATCCTTGAAGAAACGTACCCGGCCGGCCTGCAGGTCATACATACCTCCGGCCAATCCTATCCGACCGGAATCTAAAGCGCGTCTCAACTCGGGACTCCGCTCCCGGATCTGCTGCATCACCACTCTGACATTTGCCTCGGCCACCCGCACTGCCAAACTTTCTGGACTTGGGAACATCTGCCCTGTCACGTAGCGCTCATTGCCGAGCAGCAGCGTCGCTTGGGCCAGCTCGGGCGTCATGGCTTGCTGCATGACCTGATCGGGCGCCATCCGCTTGGTCTCAGCCGCCGGCCGGCCTTGGCAACCAGCCAGCAGCCATACACCGGAGACGGCCATCAATATCGGTCCAACCCGCCTTGATATGAATTTATTTATCATAAGCAGGCGCAGAGTAATGACCGTCTGTCTCTTGTTAAAATAGATTGTTCCAAATGAATCGTTCGGTTATTTCAATGTATATGAAAGCGCCACAGAACCGCATCGAGTGGTTGAACTATCATCATCTCCGGCATTTCTGGGTGATCGCAGGGAACCGCAGCATGGCTCGCGCGGCCGAAGCTTTGCACGTCTCCCAGTCCACTCTCAGCCAGCAGCTCCGTGAACTGGAACAGTGGCTGGGCCATCCTCTGTTCGAACGCCGCAACCGTCAGCTGAATCTCACCGAGGCCGGACGCATCGCTTTCGAACACGCCGAATCAATCTTTCTGACGGGCCAGGAATTGCTGGCGCGGATGCGGCAGACCGGGGAAGCAAAGAAGATCCTCCGCATCGGCGCGGTCGGACCGCTTTCGAAGAACCTTCAGTTCGATTTCATACAACCCCTTCTTCAGCGTGGTGATTGCATAGTGTCCGTCATCACGGGCACACTCAGCGAACTGCTCTATCAACTGAAAGAGCACAACCTGGATCTGATTTTGTCCAACACCCCCCTGCGCGCTGACCAGGATCTGACCGTTCATAATCACCTGCTGGGCGAGACTCCCGTTTTTCTCGCTGGTCGTCTTTCTGTGCCAAGGCACCGGAAAAAATTCCCGCATTGGTTGCGGGACGTACCTCTGTTTCTGCCCACCCGGCAGAGCAATATGCGTGCAGACTTCGACTTGCTGCTGGCCGAGGCGCGCATAGAGGCTGACATCCGGTCCGAGGTCGATGACATGGCCCTGCTGCGTTTGCTTGCCCTTTCCGGTGAGGGTCTAGCGCTAGTCCCCAGCATCGTCGTTGAACGCGAGCTGCAAAGCCGCCAGTTACAGACCTTGATCCGGGTTCCTGACTTGTCCGAGCGATTTTATGCAGTAACCGTGCGGCGCAAATTTGAGAATCCGTTGATCGAACAAGTTGTCGCCTCGTTCAAAGCACGGTTGAAAACCATCGGCGCTATGCCACGGAAAGGAAGTCCTACTGCTCCGTGAGGACCCTCGTCTTCACCGCCCGATTCCCCGCCGCCATGGATTTGAACAACTGCGGCAATTCGCTCAACGCACATTCACCATCCACGAAGTCCTGCGCCGTCACTACACCCGTCTCGATGAACTCCAACGCCCGGCGGATTGTACGCGGCGTGTGATGGAAACTCGCGAGCAAGGTAAGGTTCGAATAATGGATAAGCGTCGTATCCAGTGACACACTGGTGCCGGAAGGGCAACCGCCGAAGAAATTCACCGTGCCGCCCTTGCGCACCAGCTTCACACTCGCCTCCCACACGTCCGGCTTGCCAACCGCTTCGATCACTACATCCGGTTTGCTGGTCAGCTTGGGCTCAATCACCGGCACGATGTCCCCTTCCCGCGGCACTTCGATCACCGTTTCCGCGCCTAATCGTTTCGCTAACGCCAACCGTTGTTCACCCCTGCCCGCCACACTCACGCGGCAACCGAGATGCTTCGCCAGCGCCACGAACATCAACCCGATCGGCCCCGAGCCCAGCACCAGCACATGCTGTCCCGCACGGAGCTTGGAATCCTCCACCCCTTGCACCACGCACGCCAGCGGTTCGGCAAGCGCTGCATCCATGAAGGCCGTCGCCGGTTTCAACCGCAGGAGATTCTTCTGCACCAAGCGCGCCGGCACCACGATGGATTCCGCATACGCTCCATTCAAGAACAGCAAGTCTTCACAGAGGTTTTCCTGATTCTGTCCGCAGAAGAAACATTCACCACATGGGGCAGAGTTGGCCACCACCACTCTTTCACCTATGCTCCAGTCATTCACCCCGGCTCCGATCTCGCTGATCATCCCCGCCAGTTCGTGACCGAAGACGGCCGGCGGCACGATCATCTTCGCGTGATACCCCCGCTTGAACACCTTCAGGTCCGTGCCACATGTCAGTGCAGCGCCAATCTGGATGCGCACCTCGCCCTTGGCCAAGGCACGCCCTGTCACTTGCTCCACCCGCACATCTTCTTTGCCGTATAACACCGCTGCTCGCATCCCTGCACTCTGCCGGGAGACCTGTTTTTCACCAACTTTTTTCTCGTCCCTGCCCCACACAACGCCTACGGTTCGCAGCGCATGGAACTGCTCCGTAAATTTGTCGACCTGGTTTTGCACCTGGATCAGCACCTGGATGGCCTCATCCAGCAATATGGTCCGTGGATCTACGTCATCCTGTTCCTCATCATCTTTTGCGAGACCGGTCTCGTCGTGACGCCCATCCTGCCCGGCGATTCCCTGCTCTTCGCCGTCGGTGCCATGGCCGCGCGTCCAGATAACTTGAACATCTGGCTTGTCTTCTTCCTCCTAACCATCGCCGCAATTTTGGGCGACACCGTGAACTACTGGATCGGCAAATACTCCGGTGAAAAGCTGACGCGAAAGTTTCCCAAACTGATCAAGAAGGAGTATCTGGATAAAACCCATTCCTTCTACGAACGCTACGGCGGCAAGACCATCATCATCGCGCGCTTCGTCCCCATCGTGCGCACATTCGCTCCCTTCGTGGCCGGTGCGGGCAGCATGACTTACCCGAAGTTCATGTCCTACAACGTCGTTGGTGCGCTTGTCTGGATGGGCACCCTCCTGCCCGCCGGTTACTTCTTCGGCAACATGCTGATCGTGAAGAACAACTTCGGCCTCGTGATCATCGGCATCATCATCGTTTCCATCTTGCCCGCCGTTGTTGAATTCCTGCGCGAGTGGAAAAAGGCCAAGGCGGCCAAGTGATAGCGTAGCTGTCACGCCTGCAGAATGAGGAGGCTCTGACCATAGTGGGACAGGCGCCTTCGCCTGTCCCGTCTTCCAAGACCATTCCCCGTCCTTGTATTCCGCGTAGTTTCACCCCGGCTACTGTCGGAGCTGCGGTTGCCCTCTTCCCCTCTTTTTCCTTTGCTTCGCGTGTTTCGCGGGCAACCCTCTCCTCACACGACCCATGAACCGCTTTCACACTTTTCTCGCCGCTCTGCTATTCGCCAGCTTCGTGCATTTACACGCCGCCGATACCCGCTACGCCCCCGCTTGGTCCGCCATCGCGCCTAAGCGCGTCATCCAACACACCACCGTCGATGGCGACGCCCTCGTCAAAGCCGTCGCCGCCTTGCAACCCGGCGATCAACTCGTCCTCGCCGCCGGCACCTACAATGTCAATCGCCTCTGGGACATCCGCGTCAGCGGCACCGCCACCGCCCCCATTTGGATCGTCGCCGCTCCCAGTGCAAAAGTGATTATCACCCGACCCGATGCCGAACAAAACGTCGTGAACATCGGCCAAGGCGGTCCCGTGCAATACCTCTGCCTGCGCGGCGTCGAGATCACCGGCGGCAGCCATGGCCTGCGCCTCGGCCAATGCAGCCACGTCTGGATCGATCAATGCCACATCCACCACACCGGCGGCGTTCTCCTGAGTGCGAACAGCGCCCATACCCACCGCCTCTTCCTCACGCGGAATCATATCCATCACGGCGGCGGCCATGGCGAAGGCATGTACCTCGGCGGGAACAACGGCCAGTTCATCATGAGCGAAAGTGTCATCGCCCAAAATCACATCCACGATTGCCAAGGCTCGCAAGGCGACGGCATCGAAGTGAAACAAGGCTCCTGGGGCAACCTCATCGCCGAGAACGACGTGCACGACACGCAGTATCCCTGCATCACCGTCTATGGCACCGCTGGCAAGCCCGTGAACATCATCGAGCGCAACCTCTGCCGCCGCAGCGCCGATCACACCATGCAAGTGCAAGGCGAAGCCATCGTGCGCAACAACATCCTCATCAGCGCCAAAGGCTCCGGCTTCGCCAGCACCGATCACCAGGGCAAAACGCTGAATCTGCAAGTCCTCCACAACACCATCATCAACACCGGCACCGCCTTCAATGGCAACTCATGGAATGGCCGTGAAGGCATGATCCTCGCCAACAACATCCTTTATTCGCGCGACAAAAACGCCCTCAACTTTCCTAACGGCAGCGCGGGCGTAACCATCACCGGCAACATCATCCTCGGCACCGGCCCCAAGCAAGGCAGCTCACCCGGACGCGGCCTCGAAGATTTCGTAAACCTCACCTGGGAC
>JAEYXS010000119.1 GCA_023431185.1 Verrucomicrobiota bacterium
CCAACGCCTCGCGCTTGGCTGATATACTCATGCTCGGTAGTTCGGTAACCACCATTATGAGTCAACGTATCAGCGGACTCCACGTCCACCTCCCAGCTCCGGTAACATTTAATTTGAGTCAACTCGCGGTTACAAAGGGCTGAAAAAGTCGCTTGCACGGGGGTTTTCAATCTATACTATCGCTCCTTGCCTGAACGCCGCGTGTGCGGATGTTCATTGAGGCTGAGAAAAATAAGTTAACCAGGTAACCTAACCTCTAACCCTCCGTTGCCACGCAACGTTCGGTCAGTTAGGCAATCGGAGTCCCTCTCAAGGCGCATTCGTCGCCTTTTCTGGATACTCCTTCCTGTCAGTTAGTCACAAGTCAGTCAGTATTACATTGTTATGTTAACGATGGAAGAAGCCCTGAAGCAGCACTCGATGAAGTTTGCTGCCGGGGAAATAGTCAAAGGAACTGTCATCGAAGTCCGCCCGAAAGAAGTCATGGTGGACATCGGTTACAAGAGTGAAGGTGTCATCCCGGCGAATGAGTTCGACGATATCAAAACCGTCAAACTCGGTGACTTGATCGATGTCTTGATCGAGCGTCTCGAAGACAAGGACGGCATGGTCGTCCTGTCGAAGGAGAAGGCCGAGTTCAAACAGAACTGGGAGAAGATCGTCAACACCGCCAACGAAGGCATCACGGTCATGGGCAAGGTCAAAGCCGTGGTCAAGGGTGGCTTGCTCGTCAACATCGGTGTGGAGGCGTTCCTCCCGGCGTCCCAAGTGGACATCGTGCCGCCGAAGAATCTCGCGATCTTCGTGGGCAATACGTATGAATTTAAGGTGGTCAAGATCAACCAGGACCGTCAGAACGTCGTTCTGTCACGTCGTGAGTTGATCGAAGCCGAACGCAACAACCGCCGCTCGGCGTTGCTCTCGGAGATGGTTCCGGGCGACGTCCGCAAGGGCACGGTCAAGAACATCACCGACTTCGGTGCGTTCATCGACCTCAATGGTTTGGACGGCTTGCTGCACATCACGGACATGTCCTGGGGTCGCATCGGCCACCCGAGCGAGATGGTCAAGGTCGGTCAGGAGATCGACGTGGTCGTCCTCGACATCAACCGCGAGAAGGAACGCGTCAGCCTCGGCCTCAAGCAGAAGAGCGCGAATCCGTGGGACGCGATCGAGAACAAGTTCCCGGTGGGAACGAAGGTCAAGGGCAAGGTGGTCAACCTGGTGCCGTATGGCGCGTTCGTGGAACTCGAACCCGGTGTGGAAGGTCTCGTGCACGTCACGGAACTGTCCTGGACCAAGCGCATCGCCAAGCCCTCTGACGTCCTCAAAGTGGACCAGGAGATCGAGGCGGTCGTGCTCGGCATCAACCGCGAGGAGCAGAAGATCTCCCTCGGTGTGCGTCAGCTCGAGACGAATCCTTGGGACCAGGCGGTCACCAAGTATCCGGTGGGCACGAAGATCAAGGGCAAGGTGCGCAACCTCACCAGCTACGGCGCGTTCGTCGAGCTGGAAGAAGGTTTGGACGGCATGGTGCACGTGTCCGACATCTCCTGGACCCGCAAGATCAATCATCCTTCCGAAGTCCTCAAGAAGGGCGACGAAGTGGAGGCCGTGGTGCTCGAGCTCGACAAGGGCAACCAGCGCATCTCGCTCGGTGTGAAGCAACTTGGCGAAGATCCGTGGAGCAACATCGACAAGTTCTACAAAGTCGGCGACCTCGTCACCGGCAAGGTCACGAAGCTCGCGAGCTTCGGTGCGTTCGTGGGCCTGGCTCACGACATCGATGGCTTGGTGCATATCTCCCAGGTCAGCGAAGAGCGCGTGGACAAGATCAAGAACGTGTTGAAGGTTGACCAGGACGTCACCGCGCGCGTGATCAAGATCGACAAGGCGGATCGCCGCATCGGTCTGTCCATCAAGGCCGCGAACTACTCCACCGAGCAGTTGAAGGAAGAGCAGAAGCTGCTCGACCAGCTCAAGCCCGGTGAAGATCTCGTGGCACTGCAGCACGCGTTCGACGCCGCTGACGAGATCGTTCGTCGCGACGACGAATAAGCCACGTGTCACAAGCGAATTCAAGAGCCGGCGGATCCGCAAGGGTCCGCCGGTTTTCCTTTAGGACGGTAGGGCGAGACTCTGTCGAGTCCTGACCAATCCTTGTCGCATTCGTCAATCAGACGCAGCGCATGGAAAGAGCGGTCAGACTCTCAATGGCTGATTGGCATGGCAAGTTTACCACTGATTTTACTTGGGCATTTCAAGGATTGGTTTGGGATCGCGAGAGACGCTCGCCCTACCGGTACATTAAAAACAGGCCAACCCGGAGGTTGGCCTGTTTGGCAACTGTAAGGCAGAACTTAGGAGTTCTTGCCGCCGCACTTCTCGCAGTTCTTGCCAGCCTTCTGGGCTTCCACGCAGCAAGGATGCTCGCATTTCTTGCCAGCTTTTTCAGCCTTGGCGCAGCAGCCGCCGGCTTTGCCTTTCGGCTTCTTGTCTTCGGCTTGGGCCACTGTGGCGAGGGACACGGCCATGGCAACGATGGCCAGTACTTTGATGAGCTTCATACGGTTAACCTTTGTTACGGGTGATATCTACCCGTGTCACCTCTGTTCATAGAAGCCCACGCTTACCCGGCGCAGGCAATGAACAGTTGGTAACTGGGTAAACTTATACACCGGATTAGATGCCTGTCCAATGGATTTTATTCCGCAAGTCGTTGATGTTCACATATTTGCAAATCGTTTGCAAGTAAATAAAAGCCTCCACCCCAACCAGTTAAGCGGCTTTTCTCAAGTATTTTACTTCCCCACCGGCTGCATGGTCAGTGGATCGCGCAGCGGGACATCCACCAGCGGGCCTTTGCTCAGGTCCGTGAGTTTCACGGCGTGATTCGGGTGACCTTTGAGGATGTCCTCTTTCTTGCCCACGATGAGAATGGCGATCTGGTCCTGCGTGAGATACTTCGCGGCCACGCGTTTCACTTCCGCGGCGTCCACGGCCTGCACTTTGTCACGATAGGTCTTCCAGTAGGTCGGGTCTTTCGCGTAACGGCCCGTGAACTCATCACTGGCGAAGGTGCCGGCGACTTGCGCGGCGGTGGCGAAGTTCTGCGGGAAGGTGTCGATGAAGGAACGCTTGGACGTGTTCAATTCTTCATCCGTCACCGGGGCCGTGGCCATCTTCTGGATCTCTTCCAGCACCAGTGAGGTCGCAAAGGGCACGGTGCCGGACTTCGATTGAAACGCGGCCACGAACGCCATGCGGTAATAGATACCGCCGGGGATGCCGGAGCCCGCCGAATACGCGAGGCCTTCATCCGAGCGCACGCGGTTCACGATGCGCGAGGTGAAGCCGCCACCACCGAGGATGTCGTTCATCACGGTGAGGGCGATGTAATCCGGATTATCACGATACACGCCGGGGAGTTGCAGTGAGACGCGGCCTTGCGGGACGTCTTTGTCCACAAGGTAGATGCCGGGCTTCGCGAAGGTCACTTCACTCGGCACCTTGGGCGGTTTCTCACCGGTGAAGGGCCAGTTGCTGAAAAGCTTTTCCAGCTTCGCCGTCAGCTCGGCGCGGTCGAAGTCACCGTTCACGGCGACGACGAAGTTGCCGGGATGAAACCATTTCTGGTGAAACGCCTTCAGGTCCGCCTGCGTGATCGAGTTGATGGAATCACCCGTCGGATGCTGGTTCACGAAGAAGTTGTCACCGTAGAGCAGGTGGCGGCGTTCGCGCAGCTCGATGCCGGCGGAGTCGTCATTGCGCTGCTTCATCGCCTGCACAAGCTGTTGCTTGCGCAGGGTGATCTTGTCCTCCTGGAACTTCGGTGCGGTCAGCACCTCGCGGAGGATCTGCAAGCCCTCGTCCAAGTCCTTCGAAAGCAAGTTCAGCGTAACGGTGCCTTGGGCCTCGGCGATGCCGGAGTTCAACTGGGCGGCGAGGAAGGCGAGGCGTTCATCCAGTTCTTCCGCGCTCTTGGAGGCGATGCCGCTTTTGGTGAGCAGATAACCGGTGAGTCCAGCCAGACCTTCCTTGCCCTTGGGGTTCAGGTAATCGCCCGTGCGCACGAGGATGCTGATATTCACCAGCGGCAATTCGCGGTCCGGCACGAGGTAGGCGACGGGGCCGCTCTTCAAGACGGTGCGGTAATCCGCCGGGTTCGGCGCGTCATACTTGAGCGGTTTCACCGGCAGCTTCTCCGGGCGATCCGGGATGTCGGCGGCAAAAGCGGTGCTCGCGGTGGCGGCCAAGGTCATGGCCAGCCAGGTGCGGCGGTTCATCAGTGTGCCCTTCATTTCGTCCCTTTCTCCAAAGCGTTGATGCGGTCGGTCACGAGTTTCAGGTAGGTCTGCAGGAACGGCTTGTTCTTCGCGTCCGCGCCGCCCATCTGCTTGGTGATCTGCTCCTGTGCTTGCTTCAATTTCTCGATGCTCGCCTCCGCCTGGATGCTGCTCTGCACCTTGCGGATGACCGTCTTCTGCTCTTCGCTCAATCCGGCGAAGATGTCGTCGCCACCGGTGGGAGCCTTGCCCGGCTTGCGCGTGTAGGTGGCCACGGCGCGGTTCTCTTTCTTGAAATACTCGGTCACCACGCGCTTGACGTCATCAGCGGTGACGGCCTGGATCTTTTTCCCGCCTTCGTTGATCTCTTTCCAATCGCCGAAGCCCTCGTTGAAGATGAGCTGGAACAGGATGGCGTGGTTGTTCGCCAGCTTGCGGTATTCGCTGGCGGCGAAGTTGTTCTTCACCTTCTGGAGTTCGTCGTTGGAGACGGTCTCGTTCTGGAGCTTCTCGATCTCCGCGTAGAGGGCGGCCTCGACGTCAGCGGGGGAAACGCCGTCCTTGCACTCGGCACCGAGGTTGAAGGCCCCGGCCCACTTGTAGGCATCCTGCCGGGCCCAAGTCTCCGTGGCGACCTGCTTGCCCAGCACCATGCCTTTGTAGAGACGGCCGGTGCGGGTGGAGAGGAGCTGGCCGAGGACTTTCAGCGCGTACGAGTCCTTATGACCGAAGGGCACGGTGTGATACATGATATCGACCATCGGGTTCGCCTCCGCCTCGCCGTTCATGCGTTTCTCGCCGATCTGCTTCATCTCCAGTGTCACGACGTCCGGCGCGGGTTGCTTGCCTTTCGGGATGCGGCCGAAGTATCGCTCGCATAAAGCGGCGCATTCCTGGGTGTCGAAATCGCCCACCAAAATGAGCGTGAGATTCTGTGGTTGATAATAGAGCGCGTAGAATTCATCTGCCTGCGCCTTGCTGATGGCCGGGATGTCCGAGGGCCAGCCGACCGTGGGCCAGGAGTAGGGATGCGATTCCCAGAACATGGCGTTGAACATCTCTTCCAGACGGCCCGTGGGTGTTGATTCCGTGCGCATGCGGCGCTCTTCGAACACCACATCGCGTTCGGCGTAGAACTCGCGGAAGACGGGGCGCAGGAGGCGTTCGGACTCCATCCACATAAAGAATTCCAGACGGTTCGCCGGGACGGTGATGAAGTAGGCCGTCATGTCCACGGACGTGAAGGCGTTCATCTGCGAGCCACCGGCGGCGGTATAGACGCGGTCGAACTCGTTCTTCACCATGATCTCGCGCTGCTGCTTGATCAGCTCGTTGAACTGTTTCTCCAGTTCCTTGTAGCGCGCGGTCTTGTTCTCCGGCTTGTAGGGGTCATCGATCTCGCCCTTGCGATAGAGGTCGCGCACCTTGGCCTCCTCGGCGCGCATCAGGTCGCGGACGCGCTCCTGTTCATTGATGATCTCCAGGTCCTTCTTGTAATCCTTGGTGCCGAGCGTGGGCGTGCCCTTGAACATCATGTGCTCGAAGAGATGGGCGATGCCGGTGATGCCGGGGCGCTCATTGGCGCTGCCGACGCGGGCGACCCAGCCGCCGGAGATGGTGGGCTCCCCCTTGCGCGGCAGCATGAGGAGCTTCATGCCATTGGAGAGTTCCTTTTCCACCACGGACACCTGCTGGGCATGCCCGAGCGCCGTGCAGGCGACGAGACCGAGCAGGACAAAGAAGCGCGTAAGCCGTTTCATGGTCATGGGTTTCAGATCAAATCGATCAAATGAGATCAGGTCAATTCGGTGCTATGCGGCGCACTGTAGCGCAGGATGCGGGCGGATACAACTGTGGTTGCATGGCAGAGGATTGGACGCATCCGGCATGAATCCGTTCGATACATTTTAAAAGACCGCAATGAAACTTGTGCTGACGGCTCGTGCTTATGAATCACCTGTGCGGGACGGTGGGCAGGACAATTTGCTTGTGGGGGTGGCGTTGGGTTCGCACGATGCGCTGGTGTTCCGCAATTGATCTGCGGGACCGGCTTTAGCCCAGATGGAACCCAAACCCGAACGCACCATCCGCCTGCTGCTCGCGGGCTTGCTGGGCTTCGTGTTCGTCGCGGCGTGTTTCCAGATCTCGGATATCGATCTGGGGTACCATATCCGCACGGGTGCGTATGTGATGGAGCAGCACGAGATTCCGGCGGTGAATACCTTCGCCTACACCACGCCGGAGGAGCCGTGGTATCTGCACCAATGGCTGCCGGCGACGGGGTTGTATCTGCTGGACCGGCTGGGCGGCGTGTATGCGCTGACCACGGCCAAGTGTCTGCTGGCGATGCTGGCGATGTGGCTCACGTGGCTGACGGCGCGACGGCTGGGGGCAGGGGATTTCCTCTGGCCGTTTTGGGCGATCACATGGGCGACAGTGGTTGGGCGCACGCGTTTCTTTGAGCGGCCGGATTTTCTGTCCGGCGTCATCTTCACACTGGTGTTGTATCTGGATACGCGATGTGGTCGCGCGCGCCGCTGGCAATGGCTCGGGTTGCCGCTGCTCTTCGCGCTGTGGGCGAACATCCACGGCGGGCTGGTGTATGGGCTGGCTTTGCTCTTCGCGTTATCTGCCGGGGAATGGGCCGAAGCCGTGGCGCGGAAGTTGTTGCCCGGTAAAATCCCCATGGCTGAAGCGCCCCCGCTGGCATTGAAGGAATTGCTCATCCGCCCGGCGGGCCTGGGTATGGCGGTGCTGGCGGCGGTGGTCTCGACCCAACTCATCAATCCGCATGGCGCAAAAATCCTGCTGGTGCCGTTTCAGTTCAGCAACGAGTTCTGGAAAGGGGTCATCACGGAATTGCAAACACCGGTCTGGCACGAGAACCGGGTGTTCTATGCGTCACTGCCGGTGCTTGTCGGGTTGTTGCTGCTCTCGCGCAAGCAATGGAGTTTCACCCGGTGTTTCATCTTGTGCGGTTTCACGTTGTTGGCCTTGGATGCGCAACGGTCGTTGCTGTTCTTCGCCTTCGCCACGGCGCCTTTCGCCGCCCAGATGGCCGCGCAGGTGTGGCCGCTGGCGATCGGCCCCTCGAAGCGCTGGGTGATCGCGCTGCTGCCGGTGGCGTGGCTGGCGCTGGTGGTGTTCAAGTTCGTGCCGGACCCGCAATACAAGTTTGGTTACGGCCGGTATCCGGGTTTCTACCCGGCCGGGGTGTTCGCTTTCCTGGAGCGTGAGGTGCCGACGCAGAACCTGTTCAATGAGATGCGCTACGGCGGTCCGCTCCTGTGGGAGAATTATCCGAAGTTCAAACCGTTCGTGGACGGGCGAGGCGATGCTTATGCAGTGTCGTTTTGGGAGCAAGAGTATCTGCCGGTGATCAACCAGGCTCCTGGTTGGCGGGACATCCTCGGCCGCTGGCAGGTTTCGGCCATGTTGCTGCCCATCCCGCTGGACCGCCAGTTGATCCCGCTGGCGCAGACGGTCAGCAAGGACCCAGAGTGGGCGCTGGTGGCCTTTGATGATACGACGATGCTCTTCCTGCGCCGCAGTCCGCTGAACGAGGACGTCATCGCAAAATCCGAATTCAAGCTCATCGGCCCGGATGACTGGTCGCTGGGCAGGGTCACACCCGCCAATGCCGGTGCCGCCGTGCAGGAAGCCGCACGGGTGCTGGAAATGGCGCCGGAAAGCATCTTCGGATTGACGGCTGCGGCCCGGGCCACGTTGGTGCGCGGGGATTACGAGAATGCCGTGCAACTCTACGCGCAACTCGTAGTCTTGCCCGGTGCGAATGCCCTCTACGCGCGAGACTATGGATTTGCGCTGTTGCAACTGAACCGCCTGAAAGAGGCGGATGATATCTTTGCAGGACTGCAAAAGCGCGGTGAACTCGCCGGTTATCCGGCCTTCATGCGCCACTTCATCGCCCTCCGGCAAAACCAGCCCGCCGAGGCGCGGAAGTATCTGCAAGAGGCGCTCGCGCTGGAACCTGGCAATGCGGAGTATCAGGCGGCGCAACGGGCGTTGGGGGGCAAGTGATGTGCGCTTGCTTCCCGGGCGTAGGTGTTTTAGTTCTCTTGCATGATTCCACTGCGTCGTTTTCTGGGCGGCATGCTTGCCGTTGGTATGTTTTCCACACTTTCGGCTGCGGAAGCGCCGAAGCTGCCGGCGAAAAAGGATCTGCATCTCTACCTGCTCATCGGCCAGTCGAACATGGCGGGGCGGGGGAAGGTGGAGGAGGCGGACAAGGTGCCGCATGCGCGGGTGCTGATGTTCACGAAGGACAACACCTGGGCCCCGGCCATCGATCCGCTGCATTTCGACAAGCCGGCGATCGCGGGTGTGGGTCTCGGCTCGACGTTCGGTCGCGTGATGGCGGAGGCGAATCCGCAGGTGACCATCGGGCTGATCCCCTGCGCGGTGGGTGGCACGCCTTTGTCGCGCTGGCAAAAGGACGGCGATCTGTATAAGCAGGCCCTGTTGCGGGCGAAGGCTGCGCTGAAGGATGGCACGCTCAAAGGCATCCTCTGGCATCAGGGCGAGGGAGATTCCGGCAGTGAAGCGACGGCGAAGACTTACGCGGAGCGCTTGGCGCAAGCGGTGAAAGATTGGCGCAAAGACTTGGGGGTGAGCGAGGCCCCGTTTGTCGCGGGCAAGCTCGGCCTGTTTCTCGCCAAGGAGAACAAGGAGGGCAAACCGTCCTACTGGCCTTTGGTGAATGAGCAGATCGCGCATCTGCCGAAGCTGGTGCCGCACTGTGCGGTGGTGGAATCGGACGGCCTCGTGCACAAAGGTGATGTAGTGCATTTCGACACAGCATCACTGCGCGAGTTCGGCAAACGGTATGCGGCGAAGATGCAGGAGTTGCAGAAGTAAGGGCGACTCACGGCTCCACATACACCGGCATATCCACCCAGATGAGTTTGCTCAGGTAGGCGGCGTTCCAGTTCGCGAGGCGGAAGCAGCCGTGCGATTCCGTGCGGCCCACTGCTTCGGGCGAAGGTGTGCCGTGGATGCCATAGCCCGGCTTGTCGAGTCCGATCCACGCCACACCGACGGGATTATTCGGCCCCGGCTGGATCATCAAAGGTTTGCCGATCTTCTTCGCCTCGGCTGACTCCGGGAAAATCTCCGGGTTGAAGCGGTAGTTGGGATTCTCCGCCGTCACTTTCACCCGCACCACGCCGATGGGCCGCTTGTCCACCTTTTGCGCGATGCTGCACGGGAACTGCGCCATGAGACGGTCCTTTTGGTCAAACACTTGCAGCAACCGCGCGGACAGCAAAATGGAAACATAAGCCGCGCGACCGGCCGGTTTCGGTGATGACACGTTCGGCACCGTAAGCACCGCGCCTGCGGAGACGGCATCCCAGTTCGCTTCCTTGTTCAATTGTTTGATGAGCGATGGATGCGCTTGGAATTTCTCCGCGACGAGTTCCAAAATGGTCTCATAGCCCAGCCGGTCTTGTTGCGATTTGCCCAGCCACGTCTTGCTTAACGCACGAAGCGAGCCGACATCTGCATCGGTGACGGTGTACGTGGTGTAAGTCGGCAGTTTGAGCTGAAGCGCATTCTTCGTGGCGGTGTCCAGCTCGCCGGATTGCGGGATGCCGTTGCGTTGCTGAAAACCGCGGATGGCCGCACGGGTCTGATAGCCGATGGCCCCATCAATGGAGCCGGGTGAGAATCCCAAACGTGCGAGCGCGATCTGGGCTTCGAGTGTGGTCTGCACCGGGCGTGAGCCTTCGGCGGTCATGTTCGTCACCACCGTATTGCTGGTGACGATGGGGATGGGCAAGGGCATGGCCGGCTGGTTCGTGAGGGCCGGGCGTGCGGTCTGATTCGTGGCGGGCGCACGCACTAACTGGTTCGTCAATGCTGATGGACTGTTCGTTTTTTGCTCTACCCAGGGCAAATTAGTGGCGAAGCGGTTTGAGAGGCCCTGCCAGTCCACATTGGTCAGCACATCCGGCGCGCGTTTGATGCTTTCCACATCGACGTATTGGGTGATGACCGGCGGTTCCGTGCGGGCGGGGTCATTCAACTGCCACCAATACCAGAGACACAGCCCGGCGATGGCCAAGATCAAAAGCATAAACAGGCGGGAGACCATGCTGCTCCCGCCGGACTTCTTGCCGCCGCTATTGGGTGACTTGGCTGCCACGGCCAGACTTTAGCCATAAAAGCGTTCAGATTCCAAAGGAAGAAGTTGCCAACTCGCCAAAGCTGGTTGAGATTGCCTTCATTCCCGACCGTCACACGCGGCATGGCGTCTGCTATCACCAAATATGCAACCGCTATCAACCAACCACGCGTGCGGTTGCGACGTATGAACAAACGCATCCTGTCCGGGCTGCTCACCGGTTTGTTGCTGGCCGTCAACACTGCCTTTGCCCAGTTTGAAACTCCGCCGCCCGCCATCACCTCGATGGTTTCCTCGAACGGCCAGCGCATCTTGGGCTTCACCCCTTACCCGGCGGCGAACCAGATCCGCCTGCTATCCAGCACCAATCTGGCGCATGGCTTCACGGTGGTGACCAATGGCAGCATGACGAACTTCAACTGGTTCGTGCCGGCTGCGGGGGATAATGCATTTTACCTGCTCGAGGTGCAGCCGCTTCCAACCAATGCCCAGATCGCCACCATCGCCTTGAACCGGCTGGCGTATGGACCTACCCCAAAATTGCTCGATGACCTGGTGTATGGTGGCAATCCCCAAGCCGCCCAGGATTGGGTCAACAGCCAGCTAGCGCCCGAGACTATCGCGGAGAACATCGCGAATTCGCACGCGAACATAAATCTCATCGAAGGGAAGTTCGCTTCCGCTTCCACCTATATCTCGCATACGGCCACGGAGGGTCCGGGCACGGCCCACATCAACGATCTGCGCGCGTGGTTCGTGCTGCATGCGGTGGGGGCGGATCGCCAGTTGGTCGAAGTGCTCTCCCAATTCTGCGAGAACCACTTCGTCACCCAGTATTCCAAGACCTACGATTACTTCACCTCGTTCTACAACGGCATCACGAATGCGCGCGAACGCATCGCCGCCGAGCTCGAACGGCGCGAGATGGAACGCTGGCGCGAGGTGCTGCTGAATCCCAACGGCACCTTTCTCGACCTCCTCACCGTGAGCGCCGAGAGCCCGGCGATGATCATCTATCTGGATACCGTGAACAGCCGCGCGGATGGTGGCCGCATCCCGAATGAGAATTACGCGCGCGAGCTGCTGGAGTTGTTCACCATGGGTGTCGATAACGGTTACGATCAGAATGACATCGTGGCGCTCTCCTACGCCTGGGCGGGCTGGTCAGTCGAGATGGTGGCCACGAACAACTGGAACAACCCGCATGCCGCCAAGACGACGGCGCTGCTGGATACCGGCAACCCCAGCACTGCCTATACGAATCTCATCGGTTCTTGGGTATTGAACTTCAAGAACACCCGCTTCCGGACCAATGCCATCACTGTTTTCCCCGGCAAAATGGTGCCAGCCCGTTACGGCGAGCCTTGGGTTTCCAAGACCTACGCCAATGCCACGCCTGGCTCCTATCAACTGGTCATCCCCTCCCGCTCCGGCACCGCTGCCATGCAAAGCGGCTATGATTCGCTAAACCATCTGGCGAACCTGCCCTTTACCCAGGAGTTCATCAGCGTGAAGCTCTGCCGCCTGCTGGTGCATGATGATTTCCATCACGGCTATGACTTCACCGATGACGAAGTGACGCCCGAAGAAGCACTCGTGAAGCAATGCATGCTGGCGTGGGAGAACAGCACGCCGAAAGGCAAACTGCGCCCAGTCCTCAGCGCGATCGTCAATTCCGATCTCTTCCGTTCCCAGCACACGGCCTTCCAGAAAGTGAAGACGCCGCTGGAGTTCGCGGTCAGCGCCATCCGCGCTTTGCGTTACAGCACGAACAACGCCGGGCCGGACACTTTCACCGCTGACACCGACGGCTACGCCATCTCCGGTGCGACGAATCAAGTCAGCGCCACGCCTTCTTCCGCGCCGCTCTCGCGCATGGGCGGCATGTATCTCTTCGAGCGGTCCGATCCGGACGGTTACCCGGAAGGCTCCGGCGGCTGGATCAGTGCGGGCACACTCGCAGAACGGCTGCGTTATGCGCAGTCCATCTGCATCGCCTTGGGGCAAAGCGGCAAGTCGGATGCGGGCAATGGCAACATCGTGAACCCTGTGGCTTTCGTGCAGAACCGGCTGCCTTCTGCGGACTGGCGCGATGCCGGAAAAGTGGCCGACCTGTTCCTCAGCATGCTCTATCCCGGTGAAGGCCAGGCGAATCTTGCCGCGTATCGTACGGCCGCGATCAACTTTCTGAACACCTCGGACAGCGGCACCAGTTCGCTGTTCTCCAGCCTCACGGTGAGCACCTTGGCGAACAGCACCTACGACAATCGTGTGCGCGGCCTCGTCGGCATGCTCTTCACCTTCCAACGTTTCCAGGAGCAGTGATATGAACAAGCAGTTTAAGATCCTGTCGCGCCGTTCTTTTCTCAGTCACGCCGGCAAGCTCGGTCTCGGCACCGCACTGGCTTCGCTGATCGACGTGCCCTTTGTGGTGAAGCGGGCGCTGGCTGAAGGCAACATCGGCCTCAACGGCAAGAAGGTGCTCTTCATCTGGCTGCGCGGCGCGAATGATTCCCTGAACTCGCTCATCCCCATCCAGGACTCCGCCTACAACACAACCAACCGTCCGAACATCCTTATCCCGAAAGATGCCATCGATTACAGCGCCACCACCGGGCAGATGGATTTTCCGGTGAGCGGCAATGGTCTGGCCACGTTTGATTACGCCGACGCCATCCGCACCGGCAATGGCTTCGCGGCCGTCCATCCGTCGCTGAAGTTCCTCGCGCCCGTCTACAACGCGGGCGACCTGGTGATGATCCATCGCGTGGGCTATCCACGGCAATCCCGTTCGCATTTCGATTCGCAGAACTATTGGGAGAACGGCAGCCCGAACAACAATCTCTCCAAGGACGGCATCTTTTATCGCACGCTCCTAGAATCCGGGTTAACGGCCACCTCACCGTTGACGGGCGTCACCATCCAGTCCGCGCTGCCGCTCATCATGCGCGGTTCGGCGGCGGCGATGACGAATCTCACGGACCCCACGCGTTATAATCTCTTTGGCATCCCGAACACCACCGCTGGCAACGCCAAGGCGGATACGTTTCTGGCCACCAGCAATGACAGCCTGTTCCCGAACAAGAAGAACCGCGATTTCCTCCAGCTCCAGTATGAAAATCTGGAGAACACGCTGAACATCTTTGCGAGCCTCAATTTCACAGACATCGATCCCAAGACCGACGGCACGCCGAATACCGGCGACGGAAACATCTTCCTCGATAACGAGAACACCGATGGCGATGTGCCTTACTATCTTTTCCCCACGCGTAACCGCAAAAATGGCGGTTCCTATTTGGCGGGCCGGAATGCTGATACCACCAAGTATGCCGTGGACACCGGAGCCTATGGCTACTTCCGCAACTTGAAGGCGGCGGCGCAGATCCTGAACGGTACCAGCGCCATCATCGCGGGCACGGAGTTCGGCGGCTGGGACACGCACAACAACCAGGGTGCCTCCACCGGTGCCCATGCGAACCTGCTGCGCCGCCTTGGTTGGAGCATGTATGCACTCCGCAAATTCTTCCAGATCTACGGCAAGAACGGCACGAATCCGCTTCCGGGAGCGACATGTTCGTGGGATGACCTCGTCATCGTGACACTCTCCGAGTTCGGTCGTACCACTATCCAAAACAGCTCCGGCGGCACAGACCATGCCGAGGCTGGTTTGATGATGGTGGCGGGTGGTGGTGTGCGCGGCGTGGGCAAGGACGGAGCGACGAACGCCATCCTTGGTTGCCATCCGAATGATTCCATCCCTTGGGTCACGGGCCAGACCGGCAGCATGTTCGGCGTGAGCAGCCGCTATCTGAAGCGCTCGTATGATTACCGATCGGTGTTGGGCCGCATCATCCGCGACCATCTGGGTGCCACACAAGGCCAGTTGGACCGCATCATCCCGGGTTACATCGACAGCCGTGAGAAACTCCTGAGCGGCGGCACGAACACCATCGACAATACCGTGATCGCTGGTGAACCGGACCTGGTCGTTTGATGTGCGCCCGTTGTCTGAAATAAAAAAGCGCGGGCAATGCCCGCGCTTGGAAAAGTTGTACGCTCGACGTTTACTTCGCCACCGTCAGCTTGGCTTTGGTCTTGCCCCAAGCCTCATTCGGCAGCGCCTCCCACACGCGCAGGTTGCGGAACGAAGCCGATTCACCGGAAACGGTGAACCCGAAATTAGCCTTGGAAGTCGCGATCAGTTCATTCGCACCCGCGACTGCCTTGCCATCGATATGGGCGACCATCTCATCGCCCTTGAGCTCGAGCACCACGGTTTTCCATTCACCGGGCTTGATGTCCACCTTTTGCGTGCCGAACTTCACGGCTTTATCTGGCCCCTCATGGTCGTGGTCGTCCTTTTGCGCGGTGAAACCGTCCTTGTTGATGAGCACGCGGCAGACGTGTTCTTTCGCGTCATTGATGCTCAGGGTGGTCATCCGGCAACCATCCACCCGCACGTCATACTGGATGACGACGTCTTTGTATTGCAGCGGGAAACGGGCTACCGCGCCATGCTTGTCCTCTTTCAATTCGGTGCCCTTCATCGCCCCGTCCGCGAACTCCCATTTACCGGGGCGCAAACGCCAGCCCTTGGTCCACACTTCGCCTTTCTTCACGGCCGGAGCCGCTTCCACCTGTTTGGTGAAATCTTCACTCATGAGCAGTTTGCCGCGCTCGGTCATGAGCGTTTTGGGATCGGCCGCGTGAAGTTGGGTCAGGGCCAGCGTGCCGGCCAGGGTCAGGAATCGGGTCAGAGTTTTCATGGTGTTCAAGGATGCCAGACGCCGAAGCAGCCTCGGAAGTTACAGCCAGCGTGTGCGCTTGGCTTTTCTGCCGCAGCCCGGCACAACAACAGGAGCAGGACGTGAGAAAAGCATTTACAGCAACCTTGGGCGCGCTCTCCTTGGCTTGGGGCATTGGTGCGGCACGGGCGGAGACGGTGCAACTGACGCCCACCGCCGATACCACGCTCATCGCGGTGAGTCCGGACAACAACCTGGGCGGCAAATCATTCTTCAACGCCGGAACCACTCAGAATTTCACCAAGAACCGCGGCCTCATCCTGTTCGATCCGCTCTCGATCGTGCCCGCCGGAGCCACTATCCAGTCAGTTTCCGTGAAATTCGAGGTCTTAGGCCAGCCGGTGGACGGTTATGCCCCGGGCATGTTTGGCCTGCATCGCATGAATGTCTCTTGGGGCGAGGGTGACAAGAATCCCTCCACCCAGGTCGGTCTCGGCCTGCCCGCGACTATGGGGGAAGCGACGTGGAACAGCCGTTTTCATGGTATGAGCCTGCCTTGGTCGCAACCGGGTGGCGAAGCGGGCGTGGACTTTGTCGCGCAGGCCAGCGTCAGTCAGATCGTTTATGATGTGGGGAACTCGCCCTACATCTTCGACTCCACTTCGGCGCTGGTTTCTGATGTGCAATACTGGCTGGATAATCCCGGCCAAAACTATGGTTGGATGCTGAAACTGGCGGATGAATCAGTGGACTTCACTTCCCGCCGCTTTGGTGCCAGTGAAGGACCCGATGCCGCCATTCTGACCATTCAATACGCCATGGTGCCTGAACCGGGTACTATGTTGCTTGCGGGACTGGGCGGCGCGGCGATCTGGCTGCGTCGCAAGCAACGTCGCTGCTGAAAAGCCCGACGGTTATATCATGGGCCCGCAGGTGCCACCGGCCCGG
The DNA here is from genome assembly GCA_023431185.1 of Verrucomicrobiota bacterium. Taxonomy (GTDB): domain Bacteria; phylum Verrucomicrobiota; class Verrucomicrobiia; order Limisphaerales; family JAEYXS01; genus JAEYXS01. Next base: position 16,125 of record JAEYXS010000119.1, read on the forward strand.
CTTACTTCGGAAGCCACTTCTCCCACTGCTTGGCGATCTGTTCCACGTTCTCCTTCTTCACTTCCATGAGCTGCGTGTTGTCGATGGCTTTCGCCGGATTCTTCTTCAGGTGGAGTTTGTTCACGAGATGTTCCACGGAACGCCAGCCGTAGTTATAGACATCCTGGCCGAGGAGCAATTGCACATGGCCGCTGCGCACGTAGCCGAGTTGTTGGGGCAGTGCATCAACAGACACGCACTTCACCGTGCCTGCGGGCCATTTCAGGGCGTTATCCGTGAAGAGCGGCCATCCGCCGAGGAAGCCCCAACCGGTGATGTCCGGATTCGCCTGCATGACCTGCTCGATGCGAGCCACGGCATCCTGCGGCGTTTCCTTATGGTAGAAGATGTCCACGATGCGGATGCCGGGATAAGCCTTCGCACCCGCGCGGAAACCGGCGGCGCGTTGCTGCAAATTCGCGGCGTTCGGATTGCCGTCGATGGCGGCGACGACGCCTTTGCCGTTCAATAATTTGGCGAGCGCCTCGAAGGTGGCCTTGCCGCATTCGAAATCATCGATGCCCACGGAGACGAAGCGCTGGCTGTTCGGCGCATCCCCGGAGAAGGTGAGCACGGGCACGCCGTTCTTCACGGCCTTGTTGATGGCGTCCGTGAGTTTGATGGCGTCCGAGCAACTGATGATGATGCCGTCCGCACCATTCAGCACGAGCTGCTCGATGTATTCGGCCTGCTTCTGCGCGTCCTCTTCGTTCGGTGTGCGCCAGTCGATCTTGATCTTGATGCCGTGCTTGGCGGCAAGTTCCTTCGCCGCATCATTTGCCCCGGCGCGGGCTGCTTCAAAGAAGGGATTGCCCTGCGACTTCGCAATCATGCCGAAGGTGTAGGTGCGACCGGCTTGCGCGGAAGCGGTTTGCACGGAGGCCAGCGACAAAACGGCAGCCGCCGATAAAGCCAACGACTTAAGAAAAGTGAAACGGGTCATGCGCAGGAGTGTAAGGACCGGGCGGGAAAAATCAAACCACAGAAATTGCCTATAATACGTAATCCGTGACACGTAACAGCGCTTGGGCAGAAGTGCCTCCTTTCCTTCTCCTTGTATTTCCTCACCGCCGTGCAAAAACTCCGGCATGTCCATCCGCTGGTTATCGCCCGTTTTGTTTGGCTTCATGGCAATTGTGTCCGTCGATAACGCCATCGGAGCCGATCCGGCTGTCGGCATCCGGGGTGAAGTCGGGTGCAAGGCCAGCCCGAAGAAAGTGGACCGGCTGGTGATCGACAAGCCGGGCGTTTACGAGAACTTCCAGGTGGATGGCAAGTGGGCGGCCAGTACTCTGGTGAAGATCACGGCTGACAACGTCACCCTCCGCAACTGTGAGATCTTCAACGGCCGCCACAACGGCATCACGGTCTATGCGACTAATGTGGTCATTGAATCCTGCAAGATCCATCATCTGCTCAACGGCACCTTCAAGGATCAGCAGGATGCGCATGGCATCACCGGACGCCCGCAGAACTTGGTCATCCGGAATTGCGAGATCTACTACGTCTCTGGTGATTCCGTGCAGTTCGATCCCGGTCGCGGTACTTGGGACAACGTCTTGATCGAGAATTGCACGTTCTGGAATGGGCCATTGCCCGCTGATGCCGCGGGTTTCAAGAAAGGCGAACGACCCGGTGAGAATGCGCTGGATACGAAACAATCCACCAAGAATCCCCGGAGCCGGATCACCTTGCGCAACTGTGTGTTCTATGGCTGGAACCAACCCGGCCAGATCGACAATCTCGCCGCGTTGAATCTGAAAAATCATGTCGAGGTGAAAGTCGAGCGGTGCCTGTTCCGGGACAATGAGATCTGCCTGCGCCTGCGCGGCGGCAGTGGCGAATATGGAGGTGCCCTGGTCACCATCAATGATTGCGCGGTTTATGATTCAGCGGTCGCCCTTCGTCTCGAGGACAAGATTGTGAACCTGAAGATTTCGCGATTAGGCATCGGTCAGGGAATCAAAACGAAGGTGACGAATGCAGGTGGCGGCGCGGGTGCGGGTTTCATCAATGACAGAGAATACTCGCCACCGCCGTATGATCAGATGCTGCGGAACTGGCGGCCTTGAGGTGGGCGATCTCTAACCAACGGCGAGCAGCTTCGGCTGCCGCGCATTGATCATCGCATTCAGCCGTTCTTCCAAGCCTTCCACCGCTTCCGCGAAAATCCCACGGCAATCGTCTTCCGTGATGGGCAGGGATTTGCTGGCGGAGTGGACGAAGCCGGCCAGGCTTTGCCGCGCGTAACTGATGAGGCCCTGACGCAGCGGCAGCGAGAATTGTTGGAGTGCCAATCCATACACGAGCACATGCCAGCCGTGAGCTTTGTTTTCTTCCACGGCTTGCAGATAGCGCATGATTACCCGCTGGTCGCGCAGGGGACGCAGGCGTTTCAGCTTGCTGCGGCCGACGCGTTGGCTGGCGGAGGCGAGGTCTTTCTCGGTGAAGATCGTCTCCAATTGCTGGTCGAGCGTGATGAGGTCGCGCGCGAAGCCTTGCTGCGCAAATTGGTGTGCCTGTAAAATGGCGGGCAGCTCGATGGCTTCCAGCACGTGCTGACGGTAATGGCTGAGGAAGATGCGCAAAGTGGCGGCATCCTGCACCTTTGGCAGATGCCACGCAGAGGCAGCGCGGCCCAAGGCGAGAAATCCTTCCGGTGTGCTCACCTGCTCGAGCAACGGATTCGGATCGCCCAAAACCTCGGCGGCCTCACCGGTCAATCTGGCAGCATCGTCGAACACTTCGTGCAACCTATCGCTGACGGCCCCAGAATGCCAATCGGAAATGGGCAAAAGGCTGTTAAAATTTGGCAACGGCCGTCACGCCTGTAAGGAAACACTATCAGTTGCTCGCCGGAGTCGGCTTTTCAAGCCAAAGAGAATAGTCGTCAACCAGAGAAGCCAGCCCCACATTTCAAACATCCGGGCATCGTAGGAAGCTTCACCGTCCAAGCCGAAAAGGCGTCCGAAAAGTCCTGTTGCACCCGGAAAGCTGTAGCTCATCCAAAGGTTCCACCAAAGCACAGCGAGAAAATAATTTCCCACCAATAAGCCTAGAAGCCATCTCATAAATGAGGGCTTGTACTTTTAACGATAACGTACAAGCTCGGGGATGGATTTGACCGATGAGCAATGGGCGAAGATTGAAAGCGTGTTGTTGCCGGACCCCGTACGTGCG
>JAEYXS010000092.1 GCA_023431185.1 Verrucomicrobiota bacterium
CGCCGAAGCCAACAGCTATCGTAAGCGACAGATGCTATGATGTTTGGCGGGTGAGTTTTTCTATTCGATGGCTGCCATTGCTACCGTACCACGGCCCGCTGAGGACAGACGGGCCCTACCACTTTGAAATGTTTGCCCGACTTTTTGTCCTTCGCACTTCTCACCTCGACCCTTCCCAATGCCCCTTGGCATTCCACCGCTGTGCAGTATAGTGACGGCATTGCATGTATCTGCGCTTTGCCAAACGACTGATCGTTGAGACCGATAAACGGCTGCTGATGAAGCTGGCCTACAATTTCGGCTGGCGCGGCATGCGCTCCGTGCAGCTCTTCAAGGAACGGATGAAACGCGGTGAATACTTCCCGCCTTTCCTCTACGTTTCCGTGCTAAATAGCTGCAATCTCCGTTGCCAGGGCTGCTGGGTGGACGTCGCCGCGAAGCAGGAGAAGATTCCCGCGGAAGACCTCCACCGCCTTATCCGCGAGGCGAGCGCGGCGGGCAATAGCTTCTTCGGCATCCTCGGTGGCGAACCCTTCATGTATAAGGGCCTGCTCGATATCCTCGCCGAGCACAAGGACTGTTACTTCCAGATCTTCACGAACGGCCAACTCATCACGGATGAACTCGCCAAGCAGATGCGGCAGATGGGGAATGTGACCCCGCTCGTGAGCATCGAAGGCAACGAGATCATCAGCGATGAACGGCGCGGCAAAGACCACGTCTTCACCCGTTCCATGGCAGGCTTGCAACGGTGCCTCGATAACAAGCTGATGACGGGTGTCTCCACGAGCTTGTGCCAGACGAATTTCAAGGACCTGCTCCGTGAGGAGTGGCTCGACCGGCTCATCGAGATGGGTGTGATGTATGCGTGGTATCACACGTATCGCCCCGTGGGACCGAATCCGAACACGCAACTCTGTCTCACGCCGGAGCAGCAGGTGGAGATCCGCAAGTTCGTCGTCGAGATGCGCGTGAAGAAGCCCATCGTGCTGGTGGACGCCTACTATCAATACGATGGCCAGGCGCTCTGCCCGGCGGCCACGGGCATCAGCCACCACATCAGCCCGTGGGGGGCGATCGAGCCGTGCCCGATCATCCAGTTCGCGAAAGAGAACATCCGCGACAAACGGAACATCAAAGACGTCTTCGTGCAGTCCGAGTATCTGCGCGATTTCCGCCAGCTCGCCTCCCAGACCACGCGGGGATGCATCGTGCTGGAACGCCCCGATTTGCTGAAAGATTTCGTGCAGAAGCACAAAGCCCCCGACGGCACCGCGCGCCAAACGTCACTGGCCGAACTCACCGCCATGCAACCGCGCCCTTCGCAATACCGCCCCGGCACCGAAGTGCCTGAGAAAAGCTGGGCGTACAAGTTCGCGAAGAAACATTTCTTCCATGATTTCGGGGCGTATCGGGATTTAAAGAAGTGAACAGGGGGGCATTAAGGGCAAATCATGGACTCTGTTCGGACTCAATGTGGTCCAAAGCTCTTTGCGCCAATTTACGGAGATCGGCATCTCCGGATTCTTTAATCTTTAGGAGTGAAGGGATGGCCTGTGTCGCATTCGTTCCAAATCGTTCCAATGCAAAAACAATCTCAGGCTTGATGCGTTCATCAGCATTTTCAACCATTTCGCATAATCTGGGCACTACGGTTTCTGAGTTTTCCCCCAGCAAACCCAATCCTGAAATCGCTGCGGCGACGATTCCAGTTTCTGCGTCGTAGGTAAGACGCAGGAGAACGGCTGTCGCCTCTTCTTTGCGTCGAGAAACTCCGCTCAATGCCTGAACGGAGTGCCATCTGCAGTAAGGATTTTGGTTTATGGCAGCTCCTAGTTCTAAAGCTTGAACCGCTTCCAATCTAGCCAGAGCGTCCGCAGCCCTGCCGCCAATATGAGGGTGTTCTAGCAACTGTTCCAGCACCGGCAGAGAATCGTCACCCAAAATCTCCAAGGCTCTAAAACTGTCTTCCCATCCGTAAATTGTTTCTTGTTCGTATAATCCCATCTTCACTTGCAAATGGTAGAGGAAGGTTTCGAACTTGGAGGGATTGTGCTCTGTTGGAGTAAGCCGCCTTTCAATCAATGGCAGAGCCTCCTTCTTCATCTGCCGTATGGCTATCTCTGCTTCAGTGCTCCTCGGTGGCTGCTTATTCAAATCCGCAATCCACTCACTCAACCTCCGCCCCTGATACTCCGGCTCCTTCGGCTGCATCGCCTTGAACCCCGCCAACGCCAAAACGATGACGCCGAGCAGCACCAGCGACACTTTGTGAGTTTTCTTCAAGATGCTTTCACTTGGGGGTGATCGCGCGAACAGTTTTGTCGCGTTCGTTCGCCAGATCGGCATTTCCGGCCGTATCCATTTTCTGCAAGTCGGGGATGGCACTGGCGGCAGCGGGGCCGAAGTTCCTCAAGGCGTAAACCATGCCCCACCGGATGCTGCGATCCTTTGACTGCAGCAATTCCCGAAGCCTCGGAACCGACTCCTCGGGTTTATAAGCCAGAGTCGCCAATCCCCGCGCCGCCGCACCCACGATGCGCGGGTCGGGATCGTGGGTCAGGGCAAGTAGCAGCGGCCCAGCCTGGTCCTTCCGCTGCGAAACATGGCCCAGCCCGTTGACCGCGCCCAATCGGGACCCAAAATCTCTCGCTCGATCGACTCCCTTTTCCAATATCTCAATCGCGTCCAATTTACCCAAGATCTCCGCCGCTTCGATGGAAGTCTCGGAATTGTCCATCAACCGCTCCAAGACCGGTACGGCGTCGGACCCGAGGATTTCCAAGGCGAGAAAGCTTCTCTCCCAGCGCTCCTGTTCCACCGCCCGATCACGCAGATAGGTCTTCTGCATGAGATTCTGGTATCGTTCTGAAAACGGGGAACGGGGCATAGGATTCAGGCTGCGGGACAGGCCCGCCTCCAGGAAGGGCAAGGCGGCGGTTTTCATTTGCCGGATCGCCTCCTCGGCCTGGGTATTGCTTGAGACCCGGCCCTTCTTCAGGTCAGCCATCCACTCGGTCAATCGACGCCCCTGATAGGACGGCTCCTTGGGTTGCATCACCAGGAAGCCGATCACGACCAGCGCAAATACGGCCAGCAACGTCAGCGATACTTTCTGGGATTTCTTCAAGGCTGACTGAATTTACTCCTGACCTGTAAACATTCGAGCGCATAATCCTCGCCCCTGAAAAACGTGTCGAACGCAAGATTGCCTGAAGGAGCGCGGGCTTTAGCCCGCCTAAATGTTCAATAACTCCAAGGCTTTGAAATCAGCCAACACCGGCTATTGGGCGAACATTTAGGCGGCATGAATGCCGCGCTCCATCTGAAACTCCTGCTTGCGCCACTGCACCCAAATCCCCACGCTTTGCGCGCACTCGTTTTTGCCCATGGCCAATACCAAAACATCAGACGCCCTCATCGCTGCCGCCGCAGATTTGCGCGATGCGGTCAATCGCCTGTCCTTCGCAGAACCCGTCTCGCACGTCTATAACCCGCTCGATTACGCGTGGGGACCGCATACCACGTATCTGAAGCGCTTCGGGGCCACGAAGAAGCGCGTCATCTTGCTCGGCATGAATCCCGGCCCCTTCGGCATGGCGCAGATCGGGATTCCATTCGGCGAGATCGCCGCCGCGCGTGATTGGATGGGCATCAATGAGCCGGTCAGCAAGCCCAAGCATGAAAGCCCCAAGCGGCCCATCGAGGGGTTTGCTTGTCCGCGCTCGGAGGTGAGCGGACGTCGGCTGTGGGGTTTGTTCGCGCAACGCTTCGGTACGGCGGATAAATTTTTTGCCGATCATTTCGTGGCGAACTATTGCCCGCTCGCCTTCCTCGAAGGCGGCTCACGCAATCTCACGCCGGACAAGCTCCCCACCACCGAGACGACTCCGCTCTACGCCGCGTGCGATGCGCATCTCGGTCGCCTGGTCGATATCCTGCAGCCGGAATGGCTCATCGGCATCGGCGGCTTCGCGGAGGAGCGGGCGCTGACTGTGGCCGAGCAGCATCCGGTGAAGGTCGGGCGGATTTTGCATCCCAGTCCCGCGAGCCCGGCGGCGAACAAGGATTGGGCGGGCAATGCGACGCGCAGTCTGGTGAAGCTAGGCATCTGGCCGGAGTAGGAATGGTGTCGGGTTGCTGGGCGTCAATCAGACTTGGTGTCATTTGAAAGAACAGGTGCTCCGACGGCGGCCGGCTGAGGACAGCCAGCCCTACCAGCATTGCTCAAGGGTGTTGCTGCCGACGAGACCCCGACCTATGGGCACGGGGCGCGCGTCGGCGCTCCAAAACTCATTGCGGGTAGAACTTCTCGGCGAGCACGCTGTTCAGGTCATGCACGGCCAGGGTGAGCTGGCCGTAAAGATCGAACAGTTCCTCCTCGCTCTGCTGGGCGAGCCATTCATCGATGTCTCCGGCCTCGAAACGCTGACGCAGTTTGCGGAAGCGCACGCTGAGCGACACCGCCTCGTTCGTGTCGCCGATATCCCGCATGAGCTTGAGCACCTTATCCGCCTTGCGTCGCGTGGAGCGGATAAGCTTCAGCGCCGGTTCCACCTCCGTCCCTCCCGCGATGACCTCCAGCAGCAGCGCACACTCGAACTGGCGGCAGCGTGAAGGCCGGTCCGCATAGATGCGGCAGCGGCAATCTGCCCCCAAGGCGGTGCAGGGTTGGTTGAATTTGCCGGTTTGAACATTGCGCTTCGAACTTTGAGCTTTTGAACGGACCGGCATGCCTAAAGCCTTCAGCTTGCCGGCATCATCGCCGGGTTGCAGCTCCACATCGCGAAAGAGCACCCCATTGCAGCACAGGCCGCACTGGAGACAAAGCTGGTCGATGGCTTGACCGGTCTTGAGCACGCTCACTCCGCCACCTTCTCCCCGGCCTTCAATTCTTTCAGACGGATGTTCTTCCAGCGGACCTGGAACGGGCCTTCGCCCTTCTTGATGCTGTGTACCTGGAAGCCGATGAAGCCCGTCTTGTCTGTGCCATCGCGGAAGTCGGCACACGGCACACCATTCACCCAGGAGCGGATGCGGTCGCCTTGGGCCACGATGCGATACTTGTTCCACTCGCCGTCCTTGAAGGCCTTTTGTGCGGCAGGTTTGTTCGCAAAATCATCCCACCATTTCGTATGGCGGCCCTCATCCCAGAAGTTGCCGGAGACGCCCTTGTCCTGCGTGGTGATCTCGCACTGGTAACCGAAGACTTCGCCCTTTTTGCGGATGCGCTTGGGGTTTGACGGTTGCGGGGTGTCCGCCTCATACACCTGGCTGCGGATCTGCACGCCGGAGTTCAGCTTGAGATCGCACAGCACCTCGAACTCGAGGATGAAATCGCTGAACGGCCCCTTGGTGAGGAAGGTGTTCGGGCTGCCTTCCACGGTGGTGCCGACCATCACGCCATCCTTCACCACATAGTCCGCCGTGCCGCCCTTCTTCTCCCAGCCATCGAGCGTCTTGCCGTCGAAGAGCTGGAGCCAGCCGTCTTTGTCCGGCTTGGCGGCAGGTTTGTCCGCCGCGGTCAGATACGTGGTGATCCCGGCCGACAACGACACGGCCAAGGCGAACAGCAGTAGTGGGCGCTTCATGCGGCATTGATACGCCGGTCCGGCAGGAGGGTCAATGGCGGGCAGACTTCAAAAAAAGTCCGAGAATAGCAGAGAATAGCGAGATTAAGACTAACGAGGGCCGCTGAGCATGTGCGATTCTGCCCGCATGTTGAAAGTAACACTATCAACGGACCCAAGGTGCATTTCCGCGTGCAAGCCGCGCGCCGCCCGCTATGCTCCCGGCGTCCACAGAACGAGCCGCCCTCAGCCCGGTCTAATCCGGCAGGGCCACTATGTGCCCGGATATCTGAGACTAACGTAACGTTCGCAACCGAGACCACGACCATGCCTGTCAGCACTTGCAGCCACTGCGCGCAACACATCGAGTTCCCCATCGAAATGGCCGGCCAACGGGTCGAGTGCCCGTCCTGTGGCGGGCCGACCACACTGGTCCTGCCGGAAGGTTCCTCCATCCACGTGCCGCCGCAAGGCCGCCAGGCCCGCGTGGGCAATGAGGAATTGATGCGCGTGAGCCACACGGCCATGAACATCATCGACAACGTGGAGCGGGTCATCGTGGGCAAGCGGCAGGAGGTCACGCTCACGCTCATGGCCCTCTTCGCCGATGGCCACGTGTTGCTGGAAGACGTTCCCGGCGTGGCGAAGACCATGCTGGCGCGCGCGCTGGCGCAAAGCATCGGCTGCAATTTCAAGCGCCTCCAATGCACGCCGGATCTCCTGCCCGGCGACATCACAGGTGCCTCCATCTTCAATCCCAAGACCACGGAGTTCGAGTTCCGCCCCGGACCACTCTTCGCCCAGATCGCTCTGGCGGATGAGATCAACCGCGCCACGCCACGCGCGCAATCTGCCTTGCTCGAAGCGATGGCGGAACGAAGCATCACGGTGGACGGCACGAATTATCAGTTGAAGCGCCCTTTCTTCCTCATCGCCACGCAGAACCCGGTGGATCACGAAGGCACCTTCCCGCTGCCCGAGGCGCAACTGGACCGTTTCCTGGTCCGGCTCAGCCTCGGTTATCCCAGCATGGAAGAGGAAGGCCGCATGATCGACCGCCTGCGCACCGCGCACCCGATCGATTCCCTCGGCGCGGTGGTGAGCGCGGAACAGATCGTGGCGTGCCAGCAAGCCGTGCGCGAAGTGCAGGCGGACCAAAAGGTGCGGGATTACATCCTCCAGATCGTTCGCGGCACCCGCGAACACGATGCCGTGCGGCTCGGTGGCAGTCCGCGCGCCACACTCGCGCTCTTCCGCGCCGCCCAGTCCATGGCCGCCATCCAGGGGGATGATTACATCCTGCCGGATTACGTGAAGCAGATCGCCCCGGCTGTGCTGGCGCACCGCCTGATCCTGAAACCGGAAAGCCGTCTGCGCAAAGTGACAGCGGCGGGCGTGATCGAAGAAGTGCTGCGCCGGGTGCCCGTGCCACTCCTGCCCGAGACGATGAAACGATGAAATCGATCTTCGGAGCGCTGGTGTTGCTGGTGGCCGGGCTGGTCTTGCGGCTCGAGCTGCTGGTCTATGCCATGTATGTGCTGCTGGGCGTGCTGCTCATCAGCCGCGTGCTGGCGCGCACCTGGATCGAGAGTCTCTCCGCGAAACGCCACTGCTCCGAGACCCGTCTCGAAGTCGGCGGCACATTGCCGGTGGAAGTGACGCTCAGCAACAGCAGCCCGCTCGCGGTACCGTGGGCGCTCATCGAGGATTCCTTGCCCACAGAAGCGCTCACTGCCAGCCCGGCTCAATTGAAGTTTGAAGGTTCCCGCATGCAACTGGTGCGCATCCCTTCGCACGGCGAGAAAGTCGTCTCCTATGAAGTGACGTTCCTGCGCCGGGGCTATTATCAGGTCGGCCCCTTGCTGGTGGAGAGCGGCGATCTCTTCGGCCTGCATCGCCGCTATCGCGTGCTGACCTTGCCGCATTACGTCACGGTGCTCCCGCATGTGGTGCCGCTGGAGGGATATGACATCGCCTCGCCCCGGCCCTTGGGCGAGATCAAGCTCACGCACCGGCTTTTCGAGGACACCGCGCGCATCTCAGGCGTGCGCCAGTATGTGGAAGGAGACGCGTTCAATCGCATCCACTGGCGTGCTACCGCCCGCACCGGCACGCTGCAGTGCAAGACCTTCGAGCCTTCGTGCATCGCCGGAGCCACACTGGTGCTGGATTTTCAGCGGGACAATTACAACGTGCCCGGCGGCGAATACCGCGCAGAACTGGCCGTCACGACCATCGTCTCCATCGCGAACGCGCTTTATGAATTGGGCGAGCAGTTCGCCTTCGCCACAAATGCCCGTGATGCCGCCGAACGCGTGGCCACGGAAGGCTGGCGGTTTGAATTCACCACGCGCGATGCCGCGCAGAAGGTCGTGGCACCGCCCCAGCTTAAGGACCGTCTGCGCCCGGTGATCCTCGAGGCGAACACAGGGGATGAGCATTTCAATCACTTGCGCGAAACACTTGCGCGGGTGGAATTGAACGACGGCCTGACGCTGTCGCAACTGGTGGATGAGGTGGAATCGCGCCTGTCCCGCGATACCACAGTCATCGTGGTAGTGCCGCAGATCACGGAGGAGACGGCGTTCGCGCTGGGCACCTTGCAACGGAGCGGCTTCAAGGTGCTGGCCGTGATGATCACGTTTGGTGATGAAGATTACCGTGACTGGGCCAAGCCGCCGACGTGGGCGGGCCGGTTGCTGGCGGAAGGCGTCGAGTTCCGCTGGATCTTTGACGAGGCCGGATTGTCGTCCTTGTGCGCGAGCGAGGTGTGGCGATGAGCCAGTATCAACCACCACCGCAGAAGACCATTGTGGACCATCTGGCCATTCTGGTCTGCCCGCTGGTCATCATGATCATGGCGGGCAGCCTCGCGCTCTTCCTCGCGAAGATCGGCTACACCGGCCGCTATGCCTCGCGCGTGAACTGGGCTTTGTGCTGGTTCGTGCTCGCCTCAGTGCTCACGTCGCGCATCGGCATCCAGTACGGCACTGAGCGCTCGGCCATGTATGGACTGCTGCTGGGCAGCGCCATCGCGGTGTTCTTTTGGCGGTTCCTCGGCATCGGCGTGCCGCTGTTCATCTTGCTCGCAATCCTCTGTTTCATCTGGTGGTGCACCAGCCAGCTCACGTGGGATTGCACGCTCATCGATGATGACGAGGATTCCTCCGGCCAAGGATTGCTCGAGGCCTCCGGGCTCGGCGGTGAAGCGGCGAAGGAAGCCGAGGCCGAGACGAAGAAGCATCAACTACGGCGTAAACGTAAGCTCTGGTGGCAGCATCTCTTCGGCAGTCAGGCGAATCGCAAAGGCCAGCCGCACGCACCGGGCATCTGGATCATGCTGTTCTCGCTGCTGGCGCTGCCCTTGTTCGGTATCGGCCAGTTGAAGTTCGGCTCGGAGGACAGTCCGGACCGGCGTTTCGGTTTCACCTTGCTGGCGGTTTATGTGGCGGCCTCGCTGACCTTGCTGTTGCTCACGAGCTTCCTTGGTTTGCGTCGTTACCTGCGCCAGCGGCGGCTGGAGATGCCGGTCATCATCACGGGTTCCTGGATGGTCTATGGCGTGGTGCTGGCCGCGCTGGTGATGGGTGCCTGCCTGTTACTGCCCCGGCCCAACTCACGCTACACGTTGCCGGACCTGGTGAACATGGCGAGCACGAACCTGATACAGAAGGCTTCGAAATATGCCATGCTCGGCGGTGAAGCGGCGGAAGGGGAAGGTAAACGCAAGGGTGAAGGCGAAGGGGAACCGAAAGGCGAGGAACAGAAGCAAGGCAGTGGCGGCGAACAGAAAGGCGACAGCAAGAGCAAGACCGGCGAGGGTCAGGAAAAAGGTGAAGGAAAAGGGAAGCAGAAATCTGAATCCAATGAAAAGCAGGAGCAACAGAATACCAAGCAGGGTGAAGTCTCCAACGAAGGCAAAAAAGATGGCGAAGGCCAACGACCGGAAAACCCCACCGAGCAACCCACACTGACGCCCGAGGAACAGAAAACTAATTGGGTGAAGTGGATCATCTACGGCTTGCTCACGCTCACTTTGCTCTATCTGCTCTGGCGTTATCGCAAGATCATCAAGCAGACATTGGTCGCGCTTTGGCAGGCCATCTGCAAATTCTTCCGCGATCTGTGGGAAGCCTTGAAGCGTCCGCCGCGTCCGGAAGCCTTGACCCCGAAGAAGGAAGGCCCCCCGAAGCGGCGCTTTGCGGAATACAGCAATCCCTTCAACACCGGCCAGGCCAACGCCATGTCCACCGAGGATCTGGTGGCTTACACGTTTGAGGCGTTGCAATGCTGGGCAGGTGAGCACAAGCACCCGCGCGCGCATGGGGAGACGCCGTATGAATTTGCCAATCGCCTCGCGGTGAAGGAGCCCATGCTCAGCGAGGATGCGCGGCAAGTGGCGTGGTTCTACACGCGGCTGGCCTACGCGCAACAAGCGCCGCCGGAGAGCGTGATCCAGAATGCGCGGCAACTATGGGAATTCATGAGCATCACGGAAGCGGTGGTGGCGTGAGTCGGTGATAAGTTTTGGATCATGGACCAAAGGCCCACAAAATCTCACCGAACCACCTAGCATTGAAGGTGCGCTTCATCACGGTGGAGCGCGGCCTGCCCTGTGCCGAAGGTCGGGGTTCCGTCCCGTCCGAACCAGTCGCTGCACGTGGAAAACGGAACCCGCAGGAAAATTCAGACGCGCACCTCCTTACCGGATCCGCTGCGACTGGTCCTATCGGACACAGTCGCGGTCCACTAATCACGCATCGGGCAGCTTCGGCGGCACTTCCCCGCTCGGCTTGTTACCGCCTTCCCGCCACTTCTTCTCCGCCTCGATGATCTCCCAGATCTTCTTCAAGGTCTCGCTGGAGATGCTGGTCATCTGGATGTCTGATGGCTGGCTCGGGTCGATGAGCCGGAATGTGGTCATCTCACGCTGATGTTTCAGATGCTCTGCGATTGCGCCTTGGATGGCCGCCAGCGTGTCGTTGAACTGGTTCACTTGCTTGGACACCTGCTCCAGCACGGGTGAGGTCTTCGCGACTTTCCCGGATTCGGCTGCCTTCACGCCCTCGGCCAGCACGCCCTTGATGCCTTCCAGGTTTTGCCCGAACGCGTTCAGTTGCGCGACGATGCTGCTCACCAGCTTCTCCGTGTCGTTGCTTGGCTTCGTGTGTTTCTGCGCCTCGATGCCTTCGGCCAGCACGCGTTTGATGGATTCCAGGCCTTCCGTGAAGGTCGAGAGTTGCACCACCACGCGGCTCACCGGATCGCTCTCGCTGGTGCCGTGGAAAAGTTGGTTGCGCTTGAACGTGCGCTTGATCTCGTCCCAGCGCGCCAGTTGTTCCGGCGTGATGACTTTCTGGATCTCCGCGAACTTCAGCAGGTTTGCTTCCGCACCCGTGGTGAGCGTCTGCGCCTCGTTCCGGTAATGGTCCTGGATGAGCGTCCATATCTCGCCGTCGTTCATGATGGGCAGGACCTTCTCGGCCAGCCGGTTCATGTTACGATAGGAGCCTTGCAGCTTGAAGGGCGGCTCGGTGCGGAACGCCTCGGCCTGCGCGGCAGACGCGATGTATTCCACATTCACGCGCAGCACGATGTCCCGGATGCGGATGAGCTTCCGCGTCACGTTCACCATCTCGTTGATCTCCTCCACGGAGTAATTCCCCTCGAAGGTCACGCCCTCGCGCGAATCCGTCTCCGCGATCTTCGCGATGGCGTAAACATCCTTCTGGCTGCGGCTCGCGAGCTGGTTCAGCACGCGGTTCGAGGTGAGTGCATTCTCGATGTAGCTCAGCTTGAACGCGTCCTCACTGCCGCCGATGATATCGCCGAGGTTGTACGTGTCCGCACGGTTCGCGAGCATGTCCGGGATCTTGAATTTGTCGCCGCTCTCCGTGTACGGATTGCCCGCCATGACGACGGCCACGCGTTTGCCGCGCAGATCGTAAGTCTTCGCCTTCCCCTGATACACACCCTCGATGCGCCGCTGACCGTCGCACAACGAGATGAATTTCTGGAGCAACTCCGGATTGCAGTGCTGGATGTCGTCCAGATACAGCATCACGTTATCGCCCATCTCCAGCGCGAGGTTCAGTTTCTCCAGTTCCTCACGCGCACTCGCGTTCTTCGCTTCGGCGGGATCGATGGACGTCACGGCGTGGCCGATGGCCGGGCCGTTGATCTTCATGAACACGATGCCCAGGCGGCTCGCGATGTATTCCATCAAGGTCGTCTTGCCGTAACCGGGCGGCGAGATGAGCAACAGCATGCCCATGCGGTCCGTGCGCGTGTTCGCCCCCGCCACACCCATCTGCTTGGCGAGATTGTCACCGATGAGCGGCAGATAGACGGAATCGATGAGCTTGTTCCGCACGAAGGACGTGAGCACCTTCGGCTGAAATTCCTCGAGCCGCATGTCCTCGCGCTTCGCCTCGACCAGCTTCGCCTTCAACGCGTGGAAATGCTGGAAGCGCGGCACCGTCACGCGTTCGTGCGCCTGCAGCTTCGCCATGAACGCGTTGTAATTCAGCGCGTAACCCTCCGGCGTGATCACCGCATGTGCGCCCGACAACTTAGGGATGTGCGCGTTCACGGACACATCGATGACCGAGCGATGCTCGAAATTCCCGCGCAAGATGAGCGAGGCCGCTTCATCACGATACTCGGCGTTCGGTTTCGGCTCGGCCACGCTCAGGAAGCCATCCACCCACTCGCGCACGAGCTGGAACGCACTGCGCGTGTCCTCGCTCACGGACTTCACCGCGTTCTCGAACTTCGTGAACGCATGCTTCTGCCGCAGGAACACCTGGAAGCCCTGATGGATCGTGGACGCCTCGATGCTCGTCACGAAATGCTCGTGCGTGGTGAGATCGTGGAAAAGATATTCGCCCGCCTCCTGCGCCTGTTCCACGGGGAACAATCCAGAGGTTTCGTTGAACTGGCGGATGAGCGATTGCAGTTCCGCGATATACGTATCTGGCTTCTCGCGACCGGGGAAAAGCTGATTCCGCAGGCGGAAGCCCTCGAGCTTCGCCGCGAGGAACGGATTCTTCGCTGCCTGATCGCGCCAAAACACCGTGGCGCAAGCGCGGGAATGCGTGTGATAGCGCAGCAGGCCGATGCTCGCGTGCATGCGGGCCAGTTCACGCAGGAGCAAGACACCATCCGCATCATGGATGCCCTTCACGTAGCCCTCCGCATAGCGCGGGGCCATGAACTGCTGCACCTGGGCAAGCTGCTCCTCGGCGTTCAGCTTGAGGAAGGCATCCACGCTCAGGCCATTCGCATTGGCTGCGAGCGCTTTCAAAAATTCATACGCGAGGTATTCACCGCGATAGACCGTGGGGCTTTCTGAAACGATCTCCTGCTCCCACGCATCGCGGGTGCCGAGGAATTCCGGATCCGTCACCTTCTCGAAGAAATTCGTGCCCGTGAGATGATAGAACATCGCGTCGTCCCGTTGCACGACGGTGAGTTCCAGCGGCTGCGTGTTGACGTTGAACTTGTGCTTGCCGAACTGGATGATGTTCTTCCCATCGACGTAGAGATCTTGCTTGTCCTTGAGCTGGCGGACGGCGTCCTCGCGGATGGTCTTCAGGCGGCTCTGGATGTCGCCGGACTTCACCGTGTCCTCCAGCTCCGTGAGCTGGCGCACGATGTCGCGCACCTTGTCCACCATCAGGTCGGAGGCGAAGTAGCCGTTGATGTCGTTGATCGACTTCATCGCCTCCACGCGATTCTTGATGCCCTTCAAGATGCGATCGGCGGAAGACATCAACGAACCAGCGCGCTTGTTCCGTGCTTCGACGAGCGCGAGCTTGCGGTTCTCAAACGCGGAATAAAGCTCGTCCCGCTTCTCCGTGATCTGCGCCTGGAACTCCTCGAAATCGGCGAAGCGGCCTTCCAGCTCCTCCACCTGCACCATGATCTTGGTGAGGTATTCGTCGCAACGCGCCGGTGTATCGCAGATCTCCAGATAATTCACCACGCTCTGGTCCAGCAATCGCATCTGTGAGGCGAACTGCGCGGAGCCTTCCACCGCCTGCAATTCCGAGCGGCGCTTCTTCAGCGCCACCTTGATCTGGTTCAGCGGCGCGTAGATGGCCGAGATGCCATCGATGATCTGCGTGGTCTGCGTGGCGTCATCGATCTTCAGATTGCTGACGATCTCGATGAGCATCTCCAGCTCACGTCCCGTCGCGGCGATCTGTTCCTCGAGCACCTTCGCATCGGCAACTTTAGTAAGATGCCCGACACCTTCCTCATGCCCCTTCACCTTCGCACGATAGGGATCGAGCGATTCCTTCTTCAGCAGGAACTCGACGCACTTCGCCGAAAGCTTCTCCGTGTGCTCGGAAATCTTTTGCTCTAACGCCGCGACCAGCGCCTTGTCCACATAGCGCAGGTCTCGCAGGGAAATCGTCTCACCGCGCAAACCACGCAAACGCGCGAGCTTGTCTACGAACTCGCCGATCTCTTGGAAGAGGCCCGCCTCGACTTCGCTGATGAGCGCAGCTGCGGTGGTGGAGACGCGCTCCACTTCGCTCTTCGTGTTGCGCTTGATGCGGACGACTTTCTCGTATTCATCAATCGCACCGGACGCAGCATCCTTCACCGCTTGCAGCGTCGTCTTCAGTTCGAAGGCTTCCGCATGATCCAGCCAGAAATAGGTGTCTAGCAGGTCATTGACCGTCTTCACCATGTCCACGTAGAGGCCCGCGTAGCTGTCCTCTTTGTTCAGCAACGTGAGCACCTCGTGACACTCGGACATGCAGCGCACGATGGCCGGATTCCCGAGCTTGAAGAGGTAGCTGTCCTTGCGCTCCGGCACGGGCAGGTTGTTGTCCAGATACGGCGTCTGCCAGACCTGGATGACATGATGCTTCAACGGTTCATCGCTGGCCTTGAACAGGATGAGCTCACCGTTCTCGAATGTCGTGAAGCCATTGCAAACAATCGGCGCCTCAACCTTCTGCTCGATCAGGTTATAAGGCATCAGCATGTAGACGCCATCCTGCCGGTTGTAGAACGTGTGCAGCACGTCCTCGCCGTTTGGTGCTTTGATGCGCCGCTCGAAGAGCATCTTCGACAGTGAGGACGGGAACTGCTTGAACTCACCGAGTTGGAGATAATAACCGTTCGAGAAAATGATGCCCTGGTCATCCGGCAACAGGACGCATGAGTCTTCGATGGCATCGATACGCCGCACTTCCTTCAGCTTGTCGTTGAAAACGAGGTAACGGAACTTGTCCTCCTGATACGGCCGGATCTTCAGCAAAATGAGATTGCCGACGATGGCGTAAAAGATCTCCGCATCATCGAGCGTCTGGTCCTTGTGCTCGACGGGCTCGGTGTAGATGCCTTTGCCGACGTTCGTGTTGTCCTCGATCTTGATGTCGAGATCGCCGCCCACCGTCTCCACGAACACGCGGTCCTCGATGGAGATGTGCGGATGCTTGCCCTTGCGATGCTGCTCGCGATGCGCGCGCTTCCACTCGAACTCATGCTGCGACGGGTACTTGACCTCGTGATCGAAGCGGTTGCCCAAGTACGTGAGCGCGCCATCCTTCAGAGTCCACTTGAACGCCTTGAAATCATCCACGCTCGCCCCGACCATGAACTTCATATAGAGGTTCGGGCCGATGGTCATGAACTTGGTGAAGAACGTGTTTTTGTAGTACTTGTAGAGCCCTTTGAAATCCGCCTCGAACTGCTCGTTGTTGATCAGGTCCAGCGGCAGCGCGGAGAAGGTGCGGTCTTCCTTGAACTCGTAGATGCCGAACACATCGGCCAGCTTCGTCTCGGATTTCAGGCCGAAGAAGACGTTGTAACCGAAGAGGAACTTGTTCTTCCCGAGGCAGACGATGTCGCGCGGGACGCAGTTGTTCTCTGTGGTGACGCGTTCCGTGGCGATGAGCGCGGTGGTGATGGAGCCGAAGACATCCTTGCGCGCGGCGTTGAGCTTTTCCAGCCGCGTGCGCAACTCCGCCGCCTGCACGTTGAGGCGGTTGCGGATGATCTCATACGTGCCGCCCTCCAGCACGACTTCGTCGGCTTTGGAAGGTGTCTGCGGTGCTGACGGTGCTTCAGCCATGATAGAGAGAGAAAATTATTTTCGATCCGAGTGACGGATGGAGGAGATTGCGGATTGAGTCGCGTAAGCAATCTAAGCGCATCCGTCGTTGGCTCCTTCTCCCCGAGGGAGAAGGCTGGGATGAGGGCGGAGGGGACAGACGATAAGTCTTCTGCTCACGAAAGTGAATTCGGGTATTACCTTTCCCCTCACCCTGCCCTCTCCCTTGGGGAGAGGGTGTGTGTGCGGCCGCTGTGATGTAATGGGTCGGTGCTGTTAATCCGTTTGTGCTTTGATTCGACTCACCCCTCATCCTCGGTCCTTCTCCCCGGCCGAAGTTCGGCTTCCCATAAGGGGAGAAGGAAGAAAGGCAGCCTCGAGCGTTATTTCGTGCTGCTGAGGTTCGAACAACCAGATGCTTCGGCGGCGGCCCGCTGGGGACCCCGACTAAGAATCGGGGCGAAGCAGCGGGCCCTACCTTGGCGCAGTTGATTCGGCGGACGCTCATGGTGCGATGATTGCTCACGCGGTTTAAGCAGGACAGGCGAGGGCACCTGTCCCGCTACCTTGAGCTTACACCGTTTTCGATGCGGCCACTTTGGCGACCTTCTCGTCCTGGACGCCGAAGCGTTTGGCGGCGTTGAGCAGGCGTTCGAGAGCGCCCTTGGTCTCGGCGTTGTCGGACAGCGAGATCATCTGCGCGAGTGCGGCGGACACCGTGAGGTTCTTTAAGTCCTCGGAGGTGAGGCCGAACTGCGAGGTGAAGCCCTTGAACTGCTCGCGGAAATATTCCGGGTCGCTGTTGAAGAACGTGTCGCGCACGGTGGTGAGCGACTGGCTGTTGTCGATCACGCGGTCCACGGATTTGCCCGCCGTGATGGCGTTCACGATCTTGTCGAAGAACACATGGTCGCCGCCCACGATGTCCACCTTGGCGTTCTTGAGCGCTTCGGCGACCACCATGGCCTGGCTGGACGCGATGTCCTTTTGGATATGGATGCTGGCGAGTTCGACATCCTTCTCCTTGTTGAGGCGGAGCTTGAACTCTTCGTGCTCGCGACCGACGCCATCGAATATCTTCATGGCTGCGGCTTTCTCGGTGATGCCCTTGGCCTCGGCCTCGAACTTCAGTTCCATGACCTTCGCTTCGGCGGTGCCCTGTTTCTCGGCGGCAACGGCCTTCGCTTCCAACACGCGGGCATCCGCAGTGCCTTGCTTCTCTGTGGCGACGGCACGGGCTTCGAGGACTTGGGCTTCACCCAGGCCAGGAGCGGCTGTTTCGGCCACGACTGCTTCGGCCATGCGTTTCTTGGCGGCGGATTCGCGCTCGGCGGCAGTCTGCTTGGCCTCGGCGGTGATGATGATCTCCTCGGCATGGATCTCGGCGGCCTTCTTGGCGGCCTCGGCACCCTTCACCGTGCGATACATATCCTCTTCCGCCTTCAACTCGGCAGCTTTCTTGGAAGCTTCGGCCGCTTTGATCTCCTTCACGAGACCTTCTTCCGCTTCCATCGCGGCCTTGGTGAGCACGACTTGCTTCTGACGGTCGGCCCCGGCGAAGGCCTCGGTGTCCTTGATCTTTTCCTTCTCCACGACGACAGCCTTCTCGACCATCACGCGCTCGCGGATGACATCTTGAATCTTCTTCTGCTCGATCTCGATGACCTTGGTCTTCTCGATGTCGGCGAGAGTAACGACGCGTTCGCGCTCGGTGACTTCCAGCAGGCGATCTTTCTCCACGCGTTCCGTTTCTACGGCGTGCGTGCGTTCCTTGTTCTTCTGGGCGACGATGATCTGGCGGTTCTTGTTCTCTTCGGCGATGGCCACTTCTTCTTCCGTGGCGATGCGCGCCTGCTCGGACTTCAGCTTGTTCTCCTGCTGGATCTTGATGGCTTCCGCGTCTTCGCGGGCCTTGATGGCGAGGACTTCGCGCTTCTGCTTCTCGGTGGCCTCAGCGAGCTGGCGGTTCAATTCCAGGATCGCTTCTTCTGTCTCCACATCTTGTTTCTTGATGACCTTCTCGCGGTCACGGGCGATGTGGTTCGCCAGCTTTGCCTGAGTGGCGGTGAGTTCGGTGATCTTCTTGATGCCCTCGGCGTCGAGGATGTTGTTCGGGTTCAGGTACTCGAGCGGGGTCTGTTCGAGGTAATCGATGGCGGCGTCATCCAGCACGTAGCCGTTCAGGTCGGTGCCGATGATGCGGAGGATCTGCTCGCGGAACTTCTCGCGCGAGTTGTAGAGCTCCACGAAATCGAACTGGCGGCCGACGGTCTTCAGCGCCTCGGAGAACTTGGCCTCGAAAAGTTCGGCGATGGCGGTGCGATCGGAGGCGCGCACGCAACCGATGGTCTGCGCGACACGGAGCACGTCCTGCTCCGTCTTGTTCACGCGGACGAAGAAGGCCACGGAGATATCCGCGCGGATGTTGTCCCGGCAGATGAGGCCTTGCTGGCCGCGGCGGTTGATCTCCAGGCGGGTGACGGAGATGTCCATGTATTCCGCCTTGTGGAAGATGGGGTAGATGAGCTTGCCGGAAAAGGTCACGCTCGTGCCGCCCGCGCCGTTCTTCACCAGCGCCTGGCCCTGCTGCACCTTGCGGAAGCAGACGGTGTAAACGGCCAGGGTCCCAACCCCGGCCAGCAAGAATAATCCCAGTCCTATGTATACGAATTCCATAACAGTTCTCAGCTTTCTCCTAGTTTGTTCTCAATGTCTGGCCACGTAATAGATTCCCGATGACTTGTCCTCGCGGACGACCTGCACCCGGTCGCCCTGCTTGAAGACCTTGCCCTCCTCGCTGCGCGCCTGCACGGTGAGGGGGGCACCTTTGATGTCGATGTTGATGGTGCCGAATTTGTGATCCAATTCGCTGGTCATGACAGTGCCGACGAGGCCAATCATGGGCGGGGCCTTGTCATAGTCGGTGTTAAGATAGCGGTTCACCTTGGCAAAGGGCTTGGCCACAAAATGGGTGATGATGGCGGTCCCGATCAGGTTCGGCACAAAGAGCATCAGCGCACGCAGGAGCGTGTGATCCGGGTTGAAATGACGGTTCGACAGAATCGCGATGGTCCAGATGCTGAACACCATGATGGTGACCACCGTCATGACCGGGGCTTCGCCGATGTTCAGGAACTTAAGCACCGGCTGGAGCCCGCCTTCCCCTTCGCCACCACCTTCCGCGCCTTCGCCCGCCCCGTCACCCCCGTCAAAGAAGGGCAGATCGATATCGATCATGCCGATCAGGACGAGCAGCCAGTAGAGGACCACGCCGCCAAGCAAGATGGTGAACGGCAGATTGATCCATGAGAGAGCATCCCAAAACAGATTCCAGATCGACTGAATCATAGCGATGTTTTCGCTGCTGCCGCCCTCACAGCGCGGCGACCGTCCCTTTTTCTGTCAGCCCCCGGGTGTCCCGGTCCGGGGGAACTGCGACGAGTGAATCAAATCAGATGGGGTGGCCATTGACATCTACAAATTCCTGGTCCCTTTGTAAAATCAATACCGCCCCGGTGTTCATGCGGCCAGCGTCGTCAGAATGGAGGCAGGTGGCAAGCGTGAAGGTGAAGGGGAGCGTGGATGAGGTATGAATTATGATTTATGAAAGGGCGGGCTTCGTCAGGCAGGTTTGGGGCGAAGCCAGGCCCCTGTTGGATGGAGCGCGGCTGTGCCGCATTGATCCCAAAGCACCAGCGGAGCAATTCCTTTCAATTCCACCATCAACCATGGCCCTTGGATGCAGCAGACATTCCAGACACTGGTTGAGAATTTCACGTTGCTGCGGACGAGACGTCCGCGCTCCACGGACTAGTCGAGGTCGCGGTCGGCGAGGTCCTGCTCGTCGAGGCCGAGGAAGTGACCGAGTTCATGCAGAAAGGTCGTCTGCACTTCCACGCGGAAGATCTCTTCGTCGTCGCCGGAGAAGGCGCGCAAGTTTTCCAGATAGAGGATGATCTGGGCCGGCAGCATCTCCATGCCGGAGATGCCGTCCGGGAAGGCCTGGCCGACGAAGAGGCCGAGGGTGTCCGGTTCGATGCCCTCGGCGATGACTTCCCGCGCCGGGACGCGTTCGTAGGTGATGGGGAGCTTCTCCACGTGGTTCCGCAAGTACTCGGGCAGGTCTTTGATGGTCGTATCGACGGTGTGACGCGCCAGCTCCAGCCAGCGGGGCCAGTCGTCACCCTCGAAATGCAGGCTCATGCGGAGGAGCTTTTGCTGCCCGCGCCCTTGCCGCTCCGGCTTTGCTGGAAGCGTTTCAAGGTGGCGGGATTTTTTTCCAGAAAACTGGTAAGGTCGCCCAAGCAATCGAGCGTGACGGGACTGAGATGATGCTCGATGCCTTCGATGTCGCGCCTCTGGGTCTCCTCATCGAGTTCGAGCAGGGAGAAGAAGCGGGAGAGGGTCGCGTGGCGGCTGCGGATGAAGCGGGCGACGTCGCGGCCTTTTTGCGTGAGCACCAGGCCGCGGTATTTGACGTAATCGAGGTAGCCTTGCTCGCCGAGCTTCTGGACCATGCCGGTCACGGAGGCCTGACGCACTTTGAGCGAGGAGGCGATGTCCACGACGCGGGCATACCCCTTCTCCTCGATCAGTTCATCGATGCGCTCAAGGTAGTCCTCCGCGCTCTGACTGGGTCCGGCAGGCATGTTGGTGCCAATAAAGCTGTTCGAGGTGCAAGGTTCAAGGTTCAAAGTGCCCAGCGAGGACAGTTCGAGGCGCCAAGAAACAAAAAAAGCGGAGGCCGGGAGGCCTCCGCTTGCGGGAGTAAAACGAGTTGATCCGGTCAGGCTAGTCTGTGGGATGGATGGTCCACATGCCGGTCTGCTTAGTGAGCGTGGTGTTGGTGGTGCCCAGCGATTTGGCGGGCAGCATGGCCTCTGAGTGACCATCCACGAACAAGTAGTCGATGTAGTCGTTGTGATACGCCTTGGGGTCCTGGTATTGCACATCAGTGGGCGTGGTGGTGGCGAAGTGGACGTTGGCCGAGTCAATCGTCTGGTTGTCCAGCGAGCCCTGCTGGCAGGGGCTGCCGCCAGAAGCCGAAGAGGTGGGACGGCCACGGATGATCTCCGTCAGCATGATGGTCCCGCTCGGGTCGCGGACCACGGAAGCGTTGACCCCCATCTGGCGGCTGGGCTCACGGGCGTTCAGCCAGGTGTCCGAGCTGTTCCAAGCTTTGCCCGGGTTCTCACCATCCACCCAGCGCAGACCGACGCCGGTACGGCTGGCCGGAGTCGGCGGCCATTGGGAGGTGGTCGGATAGATGAAGGCGGGGGCGGCGATGCCGGTGGTGCCGCCGGTGCCCTTGTCCATCGAGTTATGAGGCATGGCGTAAGAGCGGCCAGCATCCGGGAAACGGGTGTCCGAGGAGACGAGCTTGTTGGACGGGCATTTCAGAATCTTCGCCGCCGGCGGATTCTGCAAGAAGTTGGCGCTGTTCGCATACTGGCTACCGCCCTGCATGCGGCGCG
>JAEYXS010000129.1 GCA_023431185.1 Verrucomicrobiota bacterium
TTATATAAGAATCCGCTCCGGCTTGAATACCTTTCAACTGATGTTCCTCAGATGAATAAGCCGTTAATAAGATTACAGGAATATGACTAATGTTGAAATTGGCCTTTAAACGCTTTGTAAATTCCAACCCATCCATCTCTGGCATCATCACATCAAAAATGATGACGTCCGGATCGATCTCACGGGCTTGCTTCAAACCTTCACGGCCTGATTGCACGCCACTGACTTTGAAACCCTGCCGTTGCAGCAATCGTTTGAGCAGGTCATGGATGGTGGGATCGTCATCGATGACCAGCACTTTCCCAGCATTAGGTTCCACCGTGACTTCGCCGGCCGGCTTGACTTGCTGCACTGGAGCTTCGGGCACCGATGCGTCAACCCGGGCCGGCAAACGGATAGTGAAAGTGGATCCCTTCTTAAACTCGCTCGCCACCGTGGTGTCGCCTCCCATCATACGGGAGAAATGGCGGGTGATAGCCAATCCCAACCCCGTGCCGCCAAACTTCTTGGTCGTCCCCGCGTCCGCCTGGACAAAGGCCTGAAAAAGACGATCCATTTGCTCCTGAGTCATGCCGATGCCCGTATCACTGACCTTGAAATGTACCCATTCCTTGCCCTCGGCCATGACCCGCAACGCTTCCAGCTTGATAGTGCCGTTGCTGGTGAATTTGGAAGCATTGCTCAGAAGATTGAACAACCCCTGACGCACCTTGGTCTGGTCGGCATACATCAGTCCGATGCCGTCTGGGAAGACCATTTCCAATTTGTTAGAGTTCTTGGCGATCAGCGGCGTGATGGTATTGCATACCTCACGGACAAGCTGGGCGATGTCAAAGTTTTCCAAGTAGAGATCCATCTTGCCGGACTCGATCTTGGAGATATCCAGCACATCATTGATCAGGCCCAGCAGATGTTTGCCAGCCGAATGAACTTTGTTCAGGTCATCAACGAAAGCTTCTTCCCCCAGATCCTGCGCTTCTTCCTTGAGCATCTCGCTGTAGCCGATGATGGCATTGAGCGGCGTGCGCAGTTCATGACTCATGTTTGCCAGAAATGCGCTCTTGGTCTGGTTGGCCACCTCGGCGGCTTCCTTGGCATTCTGGGCTTCACTGGTGGCCTGTTTCAACTCAGCAGTCCGCTCTTCAACCCGTTGCTCCAACTGGGCATTGGCTTCTTCGGCGCGTTTGTTGGCCGCCTGCAATTCCGCATCCCGCTGCTGGATGTCCGCCAGCATGCGATTGAAGGCCTCAATCATTTGGCCTATCTCATCCTCAGTGCCCTTCCGTGCACGCACGGAATAATCACGCTTTTCCGAAACCGTCTTCGCGGTACGCGCCAGCTCGAGAATGGGGTCGGTAATGATTCGCTGGAGCTTGAAGGAAAACAACAATGCCATCAGGCAGGCAATGAGCGATGACGCCAGGACGATTTTGGCGTACTGCATCAGGCGATCCATAAAACGCTCCGTCAAATCTGCCTTGATGTAGACAGTGCCAAGCTGTTTGCCGTTGTAAACCACTGGCTCAAAAAGGTAGAGGGCATTGTCGTCAAAACGATAGCGGACCTTGGATGGCTCCCGGGGCAGAAATTCATTGCCTTGCTCCGGCAGGTATTTGGCAACCAGTTCATTGTCAGCACCATAAAGGCAGGCAGCCAAGATGGTGGGTTCGTTCCGCAGATATTCGAAAGGGTTGCGATCTTTCTGGTCCCCAGCTTTGCCCACCAGCACGAGCGTGCTCCTGTCTTTTGCCAGCTCAGCCAGCGAGCCCAGTTTCTGAACTTTGGCCTGACGAAAAGTATACTCCTCGTAACCGACAATCGCCCCGCAGGCAATGAGCAGTGTGACGACACTGGTCAACATGTTGACCGCCGTCACCTTCCACTGAAATGGCAAACGCCTGAACATACCGTTGATGGTGCTCTCACCTCACGTCTGGAGACAGGCGGCAGGGACTTTCAAACTCCCCCGTGAATCCGCTTTATTTACTCTGGACTGCAATCACGCCTGCGCAAGCGCAAACATTACGCCATCCCTGCGCGATAATGCTCGCTTCCAGCCATCACTCACTGCCTGCCATCTGCGTTCAACCCAGCACTTGTGTCCCCGACGTGCGATTGACTAATAAAAGCCATTACTCCTCAATAACGCAACACTTTTGCTCTCTAAGTCATTGAAAGTGAATGGATTGCCTTATTTTGCCGCAACCTCACCAAAAATTGCTCCAGGCAATTTGGAGCGCAAAATAAAACCAATGAAAAACAGTCTAAACACAAGAATTCCGTTGGCTGAAATTGAGTTTGGGAGTTAAACCTTAATGAAGATGCATTCGCGCATTGAAATCATCTCAGGTGATATCACGAAACTGGCAATTGATGCCATCGTCAACGCCGCCAACAGCTCACTGCTGGGTGGGGGTGGTGTCGATGGGGCCATTCATCGTGGTGCAGGGCCAGAATTATACGAAGAATGCAAACGGCTCAAAGGCTGCCCTACCGGTGAAGCAAAAATCACCAAAGGCTACAATCTTCCAGCCAAACATGTCATCCATACCGTCGGCCCTATCTGGAACGGCGGCGAGCGCAACGAAGATGAAAAACTCGCGCGTTGTTACCGTAACAGCCTGTTGATTGCCGCCCAAAGCGGACTAAAGACCATCGCCTTTCCCGCCATCAGCACAGGCGCCTACGGTTTCCCCATGGACCGCGCCGCCCGCATAGCCATCCGCGAGGCGATTGCCTTTCTGGCTGCTAATCCTGATTTTGAAAAAGTCATCTTCTGCTGCTTCGGTCCCGCAGCACTTCGTGTTTATGAAGAAATATTGATCGAAGTGACGAATATCCCGCACACCTGATCTAATCGTCCGTTGACGGTAATCTTCTACAACCGCCAGCCCCGCCGGTAATCGTGCTGCACAAATTCCGCCGCCTCAGGGCAGTTCGGCGAGAGCAGCTTCACCGCGTCCCACTCCATTCGCTTGTTACCGATTCGATGCGACACGTTACCCAATTGAATAGTCTCCGTGAGCGCTGACGCGTAGTCGAAGTTGGAGGTCGTCCCGCCACCACCTTTGCACGCCAATATCCATTCCGCATGATGACCGATGGAATCGGGAATGAACGGTGTCGGCGGTTGAAAGCCCGCGAACTCCTTCTCCGGCAGCAACACGTGCTTGCTGTAATCTGAAAGCAACATGCCCTTCGCTCCGATGAACAGCACGCCATTCCCCCACTTGGGCAAGGCCCCCTGCTCCACCAAGGCCGGCTTCTTGCCGCCCTGATACCAGGTCAATTCCACCCCCGCGAGGTTCCCCCGCTCAGGATAAGTGAACTTCGTCACCATCCACTTCGGCGCACATTCTGGATGCGGTTCTGGTGCTTGGGAATGAACTTCCGTCGGATACCGCAAGCTCAACGCCCAATGTGCCAGATCCATGTAATGGCAGCCAAAATCGGCCATCGCACCGCCACCAAAACTCCACCAGCGCCGCCAGTTGAAGGGCAGATATTCCGGATGATAAGGGCGATACTTCGCCGGCCCGAGCCATTGATCATACTTCAGATTTTTCGGGATCGGCACGATCTCGACCGGCCGCGCCTTCGGCTCCCAGACAGTCCCCACCCATACATGCACTTCCTTCACTTCACCGATGGCACCCGCTTGCACCAACTCCACCACGCGCCGGTAATTGTTACTCGCATGGATCTGGTTGCCCATCTGGGTCGCCAGCTTCAAGCTCCGCGCCCGGTCGCCGATGGCCCGCGCTTCGGACACCGTATGCGTCAAGGGCTTCTCGCAATACACCGGCAATCCGTAATCCAACGCCTGCATCGTCGCCACCGCATGCGTGTGGTCGGGCGTGCTGATGACCACCGCCTCCACATTGTTATCATCGATCAAGCGGCGGTAATCCGTATACTGCTTCGCATCCGCGTAAGTCTCCTTGGCCTTGTCCAAGTGATTCGTATCCACATCGCACAAGGCCACGATGTTCTCCCCGCTCACCCCTTTCAGATTCGCACCACCTCGATTCGCGATGCCCACCACGCCGATGTTCAACCGCTCATTCGGCGATTTCGCCTGCCCTTTGCGCCGGAACCACGAGGCATTCGCCTGGCCCGTCGCCAGCATGCCTGCGATGCCAGTAGTCGCAAATGACGCCTGTTGGATGAACCGACGACGATTCAGCATTGAACCCATAATTGTCCCCTGGAGTTCCGTTTACGGCAGTTCGCGGATGAAGATGTTCTTGAAATGCACCGGCGTCTTGTGCGCCTGCAATTCGATCGGTCCCCACGGATAGATCGGTTTGTCGCGCTCCCAGAAATTCTCCAGGACCACGCCCAAACGCTTCTTCACATCGTAAGTCACCAATTCGTCGTTCAGGAAAACCATCACCTTGTCACCCAGCATCAGGATGCGCATACGGTTCCATTCGCCCACGAAGTAATCCGCCCGTTTCAACGGCTTGTCGAGATTCACCTTGTTGTTGAAGAGACCGCCCGAACCCACCGGCTCATCCCAGATCTGCACCTGCGGCGCACCCCGCACGTAAACCCCGCTGTCGCCCTTCTCCTGGATTTTCCAATCCAGCACCAGCTCGTAATTACCGTACTCACGCACCGTGCAGAGATTGTCGAAGCCATCGCCCACATAGCTCACCACTCCTTGGTTCACCACCCAGTTCTTCTCCATCAGTCTGTCCGCTGCGACCTGCTTCACCGCCCAGGCATCCAGCGGCATCGCCTTGCGCTTCACCGGATCATCCACCAGCCCCTGCCAGCCTTGCAGATCCACGCCGTTGAACAGCCGCTCAAACCCCTCCGGCAAACGGTTCGTGATCTCCGGCTTGGCCAATTCCTTCACGCGGATGTTGCGGAACTCCACGTAATCATTATGCCCCAGCAACGCAATGTGCCCTTTCTCCCGGAACATGCCCGGGTGCTTCTGGATGGTCTCCGCATCCGTGACGTCGTTCAGATCGCCCTTCAAGATGACCTTGCCGTTCACCTTCACCTGGATCTTACGTCCGATGCATGTGATCTCCTGCACATTCCATTCCCCCAGCGGACGCAGCTTGGCCCGCTTTGCCGGGATCAGCCCGTACACCGAGCCGTGGAACTGCCACGGTTTCAGATTCGCATACTTCGGATCGGCATCATCCAGTATCTGGACCTCCATCCCATCATACGCGATCTGCTTGTCCGTGAGTGGTGCACGGATGCCCACGCCGTTGTTGCCCGCCGCCTGCAACTTGAACTCCAGTCGCAATACGAAATCTTCATATTGCTTCTCCGTCAGCAGATTGCCGCCCCCGCCCTGCGCGCAATACAACACGCCGTTGGTGACGCCAAACCCGCCGCCTTTGGCCCCGAGCAACGTCCAACCTTTGAGCGATTTACCATCGAAGAGGCTGACAAAGCCTTTTTCTGCTTTGGCCGCCTGTAGATTCACCAAGCCGCCGAGCATCAATGCCAGCAGCAGGATTCCAGTTTGCTTTAATACGACTCGCATAATTGAACTGTAGCCAAAACCGGGCCACCTTACCAAGGTCAATTTCTGCCTGCCGCCTCCAGCTCTCCCTGGCCACCCGCCCGTCCCGTCCTCGACCAAATGCCTCCCCTCTGAACCATTCGTCCCATCAGTACCCTTAGTCCCATTCCCGTTAATCGTTAAATCGTTAAAAAGGCTGAACCGTTGAATCGCTCCAGGATTCAACCCTTTTAACTCTTTAACGAACCACCCGTACCTCTGACCATTGGACGTTCGTCCCATTGGTCCTATCAGTCCCATCGGTCCCATTTCCACAATGCCCGCCGGTGCAACCGGCTTTGAGCTTATTCATTGGCCCGTAATGCAATTACTTCCCTCAAAGCAGCCTGCCATCCAGTTTGTTCGATGTGACACTCCGCGATAGCATCCTGTCCTGCGGCACTCTAGCTACCAGTCCACACCTCCCGCACCAAACCCTCGCCAGCCACCCCACAAAGCAATGCAGCATGGTAGGGCGAAAGTCCTCTTGAGCCCTGACCTTTTACG
>JAEYXS010000017.1 GCA_023431185.1 Verrucomicrobiota bacterium
CCCGAAACCCTCCCCGGCCAGCCGCCACGTTTGTTGCTCATCAGTTGAAAGCTGTGCCTCGTCCGCTATCGTGAAAAGGCCGGCGAAAAGGATTTTCCAAACCGGCCCGCCTGTTATTTACTGCCCCGCGTCAGGATTTGCATGACCGTCTATCTAAACCACCAGTTCCTGCCCAAGGCCGAGGCGCGCATCTCGCCCGATGACCGCGGTTTCCTCTTCGGCGACGGCGCGTATGAAGTCGTCCGCTTTTATAGCGGCCGCCTCTTCGAAGCCAATCCGCACTGGGCCCGCTTTGATCGCAGCCTTGCCGAATTGCGCCTGACCCGCCCGGCCGCCCTGGATTACGAAAAAGTCTGCCGCGAACTCATCGCCCGCAACCAGATGGAGGGAAAAGATGGCTACGTGTACCTTCAGGTCACCCGGGGCGAAGCACCGCGCAATCATTCCTTTGCTGAGGGCATGGAAGCCACCGTTTACGGCTACGTCACCGAGCTCCCGCGCAGCCCCGAAAAGCTCAAGCAAGGTGTGCGCGCCGTGATCCACCCCGATCTGCGCTGGGCCCGGTGCGATATCAAATCCATCGCCCTCCTCGCGAACGTCCTGGCCGCGCAGGCCGCCCGGGAAAAAGGCGCGGACGAAGCCATCCTCGTGCGGGATGACCGGCAGATCACCGAAGCCTCCCGCTCCAATGTGGCGATCGTCCAGAATGGCGTGGTGCGGACCCACCCGCTCACCAATCACATCCTCAACGGCATCACGCGGCAACTCAGCGTGCAGCTCTGCGAACGCCTGGACATCCCCTGGCGCAATGAGGTCTTCACCCTCACCGAACTGATGGCCGCCGATGAGGTTTTCCTCATGGGCACCACCGTGGAAGTGATGCCGGTGGTAGAAATCAACGGCCACCAGATCGCGTGCGGCCAGGCTGGTCCCGTGACGCGGCGCTTGCAGGCCGCGTTTGAGGAATGCGTGCACCAATGTCGCCAACGTCCACAGTAAGGCTCCGCTGGTTCGCCGGTCTCTACGCGCTGATCATCGGCGTCATCGTGTGGCTCGCGAATGATGGTGGCTTTGCTTACGTGTTCAGTTGGTGGCGCTCCATACCCGGTGCCGACAAAATCGGCCACTTTCTCCTGATGGGCGGGTTCGCCTTCACGCTCAACCTCGCGCTGGGCTTGCGGCAGTTCACCTTCGCCCGCCGGTCATGGCTCTGGGGCAGCGCCATTGTCGCCGTGATTGTGTCACTGGAAGAGCTTTCCCAAGCGTGGGTGCCAAGCCGCACGTTTGACCTGGTGGACCTGACATTCGATTTTCTCGGCATCCTCTTCTTCGGCTGGCTGGCGAAGAAGACAGTTCGTCCGCCAACCACTGCCACTCTTCGCGCGTGACGGAACTCCAATACGGCCTTACATTCGCCCGTAATAACCCAGTGCCACGACCATGAAACGCATCCTCTCGCTCACCTGCGCCCTCGCCTGCCTGCTGCCCGCCCTCACCCACGCGGCCGATCTCAACACCTTGACCACAGCGGAAAAATCCGCCGGTTGGAAGCTGCTCTTCGACGGCAAATCCTTTGACGGCTGGCGCACCTACAAAGACGGCGGCAAAATCGGCGAAGGGTGGAAGGTCGAGGATGGCCTCCTGCACAAACTCCCCAATGTCCCCGCCGGCGACCTGATGACGGAGCAGACCTACACCGATTTTGAATTCTTCTGGGAATGGAAGCTGGCCGCGAAGGGCAACAACGGCGTGAAATATTTCATCATCCCGGAACGCAAATCCGCCATCGGCCATGAATACCAGATGATTGATGACACGATCGTGAAGGACGCCCTCTCCAGCACCGCCTCCTTCTACCTCGTCCTCGCCCCCAAGGCGGACAAGCCCACCAAACCCATGGGCGAGTGGAACCAGTCCCGCATCGTGGTGAAGGGCAACCACGTGGAGCACTGGCTCAACGGCGCGAAGGTGACGGAGTACGAATGTGGTGACGCGAAGATCTTGGAGCAGGTGGCCAAAACGAAGTTCAAGGGCGTGCTGAAGTTCGGCGAGAAGGTCACCGGACATATCCTCCTCACGGATCATAAGGATGAGTGCTGGTTTCGGAATCTCAAGGTGCGGGAGCTGAAATAAGCGCGGTCACCGGCCCGTTTTCCAGTCCAAGACAATAAATAAGAAGCTTATCTGCCTCATTAGGTAAGTTTTTCATTGCCTGTTGAATAGGAGCAGGCGCATAGTCGTCTCAAGAAGTTCCCCAAATTAAGGTCAGCCACATGCATCCGAGGAATACCCATCCCTCCGGACGCCGTAGAAGTACTGAGCGGCAGAATACTGGCTTTACCCTGATTGAGCTGATTGCGGCAGTGACCGTGATTTCCCTCCTTGTGGTGCTGATCCTCCCGGCGCTGGCCAAGGCCCAGACCAGGCTGCGTTCCAACCGTTGCGTCAGCAACCTGCAGGACATCGGCACCGCCTTGAACATGTACTTGCAGGACAGCAACGACAAAATCCCTTACGCCGCCCTGCGTTACACCTCTGGGAACACCGAGCATCACCTCGCCTGGGATGACCTGATGGGCCCCTACTTGGGCATCGACATGACTGCGGAACAGCGCGATCAGGACGGCGCTTCCGGTCGCCGTTCCTTCAAACTCCTCCTTTGCCCGCAGGATATCCTTCCCGTGAAATCAATCGATGACCTGCAGCGCAAGGAATCCCGCCGCAGTTACGCCCTGCCGGAACATAATCTGGGCCTCCTGAAACTGGCCGATCGGGCCGCCACCGCCGCCGACTGGCCGCCGTGCCCGGTCAATCTGACCGGCATCGGCATCCGGCTGGATGGCCGCCCCTCAGCCCTGTCCCCCCGCTGGAACATGGATGATGAGCCCGGTGGCCCCCAAGCCCCCAAGTGGCAGCTTGCCTACTTGAGCACCATGATCATGGATGCCGCCAACACCTTGTTCATGACCGAGCGCTTCGACAGCATCAATCGGGTCGGCTCTTGGAACGGGGCCACCATCTCGGATATTTCCGCCCATATCGGTGAAGCTGGTGCCCAACCAGCCCAAGCCCAGTTCAACTACCTGATGATGGATGGTCACGTGGAGAACTTGGCCCCGCAAGATAGTTACTCCAACGGCCGCCAGACAGGTAACACCTCCCTCAAAGCAGCACCGGCTGGCATTTGGACCGTGTGGCAGGATGACTAGCAGTTGCGCCTGGCCTAAACTCGCCTCGCGTTCTTCGATACCCCACCCCCTTGTGGATCTTCGTTGATTGTAGCACCCCATTATGCCGTTTCCGTCAGGTTATCAATAATAAGATTATCGTTAACGCTATATCTTTTAGTCTTTTATTGCCCTGAAATTGCCTAGCAGAACGACTTTCTATGGTTCTATCACCCAAATGGGCTATGGCAAATTTGCAATAAAGAGATAAAGTTTTATTAATTCCTATCAGAGAGGTCACTTATGCGCCAATGTCAGCTTATCTCAAATCGTCAAGGATTCACACTAATCGAATTGCTCGTTGTCATCGCCATCATCGCCATCCTAGCAGGAATGCTGCTGCCCGCATTAGCTTCAGCAAAACAAAAAGCCCTCATCACGGGCTGTATCAACAACCTCAAGCAGATTGGCTTGGCTTTTAACATGTATGTCGGGGACAACAGCCAGAAAATCGTTTACGCCCGCTTGCAGCACGGGGCCGTCACCGGCGGTGGCCAGATGTCTTGGGATAAAAAAATGGGTTCCTACCTCGGCTCCACCCGGAACGCAAACGCGACCGGCACCGGCCCTTGGGAATGGGATCCCACGGGAACGGTGAACAACTCCACCCGGGCGCCTCAGCCGGAAAAATGGATCAAATGCCCCTCGGACAAAGTGCCCGCACTGTCCGTGGAGCAAGGCGACCCGACGGTCGGCTTCAACTATCGCCGCTCCTACTCCATGCCCCAGCACAACGGCGGCACTGCCCCCGGATGGAACTGGAACCCGACCGGCTACACCCGGCAACCCACCGATGACTGGCCACCCAATCCCTCCAGCAAGACCGCCTTGGGCCTGATCATCAACAGTGCGCAGCCCAATGTTAATAGTGCCAAAACAGTTTTTACCTTCAACGGCGACGAAACCGCCCCCAACGTAGGCCGCATCCGCCGTCAGTTGGCTGTGAATACCGCCATCATCCGTGCACCGGAAGATACCTTCATGCTCACTGAACGCATCCTCGCGAACAACTACTTCGGCACCATCACCGCCGCTGAGATTCATCGCCCGGATGCCCATTGGGGCGCGGGCAGTAACAACGCCCAGCAGCAACTCACCCGGGACAGCATGGGCCCGAATGAGAAGGCCCTGCACGGCCTCGAACAGTTCAACTTCCTTTATGTGGACGGCCACGTGGAGCACAATAACATGAAGAAAGTCCAAAACCCGGTCGCCACGAACAACCGTCAGAGCGGCCAGTGGACCATTGACCCCAAGCACTAATCCAGCCGCCCCTTGAACATGAGCAGATCGTTTGTTTGCCTGCTGACCTTGTCCGCC
>JAEYXS010000021.1 GCA_023431185.1 Verrucomicrobiota bacterium
GTGTATTTCAATCTGGGGAATGCGTATTACAAGGCGGAGCGGGTGGGGGAAGCGGTGGCGAGTTACCGGCTGGCGGAACGGCTGGCCCCGCGTGATCCGGAGGTGCAGGCGAATCTGAGGTTTGTGCTGGAGACGGCAGGGATACGGTCGGGTGTGCCGATCCCTTGGTGGCAGGCGTGGACGCAGCGGTTGAGCTTGCGGGAGTGGGCGTGGCTGACGGGATTGGCGGTCTGGGCGCTGGCGGTGTTCGGGGTGCTGCGGACGGTGAAGCCGGTCTGGCAGAATGCCTTAAAATTACCGGCGACGATCGCGGGGTTCCTGGTTTTGCTGGCGGGTGGGGGCGCGGCGATGGCGTGGCAGGGTGCTTATGGGGAGCCGCGGGCGGTGGTGAAGGTGAAGGAGGCGGTGGTGCGTTACGGGCCGCTGGATGATTCGCAGAGCCATTTTTCGTTGCGGGATGGGGCGGAGGTGGTCGTCACGGACAAGAAGGACGGATGGTGGCAGGTGCGGGACGGGCAGGGGCGCACGGGATGGGTGAAGGCGGAGGCGGTGGTCAAATTGGAAGAGTTTTAAGTTTTCAGCGGTCAGTTTTCAGCGGGGTTTTTAGCCACGGATGGAACACGGAAGAAACACGGACCTACAACTTACGCTGTGGTGTTTTGTGGTTAGTGACGTTTCCGGGTTTGGCTGCGGTTTATTCAATCAATATAGGCTTAACAGGCCCCACTCGGTGTCGTGAACGGTGGCGCTCCAAAGAGATGTCTCGGGGTCACCTAGGGATTCGATCTCTTCTAAATCGTGTTTCAATTGTGAAACTGCGACAGACCAGGCGGCTGCGTCATCAGTGTCTTCATCATGGGCGTGCAGATCGCAAAACCGGTTGAAAATAGCTGCAGACTTGTGAAAGGCAGCGAGGCTTTGGTTCACATACCAGCGGCGAGGCGCTTTCTCGCGGTAGCTGAAATAGATTTCCCCACCCGGTAGCTGATAAAACTCGCCGACGATTTCACCCAATTCGGTATGATGGGCAACGATCTCGCCGACCTGTGGGGAGAGGAGGACGATGCGTTTGGGCGTTGTGGGAATCATCACAAGTCTGCTTCGGTGGTTTGTTTACCTTGGGTGGTTGAATCGGCGTCACTCAATAGGCGAAAGCAGCCAGATGCCATTTGGATTGTGAAACAGATCCTCCTCCTCATGACGTGTATCCTGAAGCAGATCCAATTGGAAGACGGGCGAATCCGCGGTGAGGCTGAACGTATGGCCAGAGGCCAGCCGGGGCTGCTCGATGATTTGATACATGTTGAAACGGTTCATGAGGTCTGCCGCTTCACGGACATCGAATGAACGCGGAAGACTGCACTCTGGGAGGTTGAAATGATGCATGCCACAAGAGAAGTAAAACTCAGAATCACCGATAAGCGTGACGATGCTGCAATACACATCGAAGGTGCTGCCTGAGAGCAGGGAAAACCAACGAGCCCATTCATGAGCGACACCTGAAGACTCGATCTTGAGGGCGATACCGCCGGCGCGCTGGATGACGGCGGTAAATTTGGCAAGCCGGTCCCGCTGTTCGAGTACATGGATGGGAAAGTGAAGATAGGCAATACCGGCATGCCGCCCGATCGCTTCCAGGGTCTCAGCCGATAGGCGTCCCTGTCCGGCGATCCGAAATGCTTCCTGCATCTCAGGATACGGATCGCAGAACTCCAGCGGTACATGATCCTTGCCAGCGGGATGGGCCAAGATCCCTCCGGCGAACATAAACTCTCCGGCGGGCTTTTGGGTGATGATGGCGCGAAGGAACTCACTGCGGTTGGCCCATGGTCCGGGGATGCAAATGATGGCTTCTTGGTTCATGTGAAGGTGGAGAGTTGGCTAAGCTGTATGACGTTTGTGGATGGTGAACCAAGATTCTATCACGAAGCGGGTGTCGCAGAGGTGATGTTTGCGCTGGTCCATGAATTAAAACTCCGAGAGGTTTATGATGGATACTAGAGAGAGGGGCAAGGAAACTTGCTGCAAGAAAGTTATTCTGCAGGACGCAACCCGCTTCGGGCTGGGGGATTAATTGAGCGTGGTCCCAAGGTAGCGCTGCTTGGCGCAGCGCAACCTTGGGCTTGGGGACGCAATCCCGTTGGGATTGAGGAGGCGGGGCGCAAGCAGTAGAAAGGCGGATTACAAATTTGAGGATTTGAGATTTCAAAGGAGGAGGAGATTTGGGGATAGGTCTTATGGGGCTCATCGGTCCGATGGGGCGGATGGGGTGATTCAAAAAAAGGTGAGGAGTGGTTGTCAGCTACGGCGGACGTCGCGGACTGCCGGACCTGACAGAGATGTAGGGGCACGAGTCGCTGGTTTCGTCGGTCCAATGGGGGAATTGGTAGAATACCTCGGCACTTGTGTACATGTGCCGAGGTAGGGAATGGGGATGAGTTTCAAGTTTTCAGTGTTCAGCCGGTGGTCGATCCAAGATCCAAGGTCCAAGGTCCAAGGTCCGAACTGGGTGGGGAACGTGGCAACTACGAAGCGGCAGCTTCGCCTTTCTGAAAGGGTGAAAAGGCGAGTTACGTGAGTGCGGTTTTGCGGAATTTCTTGAACGGGAAGGGGTTGGGTTTTGTGAATAAGTTTTAGCGAAAAGTGATGGAAGAATTGTGGTTTGTTGGTAGTCTTTTCATGGCTGGCAATTCGTCGTCAGCAAAGAGGAGGTTGGCAGGATGGTGATTCGGTCACCCTGCGACCACAGCCGACGATGAGATGAGAGATGGACACGTGTGTTCCTGAAATGGGAACGGGAGGATAGGTCTTATGGGACAAAGAGGGCGGATAGGACGAAGGCAGGAGGAGGGAATATTCTTGAGGGGAAATCCATCCACGCTGGAAAATTTTTTGAACGCGGGAGGCTGGCGGTTGTCCTTTGTCAGCGAAGCGTTAGTAGAGGCATTGGTGGACGGCTATTGCCCAAGGGGCTGGCTGTCAGGTAAATAGGGAAACCAGCAACGACATGATACGCGTCGAAAATTTGGTGAAGAATTTCGGGCCGAAGCGGGCGGTGAACGGGATCTCGTTCACGGTGGAGCGCGGCGAGGTGTTGGGCTTTCTCGGGCCCAATGGAGCAGGGAAGTCCACGACCATGCGGATGGTGACGGGCTTTGTGCCGCCCAGTTCCGGGAAGGTGACGGTGGGCGGGCATGATATGGTGGAGAATCCCATCCCGGCGAAGAAACTCATCGGCTATCTGCCGGAGAATGCGCCCGCCTACACGGACATGACGGTGTATGGGTTCCTGAACTTTGCGGCAGAGATCCGCGGGTTCAACGGGGAGGAGAAGAAGAAGGCGGTGCATCGGGTGGTGGAGATGTGTTTTCTGGAGAATGTGCTGCATCAGAGCATCGAGACGTTGTCCAAGGGGTATCTGCATCGCACATGTTTCGCGCAGTCGATCATACATGACCCGGAGGTGCTGATCCTGGACGAGCCGACGGATGGTTTGGACCCGAACCAGAAGCATGAGGTGCGGAATCTCATCCGGCGGATGGGTGAAAAGAAGGCGATCATTTTTTCCACGCACATCCTTGAGGAAGTGGAGGCCGTATGCTCGCGGGCGCTCATCATCGATCGCGGCCAGGTGGTGGCGAACGGTACGCCAGCGGAATTGAAGGCGAAGTCGGAGGTGGCGGGCTCGGTGCGGTTGCGCTTGCAAGGAGTTTCTTCCGGTACGGTGACGCAGAAGCTTTCCGGACTGCCGCTGGCGAAGAAGACGGTTTTGCTGCGTGAGGACGGTCCGCTGGTGGAGGTGCGCGTGCAGACGAAAGATGCGGGCGCGAATGGAGCGCTGGCTCGGAGTGTGGCGGAACTGGTGACGAAGGAGAACTGGAAGATGGAAGAATTGCATACGGAGGAAGGGCGATTGGATGAGGTGTTCCGGAGCATCACGCTGCCGGACACGGTGAAGGAGGGTGCTAAATGAGTACTTCGTTACGACATATCTGGACGATCACGAAACGAGAGCTGAGCGGGTATTTCAGTTCGCCGGTGGCGTATGTGTTCATCGTGATCTTTCTGCTGCTGACGGGCTTTTTCACGTTCATGATCGGTGGATTCTTTGAGCGAAGGGAGGCTTCGCTGGGTTCGTTCTTCATGTGGTTGCCGTGGTTCTTCCTGATCCTCGTGCCCGCGGTGGCGATGGGATTGTGGGCGGAGGAGCGGCGACTGGGAACGATCGAGCTATTGCTGACCATGCCGATCACGGCGTGGCAGGCGATCGTGGGGAAATTCCTGGCGTCGTGGGCCTTCTTGGGCCTGGCACTGGGGTTGACGTTCC
Organism: Verrucomicrobiota bacterium; assembly: GCA_023431185.1. Classification (GTDB taxonomy): domain Bacteria; phylum Verrucomicrobiota; class Verrucomicrobiia; order Limisphaerales; family JAEYXS01; genus JAEYXS01. The sequence goes on from JAEYXS010000021.1 coordinate 4,328, forward strand.
CGGTGGTGATGACGGTGAATTATCTGGGGGCGCCGGATAATGGCGTCATCTTTTGCGGGTATATCGGCGGGTTGCTGCTGGCGGGGGCTTATCTGGCCATCGGGTGCATGACCTCGGCAATCACGCGGAATCAGGTGGTGAGTTTCATCCTGTCGGTGGTGGTGTGCCTGTTCATGATCCTGGCGGGGTGGCCGCCGGTAACGAATTTCTTCATTGGTGCGGGTGCGCCGAACTGGCTGGTGGAGACGGTGGCGGCGTTCAGCGTGATGCCGCATTTCGAGAGTCTGCAACGGGGCGTGATCGATTCGCGCGATGTGCTGTTCTTCCTGTCGGTGATCGGCTTCTCGCTGTTCACCACGGGCGTCATCATCCGGAGTCATCGGGCGGGCTAAAAGGAGGCGTATGAAAAACAAGAAGCTCGAAACTATGCTTTACTCGGTGGTCGGAGTGGCCGCCATGTTCCTCATCCTGGTCGCGTTCAACTACGTCGCGAGCCTGGGCAAGCAGCGCGTCGATCTGACGAAGGAGAAACTTTACACGCTCTCCAAGGGCAGCAAGGAGATCCTCGACAAGATCGATGGTCAGGTGGAGATCCGCTTCTACTGCACACGCGGGGAGAAGGAGATGCCGATGATGCTGAAGTCCTACGCCCAACGCGTAGAAGACCTGCTCTCCGAGTATCAGCAGCATGCGGGCAAGAAGCTGGTGGTGAAGAAACTGGACCCGAAGCCGGATTCCGAGGCGGAGGATTCGGCCAATCTGGACGGAGTGGACGGGCAGATGCTGCAATCGGGCGAGCAAATCTATCTGGGACTGGCGATCGAGTTCGTGGGGCAGAAAGTGGCGTTGCCGTTCCTTTCGCCGGACCGGGAGCGGTTGCTGGAGTATGATCTGTCACGGGCCATCGCGGGGGTGTTGACGGACGAGAAGCCGACGGTCGGCGTGATGACGGGGCTGCCGGTGTTCGGGATGCCGTTCAATCCGATGATGGCGCAGATGGGGCAGCAGCGGCAGGAGGCGTGGGTGTTCATCAGCGAGTTGAAGCGGGACTTCAACGTGGAGCAGGTGGAGACCACCGCGGATCGGATCGCGGAAAAGTACAAGGTGCTGCTGGTGATGCATCCCAAGAATCTGCCGGACAAGACGCAGTATGCCATCGACCAGTATGTGTTACGGGGCGGCAAGCTGATCGTGCTGGCGGACCCGAGCGCACTGGTGGACAGCCAGGGCGGGAGCAATCCGATGATGGGCTCGATGCCGGGGAGTTCCTCGCTGGACAAGCTGTTCGCGGCGTGGGGCGTGACGATGGAATCCGGTAAGGTGATCGCCGACATGAATCACAGCACGCAGCTGCGCGGGCGCAATGGGCAGCCGCAGGCTAACCCGACATTCCTCTCGCTGACGGAGGATGCGCTCAATAAGGATGATGTGTTGACGGGGCCGCTGGACAATTTGCTGATACCGTTCTCAGGTGCGATCGGCGGGACACCGGCGGCGGGCTTGCAGCAGACGGTGTTGGTGAAGAGTTCGTCCAATGCGCAGATGGTAGAGGGCTTCATCGCGCAGATGGCGGGTGAGAACATCGTCAAAGATTTCAAGTCCGGCGGCAAAGAACTGGCGGTGGCGGTGCGTTTGACGGGCAAGTTCAAGACCGCGTTCCCGGAGGGCAAACCGAAGGAGGAACCGGCTGAACCAGCCGTGGAAGGCGAGAAGAAGGCGGAAGCAAAGACCGAGGATTCGCTGAAGGAATCCAAGACGGAGAACGCGGTGATCGTGGTGGCGGATGTGGACTGGCTGTTCGACCAGTTCTGCGTTCAGGTGCAGAATTTCTTCGGCCAGCGGGTGGTTATGCCAGTGAGCGGCAACCTTGGTTTCCTGCAAAGCATGGTGGAACAGTTCGCGGGGGACAGCAGCCTGATCCATGTGCGCAGCCGGGCGACGCTGAACCGGCCGTTCACGGTCATCAACAAGATGGAGGCCGATGCGAACGACCGTTTCCAGAGCAAGATAAAAGAGCTGGAAGAAGGACTGGCGGAGACACAGCGCAAGCTGAACGAGCTGCAGCAGCAGAAGGAAAAAGGCCAGCAGCGCCTGATCCTTTCGCCGGAGCAGCAGAAGGAAATCCAGGAGTTCCGCAAGAAAGAGGCGGAGATCAACAAGCAGCTCAAGGAAGAGCGCAAGAAACTGAACCGCGAGAAGGAAGCGCTGGAATTCAAACTGAAGGTGGCGAACATCGCAGGCATGCCGGCGCTGGTGGCCTTGTTCGGCATCGGACTATTCTTGATCAAACGTAAACGTACGGCAGCGAGGTAAGATGAACCGCAAGCAATTATTGATATTGGTGGGGCTGGTGGCGCTGGTGGGCGGGCTGGCGATCGTCACCAGCAACCGGAACAAGACGTCTTGGGAATCGGCCGAGAAGCCCGTGAGCGGCACGATCCTGAAGGATTTTCCGCTGAACGATGTGACGGAGATCCTGATCAAGGACAAGGAAGCGTCGGTCACGCTGGTGAAGAAGGACGAGCGCTGGACGGTGAAGGAGCGCAACCATTACCCGGCAAATTTCGCTGAGATCAGCGGGTTTTTGCAAAAGGTGTGGGACTTGAAGCCGGTGCAGCAGCCGACGGTGGGCGAGTCGCAATTGGGACGGCTGGATTTGCTGGACCCGAGCAAGGGCGATAAATCCGGCACGCTGGTGGAGTTCAAGGGTGCGGGAGGCAAAGCGCTCGGCGCGCTCATCCTCGGCAAGAAACACATGCGCGAGGGGAATGCGCAGTTCGGCGGCGGGAGCTTTCCGGACGGGCGTTATCTGATGATCCCCGGCAAGCTGGATTCCATCGCACTGGTCTCCGAGAGTTTTAATGACATCGAGCCCAAAGCGGCGGACTGGCTGGCGAAGGAATTCTTCAAGGTGGAGAAGCTGAAGGCCGTGTCCGTCAAGACCGAGGGCAAAGAGGCGTGGGATCTGGCGCGGGAGACGGAAGGTGGCGAGTGGAAGCTGGCGGGTTTGAAGGCGGAGGAGAAGCTGGAGCCGTCGGCCACGGGGGCGTTCAATTTCCTGCTGTCATCCGCAAGTTTCAATGATGTGGTCACGGGTGTGCCGGAGTTGACGAACGCGGTGAAGGCGACACTGGATACCTTTGACGGGTTCAAGTATGAACTGACATTGACCCCGAAGGAGGGCGCGGAAGACTATTTCATGAAGCTGGCGGTGAGCGCGAACCTGGCCAAAGAACGTACGCCGGGCAAAGACGAAAAACCCGAGGACAAGGAGAAGCTGGACAAGGAATTCAAGGACCAGCTGGGCAAGCTGGAGGAAAAGCTCAAGCAGGAGAAGCAGTTCGAGGGACACCAGTATCTCATAAGCAAGGGCACGGTGGATGCCTTGCTGAAGGAACGGAAAGATTTCATCGCGAAGCCGGAGGAGAAACCGGACGCGGCGAAGCAGGGGAGCTGAGCTTGCTCAAGCGGCCACATGGCGCGCCTGGCGCTTGGGGCCGGAGAGCTTCTCGCGGGATGGCGTCGGATGCCGTTCCTCGGGCAGATGCGGGCGCAGGAACTCGGGTTTGTCCTTGCGGCCGGCGCGTTGGAAATCCTTCCACAACGATAATGCCACGGACTCGATCGCCAGTCCACGTGCCGTGGTGAGGAACTCGAAAAGGAACTCCATCAGGCGGGGCAGGGCGATCTGGTTCGTGCGACCGACGCGTTGATACAGCCACTCGGTCCACTCCAGGAACGCCGAGAAAGCCGACGCCTGTTCATGCCAGATCAGCGCGGTGGTTTCCACGAAGTTGCCGCTGTTGCCGACCAAGTCCCAGAAACGGGCGAAGCGGCGCATCTTCTGCATCGTGGCGAAATCGAGATCACGATTCTGCAAGATCTCATACGGCGTTTGCGCACTGTAGAGCATGGCGAATTCCTGGTCGTGACGAACGATAGGCGTGCCGCGCAGGCGCTTCAGGATGCCCACCTGGATCTCCTGCGGCTTCAACGCGACGAGGCGATCAAAGCCCGCGGCGAAACTCTCCAACGTCTCACCCGGCAGACCCACGATGAGGTCCGCATGGATATGCACGCCGGTATGCTCGCGCAGATAGCGGAAATTATCTGCGAGTTTCGTGTAGTCCTGGCGGCGGCTGATGTTCTTGCCCACTTCCGGATTGAAAGTTTGGATGCCGACCTCGAGTTGCACACCACCGGGCGGGAACTTCGCGATGAGTTCGCGCAAGGCATCCGGCAAGCGGTCCGGCACCATCTCGAAATGGACGAAGAGATCCGGCTGCCAGCGATCGAGGAAAAATTGGAGGATGGCCTTGCTGATGTTCAGGTTCAGGTTGAACGTGCGGTCCACGAACTTGAACTGCTTCAACCCGCGGTCCAGCAGCTTCTGGCACTCGGCGAGAATCGCTTCGAGCGGCACTTGTCGCACGGGGATATCCAATGACGACAGGCAGAACTCGCACGTGAACGGGCAACCGCGTGACGCCTCCACATACACGATGCGATGCGCGACATCGTCTTCGTTGTAGAGATCGTAAGGCAGCTTGATCTGGCTGAAGTCGGGCAGGGGAGCCGCCATGATTTTTTGCGGCGGGCGTTCACCGGCCAGAAGTTTGCGGCAGAGCTTGGCGAATTCCAGATCAGCCTCGCCGGTGATGACGTAATCCGCCAGCGCGACGATCTCCTGGCCTTCCGTCTCGTAGCTCACCTCGGGTCCACCCAGCACGATGATGAGGCCTGGTCGGATGCGTTTCAGGGCGGAGATGACTTCGCGCGTCTGCACGGTGTTCCAGATATACACGCCGAAGCCGATAATCCGTGGATTCCGCGCCAGCAACACCTCTGCGATGTCCAGCGCGCGCTGGTTGATATCGAACTCCACGAGACACGTACGCGCCTGCAGCTCGCCCATATTGGCCAGCAGATAGCGCAGGCCAAAGGCGGCATGAATGTACTTCGCGTTAAGCGTGGTCAGGACGATGTCAGCCATGACAGGGGGACAGTGTAAACGATTCAGAGGGGAAGGAGAACAGGGAAAATGAAGTGCAACAAGGACCACTATAAGAATTCAGTCGTTATTCTGGAGGGAAACCAGTTATGGCAGGGTTCACGATGACTGATTCGGATAAGTAAATCACTTTTTCTTGCCGCGACCTTAACTGTCAAAAATAAGTTTGCGTTAATAACATTAAGTAAGTTCGGTAATAAAGAAAGTGGTGGTGAGTGGAGGCGTTTCACCTCTCCCCCGGTCTAAACAACATCCGCCATCCGCCGTGGGCACCACGACTTCTGACTCGCATAATCAGGTAAATTCCTGTTAGCTACTCACCACAGGGGGCACCACCAAGCTAAAGATAAGTAACCCAAAAATTAGGTTGCTCAACTTGTTGCTACGTTTCGTTCTGCTGTTGTATTCATTTCGTTTCATTTTATTTCCTTTTTGTTTCTTAGTTCTTGGATTGGATGAATGGCTACTCTGGGATTTCCCCTTTTTACCAACGAAGTGTAGGTCTGAACTGACCTGCACCACGTTCGAGCCGAAAGCAGCAGTGCCTGCAAAACGGTGGCTGATGTCGAAGTTCTCAAAGAGCTACCTTTTAGATAGCGTGTTTCGTTGGAAAAGTCAATGAAAAAGGCCTTGGTGCACATGCCGCGTTTATTGGAATTCCTTAAATTAAAAACGAGCACTAAAACTTCTTCGCTCATGTCCTGAACAACACCGATTCCCGCTTGAACGCCTGCACCGCGCAAGCCAGCGCCACGCACGCATACGCGCAACTGGACACGAAGGTGAGCGCGATGAGGCCCCAGTGGAAGTTCGCGGTGAGCACGTCCTTGCACACCAAGCTCACGTTCAGGATGGGGATGAGCGCGAGCTTCGCGTTGAGGTCGAAGCCCGGTAATGTCGCCGCCACCGCCGGGATGATGATGATCACCATCATGGGCGAGATATAAGTCTGCGCTTCCTTGAACGTGCGCGCGAACGTCCCCACGGCGATGAGCAGCGCGGAGAAGAACACCGCTAGCGGCAACAGCATGATGAGCACCCACAGCACGCTCCAGGGACTGACCTGAAAGGCGAACATCCCGCTCGCCTTCGGCCCCAAGTTTTGCAAGGCATTCATCGGCAGCGAGAACGTGATGGCGAAAGACGCTACTGAGAGCAACGTCGTGATAAGCGACACCGTGACCACCAGCAGGAACTTGCCCGCCACGAGGTCCGAGCGGCTGATGGGTGTGACGAGGATCGTCTCCATCGTGCCCCGCTCCTTTTCCCCCGCCGTGAGGTCAATAGCCGGGGTCACTGCGCCCACGAAGCATAGGAAGATGATCATGTAAGGGATTAAGCCGCCGAGGATGGAACCGGTGACTTTCTCCGGTGGCGCGACGTTCTCCACATCCGTCTTGAAAGGCTTCAATGTATCGTGCGAAAGCCCCTTCGCTTCCAGCCTTGTGCCCACGACCTTGTCTGAGTATTCGCGCAATAATCCCTGCAATTGCCGCACGGCCACCTGCGAGCGGATTTCGCCTTCGTAGCTGTAGATCTTCACGTGCGGCGCATTCGTGCCACCTTGTTTGAGCGCTTCCTCAAACCCTGCCGGGAACTCGATGGCTGCGCGCAGTTTCTTGTCCCCGATGCGTTGCCGGTAATCTTCCGCACCCGGCTCGATCTTTATGCCAGGCATCGCTTCCAGTTGCTTCGCGAGCGCGGGTGCATGCTCCTGGCCGAAGACCATGATGTTCACGGTTTCCTTGCTCAGGTTCTTCATCGCCTTCGCCGCCACCGTGCCGAAGCCGATGGTCATCAGCGGAAAGAGCAAGATAGGCACGACCACGGACGAGATGAGCGTGCGCTTGTCACGCAGCGTATCGAGCAGTTCCTTTAAGAACACCGTGCGGATGTTGTGCCAGTTCATACCTTGCCCTCCACACATTGGACGAAGATCTCCTCAAGGTCGGTCAGCCCCGTGCGCGTCCGCAGTTCCGCGATGGTCCCTTCCACCAGCAGCTTGCCGTGATGAATGATCCCGATCTGGTCGCACAGCTTCTCCACCTCGCTCATGATGTGGCTGGAGAAGATGACCGTCTTGCCGCGTTCCCGACATTGCCGGATGAAGCCCACGATCGTCCGCGCCGTCATGAGATCGAGGCCGTGCGTCGGTTCATCAAAGATCATCACCTGTGGATCGTGGATGAGCGTCCGCGCGATGGACACCCGCTGCTTCTGTCCCGTGGAGAGCTTGTCACAACGCCGGTCGGCGAACTCCTCGATCTCCAACAACTTGACCAGCTCGGCCACCCGCGTTTTGAGGGTATCCCGGTCCAGCCCGTTCAGCTTACCGAAATATTCGATCGTCTCCTTCGCCGAGAGCCGTCCGTAGAGCGCCGTGGCGGTGGAGAGGAAGCCGATGTTCGCCCGGACCTTCTCCGGGTCTTTTTCGATGTCGAAACCGGCCACCTGCGCCGTGCCTTCCGTCGCCTTCAGCAGGGTGGCGAGGATGCGGAGCGTGGTGGTCTTTCCGGCCCCGTTCGCCCCCAGCAGGCCGTAGATCCGCCCCGGCTCACAGCGGAAGCTCACGCCATCCACCGCCCGGAAGGTTCCGCGCTTGGGGTCCTTGAATGTCTTGGCAAGTCCTTGGGCTACAATCATGTTTCGGGGGTATACGTTATCGGTAAAAAGGGACGAAAACGAGCTTTTTTGTCATTTTACCCCTCCCGGCAACACCACAACAGGTTGTGTAATTGTGAATAACTTCCCGCTATCCATGGTATATTTTCCCTTGAAAGCGCCGTGGAAAGGTTTTTCATAGCAATCGCCATGTACCTCAAGAATCTAACTGTCCTCGGCTTCAAGTCGTTCGCCGACAAGACGTCGTTGAACTTCCTGCCGGGCATCACCGCCATCGTCGGGCCCAACGGGTGCGGCAAGTCCAACGTCGCCGATGCCATCCGCTGGGTGCTGGGTGAGCAATCGGCCAAGGCCCTGCGCGGCGGCGAGATGGCGGACGTGATCTTCACCGGCACGGATGGTCGCAAAGCCCTCGGCATGGCGGAAGTCTCCCTGACCATTGGTGACGTGGATCAGGAACAGCTCCGGGCCGCCGGTGTGGAGATGGATTACAACGAGGTCACGGTGACCCGTCGCGTCTTCCGGGATGGCGGCAGCGAGTATTTCATCAACAAGACCTCCTGCCGATTGAAGGACATCCAGCAGCTCTTCATGGGCACAGGTGTCGGTCGCACGAGCTATTCCATCATGGCGCAGGGCAACATCACGCAGATCTTGTCCAGCAAGCCGGAAGATCGCCGCATGGTCTTCGAGGAGGCCGCCGGCATCACGAAATTCAAAACGCAGAAGAAGGAAGCCCTCCGCAAGCTGGAGCACACGGACCAGAACCTCCTGCGCGTGGAAGACCTCATCAAGGAAGTGAAGCGCCAGATCGGCTCGCTGCAACGCCAGGCCGGCAAGGCCCGCCGTTTCAAGCAGATCATGGTGGAGCTGCAACACCTCGATACCCAGCTCGCCCGCCATAATTTCGACATCCTGCAGAACGAGATCGCCGAACGCGACGAACGCCTGAAACTCGTCACCATCGAGATCGAATCCTCCAGCGCCGGGGTGAACCGCGCGGAAGATGAGCTGGCCCAATTGCGCGCCCGCCTCGCGGAACTCGAACAGGAGATCAGCCTCTCGCAGCAGCATGGCCTGGAACTCAAAGGCCAGATCGACCGCCACGAGAGCCGCATCCATTTCAATGAAGAGCGCCTGCGCGAACTTGAACACCAGAACGCGAAAGCGCTCGGTGACATCGCCCAAGCCGAGGAACGCCGCCTCGTCTCCGAACAGGAACTGAGCAGCGTTTCCCAGCGCCTGGCCGAGACGGAAGTGAAACTGGCCGAGCACAAGCAGACGCTCGAGACACGTCGCGATTCTCTGCATAATGTGGAGCAGGAGCTGATGGCCAAGCAGGAGGACATCCGCCGCAGCCAGTCGGAACTCTTCTCCGCCGCGCAGGAGCTCAGCCGGGTGCGCAACCAGATCAACCAGCTCGATCTGCAGAAGCAGGGCAACATCGTGCGCCTCGAGAAGCTGCACTCGGAGAAAGTGCAACTCGAAGAAGAGCGCACCCGCCTCGAAGCCCGCCTCGCCGAATTCTCCGCAAATGCCGAAGCCGACAAGCTGAACATCCAGGTCCAGCGCGGCACCGTGGAAGAGCGTCAGGCGCGGTTGAAAGAGATCTTGCAGGAGCTTTCCCAAGCCACGCAGCAGCTTGACGGCCTTGTGCGTCAGCAAGCCGAGAAACGTTCCCGCCTGAACGTGCTGGAGCAGTTGGAAGAATCGCATGAGGGCTTCAGCGGCGGCGCGCAAGCGGCCTTGAAGCAATCACAGGCGGTGCTGGGTTCCCTGGCGGACAAGATCCGCGTGCCGGATCAATACATCAAAGCGGTGGAAACGGTCTTGGGCCAAAACCTGCAACTCGTTTTGACCGAGCAGCCGGAAGCCGCGGTGCAGATCCTCGCGGACCTGAACAACAATAAGAAGGGCAAGGCGAGCATCGCGGCCATCAGCCTCCTGCAAGGCCGCACTAATGCTGCCATCGAACCGACCACTTTCACGGTGACCACCACACCGGTCCTGTCGGTGATGGAAGTCGAGGATGCCTTCAAGCCTTTGCTCGAATGTCTGGTCGGTCGCACGCTGATCGTGGACGACTTGAACCTCGCCACCACAGCCTATCGCGAATGCAACGGGCGTCATGATTTCGTGACGATGGGCGGCGAGTTGCTTAATTCGCAGGGCGTTTACACCGGCGGCCAGGCGAACGGTAATAACAGCGGCAAGGCCCCATCCTCGATCTTGGGTCGTAAGAATCAGATCGCGGAATTGAAAGGCCAGCTTGCGCAGTTGCAGGAGCAGGTGAACGAGTTCAGCCGCCAGCGCGGTGCCTTGCAGAGCGAGCAGACGACGTTACAGGCCAGCTTGCAGGAGGCGCAGACGCAGCTCCGCACGCAAGAAGTCGCCATCGCCAGCCGCGAAGGTGAGTTCCGTGCGTTGCAGAACTCCATGCGCGTGCTGCTGCAAAAGGTGGACACCGTCGGCTACGAGATCGACAACCTGTCCAACAGCGACCGTGAAGGTGCGGAGAAGCGCGAGGCCATGGCCGTGCGCATCGGCGAGCTGGAGCAGCGCGAGGCGACCTTGCAGGCGCAGCTCGCGGACATGAATCACGGCCTCGAAGCCCTGCGTCAGCAGCGCGATGTGGCGAATGCCGCGTTGACCGAGGCGAAGGTCGCGATGGCCACGGACGAGCAGATGCTCGCCTCCTTCCGCAACCAGGTACGCCCCTTGCAGCAGCGCATCTCCGAGATGCAGCACCTCGCGGACATCCGCCGGAACGAGATGGGCTCCTTCCTCCAGCGCAAGGAGCAGGCGGAAGTGGAGATCGCCGAATCCCGCCAGCGCATTGAGGCCTTGCAGCATGAGCGCTCGCAGGTGAACGACCAGACCACGCAGCTCGTGGGCGATCGCGATGAGCTGAACCTGAACATCGATGACCGTGAGACGGCTTTGCGTGACCAGCGCCAGCGCGTGGGCACCTTGCATTCCCAGAAGGGCACGCTCGAAGTGGAGCTGGCCCAGAAGGGCATGGCCGTGCAGAACCTGCGTGAGCGCGTGCAGCAGAAGTATCAGGTCAATATCGACGACATCCGCAGCGAATGCATCACCATCACGGACGCCAGTGAAGGCGCGCCGAAAATCGAGACGCTGACGCCGGAAGAGATGGCTTCCCGCGGCATGGCGACGGATTGGAACCAGGTAGCCGAACAGGTCTCCGCGCTCCAGAAACGCATCGATGAGATGGGGCCGGTGAACCTGGTGGCCATCGAGGAATACGAGGAGACGGAGCAGCGTTATCAATTCCTCACCACGCAGCACGATGACTTGGTGAATGCGAAGACGGAGTTGATGGATGTGATCAATCGCATCAATACGCAGACTCGCGAGATGTTCATCACGACGTTCAACCAGATCCGCGACAATTTCCGCGTGATGTTCACGGAGATCTTCGGTGGTGGCAAAGCGGACCTCGTGCTGGCGGATGAGGCGAATGTGCTGGAGAGCGGCATCGACATCGTGGCGCGGCCTCCGGGCAAGCAGCTCCAGAGCATCACGCTGCTGTCCGGTGGTGAACAGACCATGACGGCCGTGGCCTTGCTCTTCTCCATCTATCAAGTGAAGCCCAGCCCGTTCTGCGTGCTGGACGAGCTGGACGCGCCGCTGGACGAATCCAACATCAACCGCTTCCTGCGCGTGCTGAAGCGCTTCCTGGAGCACTCCCAGTTCGTCATCATCACGCACAACAAGCGCACCATCGGCATCGCGGATGTGCTCTACGGTGTGACGATGCAGGAACAGGGTGTGAGCCGCATCGTGAGCGTGAAGTTCCACAAGGCGGAAGAAGAAGGTGCCGACCAGCAATCCAAGCTGCTCGTGCCTCCGCCGAAGGGTGGGACTGTGGACGCCCAAGAGGACGCTCCGCACAAGCGGGAGGAGACACTGGAGCTGAGCGAGGCGAAGTAGAAGAACGAGGAAACGTTTTGCCGGTCATCATCCCGCTTTTCGTAAAAGGAAAGCGGGATTTTTTATACAGAAAGTTTGAAGTTCCCGTTTGAAAGGGCGTGATAAAAAGTGGGTGAGATAGAAGTGGTTGGCTACGGCAGACGTCGCGGACTGCCGGCTGGAAGCCGGCAGCAGGGGTCGCGTGTTTCGTCGCGGCTCACCAAAGCGCACCTATTTTTAATCACACCCGGTTTGAAACGAAATACTTGTAGTCGTGTGTGTTTTTTCGTAGTATGTGTGCCGCTGCCTGGCTGATCTTCAAAGCCGAGGCAAACTCAAAAACAAGGAGAGGACAATGAGATCAATCGTCAACATCGCTACATTGATATTCCTGCTGGCAGGAACAGGTTTGATCACTGCAGCAGAGTCTATAACCGGGGCTTTCGGCATCAAGCTGGGAGATGTCTTGGACAGTTCCAACGTGCTGAACAGAACTGTCGTGAGCGGGGGATCTGTCAAATATGAGGTCAAAGCGATTTCGCCGCATAAATCTTTTCAGACCTATGAGGTTGAGGTCACCTCGGGGACGAAGAAAATCCATACGATCACAGCCACGGGAAGGTATCCCGGCAAGGACGCCGCGATGCCGGTCTTTAACGCGGTGAAAACGGAGTTTGAAGCCACGTATGGTCCGGCCAAGACGAATCGGAGGGAAGGGGCCGCATTTTTCGCTTCGGAGCAGAGAACCGTTTCACTTTTAGTCAACGAATCACGCGCGGCCGTGGCTTTTCTGGTGCTGACTTGCAAGGATGACAGTTTGACGTCACAGGCTGAGAAGGAGGCCGCTCCAGTTCCAGCGCCGACGCCTTCACCTGCTGCTGCCACGACGGCTCCAGCAACGGCCGCGGCCGGTGCGGGTGAGATTGAAGGAGCGTTCGGGTTCAAGTTCGGTGAGGTTTTTAATACGGCCAAAGCCCAGGGCATGGCGAAAATCACCTCGGGAGAAGTGATGTACAAGGTGAAGCCGCCGTTACCCAATGCTTACTTCGATACCTACCTTGTCCAGATCACGCCCAACACGAAGAGAATATTTGAGATCTGGGCTATTGGCCCGGTGCCGAGTGAATCTGAAGGCAAGATTCGGCGGGATTCGCTGGTGAAAGCGATCGAGGCGAAATACCAGACCAAGAAGGGCATGTTTGACACAGAATTCGCGCGTATCCTGCACCAAGGTGACAAAACCGTCACGGTGAAATCTTCACGTCAACCATCAGGAGCGGGCTATCAACTTGAGCTAAGGTATAAAGATAGCGCTTTGGCCAAAGAGGGAAGAGGGGAAGCGGTGGATCGCAATGTCAAGAATGTGGATAGTAAAGGGTTGTAAACGTGATGCGGTCGGCTTGCTGATCACGGCCTCCTTTTCCTTGTTGCACGGCCTTGGGGGGACTTACTACGCTTCGCCCCATGTTTTCACATGTTGTGATCTTTTGGACGGACCCCGCCAATCCCAAGGCGGCGGATGAACTCATCGAGGGTGCAGAGAAATATCTGCGCCCGATCCCGGGTGTGCTGCATTTCCATGTCGGCAAGATGGTGGGGAGCCATCGCCCGGTGGTGGACCAGACCTATCAGGTGGCCCTGAACCTCGTCTTCCCGGACAAGAAGGCGCAGGACGATTATCAGGTGCATCCGCTGCATATCGACTTCGTGGAGAAGGTGTTCAAGCGCGTGTGCAAGAAGGTGAACATCTACGACTTCGAATAAAGCGCCGTTTCTTTGGTGATTGGGCGTTGAGCTGGCAAGCGGCGGTGCGAACCGCCGCTTTTTTGTGCTTGGGGAGCGCGGGTTGTCTCAACCCGCAGCGACGTTGACAAGCGAGGTCAGGTGGCGCAAGGAATGTTGGATTTGCCCAGGGATGTTTCCTTTCCCCTCATCCCCGGCCTTCTCCCTCGGGGAGAAGGGGTTACCATTTCCCGGAGTCGTGGAAGTGGGATGTCCCTAGCGCGAGACTGCCTGGCTGCCAATTCATGGAAGCTCTAAAAGAGGTTCCGAAAAGTTTTTAAAACAGGACTTGCAATCTCGGGGCGTATGACGCTTAATTTGCCCGCTTTACGGAACGGAAGCGAGCGTAGCTCAGTCTGGTAGAGCGTCACCTTGCCAAGGTGAATGTCGAGGGTTCGAATCCCTTCGCTCGCTCCATCTTCTCAGAAAAAATCCCGCGAACTTAAAAACACGCAGGTAATCTGGCTTTATTTCCAAATGGGATGCGTGAGACGTAATGGGGGAGGTTTTTTGACAGGATTTACAGGATTAACGGGATTGTTGGGATTACCGGGCTGACTTCTTGGGGGGAGGAATGCCAAGCAGTTTTTCGACGACGTAGAAGTCCAGCCGGAAGGTGTCGTAGCATTGAACGGCACGAACGAGCAGCAGGTTGCGCTTGTAGGGGTAGTTAAAATCGAGTGAGCGTTTTTCCCTGAATTCACGCAACTGACGGGTATTGGCCAATTCGCGAAGGATTTGCTCCAGATTTCCTTCTGTCAGCGGAGGGCCTTCGACTTCGTAGCGCTTTTCTTTGATCCGGTAAAAGGGCGGCAGACCGGGCTCGAGGCTGATGTATTCGCCTTTCTCGGTCAGGAGCAGGTTCAAGAGATCGGGAGTGGAATAGGATGCGGGAGCGGCGGCGATTGGTTTTCTTCTTAGCACCATCACTTCATCCGGGTGGGAATTGACCCATGTGTTGTTCTTATCAAACGGATCGGTGCCGACAGCGACGCGTTGGCCATTGAACTCGCCCAGCATGCGCTGAAGCTCATGCCGGGTGCAGCCGCCAGTGAGGCGTTTACAAGGTTTTGGATAACGGTCTTTCGTGGAGAGGATGGAAAACCATTGGCCGTGAGGGATCTGCTGCAGGGCCAGGGCGAGCAGCGCGTCATCGGCTACACCACGGATCGGGTATTGCAAGCGGTGGAAAATGGTGATGACCAGCTCGGGCGCCGGTTCATTGGCGATGAGGGATTCGAGGTCGGTGATGAAATCGATGAAGTACGCCTTTCCGGTGGTGCCGTTCTGAGCTGGGTGAACATTCACATAGAGCTCACCTGTTTCCGTGAGCCATTCGCGCAATTGCTGATATTGGGACGGGGTGAGCATCCTTGCCCGGTTTTTAGGGTTGTCTATGCAGTATGGCTATTCTTAGTCGAAAGGCAAAAGGGAAGTGTCGGGGGAGGAGTTGCGATGGGGCGGCTATTTCTTAGGCTTCTTTTTGCTGGCAGCAGGCAGGGTGACGTTTTTGGCGGCGGCATTCAGGGCTGACCGCAGGACGTCTGTTTTAATCGAGGGCAGGTGGACGTTGGTGTAGCCGCGTTCTCCCCAGGCACCAGCGCAGGGTTTGAATGCTTTGGGTGAGCTTTTGAGGAAGGTGCGCTGTTCCTCGGGCGTGAGTTTGACCATGCCCCAGTCGTCGTCCGGTTTCCCGAGGGAGGCGAAGATCTTGCCTCCGAGACGGAAGTCGGGGTGGTTCATGTGGGCGGATTCCACCGCTTGCGGGATCGCGAGGGCCAGTTGGCGGAATTGGTCGGGGGTCATGGGATTGTGGGTTTGTGGGTTTGTGGAGCAGAATCCGATTGGTTTTGGTGTCGAGCCAGTTCATCTGGTGAATGCAGCTAGAAAGTGGAACTGACGCGACCCAATGGATAGGCCAAAAATGTCCAGATAGAAAAGAAAAGGATGTAAATCAGGCAAGTGGCTAAACCTTTGGTGAATTGTTCAAACCGATCCGGATAACGAAACCTCGACCAACGTATGAGCAGAAGGAGTCCGGTGATGAAACAGATTGGCATGGTAAATGTTGTTGCGAACAGGCTGAAGTCGTTTCGCGGAAAAAAGCGGTTCAGGAACAGATAGCCGAGAATGTCAGTGGTCAGGGTGGTAAACGGCCAGAGCAGAAATGCCGTTCTCAGCAGATGCTTTTGTGGCCCGATACTTTTTTGTGAAGTTTGATCAGCCATGGTTGTTTGTGGTCTTGCCTCTTTGGGAATCTCTTTTTTGAAATATCAAGGGAAGCGGGTGATTGGTCAAATGGGAATGATGATGAGTTTGGCCTTTTGTTTCTGGCTCATCCGCCCCTCCGGGGCGGTGTCTTCTACACGGTGAACCACGGGTTCCCGTTGGTCACCCGTGGCTACTGGCGTTTGCCCCGTTCGGGGCAAGGGACGAAGGGCGGCAGATGAACAAAGCGGTGACGGCGAAAAAGATCAGCATGAGCACGTAGAGGAATATGGAGTGGTCCCCGGCAAACCAGAAATATAACGGATTCAAATCCAGGGAAATGCTATCAAAGGCGATGCCTTTGAGAAACACGTCATAGTCCCACAATACGAGACCGATAAAATTCGGAACCAGAAAGAGGACGCCGTAAGCGAGAATCGCGACGCCAGCCCCGCTGACTTTACTCAATCGCAGCAGGGTGCAAGCACCGATCAATAGGGCGTAGTAGAAAAGTAACAAGCCTGCCTCCAGTTTATGGGGGAGGTGGTGGGTCCAATCGACTTGCCATTTGGCCAGATCGGAATTCAGAAATTCAGGGACCGTGCTGCCTTCATGATACCAGCGGTAGGCATCGTTGCCGAAATGGGCGGTGAATGTCTGACGCCAAGGCAGATAGGAGAGAATGGCCAAGAGTGTAACAGCCACCAAAACCAGATAGAGCACGAAAGCGAGCTGGGGGCGCCGATGGAGGCGGGCCGAGAGTTCGGGCAAAAACAGGAGGGGAGCAGCAAGCAAGATCACCTTGAAGGGAATGGTCAGTAATTCGAACAACATGAAGCCACTGAGCTGTTCCAGCACCCACAGGACGATGGCAGCGGCGGAAGCTATCAAACCAATGAGGCCAGAGCGCGGAAGGCGGGTGAGCGGTCCGGAGGTCGGGGTGTTCGCCGGTTTGGTGGTGGTCATTTGGTAAAGATTGGGAGAATCCAATAGAGCAGATTGCCGGCGAGTGAGACGGCGCTGCCGTAATCTGTTTCGGAATCGGTTTTGGTTTCCTTCTTTTCCAGGGATTTCAACTGCTGTTCCCGGGTGGGGTTCAAGGTCTGGCAGCCGACGGTGGCCAGGAGGAGGGAGATCAAACAGAGCGAGGCGAATGATCTGAGGCGATGGGCGGCCATAGGTTCTTCTCCAAGCTGGTATTTGTGGCGAATCCTACTCTTACGGGTGAGGTTGTATATGGGAAAATGGGGATTCCGTGGGGCACACGCGGCTGCGGGCATTTGCCCATCCGGGTAAGGCGGGAAAGCGGGTCTCTTTGGTTTCTAGTTTACGGTTGCGCGTGAAATGCAGGATCAGGCCACCACTCCCCGTGCCCTCTCCCCCAGCTACCGCTGGCGGAGAGGGAGATGGCAGCCGTGATGAGGTGAGGGTGCTGACACGCAGCCAGGTTCTGGCAGTTTAAGACAGGCTCTGTTGATCCAGAATGCTGCGCCACATGAGCATGGGGTTCACGCCCGCTTAGTCAGAGTCTTGGCCGTCGTTCACCTCGATGACGGTCCAATCGCCCGTTTGGGTTTGGGCGACGTCTACGACGAGGAAGGTGACGTTGATACGGCGGCGGTAGTGGTGAAGGGAAGGATTTGGTAGAAAACCTCGGCACTTGTGTACATGTGCCGAGGTCGGGACGGGGTTGGCGGAGGGCTACGGCGGAGGCGACTGACCTTGGCTAAGGAGCGGGGACGAGGAGTGTGGGCTTCAGCGTGACGGAAATCGTTAAAAAGCGGTTTTTGACGGAGGGGATTTTTCGGTTTACCGAGTAGTAAGTTTCTGTAAGTGATTGAAGGGCGGGCAGTTAATGAGTAAAAATAAAAGTTATTCACAATATTCACATGGACAGCCAATGTCCTACCCCATGCTTTAAAGTGCGAGGTATGAAGGT
>JAEYXS010000091.1 GCA_023431185.1 Verrucomicrobiota bacterium
CCACGCCGCCTCCGCCACCGCTCCCACATCGCGCACGATCACCGATTCCGGCGTCAGCCCGCGGATATGAGGATAAGCCGCCGCTAAAGAATGGCAGCGCACATACTCCGCCGGTGAATTGACCAGCCTCAGGTTCTTCGCCGCCAGTGCAGCGTACAGTTCAGCATAATCATCCGAAGTGTGGATGAACCCGCAAAGCACCGCCGGAACTGGAAAGGGGCGATTCGTCACCCGGCGCAAAATCCTTTCCGCATCCGAATCCCGTAACCATGTGGCCGGGATCTCGATTCTCTCAAAGCCAGCCTCACGCAGCACCTCGGCCGCGGCATCGACCATGCGCGAAGCCGCCGTGGCCGCACTCGGCAGCGTGGTCTCGTGGATAAGGACAGGCTTGTACACAGGCAAATTTCGGGCGGAAGCTAATCAAAGCCCGACAGCTTGAACAGCCTGTGTTTTTCGCAGAGCGCGCCTCGTCCCCGATTCCCTTTCTCTCGATGTTGGATGTTGGGCGTTCGAGGTTCGATGTTTCCTCATCTACTTCACTCGCTTCGCCTCCTGATTCATTCCATTCTGATGCAGGATCAACGCCTTCACACCTCCCGGGGCATCCTTCACAAACGTGAGCTGCGCATCCACCACCTTGTAGAAAAACTTCGTTTCCGATTCCGGAAACACCTCGAAGAACGGTTGCCCTGTAAGTTGTACCATCAAACGATCACCTTGCCGTTGCACGGTGAAGACCACATTGGGCGCCAGCTCATACTTGCCCGCATAGGTGTCGTAAATTTTCACATCCACCTCCGCAGCGGTCTTGTCCTTGGGCTCTTCATCCGAGATCTTCTTCGCCACTTGGTTGGCCCCATTCTGATGCAAAGTCAGGCTTTTGGTTTTGCCCTGCGCATCCGCTTGAAACGAGATCTGCGCATCCACCACATCGCAAAAGAACTTCGTTTCGCTCTCGGGAAAGATATTCAGATACGACTGCCCGGTGAGCTGCACTTGCAGGTGGTCTGCGTGGCGACGGATATTGAAGAAAAACGAGGGATTCAACTGATACCGGCCCACATACTTCGCGAGTGTTTCCGCCTTCACTGGAACGGTTTCCCGGACCTTTATGGTGTCCACCTTTGCCAGGGCATACTTGGGTTCCAACAGATGCAGGCCTATGTCATCGATGTCATTCTCTGAATTCGAGAGCACCACCACGCCGCGTTGCCGTTGCTTGTCGAAGCCGGCAAACGAGCGGTACCCGCCCGTGCCGCCGTTATGCCAGATGATCTCCGTGCCATAGCGCGTGTAGATATGCCAGCCCAGGCCGATCTTGGTGCCGGAGCCCACATCGCGCTGCGCTTTGTGAGATGCCTCAAAGGCGGCTTTCAGGCTGGCGTTATCCAGCTTCATATTCGCGCTCACAAATTTCAGCATGTCATTCACGGAAGAGCGCAACGCACCCGCTCCGGCCAGTGTGGGCAGATCCCAGTTCGCGACCGGCTTGCCCATCTTGCTGTGACCCGTCGCCAGCTTCTTCTGTCCCTCCTTGGAAATCGTGATGGCAGTATTCGCCATGCCCAGCGGTTTGCATAGGCGCTCGATGACCAATGCCTCGTAACTCTTCCCCGCCTTCAACGCCAGTGCATGCCCGAGCAAGCCCATGCCGAGGTTGGAGTAATCATACTTGCTGCCGATGTCCCGCGTGAGCGTGTGACCGGAGAGGAACGCGTAGAGTTGCTCCACGGTATAGTCCGCATACGGATTGGCCCCGTCTGCAGGCGCCATGTTATCTGGCAAGCGTGGCAGCCCGGATGTTTGTGTCGCCAAATCCAGCAGCGTGATCTTTTTTCCACCACGCTCCGGCACCTTCACGGTGCCCGGCAAAAAATTCGCCACCGGATCGTCCAGCTTCACTTCCCCTTTGCCGGCCATTTCGGCTAGAAGCTCGCCCGTGAACGCTTTGGTGATGGAACCGATCTCGAAAATGGTGTCCCCATCCACGGGCGTACTGCTCGTGCGGGAGAATGTGCCGTGACTGATGATGCGCGTGCCTTTCTCATCGATGATACCGACGACGATGCCGACGCCCGCACGCGCTGTCTCGATACGTTCGCGCAGAATGCTCTTTAAGGCCGCATCATCCGGCCGTTCCTGGGCGAACATGATATGTGGCGCGATGAACGAAAACACAATCACGGCCACCAGGACAGATACAATCCAGCTCATACTTTTCCTCATAAATTTCCCGAATTAGGGAGCACACATCTCAAAACCAAGACCCTTACGAAATGTTCTCCCTCTCCCCTCAATGGGTAGAGAGCTGGGGTGAGGGGTGAGTCGCAACACGCTGCGATAAAATTCAACAGTTCAGTGCTTCGACTCACTCCTCACCCGGTTCCGCTTGGGGCGGAACCGACCTCTCCTCATCGGGAGGAGAGGTAACATTTCATGCATCCTGAGCATACCTGTCCGGCAATAGTTCATGATAGGTGCTACGGTTCTTCCGGCAGTTCTTTCAATCGTTCCTCCACCTCGGCCTTCAACGGCGTGAGGTGTTTCTTCACCGCATGCTGGTTCAGCCACCAGATGCCCCCGCAGATGATCGCGTAAAAGATCGCGAACCCCACTTTGTGAACCATGCCGCCGCCGATGCCAAAAACGACCATGATCGCACCGACGTACAGCGGCAGGATATACCACCACAAGACCGTCCGCAGCAGATGAATCTGCCGCTCAATTTTAAGGCGCTCCACCAATAGATAACCACGCAATGTGTCCCCGGCTGATTTCCGGTCACCTATCCGTTGGGCCGCCAGCAGGCGCGCCCCGATGAACACGGCGCTGACGACCACGACGAGGCAGCCGCCTTTTGCCAGCCAGCTTGTGAACCGGAAAAAGTCCGGCAGGAACAGGACGATGAGGATGAGACAGGCCGCCACCTCGCGCACATCCCGCCAGAAGATATCTCGGCCGAACTTGGCCATCTTCTGTTTCATGGCGGCGATCAGTTGCGCGTCCGGCACCTTCACCGGTGGGGTGATCACCTGCCGCTGCCAGAGCTGCTTGAGTTCCCGGTCGTTCACGATGACACCTCCTGCTGCATGAGCTGACCTAGTTTTTTCTTCGCACGATGCAACATCACGCCCACATGACTCGCGTTGAGTCCGAGCACATCCGCCATCTCGGCATAGCTGAGGTCCTCCAAGAACAGCGTGACCAGGGCTCGCTCCACCTTGTCCAGTTTGCCGATGGCTTCATACAGGCGCTCGATCTGCGGGTTCTGTTCTGCCATGGCAGTCTGACGTTTCTCGATCGTCTCGCGCATCTCGTCCTGGGCCATCGGCACGGCGTCTCGCTTGTCGGCGGTGGCCTTGCGCACATGACTGATGGCGGTGTTCAGGGCCACACGATAAAGCCAGGTATTGGCGTGAACTTGCTCCTGTAATCCTGGCAAGGCCCGCCAGATCTGAAACAGCACTTCCTGATACAGATCCTCGCGCTCCGCCGCCGTCCAGGCATAGACATGGCAGATGCGCAAAATCTTCTGCCGGTTCGCTTCAACAAGCTGCAGGAACCGGGCTTCTATGGCTGGATCAGACTTCAATCGTTCTGTTCTTTAATACATTAGTCGCCGTGCGGCGCGGGAATATTACAGTTTATACAAAAATTCTCAGCCTCACGGATTGGATGCAACTGATTGTCTTCAAGGGGCATACAGATGTCCGCTCAGGCCTTACAAAACTGCCCCCACTATGTAGTGGTCCATTTTCCATGAAGTTGGCAGAAATGGAGGCGTCAAAGAAAGAGAACTTTAACCGCGTAAATTTATGGAAACACTGCTTAGCATCTGTCTCGGTATCGGCTTGAGCGCCGCCTGCGGATTTCGCGTGTTCATTCCCATGCTCATCGTCAGCATCGCGGCGAATGCCGGCCATCTGACCTTGGCCAAGGGCTTCGAGTGGCTGGCCAGTGACGCCGCCGTCGTCTCATTCGGTCTCGCCACGGTGCTGGAGATCGCCGCGTATTACATCCCGTGGCTGGATAATCTGCTCGATACCATCGCCAGCCCTTCGGCGGTCATCGCCGGCACTGTTATCACCGCCTCGGTGATGACAGACATGAGCCCCTTCATGCGTTGGACGCTGGCGGCTATCACCGGTGGCGGTGTCGCGGCGGCGGTACAAGGCACCACTGTCTTCGCCCGGGCGGCCTCCACTACGCTGACCGGCGGTCTGGCCAATCCCATATTGGCGACCGCCGAACTGGGCGGGGCCGGATTGGTGACACTGATGGCCTTCGTGGTGCCAGTATTCACGCTGCTGGCCATCCTGACGGTGCTCATCTTGGTGGGACGAAAAATACTGAAACGCAAAGCGGAGAAGGCGCTGCCGCCGCCGATGCCAGTGTGAGCAACCGTTAATTGATTGAAACGTCAAAAGCGTTGAATCGTATCTAACGATTCAACGCTTTAACCTTTTAGCGAATCTCGTTTCTTCCGCTCAGAACTGCTTCAAGAACCGCAGATCGTTCTGGTAGAACAGTCGGATGTCATCGATCCCATACCGGATCATCGCGATGCGCTCGATGCCGAAGCCGAATGCCCAGCCGCTCCATTGCTCCGGATCATAGCCCACCGTCTCGAATACCTGCGGATGCACCATGCCGCACCCGGCGATTTCCAGCCAGTCCTTGCCCATCTTCTTGGTCAATGAGCTGGCGAAATCGATCTCGAAGCTCGGCTCCGTGTAACTGAAGTAATGCGGGCGGAAACGCAGCTTCACTTCGTCACCCAGCAGTTCCTTGAAGACATATTCCACCGTGCCCTTGAGGTCGCCGACGGTCACGCCCTTGTCCACATACAGACCTTCAATCTGATGGAAGGTGGGGTTGTGCGTGGCATCCGCGTTATCACGGCGATACACGCGACCGGGCACGATGATGCGAATGGGCGGTGCCTGCTTCTCCATCACGCGGATCTGCACGGAGGATGTATGTGTGCGCAGCAACGGCTTCGGGCCATCGCCCTTGCCGACGTAGAAAGTATCTTGAGCATCACGCGCCGGGTGATCGGCAGGCGTGTTCAAGGCATCGAAGCAATGATACTCGTCCTCGATCTCCGGCCCATCCGCCACCACGAAACCGATTTTGCGGAAGCAGCGGACGATATCTTCCGTCACTTGCGTGAGCGGATGCAGCTTGCCCAGCGCATGACGGCGGCCGGGGGCGGTGAAATCCGTAGCTTCCTTCGGCAACGCAGCTTTCAGTTCCAGTTCCCCCCGGCGATCGGCGATGATACGTTCCAGTTCCTGCTTGGCATCATTGATCGCTTTGCCGGCGGCGGGCTTCTCCTCTTTGGAGAGCGTGCCGAGCTGTTTCATCAGCGCGGTGATCTTGCCGTTGGAACCGAGATACGCGGTGCGGGTCTGCTCCAAGGCCGCGAGGTCGGCAGCCGCCTGGAGTTCCGCCACGGCGGACTGCTTCAAAGGATCGATCTGAGCCACGAAAGACATAGTGCGGGCGAAAAGATAGGGGAAGGACGTGATACGACCAACAAAAAAGGGCGGCTGATTAGGCCGCCCTTCATTGATGGGAAACTTGGCTTACGCCTTGGCCGTTTTGGCGGCGGCAGCTAGGTTCGCGGCCTTGGTCTTCAGCGCTTCGCCCGCCACGCGGACGAGTTCGTTGAAGGCGGCGGCATCCGTCGCGGCGATGTCAGCGAGCACCTTGCGGTCCAGCGTGACTTGCGCGGCCTTCAGACCTTCGATGAAGCGGCTGTAGGTCGTGCCGGAAGCCCGGGCAGCAGCATTGATACGGTTCTGCCAGAGGGCGCGGTAGTTGCGCTTCTTGGTCTTGCGATCGCGGAAGGAGTACTGCATGCCGTGATCGAGCGCGTCGGCGGCATAGCGGTAAAGTTTGGAACGGCGCATCCGGAAGCCTTTGGCGGCTTGCAGCGTACGGATACGGCGCTTGCGGGAAGCGGGGGCGTTTGTAACACGCATAGGTCAGTAACAGTTGAGGGTCTAAAATCTATTAACGGTGAAAAGGCATGCTGCCCTTGATGCGATATTCGTCCGTGGAATCCACCACGACCATCTTGCCGAGGGAACGGCGGCGTTTGGGACTCTTGCCGGCGAGCAAGTGGCGACGGCCCGCACGGGCGCGCTTCACCTTGCCATTCGCGGTGATCTTGAACCGCTTGGCGGCGGACTTGTTCGTTCTGATGCCTTTGGGACGACGCATAACTAATCGACTTTCGTTCTATTAAAAGAGCGCGAACTATATGGACCGGGTGGCGGGTGTGCAAGCGGTATTTTAGGAACTCTGAAAAAAGAAAATGATCCGGGCAGCAGACGCCAAGGAGGTGGGGGTGGGGAACCCCTCTGAAGAAACGTACCGCTACCCGAATCATCCACGAAACTAAATCCACACCACGAATTGTCAACATAAGAACTAAGTAAAACCACCTGATTTTTTGTAACGCCTACCACCCTAATCATTCAGGCAGACCAACTTACAAAAATCATAGGCATGCCAATTCCCCGCTCCCCCCAAAAAACCATCTTTTTTGCTTTTTCCGCGTGACAGTGGAAATCCTTCGCCTATATTCACGCCCCTGCTGCGGCCGACCCTATCGTCCAGCGGTTAGGACACCGCCCTTTCACGGCAGTAACCGGGGTTCGAATCCCCGTAGGGTCGCCACTTCTACCACTGTTTTCACTTAACCTTGTGAACACAGGGTTTTTGTGTCATCGTGTGCCTGAAGACTGATTGAACAGGTCTTCAGAAACGGATGCTTAAGGTTCTCTTGCCACCCGGTTTCTCTGGTGATTCCTCACCCGCGCCGAATATCCGTCTGCTTTTCCCCTGCCCCGCCCTGACCACTACGCTGTTCAATTCTGCCCGTTTTGGCCAATTTAACGCCAATTCACCAGCTTGGCCCACACTTTCACGCGGTTCTATCGCACTGAAATCGATTCTGCTAAACCAACGTCTCTAACAGGTAAACACCCGTCCACTGTGCGCCTATGAAAGTCATCCGGCCCAACTGCAGAGTGCAATTCACCGCCGAGGACATCGACTTCGTGCTGCACGTCCTCAGTCCCGGCACTGATCTCAATCCCTCACTCATCCGCCTCCTCACCGATGAAGAGACACGCGACCAGATCCTCGATGACGAACGGCTCTATCAAGCCCTGCTGCAAGGCTCTGGCTGCCTCCAAGTTTCCGCGCACCTCTATTTCTACGTGCTGGTCCGCCGTGTCCTGCGCAAGGCCGGCATCGAAGATCGTCAGGTCGCGGACTACGTCGCCGAGTTGCTCGCTGAGTTCTCCCGGTTGGAACGCCTCCACCTGCAGCTCACCGCAGATTTCAATCCGCTGGAATACCTCTTCGAGATGATGGCCGCCCTGCAACAGGCCGATGAACGCACCTCCTTCCTCATCCGCGCCCACATCGGCAACCACTCCCTCTTCCTCTCCGGCGTATTCCCTGAGCGCATCCGCCATCGCGCCGAGCAAAAAGGCTTTCCGGACCTGAGCTACTACGAAGACCTTGGCCGCTCCAACTTCCGGGTGGCCAGCGATCATCGCCTCGCCCGCCACTACGAACTGACCCCCGTCTTCTCCACCCTGAGCGAATGCTTCCACGAAACCCGCCAGGCCCTGAACGATCTGGCCGAGCGCCTATTGCACCTCGGCGACCCCATGCAATCCGACGCCCTCTTGGTGAAGGCCTTCGCCAAGCCCCAATCTTAAAAGAAAACACCCGCCGAGCCGTTCAGCCCGGCGGGTGCCAAATTCATCATTTCCTACTTCCCCTCTCTGTCGATGTTGGAAGTTGGACGTTCGGTGTTCGATGTTTCCCCTTAGTCCCATTAGACCTATCGGTCCTATAAGACCTATTTCCCCTGTTGGCTCGCCGGTGCAACCGGCTTTCCCTATTTATTAATAAACCCCAGTTCCTTCAGCCAGCCGATGCACTCGCCCGTCCACGGATGCCGTGAAGCCGGGTCCCACTGGCTCTTGCCCAGCCCGATGCCATGGTTGCCCTTCGGGTAGATATGCAGGGAGTAGGACACGCCGTTCTTTTGCAAGGCAGCGGCGAACTCCAGCGCGTTCTCTACCTTCACCGCCTTGTCCTCGACCGTGTGGAAGATGAACGTCGGCGGGGTATCCTTCTTCACCTGCTTCTCGTTTGAGAGCAGCTCCACCAACTCGGGTGAGGGATTATCGCCCAGCAGATTCCTCTTTGAGCCCCCATGTGTCAGCGGCCCCATGCTGATCACCGGATAGCACAAGATGCCGACGTCTGGCCGCGAACTCACCTGATCGATCGGATCCTTCGCATTCGCATCACCCGCATCGAAATGCGTCAACAAGGTGGACGCCAGATGCCCGCCTGCCGAGGAACCCATCACGCCGATACGCTTCGGGTCCAGCTTCCACTCGCCCGCCTTCGCCCGCACATACCGCAACGCGCGAGAGACATCATTCAGCATCACCGGATGCCGGTAACCGCCCGAGCCCAGCCGGTACTTCAGCACAAAGGCGGAGACCCCTTGCTCATTCAGCCACATCGCATAGTCGCGCCCCTCATGCGGCGCCAACCCGCCATAACCGCCGCCCGGACAGATCACCATGGATGCCCCCGTCGCTTTTTCCGGATTCGCAAAATACGGCGTCAACGTCGGGATATCCTTGTCCTCCTTGCCCAACGCCCCGGGAGCGCCCTCCGGCCAAAGCGGGAACGGCTCCCGCGGCAAGCGTTGCTGAGCGTGCGAAGTGGAAGCCAAAATGACCATGGCCGCGAAGGCCAACCAACAAAATGCCGTGCGAATCTTCATATGATTGATGAGTGGAGGATATTCAGTCAGCCAGCTTTTACGCAACGCGAATAACCAACCGCTAACTATTGCTTTCAATTTCTCGAACCCAAATTTCTTCAGCTTCTGAGATGACTAACTTCAGGTTCTCACCGCAAATCATAGTTCCTTTTAATGTGATGTCTGCAGAAAGAATCACTCCCCAACCGAAAGTGGCAATGAGTTGGTGACGCACTTGATGCCAAATTTGCTCCGGGACACCCACACGCGGCTCACCACCACCTCGCTCATCGCTGAGCCAGGCATTCCCTTCGGCATCGACATAGAGTCTCGTTGAAAGCTCAACGGCAATTGCGTCTCCGCGCTTAGCCCCTGCAAAATCTTTTATTCTCATACAACGATTGGGCTGACGGCCCTTTGCTCTACCCCTGCTTATCTATCACCAGCTTCCTGATCTCACACGCCGCATCTTCTTTATTCGGCAACGAATTTTTCCACAGCAGCCATAATACACCACCCACAAGCACTCCACCCAAGTGGGCGAGCCCAGAAACGCGACCGATACCGGCCAGTTGCTGGATCACAACCAGCAACTGCAGGCCGCACCAAAGTCCGAAGGCGGTCCACGCGGACATATGGATCCATTGCGGACGCGTGTAGCGTGATGCCCAGAACATGCTGATCTTCTGTTCTGGGAAGGCGAGCGCGTAGAAAGCCAGTATGCCAGAAATGCCGCCGCTGGCTCCCACGCAGGGAATGATGGAATCCGGCTTGGCGACGGTGTGCAACAGATCGCCACCGATGGTCGCGCAGAAAACAAGGATCAACATCCGCCGCCAGCCGATGCGGTTCTCCACATTGTCCCCGAACACATACAGAAAGTAGAGATTCCCAAGTAGATGCGCCCAGCTCCCATGCAGGAAGAAGGAGGTGATCATCGTCAATCCGCCCAAGCGCCCGATCTCGTTGGGAATAAGGCCGTATTGATACACGACTTCACGCAGGTTTTGGAATGCGAGTGCGCTCACCAGAAACACGATCACGCACAGAGCCCAGGTGACCAAGGCGTGGTTCTCGTGGCGGTCATCATCACGTTCCACGGGCAGGCCCAAGACGGCAGGGATCGCTTTCCAGCCGGATTCAGGGACAGGACCGGCGTTCTCTTTCATCCGTTCGACCTCATACAAAGCGAGCGCTTGTTTGGCTTTGAGCGGCAGTTCACGGGGCGGTGTGGCGGTGGGCACGGGAGTGGAGGTTTCCGGTGTGCGCTCGAATTCATCGGGATCGAACCAGACGAACTGGCAGACTTTGCAGGCGTCGAATTCCTCATCGCTGCCCAAGGTCGTAAGCCGGACAGTGAGCATCGGTTTCTCACAGGAAGGACAAGGGCGTCCGTATGTGCGATCGCCATTACGCACCTTGGTCCAGAGGTCGGAAACGAAATCATAGGAGCGCGTCTTTTTCAGTACGCTGAGGTTCACCGTGCGTCCGCCGCATTGCCGGCAGACCCAGTGAAATCCATCGGCGCGCCGCTCGCGTTCGATCTCTCCCCGGCAGTTTGGACAGTAGAACATGGCTTCCTTTCCCTTGCCTTTATCCAATAAAACTCTCCGCCCGCCCATTACAATTCCACGCCATTGTTTTAATGAGCCACCTTGGTTTTTTTGGTCATTGCTCATTCCTTCGTCATGAACCCCGCGCCCTCAGGTCGGGGTCGGATTTCGTCGTTGGTCATCATTTTCGATGTTCAGAGTTCGGTGTTGGGCGTTCGATGTTTCCCCGCCGCTCGTAAATCGTCCTTCCAAAATCGTAAATCCCTCCCATTTGACACCCCCATCCTCGCACCGTAACTTCCCCGTCCGATGTTCAAACTCGTCGCGCCGTATGAACCCGCTGGTGATCAGCCGCAAGCCATTGCGAAGCTGACCGAAGGGTTGCGCGCAGGCGCGAAGCACCAGACGCTGCTCGGCGTCACCGGCTCCGGCAAGACCTTCACCATGGCGAACGTCATCAAGGAGATCAACCGCCCCACGCTCGTCATCTCGCACAACAAGACGCTCGCCGCCCAGCTCTATGCCGAGTTCAAAGGCTTCTTCCCGGAGAACGCCGTCGAATACTTCGTCAGCTACTTCGATTACTACCAGCCGGAGGCCTACATCCCCCGCACGGACACCTTCATCGAGAAGGATTCCAGTGTGAACGAGGAGATCGAGCGCCTGCGCCTCTCCACCATGAGCTCGCTCTTTGCCCGGCGTGATGTCGTGGTGGTGGCCAGCGTCTCCTGCATCTACGGCATCGGCAGCAAGGAAGACTACGAAGCGATGGTCATTCCCATCAAGGTGGGCCAGGAGATTTCCCGCGATCAATTCCTCAGCCGCCTGGTGGACATCCAATACCGCCGCAACGACATCGCCTTCGAACGCGGCGAATTCCGCGTGCGCGGTGATACCGTTGAGCTTCGCCCCGGCTACACGGAAGACGGGCTGCGCATCGAATTCTTCGGTGACCAGATCGACCGCATCACCCGCTTCGACCCTCTGCTGGGCGATACGCTGGAGCAGTTCGAAGCCATCACCGTCTATCCCGGCAAACAATTCGTCACGCCTGCTGAGAAACTGAAGCGCGCCATCCTGAGCATCCGCGAGGAACTGGGCGACCGCATCGCGTGGTTTGAGAAAGAAGGCAAGCTGCTCGAGGCCCAGCGGATCAAGATGCGCACGGAATACGACCTGGAGATGATGGAAGAGATGGGGTTCTGCTCCGGTATCGAGAATTATTCGCGCCACATCGCCCAGCGCCCGCCCGGTTCACGGCCCGCCACCATCATCGATTTCTTTCCGAAAGATTTTCTGCTCGTCATCGATGAGTCGCACGCCACCGTCCCGCAGATCGGCGGCATGTATGCCGGTGACAAATCCCGCAAGAGCGTGCTGGTGGACCACGGCTTCCGCCTGCCCAGCGCGCTCGATAATCGCCCACTGAACTTCGAGGAATTCCAGAAGCTGCATGACCAGGTGGTTTACGTCAGCGCCACGCCCGCCGCGCAGGAATTGCAGTGGTCCGGTCAACGCGTCGTGGAGCTCATCGTGCGCCCGACCGGTCTTGTGGACCCGCCCATCAGTGTCCGCCCGCTGAAAGGCCAGATTGATGACCTGCTCGAAGAAGTCCGCAAGCGCGTGGAATTGAAAGAGCGCGTGCTCGTCACCACGCTCACGAAACGCAGCGCGGAGGAACTCACCGATTATCTGCGCGATATCGGCATCAACGTCCGCTACCTGCACAGCGAGATCGACGCTATCGAACGCGTCGAGATCCTGCGCGCCCTGCGTAAAGGTGATTTCGATGTCCTTGTCGGCATCAATCTCCTGCGCGAAGGCCTCGATCTGCCTGAAGTCTCCCTTGTCGCTATCCTGGATGCGGACAAAGAAGGTTACCTGCGCTCCGCCACCAGCCTCATCCAGACCGCTGGCCGCGCCGCCCGTCACTTGAATGGCACTGTCATCCTCTACGCGGACGTGATGACGCAGAGCATCCAGAAATTCCTGGCCACTTCCGAATACCGTCGCAAACGCCAGCTCGAATACAACAAAGAGCACAACATCACGCCCAAAGGCGTCAGCCGTGCCGTGGAGGAAAGCCTGTCCTCGCAGAAAGAAGTCACCGCGAAAGCCACCGCCTTCCTGCGCGACAAGCAGCCGGAGTTCGACGTCACCGAAACCGTGCGCCAGCTCGAAGGCGAGATGCTCGAAGCCGCGAACAACCTGGAATTCGAGAAAGCCGCGTTACTGCGCGACCAGATCAACGAACTCAAGCGCACCTTCCTGGGTGGCGACAAAGCGGGTGGGAGCTCCAGTGGTGGTCAATCTGCCAGCTACGGCAAAGGCAAGAAGGGCAACCGCAAATTCGGCAAGAGCGGCAAAAGCAACCCCTTCTGACCCCGGTAGGGCATTGCTGCCGCGATGCCCAAACCAAGGTCTTCACCACCGGGCGTTAAAATAAACACGCCTCTGAATCTTGCATATAACCGTTGCGCCCGCGTCGAAGTCCTTTTCGCGTCCATCTGCGGTTAACTCCCCGCCTCGATCGCCGCATTTCTTCCGCGCGGTATCCGGTCCAGATGATAGATCATGAATCCGTGCAGGAACTGCCGCAGTTCAGCGATGTGTTGCACCGTCAGTTCTGCCTCCGCCAGTTGTGCCCAATCACAATTCTGCAAGGCTTCCATCAACGCCTGCGCCGTCTTTCCCAGGCGGATCTCCTCTGGCGCCGGACTTTGTCCCAGCACTTCCAGCATTTTCAGTTCGAACGCGAGGACATTCACCGGTTTCGCGCCCACCTGCACCAGATGCTGCACAAAACCCAGCATCAAATCATGCACCTCGGGAATAGGTGTCTCCGTCTCAGTCGTCTGCTCGATGAGCGCCACCGCATACGCCGCCTGCTGCACCCGCCCGATATCCGACCGCAACGCCTCATGCGTCTCCTGCAGGCTCAACTCCCTCAAATTGTGCAGCTCGGAACGGCGGCTGCGTTGGAAGGTGAAATCCGCCTGATAGAAGATGTCCAGTTTGCCGCGATACACGGACTTAGGACGACGCGCTCCTTTCGCCACCACCGCGATGCGTCCCAGCTCCGGCGTCAGCCAATGCACAATCAAGCTCGTCTCCGTCAACGGACGCGTGCGCAAGATGATGCCTGAAGCTCGCTCATCCATTTGGGCAAATCGTAGCGCAGGTTGGCAACCTGCTGTATCGCAGATTGGCAATCTGCGTGCCTTTAAAAATTCGCGAGCGCTGCCGACTGCCAGTCGGCGACACAGCAGACTGACAGTCTGCGCTGCGTGTGTTTGCGCTCATTTTCGTCGCATCAAACGGGCGGCACGTTTCCTGACGGCTGCGCGATGGTCACCTCCGGCACACCCGGCGGCTTCCCTTTATACTCCGGAGCCACTGACCCGAGGCTGATGATGAACTTGATGCCATCAGCCACTTCCATATCCAGCTTGGTGATTTTGTGCTCCGGCACCAGAATGAGAAAACCCGTGGTCGGATTAGGTGTGGTCGGGACGAAGATGCTGACGACCTTTTCCTTAGTCTTGCTCTGCACTTCCTGATTCTGGTCGCCCGTGATGAAGCCGATGGAGTAGATACCCTCCCGGGGAAACTCCACCATCACCACTTGCTTGAATGAGGAGTTTTTATTGGTGGCGAAGGCGTCGTTCACCTGTTTGATCGCTCCATAAACCTTGTTCAGCAAGGGTACTTTAAGCAGCGCCTGATCCACCATCGTGATGATTTGCCGCCCCAAATAAACGCGCGCCAGACTGCCGATGAGCGTGATGATGAGGGCCGCCAGCACCAGTGCGAACAGGCTCCAGTACCAGTGCATCGGCCCCTTGCCGTCGTCCGAGTGCGTGATATCCGCCGGGATGAAGATGAGCAGTGTGTCGGTGAGATTGGCCACGGTGCCAAAGAGCCAGAGCACCACCGCGATGGACAGCACCGCTGGCAGCACCACCGCCAGTCCGGCGAAGAAATTGGCCTGCCAATGGCTGAAATATTTTTTCACACGCGCACTTTAGCCGCAGTCCCCAGTTTGCGCAAAGCAAACCGCCCCGCCAGCGCCTTCACCAGCCGGTTCTCTTCCTTTTTCATCACTTTCCGTTTCGCCGGTTCCAAGTCGTCATAACCGCGCAGATGCAATACGCCATGCGCCACGTAGCGGGCGAGCTCCTCGGTCCAGTGCTCCTTGAACTGCTTCGCCTGTTTCACGGCGTCATCCACGCAGATGTACAGTTCGCCATAGATATCCGGCGCGGTCTCACCCGGCGGCACTTCCGGCCGGTAATCGAACGTGATGACATCTGTGGATCCTTCATGCTGGAGATAATCCCAGTTCACCTGCGCCATCTCCTCCGGTTCCACCAGATGGATGCCCAGTTGATACGTCTTCAGTCCGAGCTCTTCCGTCAGCAAGGCACGCGTCACCGTCCGCAGCAGTTTGGTATCCACTGCCTTCGTCTTCTGCCGGTTCCGCAATTGCAGTTCGTTGCTCATGCCCGCTTACTCCCCGCGCCCCGTACCGCGATGCTTCTCATACGCCTCGATGATGCGTTGCACCAGTTGATGCCGCACCACATCCTGTTTCGTGAATTCTTGGAAGGCGATGCCCGGCACTTTACGCAGCGCATTGATAGCCTCCACCAGACCGGACTTCTTATGCCCCGGCAGGTCCACCTGTGTCGGGTCGCCCGTGATGACTGCCTTGGAGCTGTAACCCAAGCGCGTGAGGAACATGAACATCTGCTCCATCGTCGCGTTCTGCGATTCATCCAGCACGATGAAGGCGTGGTTCAATGTGCGCCCGCGCATATACGCCAGCGGCGCGATTTCGATGACCCCGCGCTCGATGTGCTTGGCCAGTTCCTCCGGGGGCATCATGTCGTGCAAGGCATCGTAAAGCGGCCTCAGATACGGCGTGAGCTTCTCATGCAGATCACCGGGCAAGAAACCGAGCGCCTCACCTGCTTCCACGGCGGGACGTGTGAGGATGATGCGGCTGACCTTGCCTGCTTTGAGGGCGGACGCCGCCATGGCCATGGCCAAGTAAGTCTTGCCCGTACCTGCCGGTCCGATGCCGAACGTCACATCATGATCACGGATCGCCTCCACATATTTCTTCTGCCCGGCCGTCTTGGGCGTGATGGCCGGCTTGCCGCCGGAGGTCTGGATGCGCTCGCTCATCAGATTTCGCAAAGCTTCCACGCCATCCGCCTTCACCACTCCCAAGGCGGAAGCGAACTCGCGATTGCGCACCTGGCCGCCGCCCTTGATGTTTTCTTCCAAGATGGCGAAGAGTTGCTTGGCCCGCCCGATGTCATCCGGCTCGCCTTCCAGCTTGATCCAGCCATCGCGCGTGGTCGCCTTCAGATGCAACTGGCTCTCCAGCGATTTCAGGTTCGGTGAATCCGCGCCAAAGAGCTGCTGCACGAGACGGGGATTCTCAAAATGAATGGTTTCTTCTCCCATAACAAAAATAGATCAGAGGTTGGCCATGGCCGCCCGGAGCTTGGCGGCGGTATCGGCCAAGGCTTCGGGAATGATGGCGGTGCTGCCGGTGACCGGCATGAAATTCACGTCGCCGTTCCAGCGCGGCACGATGTGGATGTGCAGATGCTCGACGATGCCCGCACCCGCCACTTGCCCCAAATTCACCCCGATGTTGAACCCATGCGGTTTCATCACTTGTGTCAACGCCGCCTGACAACGCCGGGTAAGCTGCATCAGCTCCAGCATCTCGGCATCCGTCAGGTCATTGAAATCCGGCACCTGCTTGTAAGGCACCGTCATCAGATGGCCACCATTGTAGGGATAACGGTTCAATACCGCATAGCACGTCTTGCCGCGTGCGATGACATAATTCGCCACATCATCGCTGGACTCCGCGATCTGCGTGAAAACGGAGCGTCCGTCCTTCGGGCCTTTTGGGCCGAGGATGTATTCGATCCGCCACGGGGCGTGCAACGCTTCCATGCCAGCAACCTAACAAGGCGCAGCCAATTGTCAAAAGCGGACCTATGACAGCCAGATGCCCCTGCCCTCCAGCTTTATCTGCTGGCAGGTTAATCTTCGGTTAAACCGCCCGCACACCCATTGACACCCGTGCCCCGTCATGATTCCGTTGCGCCCGCTGGTTTCGACCGGCGGAAAAAGTTAATGAAGAAATCGTTCAAGCAAGTGGAAGGCGCAGTCGTCGCGCCGCAAGGTTTTCTCACCTCCGGCGTGTTCTGCGACATCAAGCGACTCGGCACCGGCAAAGGCTCCAACAAGGGGCAGAAGCGTGATCTTACGGTCATCGTCTCCGAAGTGCCGTGCACGGTGGCAGGCATGTTCACGACGAACCAGATCTGCGCCGCACCGGTGAAGGTCTGCGTGCCGCGCGTGCAGAAGGGCATCGCCCAAGCCGTGGTGGTGAACTCCGGCAATGCGAACGCTTGCACCGGTCGCCAGGGCATGAAGGACGCGCTGGACATGACAAAGCTCGTCGCGGGCCAGCTTCACTTGCCAGAGGCACATGTTTTGGTTGGGTCCACTGGTCGTATCGGCGTGACGATGCCGATGGAGAATGTCCGCACGGGCATTCATGATGCGTTGCAATTGCTGGGCAATGATGCGCAACACGCGGCGGAATCTGCGGAAGCTATCATGACCAGCGATACGAAGCCGAAGCAGGTCGCGATCGAATTCAAGCTCGGCGGCAAGAAGGTGCGCATGGGCGGCATGTGCAAGGGCGCAGGCATGATCCAGCCCGGCATGAGCGCGACGGGTGCGCGTCCGGCGGCCTTGCCGAAAGGTGTGCCCGCAGGTCTCCACGCCACGATGCTGTGCTTCATCACCACGGATGCGGCGATCGAGGCGAAGACGTTGCAAGTAGCTTTGGAAGAAGCCACGGCGAACAGTTTCAACCGTATCACCGTGGACGGTGACATGAGCACGAATGACACAGTGCTCGTCCTCGCCAACGGCCTGGCGGAGAACAAGCAGATCAAGGGCACGAAGAGCGAAGATTTTCAGGCTTTCCAAGCGGCGCTCAGCTATGTCTGCCTCGAACTCGCCAAGATGATCGTGCGTGATGGCGAAGGCGTGCATCGCGTGGTGACTGTGCGCGTGAACGGCGCGAAGACGATTCAAGACGCCGATGCTGCGGCTCGCGCGGTGGCGAACAGTGCACTGGTGAAGACGAGCTGGCACGGTGGCGATCCGAACTGGGGCCGTATCATCGATGCCCTTGGCTACAGTTCCGCAAAGATTGTGGAGGAGAAGGTGGACATCGGCTACAGCGCGCCGGGAGCGAAGAAGGTTCTCTGGAGCCTCAAGCGCGGCCAACCGACGAAGGCGACCTTCAAGGATCTGTGCATCGCGGCATCGCCGAAGGAATTCGAGCTGCACATCAACCTGAACCTCGGCAAGGCCGGGACGTTCATGTATGCCGCCGACCTGACGGAGCATTACGTGGATTTCAACAAGGGCGATGTGACAGACCCGACGACGCTGGGGGGCTGAAAGGTGTTTGCGTCATAGCAACCCGAGAGGGTTGCCAGACAGTAGCCGGAGGTTGAGACGTTTATCGCCGATACCTCCGGTTTGTTTTTGGGGAGAGGGTGATCCCGAAGGGATCGCAGAGGTTCTGGCACTCCTTCAGAGTGCGATCATTGCTACGCTTTGTCCGGAGGTATCGCTCCCTTTGGTCGTTCAACCTCCGGCTACTATCTGGCATCGCTTCGCGATGCTGGGGAAACGTCCGTCAACTAGGTCACAATCGTTATTGCCAAGTTTGCCCTGAGTTCCTTTTATTCCGCCGTGCAGGATTTGATCTCTAAAGCGGCGACGTTGCTGGAAGCGTTGCCTTACATCCAGAAATTCAGCGGCACGACGTTTGTCGTGAAATACGGCGGCAGCTTCATGGACTCGCCTGATGAGAACGTGCGCAATGGCGTGGCGCGCGACATCGTGTTCCTCGAAGCCGTGGAGATCAATCCCGTGGTGGTGCATGGCGGCGGCAAGGCCATCACGCGCGCCATGGACAAGGCGGGCCTCAAGGCGGAGTTCATCCAAGGCCAGCGCGTGACGGACGAAGCGACTGTGGCGGTGGTGGACCAAGTGCTGTCGCGCGAGATCAATCCGGAGATCGTGCGGACGATCAATCGCCTGGGCGGCGTCGCGCAAGGTTTCGCGGGCACGGATATCTTTTCCTGCAAGAAGCTGCTGCTCGATGGACCCGATGGCCAGAAGATTGACATCGGTTACGTGGGGGAAGTGGTGAAGGTGAATGTGGAGCCGTTGCTGGAATGCATCGATCGTGGCGTGACGCCCATCATCAGCCCGACCGCCAAAGGCACGGATGGCAAGGTTTACAACTGCAACGCGGACGTGGCGGCGGCGATGGTCGCCATCGCGCTCAAGGCGAAGCGCCTCGTGTTCATGAGCGATGTTCCAGGCTTGATGCGCGATTTCAAAGACCCGAGCACGGTCATCCCACACCTTGCGACCAAAGAAGTCGCGGAGCTGAAGAAGGCGGGTATCATCGACAAGGGTATGATCCCGAAAGTGGATAGTGCCGTGGCCGCCGTGAAGTCAGGCGTGGACAAGGTGTCGTTTGTAGACGGTCGCATGAACCACGCCGTGCTGTTGGAGATCTTCACGGACGCCGGGGTGGGCACCGAGGTGGTGTTATAAAATAACGATTTGAGATTTACGCTTCACGGCCCCAAGTTCCTCGCACACAGGGTCATTGTCCCTTAGAAAATTGAAATGAAAGAGATCGTTCCGCCGCCGCCGATTGTGCAGAACCAGCAGCAATCCGTTCTGGAATTGTTCCAGCGCAATGTCGTGCCGAGCTATGGCCGTTTTGAGATCGTGTTCAGCCATGGCGCGGGCAGCCATTTGTGGGACGTGAACGGCAAGCGTTATCTGGACCTCGGCAGTGGCATCGCCGTGTGCTCGTTGGGGCACGCGCATCCGGCCATCACGGAGGCGCTCATCGAACAGTCCAAGCGGCTGGTGCACATCTCGAATCTCTATTACCACGAATCGCAAGGGCGGCTCGCGCAGAAGATCGTGAGCCACCTCGCACCGGGCAAAGTGTTCTTCGCGAACAGCGGTGCGGAAGCGAACGAAGGTTTGTATAAAGTCGCGCGTAAGTTCGGTCACGATGAGGGCCGTTTCGAGGTCATCACCACGGTCAACTCGTTCCATGGGCGCACGCTCGCGGGTATCTCGGCTACCGGTCAGGAGAAGGTGAAGAAGGGTTTTGAGCCGATGACGCCGGGCTTCCGGCATGTGCCATTCAACGATCTGGAGGCGATGAAGGCGGCGATCTCGCCGGCTACCGCCGCGATCTTGATCGAAGGCATCCAAGGTGAAGGTGGTATCACGCCGGCGACCACGGAGTATCTGCTCGGTCTGCGGCAGTTGTGCGATGAGAAAAAGCTGCTGCTCATGATGGATGGCGTGCAGTGCGGGCATTTCCGCACAGGCCGGTTCCAGAGTTTTCAGCGGATTCTTGAGGGCGTTCCCGGTGGTGAGAAGTTCCTGCCGGATGCGATCTCCATGGCGAAGTCGCTTGGTGGCGGTTTCCCGATGGGCGCCTTCTGGGTGCGGAGCGAGGTGCACGGTGTGAAGCTGGAGGACATCCTCGGACCCGGCACGCATGGCACGACGTATGGCGGTACGCCCTTGGGCTGTGCGGTCGCGCTGAAGGTCATCGAGGTGATTGAACAGGAGAAGCTCGCGGACAACACGCGTAACTTGGGCAACTACTTGAAGGATGGCTTGGCGCATATGGCCAAGACATATCCGCATGTGGTAAAGAACGTGCGTGGTCTGGGTTTCATGCTGGGCTTTGAACTGGCCGCTGATCTTCCGGCGCACAAGGCGAGTGACAAGGCGGCTTCGATCCAGTTTGTGAACCGGTTGCATAGCATGGGCTTGATGACCATTCCTTCGGGAGCGCAGGTGATCCGTCTGCTGCCTTCGCTAAACCTCCAGAAGAGTGATGCGGAGGAGGGGCTGGCGATCATAGAGCGGGCGGTCAAGGCGGTGGCTTAAACGGCTGCGGCCAGCCAAACTATGCGCGCAGGCATCTTCAACTGGATCCGAAAAACTGCGGGATACCAGTTTCCGCGCGTGGGGCAAACGGGCTTCCGGCTGCTGCGTTCGCTGTTTCCCGACCGAGTGGAGACAGAGCTGTTCCCCGGCGTCATCGTCCCGATGAATCTGCGGGATGAAACGCATCTGGCCACGTACTGGCATGGACGGCGTTTTGAGCAGCCGACGGGACAGGTGTTGGAGCATTGGTGCCAGAAAGGTGGCGGACCGTTCTTTGATATGGGGGCCAACTACGGCTTTTACAGCGCATGGATGCTCTCGGCCTGTCCGCAAGTGGAGGCGTATGCGTTTGAGCCGAACCCGGCGACGTTTGCGGTGCTGGACGGGATTCGTACGCGTAATCAACTGAGCCGCCTGCATACTGTTCCCTTGGGATTGGGGGATGCAGAGGCGGTGCTGGACCTGCATCCGGGCGGGGCTGATCTGGGGCAGAGCACTTTTGCAGCGCATGCAGGGATCAAGGAACCGCCGGTGGCGCAGGTACGGGTGCTGACGTTCGACCAGTTCTGTGTGGAAGCGGGGCTGGCTTTTCCGAAGCAGCCATCATGGGTGGGGAAGATCGATGTGGAGGGGTTTGACCTGAAATTGGTGCGGGGGATGCGACGGGCCTTGGAGGCACGGGCATTCATCGGGCTGACCTTGGAGATCCATGCGGAGAACCTTGCCCGGTGCGGTGACAAGCCGGAGGATTTGCGGAAACAACTGGCAGATTTCGGTTACAAAGCGTGGGTGCCGAAGGGTTTTCCTGAGCCGGTACCGAGTTCTCCCTGTGGCAATGAGTTTTTTGTGCCCGTGACGTTATCGTAAATTTCTGCAAAAACCCGTGGACAAACCCCCGATGACTTCCCTATAAACTGCGCTTTCCCCTCGTAAAGAAAGGGGAGGCAGGCGGGCGGCTTACGACCCGCGACTTTGCTTTTTTGGGCAAGAATATGAAGCACCTGTTGAGTCTGGAGACGATGTCCCGCGAGGACATGGAACTCGTGTTGCGCGATGCTGCAGTCTTTAAAACGACGCGCGGGCAGCATGCCACGCAGCCGCTGGCCGGGCAGACTTGGGCACTCATCTTCTCCAAATCCTCCACGCGCACCCGCGTGTCTTTCGAGGTCGGCATCCGTGAGCTGGGCGGCAAGGCCTTGTTCCTGAATGCGAATGACATCCAGCTCGGGCGGGGTGAGCCCATCAAGGATACGGCGCGTGTTTTGGGCCGCATGATCCATGGGGCAGTCATCCGCACATTCGCACAGAGTGATGTGGAGGAGTTCGCGAAGTATTCGAATATCCCGACGGTCAATGCGTTGACGGATGACGAGCATCCCTGCCAGATCTTGACCGATATCTTCACGTATCAGGAGAAGAACGGGCCGATACAAGGCAAGGTCGTGGTGTTCGTGGGAGATGGCGCGTGCAACGTCCCGGCGAGCTGGGTCTTCGCGGCGGCCAAGTTGGGTTTTGAACTGCGCATCGCGGCACCGAAGGCATATCAGCCAAGCGCGGAATTGCTGAAGCGGGCGGTGGGACCGGGCAAGATTGTTTGCACGGAAGACCTTGGGGCGGCGGCTACGGGTGCAGACATGCTTTATACGGATGTGTGGGTCTCCATGGGCAAGGAAGCGGAGGCGGCTCAACGCATCCATGATCTCTCTGGCTATCAGATTAATGCTGAACTGGTTAAGGCGGCCAAGCCGGGTGCCTTGGTGATGCACTGTCTGCCGGCTTATCGCGGCAAAGAGATTGATGAGGCGACGCTGGAAGCGCATGCGGATACCATCTTTGAACAGGCGGAGAACCGGCTGCATACGCAGAAGGCGATCATGAACTGGATGGTTTCCTGAATTTTTCCCGCACTGGACGTCACGCGCGGGGGTGTTACACTGTTACCTGATATGTCAACGCAAGCTCCGGCAGCTCCCGCGAAAATAAACCTGCGCCGCCCCGATGTGATGGAGGCCGTCCAAGCCCAGGTCATCACGCATTACCGCAGTGATCTGGTAGACCGCATCCGCGCCAATGGCGGCGTGCTGTCCGCCCCGGGCAAGCTGACCATCAAGCTGGCGAAGGAGTTCGGCTTTTGCTACGGCGTGGAGCGCGCCATCGACCTGGCCTACGCGGCCCGCAAGGTTTTCCCGGAGCCCAAGAACATCTATCTGCTGGGCGAGATCATCCACAATCCGGAGGTGAACGACCAGATCCGGAACATGGGGATCAAGTCCATCTCGCCGCATCCCACGGATGAGGACATGGCCACGCTCAAGGCGGACGATGTGGTGATCATCCCGGCATTCGGCACGGAAGTGGTGACGCGGAACAAGATCATCGCGAAGGGCTGCCAGATCGTCGATACGACTTGTGGTGACGTGATGAGTGTCTGGAAGCGCGTCCGTCAGTATTCCAAGGAAGCGGTCACCAGCATCATCCACGGCAAAGCCAAGCACGAGGAAACGAAGGCGACGACCTCGCAGGCGACGGCTTACGGCACGGGGCATTACCTGGTGGTGTTCACGCTGGAAGAGACGGATTACGTCTGCAATTACATCCTGAACGGCGGCAACAAGGAAGAGTTTCTGGAGAAATTCAAGGGCGCTTATTCGCCGGGGTTCAATCCGGAAGAGCACTTAAAGACGGTGGGTGTGGCGAACCAGACGACGATGCTCAGGGGTGAGACGGAAGAGGTGCAGCGCCGCATCCGGGCTGCCGTGGAGAAGAAGTATGGCACGAACAATCTCGGCCAGCACTTCCGTTTCTTTGATACCATTTGCGGCGCGACACAGGATCGTCAGGATGCGTTGCAACGCATGCTCAAGGAGCAGATGAACCTGCTGATCGTGGTGGGCGGCTATAATTCTTCCAACACGTCGCATCTGGCGGAGATGGGTGAGAAGGTGTTGCCGACGTACTTCATCAAGAACGCGGCAAAGATGGAATCGCCCGCGCTCATCAGCCACTGGGACCAGCACAACAACCTGGAAGTGGAGACGAAGAGCTGGCTGCCGGAGGGCGAGATCACAGTGGGCATCACGGCCGGGGCCTCGTGCCCGAACAACCTGATCGAGGACACCATCCGCCGCCTGTGCGAGTTCAAGGGTGTCGAAGTGCAGCAGTTGCTGGCGCTTTGAGCCGGGTGAGTTTCTATTGGGGCTATGGCTTGCAGCCTTCAGGATCTGGAAAAGCGCGAGAGGCTGGTACTGGCACCGTATGCGCAGTTCTCCGCGGATACGCGCGGGCGCAAGCACAAGGAGGCCCCGCCGGAATGGCGCACCCAATATCAGCGGGACCGTGATCGCGTCATCCATTCGCGGGCGTTTCGCCGGCTGGAATACAAGACGCAGGTTTTTCTCAATGGCCAGGGGGATCATTATCGCACGCGGTTGACTCACACGATGGAAGTGGCGGCCATCAGCCGGAACATCGCACGCGCCTTGCGCATCAATGAAGACCTCGCGGAGACGATCGCGCTGGCGCATGACTTGGGGCATTCGCCGTTCGGGCATAAGGGCGAGGATGTGTTGAACCGCCTGATGAAAGAGCACGGCGGGTTTGAGCACAATCGGCACAGCCTGCGCATCGTGGAGGAGCTGGAGCAGAAGTATCCGGGCTTTCCCGGGCTGAATCTTTCCTGGGAAGTGCGTGAGGGGTTGGTGAAGCACTACACGAGCTACGATCATCCGAGCAAGCGCAAGGGATTCGATGCGAAGTCGTCTTCGCTGGAAGCACAGGTGGCGAATCTGGCGGATGAGATCACGTATTACAGCCACGATCTGGATGACGGGCTGGAGGCTGGTTTGCTGAAAGAGAGGGACCTGAAGAAGAATGTGCGCCTCTGGGCGCAGGCGGCGAAGGAAGTGCAAAAGCTTTACGGTGATCTGGATGACGAGCGGCAACGGTATTTCACGATCCGTTGCATCATCGATGGGCAGGTGCGGGATGTGGTGACGACGACGGAGAAGCTGATCGCCGAAGCGGGTGTGAACTCAGCGGATGAGGTGCGGCTGCAAGAACATCCGCTGGTAAGTTACAGCGAAAAGCGACGGGCGTTGAACTTCGAACTGCGCGAGTATCTGTACGAGAATCTTTATTACAATCCGGTGGTGCATGGGCCGAACTTGCGCGCAGTGAAGATGCTGGAGGACATGTTCCATCATTACCTGAAGAACCACGACCAGATCGGGGCGCAGGCGCGCAAGCGGGCGCGCAAGCTGGGGTGGCATCGGACGGTGTGTGACTATCTCGCAGGGATGACGGACCGGTATGTGCAGATCGAACACGCGCGGGTGTTTGGGTCCAAAGGAGTGTTTGGGGCGATCAAGGGATAACGAGTTTTCAGCGGAGAAGTTTCGGCGTTGCAAGTTGGGCGCGGGTGCGGTTGGCTGGGGGGAGAAAATCCAAAGGATCATGGCATTCATCTTTGAGTCATTCGCCTTTTTGGGACTGGGCGGGGTCATCTTCGGCATCTGCTGGCTGGTGATGCTGTTCGATGCCGTGGAGCGCAAGGAATGGATGTGGGTGGTGTTTCTCATCATCTTTCCGCCGCTCAATACGATCCTGTATTTCTTCCTGGTGTACCGGGATGGGAACAGCAGTTTGAGCCGGGGTTTTGAATTCCCGGGTTCGTTTGACCGGAAGCATATCAAGGAGTTGCAGGCGAAGATCCATCATCTGGATAACGCGGCGCATCATTCGCAATTGGGGGACATCTACTTCCAGCAAGGCAAACTGACGAAAGCCGAGCCGTGCTACAAAGCGGCCATGGAACGGGATGGCTCGGATGTGGACACACGGGCGCATTATGGACAATGCCTGTTGCGTCTGAAACGGCCGGCGGAGGCCTTGCCGTTGCTAGAGGAGGCCTGTCGTGAGGTGCCGAAGCATGATTACGGGCATACGCGGATGGCCTTGGCGGAGACGTATGCGGTGTTGGGACGGCAGACCGAGGCGATGCGGGAGTTCGAGCAGGTGTTGCAATCAAACGGTTATGCGCGGGCGAAGGTGCAACTGGCGGAGCTGTATGCGGCGCACAAGCGCGGGGATGACGCGCGCGCACTGTTACGAGAGGTGCTCGAAGATGATGCACACGCGCCGACCTTCCAGCGCAAGCGGGACAAGGTGTGGGTCCGGCAGGCCAAGAAATTGTTGGGCAAAGTTTGAATCTGCCGGGACTTGCGGGCACATTATCGCGAAGCCCTTTTTGCATGAGGACAATGAAACTGCTTAAGCTCGTCTGTATCACGGCTGTCAGTCTGGTGGCCGGCACGTTCCTGCTCTCCGCGCAGCCACTGGTAGAGCCCGCACCCGGCCGTTACTTCATCTCACCCACCGGCAATGACCAATGGACGGGCAAGCTGGTGGGGCCGAATGCGACCCGCACGGACGGGCCTTTCGCGACGATCGGGCGCGCGCTGGAGGAGATGCGCAAGCAACCGTTCAAGTGTGCCACGTATGTCCGCGGTGGCATCTATCCTCTCGCCCAGCCAGTGGAGATCAAACCGGAGGATTCGGGGCATACGTTAACGGCATATCCGGGCGAGAAGCCCGTGCTGAGCGGGGCGATGCAGATACGTGGCTGGAGCAAATCCCCGACGAACGATGTCTGGATGGTGAGGATCCCGGAAGTGCAGACGAAGCGCCTGTTCTTCGGCCAGTTCTGGCTGGATACGGAACTGCAGATCCGCGCGCGTTACCCGAACTTCGTTCCGGCCGATCCGTACACAGGCGGCTGGAATCATACGGCCAGCGAAGGAGCGGGTGCCGGTGCGTTCGGTTCTTTCATCTCCCGGATCAATAATCCCGGTGATTGGGTGGAGTGGAGTGTGGATGTGCCGGTGGCAGGGACTTACCGCGTGGCTTTCCTCTATGCCGCGCAGAACGCGCAGGCGGGCTTCAACAACATGGCAGGCCGCTGCTCCCTTCAGGCCGGCTCGGAGCAACCGGCGATGTTGCAAAACCTGCCGGATACGCAGGGTGCCTATCGCTGGACTGTCGTAGCCAATCTGAATCTGGCACAGGGACCGCAGGTGATCCGCTGGAACAATCTGCAAGGCGGGTTCATCAATCTGGACGCCATCGCCTTAAGTGATGATCCGGCGTGGAACGCCGCGCTCAGCGCCACAGGCAGTGCCCTCGCCAGGCCGGTCGCCGGACGGCAATTGCTGGTCATCCAGGCGGAAGCCCTGAGCGGAGCCAATGCCAGGGATATGATCCGCCCCGCCCTGGCGGTGACCGGTGCGCGGGGACGG
Source organism: Verrucomicrobiota bacterium (assembly GCA_023431185.1). GTDB lineage: Bacteria > Verrucomicrobiota > Verrucomicrobiia > Limisphaerales > JAEYXS01 > JAEYXS01. Next base: position 26,712 of record JAEYXS010000091.1, read on the forward strand.
TTCCAGTTCCGGGCGGGCGACTTGAAGTTGTATCCCAAGTCGCCGGAGGCCGAGATCCATATGTTCCCGGGTGCCGGTCAGGCCAGTACGATCATGCAGGTGCGCGGCTTAGACCCTGAGAAACGAATCGTGACGTTGCACCCGAACAGCAATTCCGCGCTGGAGATCATGCCGGGCAACCGGTACTTCATCGCGAATGCGTGGGAAGAATTGGACGCACCCGGTGAATGGTTTCTGGACCGGCTGACCGGCACCCTTTCCTTCTGGCCACCGCGCGCCGGTTTCCAGGATCAGACCGCCTTCGTGCCGGTGCTGGACCGCCTGCTGGAGTTCAAAGGCGATCCGGCCCGCAACAAGTGGGTGGACGGTTTCATCATCAAAGGTTTTGAATTCCGCCATACGACCTATTCACGTCTGGTCCAGGTCACCGCGCCCAATGATGCGGCCGTATGGTTCGCCGGGGCCCGCAATTGCGTGCTGGAAAGCAACCGCTTCGTGAACCTGGGCGGCTATGCCGTGCGGCTGGAGAACAGATCGACGGGCAATGAGATCGTCGGGAATGAGATGACGCACTTGGGCCAAGGGGGCGTGCTCTTTCACGGTGCGGCGGCCACGCAAGCGACCAGCAATCTCGTCGCCGGCAACTGGATCCATCACGTGGGTGAAGTTTACAAACATGTGGCGGGCGTATCCATCGCGAGCGGCAGCGGCAATCGCATCACCCACAATCTGTTTGAGCATCTGCCCCGGACCGCCGTTTCGGTCCGGAGTTCCGACGCCGCCAATTACTCCCACAACAATGTGGTGGAGTATAACGACATCCAGTTCACCAATATGGAGACAGTGGACAGCAGCGCGATCGAGACCACCGGACGGCATCGCAAAGATACGGGCAATCTCATCCAGTATAACCGCATCCGCGACACGGGCGGACTGGGCACCGACACCGAGGGCAAGTTTCGCACGCCGTATCGCACCTGGGGCATCCAACTGGACGAATACACCAGCGGCACCGTGGTCAAAGGCAATGTCGTGCTCCGCAGTGTGCTGGGGGGCGTAGGGGTGTTGGGCGGGAAAAACAATCTGATCGAGAACAATGTGTTCGTGGATGGAAGCGAGCATCAGGTCTTCTATCAAGCCGTGGACACCTCGAGCGTAAGCAACCGCTTCACCCGGAACATCATTTCCTTCAAGGAAGGTCCGGCGACGCTCTTCCAACATGCCGGCAACTGGGCCAACACGATGCTGGCCCAGTCCGATAGGAATCTTTTCTGGCACGCCCAAGGCGAGAACTATTTCACCGGAAACAAGATCACTCCGCGAGGCGCGTTCAAAATGTGGCAGGCGAGCGGGTTCGACAAGAACTCGATGCTCGCCGATCCGATGTTCACGAATCCGGCGCAAGACATCTACCAACCCGCCAATGCTTCACCGGCCAGGCAGCTTGGTTTCGAGAGCATCCCGTTCGAGAAGATCGGCCTGCAGGGGTTTGAACGTTCGTGGAAAAAGAAGTGAGCATGAAGCATCTCCAACACGGTTTCCGCCTCATCTTGCTCACATGCCTGGCCGGGATGCTTCAATCAACCGGTCTTGCGGCAGAACATGTCGCAGCAAATCCGGCGGAGTTCGCGGCACTGCAAAAGCAGCTCAAAGCAGGCGATGTCCTGACCCTCAAGAACGGTACCTGGACGGATGCCGCCCTGCTCTTGGAGGCACAAGGCACGGCCGAGAACCCTATCACCGTGCGGGCGCAAACTGCCGGGCAAGTGGTGCTGACGGGCAAATCGCGGCTGCGCCTCGGCGGCCAGCATCTGGTAGTGGAAGGCTTGTGGTTCAAGGGCGCGGGCGACCGCAAGGACGATGTCATCGAGTTCCGGGCCAGCTCCACCAAACCGGCGCTGAACTGCCGTGTCACGGCGTGCGCCATCACGGATTACAATCCACCCAGCAAGAAGCGGGATTACAAATGGGTATCGCTGTATGGCACGAGCAATCGCGTGGATCACTGCTACTTCTCCGGGAAATTGCACGCGGGCACCACGCTGGTGGTGTGGGTGGGCGAGCAGCCGAATTATCACCGGATCGACCACAATCACTTCGGGCCGCGTCCGCGATTGGGCGAAAACGGCGGCGAGACCATCCGCGTGGGCACAAGCGATGTGTCGATGAACAACTCGCGCACGACGGTGGAGTTTAATCTGTTCCAGGAATGCAACGGCGAGGTGGAGATCGTCTCCAACAAATCGTGCGAGAATGTTTACCGGCACAATACGTTCCTGAACAGTGAAGGGGCGATGACGTTGCGGCACGGGAACCGATGCGTGGTAGAAGCGAACTATTTCTTAGGCAACCATCGAAAAAACACAGGCGGAGTTCGCATTATCGGCGAGGATCATCGGGTCATCAACAATCTCTTCTCCGAATTGGGTGGCGAGGAGACGCGCTCGGCATTGACGTTGATGAATGGGCTGCCCAACTCGCCGTTGCACGGTTATTTCCAGGTGAAACGGGCAGTGATCGCGTTCAACACGTTCCGGAACTGCAAATCATCCGTGCTGATCGGGTTCGTGAGCGACAATCCAAAAGGGGCGAATCTCCCGCCGGTGGACTGTGTCTTCGGGCATAATCATATGGAGTCCGCCAAAGGACCGCTCTTCATGCTGGCCACACCGCCAGTGAACTGGCAGCCCTTAGGAAACGTGATCATCGGGATGCCAGGAACTTCGCTTCAAGAAGGAACCGAATCTGAGGAATTGGCCAAAGCTTTTCAGACTGTTACCGAGGACATCGAAGGTCAGCCGCGCGGAGCCATGAAGGAGGCCGGCTGCGACCAGAAATCCGATGCACCTGTCAAATACAAGGCTTTGACGAAGGAGACGACGGGGCCGGGGTGGTTGCAGGCACGGTGAACGCTTCAAGCCAGCGAAGGCATATCAAAACCATATCCGAACGGAGCCCGGTTGATCGAATCCAGTGAGATGCGGCCCTGCTGAATCGTCAGGCTCGGCCAGCCTTTCGCGCTGGCGTAATACAGGTCGGGGTGCGAGGTGAGCACTTGTTGCTGCACTTCCGCTGAATAGGCTGAGAGGCCGGCGACGTAGTGATGGCCGTTGCGTTCCACGCTTTCGATACCCAGCGCGGCCATCACGGCAAGATCTTGCAGGAGGGCGATGGGACCTTGGTTGCAAAGGTCTTCGCCGCTCATGAGCCAGGGGCGTTGCGGATTGGTGCGCTGGTGGTGCAGGAGGAGGCAGCGGTTCGCGAGACCTTTGAAGACGCCTTTGCAATTCTTATGGCTGGTGCCCACGTAACCCAGCGAAAGGGCGCGCGGCAGGCTGGTCCGATCACTGTCGGATTCATCGATGATCATGGGCGGGCGATGCGGCCAGGCGCGCAAGGCATCACCCACGGCATCGCTGAGGGCATGATCCCGATGGAGCGGTTGCTCCACGAAAAGGAGATGTGGCAGAAAAGCCTTCAGCGATGGTTCGGCCTGCAAGGACTCCCAGAAGGCGCGAAAGGCGGCGATAGTTTTGAACTGTTCATTGCCGTCCAGGCTGAAGGCGTAATCGGCCGGGGCGTGCCGCTCCAAGAGCGTGGCAATCTGTTGCAGGCGGGCAAGGTCGCTGGCGGGCTGGCCGTTCACCTTGAGTTTAAAATGCCGCAGGCCATAGGTGCGGATGCAGTCCTCGAGCGATTGGGGCAAGCCGTCGTGGAGGTGGGCGGATTCGGGGATATCCGCTGCGGAAAGCGGATCGGCCAGGCCGACGGTGTGACGGGCGATGATTGAGCTCAGCGGTTGCGACGGCAGAAAGTCGCCGGGCTGCCTGCCGGCCAGTTCGGGATGGATTTCTGTAAGGCGGATGCCAAAGACGTTTTCATGGAGGAGCGTCGCGAAGAGTTTGCCCGAGGCACGGCACACCGCATCGATCAAAGCGCGCTCGACGAGCGAGGTGCCGAAGTGGACGAGCAGCGGTGGCAGGTTCTGCTCCCTGCCCCATCGGTCTTGCGCGTGCTCCAGCTCCAGCCAAAGGTCAAAGACGCTTTCACCATTCTTCCCGCGCGCAAGCTTAAGGGCGTGCTGGATGACGCGCAGCATCTCCTCGATCTCCAGCAGCGGGTCTTTCTCAGGAATTTTGGTGAACCATTTGGGAGGCAGCAGATCGGAAGAGGTGCCCTCGACGCGGCGGCCATCGATCTCGCAGACGAGTCGAACGAAGACCTGCGGCATCTCCGTCATGGTGGCGATGCCATACCGGAAGGGCATCCGCGTATGCAGATCGATGCGATGGAGACGGCCTTCCAGGATGCGGATGTTCATGCTGCGGGGAAAACGTAGAGGATACAGTGGCAAACCGAAAGCCTGTGTTTTCTGGGAATGGGAGGCCGGTTGAAAAAAGGTTTTAACCACAGATTCACACAGTTGGACACGGATTACGGAGCGCCGGTCTCCGAATTGGCGAGCGCTTGTCTGTGGAGCGCGGCTTTTAAGCCGCCTAAATATTCCTCAGCAAAAGCAGCGTTGAAAACGCCGACCCACCCACTCACATACAATCGCTACAGCCGTTCTTAACCCGGTTGGTTTTCGGATATTTAGGCGGCTTAAAAGCCGCGCTCCTTCGTGACCTTAAAATGTTGCAAGCAGTCAAATCACATACAGTTCCGCTAAAGACAAAATCGGGCGAATCTGCCATAGTGACGGGATGAGCCAGTATCAGTCTTACAAGAATCTTCCGGCGCTTGCAGGCGTCTGCTCGATGGATGAAGCGCAACGGACCGGCCTTTCAGTGGATGCATGCGTCCACCGGCTCAAGCGGTTTCATTACGCCTTCAAGCGGTTGCACCACCTCTTCACGGCGCGCATCACGGCAGAGCCGGTCTATGAATTGAAGATGGGTTTCAGTTATCACTCGCATCTCTGCGCAGAGCATGTCAGTGCGCTGCGTAAACGCGTGGGCGAGATGCGGGAGCCGCCACTGGGGTTGGATGTGGTGCCGGACAAGAGCCTCGAATTGTTCTTCAACGAAATTCTCAGTGCGCCAACCACGGAGGAGTTGTTGCTCGGGGTCTATGAGAAAGCGGTGCCGGCTTTGAAGGCGGGACTGGAGCGGCATCTGGCGGAGACTAACCCGTTGGTGGATCATCCTTCCGTGCGCGTGGTGCGGCATGCGTTGCTGGAGTTGAATGATATTTTGGATTACGGGACGAAGGCAGTTGCTTGCGTTGTTTCCGGACAAGCCCGGGAAGCAGCGAAAGGCTGGCTCACGTTGCTGGATGATTGTCTCGCGGCGGCCGGTGGATTGGATGGCGCGACGGAGGCGGTGCAAAAGAATCTCCCACTGCAGCACTCAGCCAAGCCGTACAAATTCGATGGCTTTCCGAAGCGCGATGAGCGGTTTCCGGACCCTTACAACATGGGCGTGAATGCTGAAGTGTTCCTGTACGACGAGCAGTTCACGCCCGATCCGAAGACGCTGATGATGTTTTACAAACGGCTGCGCGAGATCGATGTCCCGGAGATGATGGCGAGCATCATCGCGGAGACGCCGGACAAGCCGTGGGGCTACTACCAGGACATGACGCGGCAGCTCTGGGACGAGGCGCGCCATGCGATGATGGGCGAGGTCGGTTTCGCGAATCTCAATATCAACTGGCCGGAGAAGGTGATGGTGAACTTCACGTGGTCCATGGCGCTGAACACGCAACTGAAGCCCATCGAGCGGCATGCGGTGCTGTATTTCATCGAGCAAGGGTTGATGCCTAAGACGGGCAAGCGCTTCGAGTGGGAAGTGGGCCTAGCTTCACACAATCCGCTCGCGGGCCTATTCCAAGACTATGATTGGGCGGATGAAGTGCTGCACGCCCGCGTGGGACGCGACTGGTACGTGAGCCAGATCGGCGACGCCAAACAAGCCGTGCAATACGGCGACGAATGCTGGTCCAAGGTGCTCATGGGCTGGACCACCTGGCGCGATGAGGGCCACACCCAACACCGTAACTGGTGGCCGGAGCTCTATACGGCAGCGTGCCAGACCTGGGGCATTGAGCCTGATCCCAAGGTGCTCGCCTACAACGTCAGCTACGAAAGCGTGCGGGCGGATTTGAAGGATTTGAGCGCTTCAGCGTAGAAACCTGAAACGGCAGGGCGAGACTCCGTCGAGCCCTTGCCAACCCTTAAAGCATCCATTCATCAGTTGCCGGAGCATGGAAATTCGAGCGCATAATGCAAAAGAGGAGCGCGGACTTCAGTCCGCCTCAATGTCCATAAGCAAAGCTGGCGCAAAAAACTTTGAGTGCAGTGATTAAAGAAACTCCTCAAAAGCCACTGCTATTTTCAAGCCGCTTGGTTTTCGGATATTGAGGCGGACTAAAGTCCGCGCTCCTTTGCGAGATCGACAGCCACGATGTCTCCATGTCATTGCAGTTGAGCGTACGAAAATCTCGAGGTCTGGTCAGGGCTCGAGAGGACTCTCGCCCTACCAAAGATTACGGAGCATTTTCGTGCTGGATTAGTTGGCCGGGGTTTTCAATCCTAGCCTCAAATGAAAGGCATCATCCTGGCCGGTGGCGCGGGGTCGCGGTTGTATCCGCTCACGCTGGTGGCGAGCAAGCAGTTGCAGCCCGTCTATGACAAGCCAATGGTCTATTATCCGCTGACCACGCTGGTCGAGAACGGCATCCGCGAGATCTGCCTGATCTCCACGCCGCATGACCTGCCCCGCTTCAAACAGTTGCTGGGCGATGGCAGCCAGTGGGGCATCACGCTGGAATATCGGGAACAGGCTAAGCCTGAGGGCATTGCGCAGGCCTTTCTCATCGCGGAATCGTTCATCGGCAAAGACAGCGTGACGCTCATCCTTGGCGACAACATTTTCTACGGTGGCGACGTCTTCTCGAAAGCGTTCAGCGAATTCCAGAACGGGGCCGTCATCTTCGGCTATCATGTGAATGATCCGCGGCGGTATGGTGTGGTGGAGTTCGACAGTGCTGGCAAGGCCATCTCCATCGAGGAAAAGCCCAAGGTGCCGAAGAGCAGCTATGCGGTGCCAGGCCTGTATATCTATGACAACCAGGTGGTGCCGCTGGTGAAGGCGCAGAAGCCTTCGGCGCGCGGCGAACTGGAGATCACGGACCTGAACGTGGCGTATCTGAAGCAGGGTAACATGAAGGTGTATGGACTGGCGCGCGGGTTCGCCTGGCTGGATGCCGGGACGAGCAGTAGTTTGCATGAAGCCTCCTCCTACGTGCTGACCATCGAACGGCGGCAGGGGGTGAAGATCGGTTGCCCGGAAGAGGCGGCGTTCCGGCGCGGGTTCATCTCGCTGGAGCAACTGGCGGAACTCTGCGGCCGCATCCCGCAGTGCGAGTATCGTGAATATCTGGAGAGCGTGGTGGCGGAAGCAGAACGTTTGAAATCAGGAGGCGTGTTGTGATCGTAGTATTGGGAGCGAGCGGTTATTTCGGTGAGGCGTTTGTGCGGTTGCTGGCGCAGAGCCGCAAGCCGTTCAAAGCACTGTCACGGCGCGAGCTGGATTACTCCAAGTTTCCGCTGTTGCTGAATTTTCTCAAGGAGACCAAACCGGAGCTGGTGGTGAATGCCGCCGGGTTCACGGGTCGCCCGAACGTGGATGCATGCGAGACGCAACGGGCGGAGACGTTGCTGGGCTCAGTGGTGCTCGGGCAAACGGTGGCCTCGGCTTGCGAGCTGGCCGGGGTGACCTGGATGCAACTCTCCTCCGGATGCATCTACAACGGTGCCTTCGTGAAAGGCCCAGACGGCTGGAAGCTGGAGACCGATCTGACAAAGCCGGAGATCCGTAATCTAGTGGAAACGAAGCCCGAGCTGGTGGCGGGCTTCAAGGAGATGGATGATCCAAATTTTTCATTCCGCCGTCCACCCTGCAGCTTCTACAGCGGCAGCAAGGCACTGGCGGAAGAAGTGCTGTCGCAGTTCGGCAACGGCTACATCGTGCGGCCGCGCATCCCCTTCGATGAATACGATAATGCACGGAATTATCTGAGCAAGATCCAGCGTTACGCGAAGGTGTATGACAATGTGAACGCGGTGTCGCATCGCGGTGACTTCGCCTGGGCATGCCTGGAATTGTGGAACCGGCGCGCACCCTTCGGCACGTATAACGTGACGAATCCGGGCTTTGTGACGACGCGGCAGGTGGTGGCGAAAATGAAAAAGACGCTTAAGCTGGACCGCGAGTTCGAGTTCTTCAGTGGTGACAGTGATTTCTACAAAGTGGCGAAGGCACCGCGTTCGAACTGCCTCATGGATGTGAGCAAGCTGCTGAGCACAGGCATCAAGATGCGCTCGGTGGATGAAGCACTGGAGGATGCGTTGAAGAATTGGAAGCCGGAGAAGGGTTGATTTAACCACAGATGGACATAGATAAACACAGATGCGGAGAGAAGAAGGAAACGGTTTAACCGCAGATGTGGGGAGAAAGCAGGGGAAATTAGTTTGGGACACGGAGCACCGCGTCCCTACCGGATTAGGATTTTATGAACTTATTGGTGACTGGTGGTGCGGGATTCATCGGGTCAAACGTCATCCGGCTGATCATTGATCGACCGGAGGTGACGAAGTTGGTGAATCTGGATTGCCTCACGTATGCGGGGCATCTCGAGAACTTGAAGGAGTTTGAGAAGCATCCGAAGTATGTTTTCGAGAAAGTCGATCTGCGGGACAAGGCGGCCGTGCTTGACGTGGTGAAGCGGCATGAGATCGCCTGTGTAATGCATCTGGCGGCGGAATCACATGTGGACCGTTCCATCAGCGGGCCGGGAGATTTCATCCATACGAATGTGCTCGGCACATTTCATCTGCTGGAAGCGTGTCGCGATGTGTGGGCGGGTAACTTCGCCGGCAAACGTTTCCATCATGTTTCCACGGATGAAGTGTACGGCAGCCTCGGGGCCACCGGTTATTTCCTCGAGACGACGCCTTACGCGCCGAACTCCCCCTACTCCGCCAGCAAAGCTTCCAGTGACATGCTGGTGCGGGCGTATCATCACACGTATGGCATGCCGACGGTGATCACGAATTGCTCGAACAATTACGGGCCGTATCAATTCCCTGAGAAACTCATTCCCGTCGTCATCCAAAATGTCCTCACGCGCAAAGGCATCCCCGTGTACGGCGATGGCATGAACGTGCGCGACTGGCTCTACGTGGGCGATCACGCGGAGGCGCTCTGGCAGGTGCTCCAGCGCGGCAAGGATGGCGAGACTTATAACATCGGCGGGCACAACGAGTGGGCGAACATCAATATCGTGAATCTCATCTGCGATCTCATCGACGAGCTGAAGCCCGAGCTGGGCGGCGGCTCACGCAAGCTCATCACGTTCGTGAAGGATCGTGCGGGACATGATCGCCGCTATGCGATCGATGCCACGAAGATCAAGAACGAGCTGGGCTGGGTGCCGGCCTATACCTTCGAACGCGGTATCCGCGAGACGGTGCGGTGGTACTTGGATAATCAAGCGTGGGTGGAGACGGTGAAAAGCAAATAGGAGAAACATCGCAACAGGGTTTTCACCACGGAGGCACGGAGATTTTAGCCACTGATGGAACACGGATTTCACGGATTGGGAAGAGTCGCGGCGGATGGTAAGGACCATGCTATGGTCTTGCGTGTCCTGACTGGCAATTGCAGGCTCGTTAACGTATCGGTAAAAGCATGTCGCAGGAATATTGGGAACAGTTGTATCAGAAGAACGAGATGCCTTGGGAGAAGGGGGAGGCGTCGCCGGGGTTGGGAGATTTTTTGATGGCGCATCCGGAGTTGCCGCGCGGCACTGTTCTCGTGCCGGGCTGCGGGACGGGGCATGATGCGCGGGTGTGGGCGAGGTTCGGCTTCACGGTGACGGGTTATGACATCGCGCCGAGTGCGGTGGCGCTGGCGAAGGAAAAGACGGCGGCGGCCATGCTTACGGCGGAATTCAAGCTGGGAGATTTCTTACGGGATGAACCGCCGCAACAGTTCGACTGGATCTTCGAGCACACTTGTTTCTGTGCCATCAAGCCTGAGGAGCGGGAATTGTATGTGGCGGCGGTGCAGCGCTGGCTGAAGCCAAACGGGCAATATCTGGCGGTGAATTATCTGATTCCGGACACGGATGGACCGCCGTTCGGAACGACTCGGGAGGAGATCGTGGAGAGGTTCTCGCCAGGGTTTCAGTTGGTGGAGGATTGGGTGCCGCGGTCGTATCCGAACCGGACGGGGTTGGAAAGGATGTTCTGGTGGAGCCGGTTGCACGGGCAAGCCAACATCTGATTTTGAAAGGATTAACGAGATTTACAGGATGGGTGGCAGAGTAATGCGGGATCCGCATTGCGTGAGGGGTGGGGGATTTTTGCCCGCTAAAGATGCGAAAAGGGGAACAAAGGGACGGAGGGTTGAGATGGCGACAATCCTGTGGTGGCTTCGGGATTTTCTCTTAAGAATCACAGCAGTTGAGGGGACATTTTCAGTGCAACTGACTGGATTTCAACCAGTTAAGCGGTTTTAAAAATATTTTCATGAAAAGGGGACCATGGACAGCCAATGTCCTACCCCCCTCCTTAGGATGGAGGCATGAAAAATAAAAATATCGAATTGCTGACGAGCCAGGAAGGCGAACCGATGTGGGTGACAATGCTGGGGTGCGGGGCGGGGTTTGTGTTGCTGCTGATGATTCTGGCGATGTGAACCAGGAGTGCTGGATTGGCAGGAGAAAATGAAACCGGAAAAGAATGAAGGCCGACGACGAGCGCAAGGACGAAACAGAGCAGATGATAGGAGAAAAAATGAAACGAATTTCGCAAACTAATGCCTCTGCGCTTGCGTCAATGAAATGGTCGCGCATAATTGCGGCCCGTAGTGGTCTAAACTTTGGCCGTCTCGCCAACAACCCCGCGCTGAGATGAATCTTGCGAAAAGCATCGGTCTGTACACGGACACCGCCCCGACTCCCGAAGGGCGGTTGTTGCAGTATATCAATCTCAAACTGGCCGCCATGGGCCTGCCGACGGTGGTCACCGAAGCCGGTGACTCGGAGCTGCATGACATGGCCGCCTCGCTGCTCTCGCATCATCGCGAGAGCGAGCGGTTGCTCGCCAACTACCTTTGCGCCGCCGACTGGCGCATCCAGCAATTTCTCGACGATTATCTTTATGACACCAGTGTGCAGGTGAAGCTGCCGAGCCAGACGTTCGTGCTGGATCGTCACGGCCTCGCGCGTACGCTCTCGCTGCCGGTGGACAAGGACGAGTTCGTCTCGGACATCGTCAGTTCGTATCGCACCAAGCAAGGTGTGCTGCACAACCCGAAGAGCGATCGCCGCACGACGAAGGGCGTTTTCCACGTGGCCGATGGTGGCCTGCCGGTGCCGGCGGACAAATATGAAGTGCCGAAGATCACCTTCGCGCTGATGTTGAAGAAGGCGCTGCAACCGCCCGCGAGCCTGATGCGCCTGCCGATCACGAGCGAGCAGGAGAAGAAGGCGGAGTGCTATGTGACGCTATTGCTGCGTCCCCTGCTCTGCCCGGAGGTGAAAGGCTTCACGCCGGAGAAGCGGATGGAAGTGCGGTTCTTCGTGCCGGGCAATCTGGTGAGCAATCTGGATTTCGTGGAGAGCATCTTCGGCAACGCGGGCGATCCGTATCTGCCGGAGAATGATGCTGGTTTGGACACGGAGCATTGGTCGGGACACACGGGTTGCGTCATCTTGGCACCGCACTTGATCGGTTCCACTAAGAAGGAACTCGGCCTACCCCACTATGACAAAGCCACGGCGCGCCAGCGTCTGGACGGCATGTGCTGGAAGACGGAGGATGAGCTGTACAATGACGGCCAGGCCTACAAGCTCACGGCACGCGACAGCCGCGGTGTGGTGGTGACGATCATCGCAGACAACTATTTCGGTTACTGCAAGAAAGAGGTCAAAACGCAGCTCAGCTATGCGGCGAACCTCTTTGGTCTGTGCGAAGAAGAGCACGCGGGTGGTGCGATGGTGTATCCGGCCTACGATCTCGGCGAGGAGTTCAGCGGCAACTTGCACGTGAAGCGCAAGGAGCATAACTGGCAGGAAGTCGTCGAGAAGTATGCGGACATCATGCACTTGATGCCGGAAGGTTACGGCATCGACAAGAAATACGCGGACATCATCTATGTGTGCGAGGATGTGCATTTCGACCTGCACAAGCAGAAGGTTTCGTGGCCGTATGCAGGCAAGACACAAAGCATCAAATTGATGCCGGGCAAAACGTATGTCCGTCCTTCAGGCTACAAAGTCCACATGGAGAAGCCACCAGGCGGACGCACGTGGCGGCTCATCGGCACGGTGGCGGAAGGCGTCTTGTGCCACAAGCCCTGCACCGTCTCCGGTGGCGGCAAATCCGAGATCTCCAAGCCGATCACGGATGCGATCATCCAAGGGCCGGTCTTCGTGGCGGATTTCAAAGCGGACTTCGACAAAGTGGTCGAGCTGATCCAGCGCGATTACTCCGACCGCTTGAAGGACAAGAGCAAGGCGGACAACCGCCCGATCCTGAGTCCGGAGCGTTCGCTGGGTTCTGTGATCAAACTGTTGAGCCCGGCCTCGCGTGATTACACGGAGGAATACAATAAGTGGGTGGGAGCCATCCCGCAGTATATCAAGGAACTCGTCTTCGTGGTGAAGCGCTACTACAAGCCCGAGTGGGGCAATGACTGGCGCAGTCATTTCAGTGTGGACATCATCAACGGCACGCCCGGCAACGAGCTCAAGTGCGACGGCCGCAAACTCATCACGAACTATCTGCGGGTGGGCTATGACCAAGACGGCGCCTGGCGCACGTTCGGCCTGCGGAAAGATTTCCAGCCGGCCTCGAAGATCCAGATGGAGGACGACATCACGGCTTCCATCGTGGTGCCAGCGGATGCGGTCGCAAATCTCAGCGGCCTGGAAACGAATCCGTCCGTGAAGTTCGTACAGAACTGCGAGTTCCGCCTGTTCCAGCGTCCCGATGATGCGATCCATCGCGGTTACGACAAACAGACAGAACTGGATTTTGCGCGGCACGACAACTTCTTCTCGAACTACGAACCGCTCACCACGGCGTTTGCGAATGAACTGCTCGAGGACGCGATCGGCTTCGACAAATTCACGCCACCGATCCAGAACATCATCCAGCACGCGGCGGTGATGCTGAAGCCGGATTACTTCGTCTCCTCGGCGCATCCGCGCATCGTGGAGGGCAAGCCGTCCAAGAATCCGCGCTATCTGCAGACGCGTCCGGATCTCTTGAATCCGCGCTCGGTGTATCTCGCCGAAGTGGCCACGCGCTTGCAACGGCGCATCCCGCTGGGTGAACCGGTGCCGACGCCGGTGAATGCGGTCTTGCCAGGTCGCCGGAACAATCCGCCGGAACCGGCGGCGAAGATCCGTCCGCTCGCAGTGTTCAGCCCCATCCATTATCTCGAATTGCCTGAGTTGTTCATGGAGTTCATCTCCAGCATGACGGGCAAATCGCCGTCCACCACGGGCGCAGGTTCCGAAGGTGCGCTCACGAAAGCGCCGTTCAACGCGTTGCCACCAATCGTGGACTTGAACAACGCGCTCGTGTCTTACCTGCTCACGGGTTACGAGAGCTTCATCACGTCGGCTGGTTACGTGGGGCCGAATGTGCGCGTGGATCACGACATCAGCTTGCTCATCCCGGAGGTGTGGTGCCGCATGACGGAACAGGAGCGCGACCCGCAATTCCTCATCCGGAACAATTACCTGGAGAAGTGCGAAGACACGGAATACGAAGGCCGCAAACTGCTCTCGAGCCGCTTGGGCTATCGCATCACGAAACGTTTCGTGCGGACGTATTTCGGGCGCGTGTTCAATCACCCGACGATGGTCATAAGCGAGGACATGCTGCGACCGGAGCTGCAGGGCATGGACATCTTCGCGGACGGCATGGACAACATCGTGGCGACGCACAAACGCGTGGCGCAGTATTACTTCGACGACGGCAGCATCAAAGATGCGTGCCCGCCGTTGAAGGCGCTGCTGCACATCATGCTGAACGATGAGTTCGAGGGCAAAGACCTGACGAGCCCAGAGATCCGTGCGCTCTTCACTCGCGAGGCGCTCCTGAGCAGCGATTGGTATAAGGTGCGTCTGGCGACGAAGCAGGAGAAGGATGGCCGTCTCTGGCGCCGCCATGTGGATTACCTCTCGAAGTTCCTGAACAAGCCTGGTCACGTGGAAGAGGCGAAACGTTTGGGCATCGAGCAGAGGCTCGACCTCGCGCTCGCGATGCAGAAGCATGTGAAGTCACCGGAGTATCTGGCGCAGCTCAATGGGACGCTCGGGGCGGATCCGAGCGTGTAAGTGGAGCGCGGGACTGTGTCCCGCAGAGTTTTGAAAACGCAAAGGGCGCTAACTAAGTTAGCGCCCTTTTTGCTGAAATAATCTGATTCGTGCTCCGCTACTCAATGCGAAACAAATGCTGTTCCCCACGGATGAACAGGCATTTATCCCCCACCGCATAAGACGCCAGCGTGCGTTCACCCAGGTTGTTCTCGGCGAGTTTCTCGAAGGTTTTGCCCGCTTTGATGACCACGCCCATGCCTTGCTCGCTCTGGAAATAGATCCGTCCCGCCGCGTAGACCGGCGACGCGGAGTAATTGCCCCCCACCCGCTCCTGCCAATGCACCGTGCCCGTCTTGGCATCCGCGCACAGCGCGATACCGGCATCCGACACCATGTAAATCTCTTCACCCACCAGCAGCATGGACGGCGTATGCGGTGCGCCCTTCGGCAAGGACCATGCGATGTGTGTGTCCGTCACATCCCCCTTCCCATCCACGCGGATGGCGTACGCCGTGGGTTTGTCATAGCTGGAGCTGAGATATACCATGCCATGGCCGAAGACCGGCTTGGGGATCACCGAATAACCTTCACCATAGCGGCAGCGCCAGAGTTCTTTACCATCCTTAGGGTCTAGCGCAGAAACCACCCCGCTGCCCGGACTGATGATCTGCTTCTGCCCGTTCACGGTGATGACCGTGGCCGTGCTGAAAGAGAACGTGCGCTTGGCCACCGTCTCGCGCGCCACCTTCCAGCGCACGCTGCCGGATTGCTTGTCGAGCGCGATCATGAACGGATCCTTCGCTCCGTCGCAACTGAAGAACAGGATGTCATCTACTGCGACGGGTGAACCGCCGCTGCCATGCACGGGCTGATACTTGATCGTGTCATTCTTCCAAATGACCTTGCCCTGCAAGTCCAGACACGCCGTGCCTTGATGCCCGAAGTGGACGTACAAGCGATCCTTCTCCACCAAGGGCGTCGGGCTCGCGTGACTGTTTTTCTTGTGGATATTCGGTAAACTCTCCGGACGGAACACCTCGGTGTTCCAAAGAATCTTCCCGTTCTTGGCATCCACACAGACGGCATGCAGCGACTGACCGCCTGTGTCATTTGGGATGGCGGAGGTCAGGTAAAGCCGGTCCTTGAACAAAGCTGGCGAAGACCATCCGCTGCCGGGCAGCGCCACCTTCCATTTCACATTCTCGGTAGCGCTCCACTTGAGCGGGAGAGACTTGGTCTCGGCATGGCCGTGCGCTGAACCGCGGAACTCTGGCCAATCCGCTGCCATAACAGGGAGCATAGCCGTCCCCAACCAGCACAGCGCCAGGGCTAATGTAGAGAATCGGTTTATCTTCATGAACAGAAAGCAAAAAGGGCTTCCCGCTCGGGAAGCCCTGAAAGTGCAGACGGCTTAGTGGTGATTCGTCTTCGGCGGCAGGCAGAAATAGCTGAACAGCACGGCAAATCCCAAGAGGCTCAGGAAAAAGAGTCCCGCACCTTTGCCTTGCGCCATACGCACCATGCCGACGCCAATAATCAGCGCCATCAACAACGTTACACCGGTCGATGCCCAAAATTTCATAGGCGCACAATATAGCGGCTCATTTGCAGGAGACAAGCGACGTTTTTTCGGGTTAGACACCCTATTTGACGGCCTTGTGCGGCAAGGTGTTAGCGAGGATGAAGTCCACGATCGGCTGCGGATTATCCAGGCCGTGCACATGGCCGATGCCGGGCTTGTGGATCACCTGGATGGACCCGCCCAGAGCCTTATACCGATCCTCGATGATTGCCGTGTTCTCGGCCACCGGCACCACCTCATCCGCATCCCCCACCACATGGAGCAGCGGCACTTTGGCTTTTGCCAAAGGGGCGAGGTTATCAACGGGGTTCTTCTTCCACGCGAGCGCTTCGGCTTCGTCCTTGAAACCGTGCGTCTTGAGCACCAGTTGCCAATCTTTCGGGCTGCCTTTGGATTTGCCTTTGCCGCCGGGCCAGCTTTTGAAATCGCAGACGGGCGCATCGGCATAAATGCAGGCGACTTTGTTCGGATTGGCGGCGGCCCAGTTGTAGATATAGAGACCGCCACGGCTCATGCCTTCCAGCGCCGGTTTGGGATTCAGGTGATGGATGGTGGTGAGGTACGCGTAAAGCTTGTTCCACACTTCGACCGCCGCCGGGCTGCCGATGAGTTCAGGTGCATCGATGTAAACGAGGTGAAAGCCTTTACCCAAGAGCGCCACATCTACCTCCGGGCGATGCGCCCAGAAACGCGCGCGCCAGATCCAGGGCCGGCCTGTCGCTGCCTGTTTGGGCAGGACGATGTAAGCTTTGCGCTTCTCAAACTCGATTTCGTGCAGTTCAAAGCCCTTCCAGTCGGAGATCTTGCCGGGGATCAATTGGCTGGGCGTCAAAGGAACCGGAGCCGCTGGCTTCAGATGTTGTTTCAACGATGGCAGTGCGCTCGGCAGTTCTTGCATCACCAACTCCGCCATGAGGCGCGCGCCTTTGGGCGAGAAATGCGTCCGATCACCGGGCGCATTGCTGAGATCGGCGCTGCCTTGGTCGCCGAGTTTCAGAAAGAGTTGGCCGCTGGCGGTGTGCAGGTCCACCAAGGGCACTTGCTTTTCTGCGGCCACGACTTTCATCGCTTCGGCGTAGGGTTTCAGGATGTCATTCAGCGAACCATCCGCATTAAATGTGCGCCGATGCATGGGGGTGATGAGCACGGGCTGTACGTTGAGCGCGCGCGCTTCATCGATGTAGCGGCGCAGGTAATCGCGGAAATCGGTGGCCGCATCGGTGGCTTTCGGCTCGGTCCTGGCGTGGGAGTCGTTGTGGCCGAACTGGATCAGCACCACATCGGGCTTGAGCGCTTTGGTCTTTTCCCAATGACCTTCGGTGATGAAGCTCTTGGAGCTGCGACCGCTGAGCGCCACGTTGGTTACTTGCAAGGAGTCTCTGAACCAGTTATGAAGGTAATGGCCCCAGCCGCGCTGGATGCGTGCCTCCGTGTACTCGGCAACTGTGGAATCGCCTAGTACGGCGACTTTGAGCGGCGCGGCATGGCCGGTGATGGCAGAAAGAACGGCGGCCACGAGGGCCGCCGTGAAGTTCACGCAAAATCGTTTCATGTGATAACAGATCAGCTCGTCGGGATGTTGTATTGCTTGATCTTGTTATACAGGGTCTGGCGACCGATGCCTAGCCGTTTGGCGGTTTCCAGTTTGTTGCCGCCGGTTTCTTTCAACATCTGGAGGATGGCATTGCGTTCGATACCTTCCATCAGGGTCAGGCTGGGCTGATCACCAGTAGTGGCCGGTTCTGTGACGCTCAGGTCCGCAGGCGCGATCTGCCGGGTATCACACATCAGCACCGCGCGCTGCACCTCGTTCTGCAACTGGCGGACGTTGCCCGGCCAGTCATAGCCGCGCAACATGTCGGCGGCTTCCGGGGTGAACCCGATGATGGAGCGGCCGGCCTGGGAGGCGAAACGTTTCAGGAATGCTTCGGCCAAGGGCAGGATGTCCTCCCGGCGTTCGCGCAGCGGCGGCAGGGAAATGGTGATGGCACCGACGCGGTAATACAGGTCCTCGCGCAGTTTGCCTTCCTTGATGGCCTCTTCCACCGGGCGGTTGGTCGCGGCCACGATGCGGCAATTCGTCTTGTAGCTGACGCGTCCGCCTACCGGCCGGACTTCCTGTTCCTGCAAGACCCGCAGCAACTTGCTTTGCGTATCGATCGGCATCTCGGAGATCTCATCCAGCAACAGCGTGCCGCCATCGGCTTCGCGGAAGAGGCCGGTGCGATCAGCGTGGGCGCCGGTGAACGCGCCTTTGACGGAGCCAAAGAGTTCGCTTTCGATCAGGTCACGCGGCAGGGCGGCGCAGTTCACTTTGATGAGAGGTCCGCTGGCGCGGTTACTCAAAGAATGAAGAAGATCGGCGATGACTTCCTTGCCTGTGCCGCTTTCACCGCAGAGGAGGACGGAGACGTCCGTAGGGGCAACGCGTTCGGCGGTGCGCAGTACATTCTTCATCGCGTTGCTGCGGAAAACCGGCGAACTGCCGCCGCTGATGTTCGAAAGTGCGCGGCGCAGGGTGCTGGTCTGTTCGGTAAGTTTTTTATGTTCCAGCGCCTTCTCGATGGAGTGGAGCAAGGACTCGTGATCGAAAGGCTTTTTCTGGAAGTCATACGCTCCGAGTTTGGTGGCCGTAACGGCAGCGTCCAAAGAAGCGTGTCCGGTCAGCACGATCACTTCCGTGCTGGGCCAGGACTTCTTGATGAGGGGCAACAGCTCCAGCCCATCGGCATCATCGAGTTTCAGGTCGAGCAAGACCACATCCGGTTCTTGCCCGCCCAGCGACTGGCGCAGTGCCGTGCCGCTGGTGATGGAGGAGGCACGGTAACCGTGGGAGGCGAGGAGATTCTGCAGCAGCAGGCAAAGCTCCTGCTGGTCATCAACGATCAAGATACGGGCATTCATGGACTGAACCTTTCCAATTGGATAGTCGCCGGTGAATGGCTACAAGGCGGGATGGGCTATACGGGCAGAACCACTCAACAGTCCATCTTCCAGACGAAACCACCAAACAGACTAACCTTTTTTTGCTATCAATAACTAAATATGACAGATAGCAAAAATGGGTCCAGTCTTATTTTAAGACATCAAAAAATGAATAAAATATGGCGTTTCCTTGTTTTAACCACATTGCAAGACACAGAATTCGACTGTCAAACCGGGCAAAATGCACAATGCCCTATAGTTTGGCATCGGGGAACAGCTCTTTGATGCGCTTCTTGACGCGCAGCTCTTCATCCGGGGGCAGCAAGCGGCGATTGACCCGTCGTTGAACGCCGTCCAACAGCTCCAACCAGTCATCCAAGAGCGGTTCGGGCATATCCTGCCATTGGTCATGGCGTTTGCCGCGCACATGGAAGAGCCAACGGTCGCCCACATGCTTGGCATAAACTTCGCGCTTTTCGCCCTCCTCGGTCCGCCCTTTCCAACTGATCTCAGCTTTGCCCATACTATTCGGGGATGTCCACTGAGGCGACCGCCATGGCGGCGATGCCTTCACCGCGACCGATGAAGCCCATCATCTCGTTGGTGGTCGCCTTGAGTCCGACGCGCTTCGGGTCGATGCCCAAGGCGATGGCGATATGATTCTTCATGTTCGGGAAATGCTTGCCCAGCTTGGGCTCCTGCGCGATGACGGAAGCATCAATATTCACGATGCGGCCACTCCGCTTGAGCACCTGGCTGGCAGCCTCTTCAAGGAAGATGCGGCTGGGGGCGCCTTTCCAGCGCGGGTCGGTGTTCGGGAAGAACTGGCCGATATCCCCTTCGCCCAGTGCGCCGAGCACGGCATCGGTGATGGCGTGCATCAGGGCGTCGGCATCCGAATGGCCGTCGAGCCCCTTGTGATAAGGGATCTCCACGCCACCCAGGATCAGCTTCCGGCCTTCCACCAGTTGGTGCACATCGTAGCCTATGCCTACATGTATCATGTGCCCTCAGTTTAGGGGCGTGCCCGGGCGTCGCAAGATTGAACCTGCGCCATTTTTTCTCCCGAGAGCGCAGAATCGGCTCGCCATTTTCCGGTCAAAGGACTTAAATCCGGTTGCGTTTCAGGAGGTGACAAAATCCGTCCGCGCCTTCATTGACTTGAAGGGTTGTTGCTCCATAGTAACGCGCACAAAAAAACATCCCAAGATTTGCCCTATGGCTGCCAAAACTACCGATAAAGCTGAGAAAGTGGAGAAGGCTGAGAAAGCCGAGAAACCTTCCGAAAAAAATCTGCCCGCCGAGACCAAATCCGCGGAAGACGCGAAAGTCAAAGCGGCCCGCAACCGGGAGCTGGATGCCGCGATCTCGGCCATCACCAAGGCCTATGGGGAAGGCAGCATCATGCGCCTCGGCGATGCCCGGGCGCAGACGAAGATTGATGTCATCCCCACCGGTGCGCTCTCGCTGGATCTTGCGCTCGGGGTCGGCGGATTGCCGCGCGGCCGTGTCATCGAGATCTACGGGCCGGAATCTTCCGGCAAGACAACGCTGATGCTGCACGTGATCGCCAATGCCCAGAAGGCCGGTGGTCTGGCGGCGTTCATCGATGCGGAGCATGCGCTCGACCCCGCTTACGCGAAGAAACTCGGGGTGAACCTCGATGATCTGCTCGTCTCCCAGCCGGACAGCGGTGAGGAAGCGTTGTCCATCTGCGAAACGCTGGCCCGCTCTAACGCGCTGGACGTCATCGTCATCGACTCCGTCGCGGCGCTGGTGCCGAAGTCCGAGCTCGAAGGCGAGATGGGCATGGCCACGATGGGCATGCAAGCGCGGCTGATGAGCCAGGCGCTGCGCAAGCTCACGGCCATCCTGAGCAAGGCCAAGACGACCTGCATCTTCATCAACCAGCTTCGTGAAAAGGTCGGCGTCATGTTCGGCAGTCCGGAGACGACCACGGGCGGCAAGGCGCTGAAATTCTATGCTTCCGTGCGCATCGACATCCGCCGCAAGGACGCCTTGAAGGATGCGACCGGTGCGGCCATCGGCAATCATGTGAAGTGCAAGGTGGTGAAGAACAAGATGTCGCCGCCGTTCACGGAGGCCGAGTTCGACATCATGTTCAACCACGGCATCAACAAGGAAGGCTGCATCCTGCAAGTAGGCACGGATCTGGGTGTGGTGGAGAAGAAGGGTGCGTGGCTGCAATTCAACGGCGAACTCATCGGCCAGGGCAAAGACTCCGCCGCCAAGGCGCTCGTGGAGAAACCGGATCTGGCGCAGAAGATCGTGGCGGCCATCTTGGTCAAGCACGCGGAAGTCCGGAAGACGGCTTAAGCTCTTAAACTATTGCTGCGAAAAAGGCCGCGCTTTTCAGCGCGGCCTTTTGTTTGATGTTTTTAGGGCTGAGCCGCTTATTTTTTGAACAGGTTCTTGATGCCTTCGGTGGCTTTCTTGGTGGTCTCACCGGCCGCGCCGCCGACGTCCTTCACGGCATCCGTGGCGATCTTGCCGACTTTGCTGACGGCATCGGTCACGACTTTGGTGGATTCGCCGATCAGTTCTTCGAACACGCGCTTGGTGAGGTCGCCGGGCGTGATGCCTTCGGGACCGGTGCCCAAGTTGGTGAGCTTGATCTCCGGCACAGTGACGGAGAGCGGTTTGTCGCCGAGCATCTTGAAGACGACGTTGATCTTGGCGTCTTTGAGGATGAATTCATCCACCTGAAGCTTCTTGGCGGCACCAGTCTTGCCTTCCTGCGCTTCTTTGTTTTCGGCGCTGCCGACGAACTCTTCCACGTTCTTGAGAATCTGGGTGAGGTTGTTCTCTTTCAGGCCGCCTTCCATGGTGATCTCCGGACCTTCCACGCGAACGGATTTCACGACGATCTTATCGGACATCAAGGAGGCCGGGCTGACGGAGAGGCTGGCCTTGTCCACCTTGATGGCGTGGGGCGAGGTGTAGCCTTCCGGGTTGCCGATGACGAGACCCTTCACGGAGCCGCCACCGGAGAGGGGCATGATGCCCACGCCGTCCAGCTTGATGGAGACTTTGGTGACCTTGGGGCCGACGGTTTCCACGCCGGTCTTGATGATGCCGCCGAGGGAGAAGCCGATGATGACAAGGGCGACAATCAAAACGGCCACGAGGCCAAGGGCGATTTTTACAGGTTTTTTCATAAAATCGATTTCGGGAGGGGTTGCTCACCTTACTCCCGTAACGCCAGATTAGGACAAGTGCAGAAGGTTTCAAAGTTCAAAAAACGAAGGAAGCCTTCGGCGAGGGAAAACTCCTCTCAATTAAATCCGGTGATAACATTCACATCTCTAACTGGGCAGTTCATCTGTGTGGGCGCGCTTGAATAACTCAGGCGTGCCGAACGTCAGCGAGTTGCAAACCCGAAATGCCTTAACTATGAAGCTCTCCTTTCTGCCAAAACGGTGCCATGTCTTGCTGGCGGTTTGCGGGCTGGCGGCCTGTTCGATGCATGGTGCCACCCGGGCTTATGCCGCCGGGGTCGAACGCATCTGGTTGACACATCAATCGCCGGACCCGTCCAAGATCGTGGTCAGTTGGGAGACCGCGCAGCCGGGTGATTCGGTGGTGGAGTTTGGCACCACGCCTGCGTTAGGTGAGACTGTGAAAGTGGCAGGGAGCCGCACCTTGCATCACGTGGAGATCCCGCTGGCGAAGAAGGACACAGTGTATCATTACCGCGTGAAAAGCGGTGACCAAGTCTCGGCGGTGGCGTCGTTCAAGGGGTATCCGACCAAGGAACTGCGGGTGGTGGTGGTGGCGAACATCCGGGCAGATGCCAAGCTCGACTTTGCCGCGATCCGCAAGGAGGATGCGCATCTGCTGGTCTCGGCTGGTGACACGGCGATGCAGTATCAATTCGGTGCACAGGCGGACCCGGAAAGCACCAAGTCCCATAGTGTGCTGATCGACACGCAGGCGGCGTTGTTCCGCACCACGCCGTTCATGCCGTCCTTGGGCAATCTGGATCGGAAGATCCGGCCGAACAGTCCGGGCCCGGGCATCCCGGCGTATGACATCGCGGCCACGGGTTACCGTAAGTTCTTTGCGCTGCCGGGTAAGGAATGGATCTGGGCGTTTGACGTCCCGGACTTCGACCTGCGGCTGATCTCGGTGGACATGAACCACACGGGCGACTTCGGCACGGAGAACCAGTCCTGCCATCCGTTCGACCGGAACTCGGAGCAGTTGAAGTGGTATGCTGAGACGATGGAGGCGACGAAGGCGGGCTTCGTCATCACGTTGTATGGCGAGACGAGCCGCACTGTGCGGCGGCATGCAGAGGGCGAATGGAAGCGGCTCATCCAGCGGGGCACCATAGGCATCTCCGGAGAATGCTATCACGCCGAGCGCACGGTGGTGGACGGATTCACTTATTACAACAGCTCCGTGCGCGGCAACGGGACATTCGGCATTGACCCGGAGGCGGCCTTTCTGGACAAGGAATCCAGCTACCAACTCATTACGTTCGACCGTACGGCAGGCACAATGACGGTGACGCTGAAGGCATTGAAGGATGGCCGGGTGCTGGACCAGCAGACGTTCAAGAAGCGGGCTCCTAAATCGTAAAAAAACACTAATCTCCCGCCTGGTTTAGCCTGTTGCCTTCACTTGTGTTTTGCTGGTGAGGGAGTATTCTTATCGGACATGTCATCCAAGGTCTTGGCCGCGAGTCGTATCGCGTTATTCTGCGGCGCGTTGTTGTCGTGGGCTGTTCCGGCGTTTGCCCAAACCGCCGAACCGCTGGCGGGCACGAAACAATTGACCATGGAAGGCGACCTCTCCGAGCAGATGGTCAGCGGCATCAGCAAGTTCCTCGATCGTGAACTCGCCGCCTCGGTGGAAGGCCGGGCGCGCTTCTGGAAACGGGATTTCTCCACACGCGCCACTTACAACCAGTCCGTCCAGCCGAATCGTGACCGGTTGGCCCGCATCATCGGAGCCGTGGACCCGCGCCTGCCCAAGGTGCATATGGAGTACGTGGCCACCTCACTCGTGCCGACGAAAGCGAGCGAGACGGACCGGTTCGTGGCGTATGCGGTGCGCTGGCCGGTGTTTGAGGGTGTCCATGGTGAAGGCCTGTTGCTGGTGCCAAAAGGCCGCATCTTCGCCCGCGTGGTGGCCCTCCCGGATGCCGATCAGACTCCTGAGCAGATCGCCGGACTCGCACCAGGTCTGCCCACGGAACTGCAATACGCCCGGCGACTCGTGGAGAATGGCTGCCAGGTCATCATCCCCACACTGGCCAGCCGATCAGATACCTTCTCCGGCAGCGCCAGGTTGAACCGCTTCACCAACCAGCCGCATCGCGAATGGATCTATCGCCAGTCCTATGAACTGGGCCGTCACATCATCGGCTACGAAGTGCAAAAAGTGCTCGCCGCCGTGGATTGGCTGGAGGGGCAGGTGGCGGGCAAGGATGCCCCGGCGATCGAAGTCGGCGTAATGGGCTACGGCGAAGGCGGCTTGCTCGCGCTTTATAGTGCTGCGTTGGATACACGTATCGATGCGTGTTTCGTGAGCGGTTATTTCGGCAACCGGGAAAAGCTCTGGGAAGAGCCCATCTACCGGAACTTGCACGGTCTCTTGCAGGAGTTCGGTGATGCCGAGATTGCCACGCTCATCGCGCCGCGGGTGCTGATTGTGGAGCACTCCCCGGCTCCGGATGTGAAAGGTCCGCCGGAACCGCGAGCTGGCCGTGCGGGTGCTGCGCCCGGAAGGATCACCACGCCGGATTTCAAGGACGTGCAGGCGGAATTGACCCGGGCGCAGATGCTCTGTGCCGAACCTTTCCGCCCGGCCCTCATCCTCTTCAACGGCCCGGAAGGCGCGCCCATCGGCCCCATCGGTGAGACCAGCGTACTGGGCATGATGCAGGCCTTGCGCGTGAACATCGAAAACCTGCGCAATCACGGTCAGCAACCGGCCGAGCTGCGCACTGCCTTCAGCCAGGATGACCGCCAGGAACGTCTCGTGCGCGAAATGGAGCGGCATACGCAACGTCTCCTGACCCTCGCCAGCGAAGTGCGCGATGACTTCCTGTGGAACAAGGTGAAGCCGAACACCACCAACGAGTGGCAGGCCGCCATGCGCGCCTATCAGACGAAACTCTGGGATGAAGCCATCGGCCGGTTCGCCAAAAGCACGAACGAGCTGAATCCGCGCACGCGCAAGATCTACGACAAACCCAAGTGGACCGGTTACGATGTGGTATTGGATGTGCACAACGACGTCTATGCCTGGGGCTACCTGCTCCTGCCCAAAGGCATGAAACCGGGCGAGAAACGCCCGGTGGTCGTCTGCCAGCACGGGCTCGAAGGCCTCCCGGAAGATCTCGTGAATGACAATCTGGAGAGCCGTGCGTATGCCGCTTACAAAGCCTACGCGGCGCGGCTGGTCGAGCGCGGATTCATCGTGTTCGCTCCCCACAATCCCTATCGCGGCAAGGACGCCTTTCGGGTCCTGCAACGCAAGGCGAATCCACTCGGCAAGTCACTCTTCTCCGTCATCCTTAACCAGCATGACCGCATCCTTGACTGGCTCAGCACCCAATCCTTTGTGGACCCTCAGCGCATCGGTTTCTACGGCCTGTCCTATGGCGGCAAGACAGCCATGCGCGTGCCAGCCTTGCTGGACCGCTATTGCCTCTCCATCTGCTCCGGTGACTTCAACGAGTGGATCTGGAAAAACGTAACCCTGGACTGGCGCAGCAGTTACATGTTCACCGGCGAGTACGAGATGCCGGAGTTCAATCTCGGCTCCACGTTCAACTATGCGGAGATGGCCGCACTCATCGCCCCCCGGCCCTTCATGGTGGAACGTGGTCACAACGATGGTGTCGGACTGGATGAATGGGTGGCTTTCGAATACGCCAAGGTGAACCGCCTCTACAGCAAGCTGAAGATCCCGCACCTCACCGAGATCGAATATTTCGATGGCCCGCACACCATCAACGGCAAGGGCACCTACAAGTTCCTGCACAAGCACCTGAACTGGCCGGAGCCGAAGTAGCTCCCGCTCACCGCAGCCGCGACATCGCGAGCTTCAGCCGCGTCATGGATTCCTCGGGGAATTCCGCCATAAAAAAGTGATCCGCCTTGGCCAGCAACTGGCTGTTGACCTGCACACCCCGCGCTTTCATTTTCTCGATACTTTTCGTCAGCATCTGGTTCTGCACGAAAATTTCGGCTTCGCCACAAAGAAATTCCACCTTATGCCCGGTCCGGTATGCGGGCAGCAGCTCGCTCGGCGGATAACCGGCGATGCAGATGGCCCCAGTATATTGGACCGCACGCGGGCCGTAAATCTCCAATACCTTGGCCACTCCCGCCGACAGGCCGATCAACACCGGCTTAGGCAAGGGCTCCTCCAGTTTCAGCGCCTCCTGCGTCGCCCTCAGCGCCTGCTGCAGATACAGCGGATGCATGTTGCCACCGCTCAACCCGTAAGCCGGCGCGATGATAACCCGCTCGGGAAACGTTTTCACCAGGAGATGGATGGGCCAGAGAAAGCTGCCACCGTAACCATGCAGGAAAACGATTGGCGGCAGATTCGTGTCGAGTTTCTCCGGGAAATAGACCGTCGCGAGCCCATTGGTCGGCGTAGCCTCGGAGTAACAATACAGCAAGGTGCTGCGCGCCCCTTTGAAAACCGCGTCCTGCTTCATCTCCTCGTACAGCGGCACCAGCAATTTTTGCAACCGCCCTGCCTGTTCCTGCGGCAGGCCCATCACCTGCGCCGCCGTCCCGCTCATGCCCACCGCCTGGGCTTCACTGATGCTGGCCAAGCCCAACCGGAAGGCGGAGAGCCAGCGGGCATCGATATTGGCGGGCGGCTTGGCCGCGTAACGTGTCGGCCACTGGAGGGTCTGCACCGTCTGCGCGAAACCACCTGGCAGCCACGCCCACAGCAATAAGATGATGGAGAAACAACGCACTACTGGGAACAACATCGCCGTAGGCCCCTCAGATTGCAAGTGGCAGCCGCTACTTACGCCCGCGGATGAAACTTCCGGTGCACCTCGCGCAAGCGGCTCCCCGCCACATGCGTGTAGATC
>JAEYXS010000099.1 GCA_023431185.1 Verrucomicrobiota bacterium
CCGAGGTCCATTCCCAGACCAGTCCGTGAAGGTCATGCAACCCCAGAACATTGGCCCGGCCTTGGGCAACCAACGGAAGCGAAGCGGGTGAAGGAGTGGAATACCAGCGCCGGATGGCGGCCTGAAACTCCGGTTCCTTGCCGCCTTCACGGGCGGAAAATCCATACGCGGCGGCATATTCCCACTCCGTCACCGTGGGCAGGCGCTTGCCCCGCCATTGCGCGTAAGCCTTGGCGGCAAACCAAGATATCCAGGTGACCGGTTGTTGGGCGGCCGCAACTTCACCCGGTTCCAGATCTTCCGCCCAGTGGCGCAAGTAGTTTTCGTCAGCGAAAATGCGCTTCACTTGGGAACGCCGCCATTTCGGGTTTTGCGTGACAAACTCAAGGTAATCACCATTCGTCACCGGGTGACGGTCCAGCCGGAAGGCAGGAACTTGAACGGAGTTCGTCTCGCCCGGTGGTGCAAAGAGCGGCCGGTGCGTGCCGGTTGGCACCTCGATCATAGTAGCTTTAGACGGATTTTCTTTGGCTACGCGCTCTTCACCATACACGGGGCGCAGCAACACCAGCATGAGCAGCATTCCGGCTGTCCAGGCATGCATGGAAGGGTGATGACGCGACACCATTATCTTAGGTTGCTCTGGCTTATTCAAATGAAGTGGTGACGGTCTTGGGAAGTTCGCTGCGGATGCGCTTGACCTCCTCCGCACTTACCGCGTCACCTGAGTTGCCCCAACTGTTCCGCACAAAGGTCAGCACGTTGGCGATCTCATGATCAGAGAGATTGTTCATCGGCACCATTACGCCGTTATACGTCTTGCGGTTGACGACAATCTCACCACTCAAGCCTTGCAGCACCGTACGGATGGAACGGTCTTTGTCGCTCATCAGGTAGTCCGATTTGGCCAAGGGCGGAATCTGTTCAGGGATGCCTTGCCCCTCAGTCTGATGGCAGACAAAGCAGGTTTGCAGATAGACCTGTTTGCCCTTGGCGATCTGGATCTCTTTTGTCAACCCGGCGATGGTTTCATCGCCTTGGATGGCTTTCCTTCGGGCGGCCTCCAATTCCGCGATCTTCCGACCGGCTTCACTGCCGCCCTCGGCCTGGCTACCCAAATAAATGGCATCCACCTCCTTGCCCGTGTAAACCAGCATATTTTCCGGCCCCTCGACTTTCAGCATGCCAACGGCACCTTTGTTAAAGGCTCGAAAGAGAGAATGATCTACGAGCACATAAGTGCCTGGCACTTCCACACCAAACTCGACGATGGCGGACCCGCCAGCCGGAATCATCGTCGTCTG
This sequence comes from Verrucomicrobiota bacterium, assembly GCA_023431185.1. Taxonomy (GTDB): domain Bacteria; phylum Verrucomicrobiota; class Verrucomicrobiia; order Limisphaerales; family JAEYXS01; genus JAEYXS01. The sequence continues at coordinate 1,305 of JAEYXS010000099.1, forward strand.
CACTTGCTTTTGGGAAGGTAGCACACCGCCCTCCTGATACACGGTGTCAAATATTTCGCCAATCACGTGAAAAGAAGAGATCAGATTGGGCCCCCCATTGCCTACAAAGAGGCGCACTTTCTCGCCGACCTTGGCTTTGATGGCCTTGTCGCCCGCCAGCGAGCCGACGGAGCCGTTGAAGACGACATACGCTGGCCGTTCGTCCTCGGCTTTGCGTTGGTCGAAGGCCTGCAACCCTTCCTCGCCATACCGTCCTTCGGTGTAGAACTCTCCCTGCATCACATAGTATTCGCGGTCCACCCGGGGTAATCCTTCCTTGGGTTCCACCAAGATCAGACCGTACATGCCGTTGGCGACATGCAGGCCGACCGGGGCCGTGGCGCAATGATAGACATACAGGCCAGGGTTCAATGCCTTGAACGAGAATTGGGAGCGATGGCCGGGAGCCGTGAACGAAGAAGTGGCTCCGCCACCCGGCCCGGTCACGGCATGAAGGTCGATGTTGTGCGGCAGCTTGCTGGTCGGGTGGTTCAGCAAATGGAACTCCACCAGATCGCCTTCCCGCACCCGGATAAAACTGCCCGGCACCTCGCCGCCGAAGGTCCAAAAGACATACTCCACCCCATCCGCCAATCGGCGGGTGGCCTCAATCACCTCCAGTTGCACGATGACCTTGGTGGCGTGCTGGCGGGTGATGGGCGGCGGGACGAAAGGCGCCTGCGTGAGCACGGCTTTCTCCTCCCCTTTGATGCTGGGATCCGCCGGCCGGGCTTTGGTGGCTAGCGTCTGGCTCTCCGCAGCATCCACAGGTGCGACCGCCGTACAAATCAGCCAGACAGCCAATATGATTTTGCATGAGGTATTTTTCATTTTCGATGACTCCATGTTTGGCCAGGAACCTATTGTTTGAGCGCGGGCGACCAGCCACGCCAGTGCTGCTGTTTTAAGATGTACGCAATTTGCCTGTTTTGTTGCTTACAATCAAACAATAATTGCCTGCCCCCAGCAACGGGGCAGGAACCTAACTTGGTTTCTTGAGCAACTCTTTGGCTCATCGCATTACCGGACAGGCTCGGTAGCAGAGCGGCGATATGAGAATCTTCGCAAACATTCCTACGCGAAAAACTGCAGGGCAGAGATGTCTGCACTGCTTGTCGCTGTATCCAAAAATACTTTCATGGGATAGAAGATGAACTTCGTCCAACCGTAGAAATGGCATAGGGTATCAGTCATACACTCAACAAACTCAGCCGCATGAAGACAAAGAAAGCAACCGTTAGGAAATCCGTCCAGGGATGGTCTAAAGTATCGCCATTATGCGTCCAAAGAATCCTCGCGACGACGGACTTCTCGAAGGAATCGTTGGCCGGGGTGAAGATAGCGACGGCTTTGGCAGAGAAATTGAAAGCTGGCGTCACCTTGCTGCATGTCATTGAGTCGCCTTCCCGTTTGGCTGGACTCGAATCCTTGCTCCTGGCCCGGGACGAAGCGGGGATGATGGCACAAGCCAGGTCAAAGCTGGCTGCCCTGGCCGAAAGCGATCGCAAGGGCCGGGTGACAGTCTCCTCATCGGTCCGAACCGGAAAACCATTCCATCGGATCAGCACCGCCGCCGCTGAACTTGAGGCGGATATGATCGTCATGGCCACGCACGGGCATTCCGGAGCCAAGCGTGTGCTCATGGGCAGCACTGCCGAACGGGTTGTTCGCCATGCTCCCTGTCCGGTGTTTACTGTCCCGACCCGAAACATTCGTAGAAAGAGCGGCAAAGCATCCGGCCTCAACCTGAAGAAGATACTCGTGCCGGTGGACTTCTCTGAAATATCCGGCAAAGCATTGCCGTGGGCTGCCTATCTGGCTGCTCAGTTCGATGCCGAGCTCACACTGCTTTATGTGGTCGATCGCTCGATGATATCTTACTTGCTCGGCAGTGAACTGATCAGCCACGCGGTGATGCCCTTCTTAAAACAAGCGGAGGCGGATCTGGAGAGGATGGCTCTGGAACTAAGCCACTCATCGGCGGTGAAAGTTTCTGCCGCCGTGCTTGAGGGGACACCGTATGATGTGATTTGCCACACTGCCGAATCGATGAGCGCGGATCTCATTGTGCTGACTACCCATGGCCACAGCGGCTTGAAGCATGCTTGGCTGGGCAGCACGGCTGAACGTGTGGTGCGACAGGCTGATTGTGCGGTGCTGACCGTCCGGTAACGGGTGCAAATTGATGTCTGTAGGGAAAATTGATGAAACCATTGAGTTCCCCATTGGGGATGTGCTGATTAGAGGCAGAGAGGCCATCAAATATAACGAAGCTGCGTTCAATCTCGATGACTAAGTGCGGTTAGTTTTATCCAAATGTCAGGAGGAATCGGGCTCATTCTGCTGGGTTTCATGCTGCTACCAATTTTCAGCCTGCTGTTGTACAAGGGGCTGGGGATGGGTTTGCCATCGGTTCGGTCGCCATGGCTGCTTTCCGCACATCGTTCCACCTGTAGAGTGCGGTCTTGATGCTTCCGTTTGTGGACCGGTTTTTCGCGCTTGTGATCAAAATGGTTCCCGACCGGGCCGGTGTTGACCAGACAATTGGACGCTTCATTGGCAGAACTGCCGGAGGTAGCGCAGGAAGCCGCCCGCCGGACGTTGGGGGAGCGTGCCAGCGGCCTGTTTGCGTGCATCGGTCAGTTGTCAGACCACGGCCGGCAGAGATCGCCCCGCACTGTGGCGGAAGTGCAATCGGTTCTGCATGAAACCCGCATGCTCTTGGGCAATATGACGGCGACTGGCAGCCTTACTGCAAGAGGCAGTCCCGCGAGTTGACGGCGTTGCCTCTCATCTCTGGCGGATTGCCTCCCACCTAAGTCCACCGCCGCAGGAAACAACACTCACCGAGGCAATAGCAGTCAACACCGATCATCCGGCGGCAGACAATTGAACGGGTGTTTTAGAGACATAATGGTTGATGCTCGGCCGACAGTATCTAAGTTTGAACGCAAGACATAGCGCGTTCCTTTGGACAAACGCAGGCTTGCCTAAGCCAGATGAGAGCACGGTAAATAAAAAATCATGCTAGAAAGTAAAGACACCGGGAGAATCCAACTGCCCAAGCCTGCCGTCTCATGGAAGCGGTCACTGCTTTCCTTGGTGATGGCACTCCTTGCCGCAGGATTGCTGCATGAGATCGCGACCGTCCCTCGCGAAGTCACTTACATGGCGGGAATCTTCATCCTTGCCGCGCTCCTGTGGGTCACGGATGCCATGCCGTTGTTTGCAACTTCCTTGCTGGTGATAGGTCTGCAAGCGTTGCTGCTGGCCAACCCGGGTGGCTGGCCCGGATTGGGTTTTGAATCCGGCACATCGCCACATTATCGCTCAATATTGAACAATGCCGCCGATCCTGTACTGGTCTTGTTCTTTGGCGGATTCATACTGGCGCAAGCAGCCATCAAGGAAGGGGTGGACCGCGCCATGTCAGCCTTGTTGCTGCGGCCTTTTGGAACTGAACCGAAGCGGGTGTTGCTGGGGATCATGCTTGTCACCCTCCTGTTCGGGATGTGGATGAGCAATACGGCAACGGCAACCATGATGCTGGCGTTGCTGACCCCCATGCTGGCGCAGTTGCCACCGGGTGAGCCTTTTCGCAAAGCCCTGGTGATGTCCGTGGCCTTCGCCGCCAACATCAGCGGGATCAGTACGCCCATCGCTTCGCCACCTAATGCCGTGGCGATGGGATTCTTGCAAGACTCAGGTTACAAAGTCCCATTCTTGGGCTGGATGTTGGTGGCAACACCTTTGGCTGTGGGGTTGACCTTTTTTGCCTGGTTTCTGTTGCTGAAGTTTTTTCCGCCCAAAACAGCTGGCTTAAGAATCAATCATGAGAGCGGCAAGGTATCCCGGCGCGGATGGGGCGTGGTGGGTGTGTTCGTGCTGACGGTGCTTTTGTGGATGACCGACCAATGGCATGGACTGCCCTCGGCACTGGTGGCCTTGCTGCCGGCCATTGCATTGACGGTGACCGGCATATTCAGTGGGAAGGACTTGGGAAAATTGGAGTGGCGGATACTGATCCTGATCGCTGGTGGCATATCGCTTGGAACTGGCATGCAGGCCACCGGACTTGATAAAATCTTGGTCCAATGGTTTCACCTAGACGGGGGAGACGGTCAAATATTGCTGATCACGATGGTATTGGGGACGTTGCTAGTGGGCACCTTTATGTCCAATACAGCGGCGGCCAACTTGTTCCTGCCCATCGGAATATCCTCCGCGATAGCACTGGGACCGGATGGCGGATTGCATCCGGTGCAAATAGCCATGAGCATCGCTTTGGCCGCATCCATGTCCATGGCCTTGCCCATCAGCACACCGCCGAACGCCTTGGCTCATGGCCGAGGTGAATTCTCGACCTTGGAAATGTTTAAGACGGCAATGCTCATAAGTGGTATCGCCGCAATGATCATAATCATGCTGGGCGGTCCAGTGATGCGGTTCTGGGGGCTGTTGCGGTAAGCCTTGCGTGCCTATTCTGGTTGTGGACGCACGAGCAGCAACGGCCTTTTGGTTCGGTGCATCACTTCGCGAGCCACCGAGCCCATCAGGGCTTGCGAAAGGCCTGAACGCCCGTGAGTGCAGAGACAGACGACATCGGCACCAAAACGTTCCGCTGCCTGGCCAATGGCTCCAGGCACATCTGTTGACAGCACGGCTTCGCATTGGACGCTGACACCCCGTTTCGCAGCATCAACCGGGACGAGGCTGTGCAACTTCTGGCGGATTTGCTCCAAGGATGTGTCAGCCGTTTCTCCAGTTGCCGTCGCATGAAAGAACAGGATTTCGCCACCCTGGCCCAGCGCCGAGAAAGCATGCGTAATCGCCGTTTGCGAGAGTTCGGAAAAATCTATCGCCACAAGAGCCCGCCGCCAAGCTGGTGCCAGGGCCGGTCGATGGCTTAGGCCGGCAACCCGGGGTATCACCAGAACATTTGCCTCGGCCTCTTGTAAAACGCCACAGGAAACCGACGAATGCCACAGCTTTGCCAGGCCGTGTCTTTGGTGCGAACCCACCACGATCAATTCAGCGCCCTCCGATTTGGCCATCTCCACCAGGCTGCTGTCAGGACGGCCCCAAGAAGACTCAACGCGTATCCGGCAGGGCATTCCATCCAAAAGGAAATTGACCCGTTCTTTTAAGTCGCGCTCCAGAATCGCCTGAACCTCCGGCAGGTTTTGCGCGAATGACAGGGCTCCAGCATTGCCGAGCCGCGATTTCTCCTCTGGAGGCCAGTCTGAATAGCCGACTACGATCTCACAGGCACCGATCTTGGTAAGCTCCTTGACCCACGCCAGTGCTGCTTCCGATGTTTCGGTGAAATTGAAGCAGACAAATACCTTGAGAATCCGGTTTCCTTTGGCCCATTCCTCCAGCCATCGGGCGTTCCTGACCACCAGAGTCGGACAGGTGGCGTATTGGGCGGAACGTTCCGAAACACTACCCAGCAAATGTCGCGAAATGCCCGGATGTCCGATGGAGGCAACCACCAGCAGCCGGGGGGACTCCACCCGTGATGTTTCCACAAGGACATCTTCCGGTTGGCCAGCCACCACTCGTTCGATGGCATTCACTCCTGATTTACGAAGCATCGTCAAGGTTTCAGCCAGATCCTCCCTGCGGTTGTTCAAGAGCCAGTTCAATGCTTCGTCATGCGAGCCGCCAAGTTTGGGCAGATCCACCGCGTGGACGAGGATGAGGCGTTCACCCAACTTCTGGGCCATGGCACTTGCGGCTTGCACGGCTTGATCGGCGAACGATGACCGGTCCGTTCCGCAAATAATTCCGTTCCGTCCGCGCGCGGGCTCTGCCGCAACGTTGGTCCTGTGTGTTTCAATTGCTGCCATGGCTATATTTTATACTCCGAGAGAGGGCTTGTCACATTTTTCCTGCACCTCCGCGTCCCAACCGGCGGAAAGAAATGCACATAGGACGATGTGCGAAGCGCGGGCCTGTCGCCTTAATTGTTGGGTGAAAGCTGCCAACGCTTGAGCGGGAGCGGACTGGCTCGCGGTATTGTCAGGTGGCTCAACTTTGCTTCGATTTCGGCGGCGCTTTCATGAAATGGGCGACGCCAACGAGTTGATTCACGGGCAGCACAAAGGCGATACCCCGGCCCTCTTGGTTCAACTCTGCGGCTTCAACAATCTTCGGAAGAATCGTGTTAATCTGGTCGTCGTAAACCATGGTCAGAACGATTTCCTTCTCCGGTTCGATTGACATCCCGAAGATTTTTTCCTGCTCATGGATGCCCGCACCGCGACCATGGAGAACTGTACCACCCCGCGCACCTGCTTTAACCGAGGCCTGCAGGACAGTACTGCCCCAGCCCTTTCGGACAATGCTTACTATTAGTGAGATGTTCATATGTTCATGCTTTCTTGAAACGCGTTTTCCAGCGCACGAGAATTCCCAATATCATCACCGAGATGATCGGTGCCAGTGCGATGAGTGCCACCAAGCCAAGGCCGTGTTGGAGCGGATCCTGGCCACCTGCTGCGGATGAGGCTCCGAATGCCAAAGCGAGCAGGAAAGTATTGGCCAACGGGCCGGTAGCCACACCGCCAGCGTCCACCGCGATGGATACAAAGTCCCTGTTGCTCAGCCAGATGGCAGCAATGACAATGACGTAGCCAGGAACCAGCAACCAGAGCAAGGGAACCCCATAGCTAATCCTGAACAGGCCAAGGCCTACGGCCACCGCAACGCCGGTGCAAATAGCCATCATCACCATCCGTTGCCGGATCGATCCGGCCGATGCTTCTTCGACTTGATCGGCCAAGATGCGCACCGCCGGTTCTCCCCATGCGGTGACAAAACCGAGGATTAAACCAAAAGGCACCACCAACCACTTCTGTGATAATGAGCCGACGGCCTCACCAAGCGCCCGACCAAAGGGCAGGAATCCGATGCTCACCCCCATCAAGAACAGGAAAAGTCCCACTGAGGCCAAAGCCGTCCCGGTCAAGATGCGGATCACTTCCGTCCGAGGCAGCTTGAGAAACCATAGCTGGAACAGCCCAAAGACCGCCATTATGGGCAGAATAGCCAGCATTACGCTGACAGCAGTGCGAGCGAGTTCCGTCAGAATGGGGGTGTCGTTCATCGCAGGAGGCCGAGTAGCAACAGAATAATGATTGGCCCGATGGAAGCCATGCCAAGCAGGCCAAACCCATCCGCAACGGCTGTACGGCCAGATAGCACCGAACACACCCCCAGAGCCAGAGCCAGCACGACCGGACCGCTCAGCACGCCGGTTGTTACACTGCCGGCATCGTATGAAAGCGGTAACAGCGATGGCGGGGCAAACAGCGACAGCACGATCATGATTGCATAGACTATGGTCAGCTGCCAAGCCATGGAAAGGCCCAAGACGACGCGCAACATCGCCACTGCCACGAACAAGCCGACACCAGCGGCAATGAGGTAAACCAGCCGTTGGGCGGATAGAGTCCCTTGGGCGGCGGCTTCGGCTTGACCGGCAAGCACGAGGACATCGGGTTCTGCCGCAGTTGTGGCGAAGCCCATCACGAAGACTACTGCCAGCATCAGCGCCAACGATCTCTTTTGCGACAACGCAGCACCAATGAACCGGCCCATCGGAAGCAGACCAAGATCAATTCCAGCAAAGAGCAGGAGCAACCCAAGTGTGACCAGCACCGCCCCGGCAAGGAATTGCAGGAATACGGCGGTTGAGGTCCCGACCAGAGTGACCTGTAGCAAACAGACGACAAATATAAGCGGAGCTACCGCCCGGACCGTTTCCTGAAGTTTTTCTTTCAGCAGTGCCAGCATTCTATTGTCCTTCCGCCGTGGAGATGGCTCTAATCGTGTGAAACCATTGGCTGTGACCAACGATTAGTTCCTAAGATGTAGGGCAAATCAGCAACAATGCCAAGGGGCATTCAGAAAATGGAAGACGGGCGGGCATTCAGGAAGCTTGTGGACTTTGGCCCTTAGCATGGCTGCCGAGATGCATAAAGAGGTCATCCTTCCGCCAAAACGCTGGGCAATGATCCAGAAGTTCCTGAATAGGAAAAAGGGCTGGAGCGTAATCTTTGGCCAAGGTGGGCCGGTATTGCTGAGGGGCGTTGCTGTGTGTTGAGACCCGGCCCAGTCTTGCGTGGCGTGCAATCGCGCACCGTAGGCATGCAGGAGGGCCAAACCTACAAGGGGAAAAGCCATGATGACTGTGTCAGTCAGCCCGGTTGCCGAGTCGTTGGCCCAAAGAGGCCGTTTTCAGCGCCAACTAAAAGCATACCTGAGATTGTTTGGAAAATTAGCCCGTATACAGTTTTCGCAACAATCTTGAAATGCCTTGCAATGCCAGCCAACAACGATTTGATGAATCGCCAAACAAGACCGGTTGCCATTCTCGGCGCGGGTAACATGGGAACTGCCCTGGCGCAAATGTTTGCCCGGCGCGGGAGCCGTGTTGTATTGTGGGACTTTTTTGCGGAAGTGGTCGACGACATCAATCAATCCCATCGCAACGACCGTTATTTGCCGGGGCTCATCCTGTCTGAGCGAGTGAGCGCCGAAGCTTCGTGTGAAAAATGTGTAAAGGATGCTGCTTTGGTCGTTTTGGCCGTGCCATCCCCATTCATCGTCGATACTTTGAATCTGGCCTTGCCGGCCATCCCGGCTGACACCGCAATATTATGCGCAGCCAAGGGCATTGATCCAGTGACCATGGAACCGATTCACCAGCAGGTAGCCCGGCAAATCGGCAACCGTGCCTTGTTGCTGTTAGGAGGACCTGCCATTGCCAACGAGTTTTCTCGCGGTTTGCCGGCCGTGGTGGTATTGGCATCGCAACCTATTACGACCGCAGAAATGGTACGTGAACTGTTGGAGAATGAGGTTTTTCAGGTAAGAACTACGCAGGATCTGACGGGAGTGGCCCTTGGAGGAATCCTTAAAAACGTGTATGCCATTTTACTGGGGTATCTGGATGTCACACCAGGGGTGGGGCGCAATCTGGAAGCCGCAGCGGTGCGAGCCTCACTGTACGAAATGACGGCCCTTAGCGTGGCGTTGGGTGCGGAAACGACCACTCTTTACGGTTTGGCCGGGTTGGGCGACCTGGTCGCGACTGGGTTTTCTGCTGATAGTCACAATCGGCGGTATGGTCAATTGCTGGGGAGAGGACGAAATCCTAAAGAGATTTCGGATGAGCTGAAACTGTTGCCCGAAGGCGCACGTACAGTGGCAGTGGTTTGTGCTTGGGCCGATCGAGTGTTGCTACCGGTGCCTTTGGCGCAGTTTGTCCACCGGGCCGTCAAGGGTGGCAAACCGCCTTTGTCGGATTTGCTCCAACATCTTTGATGGGGCCGCAACTTGTATTAAAGTCGAGCTTATCAGGCGGGGTGGTTGAAGCTGAACTATCCTGCTGAGTTCATGACGGCGGTCCTAAGCAACGGAAAGGGCTTCTATGATGCGGTCGTTCATGTGCTGGAATGTCATCGGTTCGGGATTAGCTTTTTGCCCGTATCAATCAATCATCCGGGACCCAAGTTCGAGGTGGAGGGTGGAAAGATCCGGGTGCCTGTGGTTGGGGTGAAGGGATTGCCGGATAAGGCGGCTGAACGAATGCTGGATGAGCGGAACAGGGGTGAGTTCAGATCCTTTAAAGACTTCTACCTTCGAGTAGTGCCGATGCCTGAAGAGATGGTGTATGACATCCACCTCCAAGCAGCTAAGTGAGACGGTCCTCGTCACGCTCCCGAACTGGGATCCCAGAGCCGGCTTCCGTTTTAGCGACAATCCGAACGATCTCCTGGCTTTGTCTGCTGGTACTGTTGGGCCACCCTTTGATCTGTCTCATCCAGTTGAACAGTTGAAGCTGGACCGGGGGCGATTGCTTTCAGAGCAATAAAAACCCTCCACCGCCGGTGGAGGGTTTTGCAAGAGCACGGTTCGATCAGTTTGTTGACTCGACCTTTACTGTGCCGTTCTGTGCATTGTAGGTGAACTTTTCCCCGGCCGGCAACTTCGGCAGGCGGGCGATGTGACGTGAAGCAACCGCTTCCTGCAAATCGGTGGGATAGCGCCCTTTTTCTTCCTTGAACATGGAGATGCCATAGTTCAACAGCATCACTTCTTCCTGGGTGAGCGGACGGCCTTGGCCGCCCAAAGGCTCGCTCTCCGTGAGCTGTGCCACCGGAGCAGCGGCCGTGGCGCTGGCGGGCGCCGCCGCCGTTTCAGGCGGAGCAGAGAGAGCCTGGTTCAGACTGATGTCCAGCGGTTGGGCCGACGGTGCCGGAGCAGGTACGGCGGGCGCGTTGTCCGGCTCGCCACCGCAACCGGATAGCAAACCGGCGGCAGCCAGGCCCGAGAATAATATACGCTTCATAGGCTTGTGGTTGGGCCGGTTAGTCGTTCGGCAAGATGGTCCACATGCCGCTCTGCTTGGCATTGTTGACGTTGGTCATGCCCAAGGTTTTGCCGGGGGCCATGAACTCCGCGTGACCATCACCCATGAGGTAGTTCCAAGAACCGTTTGGGTGAAAATCTTGGGCGTTGGGCACCATGTAGTCGCCATCGGCCGTGGCGGTGTTACCGCTGGCGATATGCTGGCTGGCCGTATCGATGGGAGCCCCGTCTGGATGACCCATCAAGTTATTGCTGCTGATACGCTCGGTGAGCAGGATCGTTTCGGAAGTGTCCCTCATCATGGCCGAATAAATTGCCGCCTGACGGCGAGGAGCCTGCAATGGAATGGAGTTGGTATAACCGGAAGGCATCGGGTCCCTCGCATTCCACGGATTATCCGAGGAGGTGGAGTCGCCATTGTTGAAATTCCAGCTCAGACCCACACCGGTCTGGGAACTTGGGGAGGGCGGCCAAGGGATGTTGGCGAAGGTGGCTCCGTTCACACCCTGAATGTAACGCGGCATGGAGTAGGAACGCTTGTTCCGGATGCCCATATACCATGCGGGCGGGGGGACTTTGTCCTGCGGGCAGGCGAGGACTTTGATCTTGGCGTTGCCGGTGTAGGGGCCAGCCCACTTGTCGTTCTCGCTGTGGGTGCCGCCCAAGTAACCGTTCATCAAATCATCCCAAGTCATTTCCGAGCCATACTTGAAGCGGAGCCTGGCGTACGGGAACTTTTCCGCGTTATCACTCACATACATGGTGTTGGCCGTGCCCATCTGCTTCAGATTGTTGAGGCACTGGGTGGAGATGGCTTTTGCTTTGGCTTTGGCCAGGGCGGGCAAAAGCATGCCAGCCAGAATGGCAATGATGGCAATGACCACCAGAAGCTCGATCAGGGTGAATCCCCGCCAGGACTGGCGGGACGGAGGATACGACAGGTACTTCATACTACGTTTACGACTTTTTGTTTATGACTGCCGGCCGATTCGTTCCAGCCAGCTTCTTTACGACTTTTTACGGCATCACGGGCCAAATGATCGGACTCTGTGACGAATCGAATGAGGTTGGCATTCAATTTGTTTCAGACTCTGACTTGTCCTGTTTTAATGATGGCTCGGAATAGGCTAACATAAAGGGGCAACCCTTGGCTCAGCGCGGATATCGATATTCAGTAGATTTACGCGCTGGAGCGCTAACAAGCGCTACAAGGAATATGCGAGGGCAAAATGGCCAGGTCAGGGCAACTTGCGGTTCACTTCCCTTAGTATCTGATCCTTGCGATGTGCTTCGCGGGCGCAATAGTTTGAAGCGTTTGAGCGGAGTGAAGGGACTTCACCCATTGTCAAATACTTTGCCTATTCGAGTAAGAGCCTGTTTGCAAAGGGGGATTATATGGGAAAGCGAGGGAGGGCTTGACTTTGAGGGTGACGAGGAACGGCCATCTATTCGCGGCAGCGCCGTTCGGGCGATGCAAAAAGAGCAGTATGATACCGACCTGATCGAGGCGCAATGGCAACGGCTCCAACCGCTGCTGCCCAGGCTTAAACGATTAGGCCACCCGCGCGCACCTTTGCGGCAAAGCGTCAATGCCCTGCTGTATGCGATCAAGACTGGTTGCCAGTGGCGGCTCTTGCCCAAGGCCTTCCCGCCGTGGCCGACCGTCTGTCACATCTTCCGCCAGTGGAGCCGGGACGCCGTGCTGGCGAGCCTCAACGACCGTCTGCGGGCGCGGGTGCGTGAGCAGGCGGGCAAGGACTGTCGGCCAACACGCCCGAACGGGCGGGCGGCAGGGAACTGCCGGAGCCGGTGCTGGCTTATTTCAATTGGCTGCGCAAGCTCTGGGTCGATGGCGGCTACAGCGGCCCGGAGTTCGCCGCTCTCCAGAAGCTGCGGCCCAAGCTGGACGGGGAAGTCGTCAAACGCTCGGACGATACGAGCGGGTTCGCCGTGCTCCCAGACGCTGGGTGGTCGAGCGCACCTTGGGCTGGTTCATGCAGCACCGCTGTCTCGTGCGTGACTAAGAGGAGACCGAAACCAGTGCCACCGGCTGAATATTCGTCTCCATGACAACCCTCATGCTCCGCACACTCGCCTGCTTCCTCAGCAATCAGGCTTTTTCAGACAGTCTCCAAGCTTCTGTCGTGGAAGTTCGTTCGTTCTGGACACCTGTAACTAGTCCTCGGCAATGGCTGCGACTTTCGGCCACATGCCGAAAAGATGTGGGAAATTTCAAGCCGGCCAACCACCACCTTGCGCAGGTGGGCGAATTTGCCGGAGCGCAAACGGGAATCGCCATGAATAATCGGCCTTTTTCCTCCGTCCAATCGGGGTTCATGAATACACTCGTTCGCGCCCTTCTCGTCGCTGCGCTTGCCGTGGCTGCGACCGCCGCCGAGCCTGCCTTTCATCCCGCCGCGTGCGAGGGTGCCTACCCGCGCCACATCCAGGGCATTTGCACCAATGGGCGTGACGCCATTTACTGGTCCTGGACGGAGACACTGGTGAAGACTGATCGCGACGGGCGCATCCTCAAGCAGGTGCCCGTGGCGAACCATCACGGCGATCTCTGCCACCACGCCGGCCGCGTTTATGTGGCCGTCAATCTTGGCAAGTTCAACGAGCCCGCCGGCGCGGAGGATTCGTGGGTCTATGTGTATGACGGCGACACGCTCGCCGAACTGGCCAGGCATCGCGTGCCGGAACTGGTGCATGGCGCGGGCGGCATGGAGTGGCGCGACGGGAAGTTCTTCATCATCGGCGGCCTGCCGCCGGGCGTGAATGAGAACTACATTTACGAATACGACGAGAATTTCCGCTTCCTGAAGCGCCACGTCCTCGCCAGCGGCTACACCCTCATGGGCATCCAAACCGTCACCTATGCCGACGGCGCGTGGTGGTTCGGCTGCTATGGGAAGCCCGCAGTGCTGCTGCGTGCGGATGAAAAGTTCCAGCTCACCGCCAAATGGGAGTTTAACGCGGCCGTCGGCATTGCGCCGATCGGCGACGGGCGGTTCCTCATCGCTCACAACACGGCCCTTAAGGGCGATGACGGAAAGGTGAAAAGCAACCGGGGCCGTGTCGGCATTGCCCGGGCCGACGCAAAGGCCGGGATGGTAATCGAGAAACCCTGAGACCGCATTTTGACCCCCACCCATCCATGAGAATCCCGATCATCCTCTGTATTGCCCTGCTTCCCGTCCTGGCTTTGGCGCAGGGCAAGCCCGTCTTCAAAGCTGGCGCGGCCACGAGCAACATCACCCCGCCGTTGGGCCTGGAGATCGTGGGCAATTTCGCTCCGCGTCCCATCGCGAAACATGTTCATGACGAGCTGCACGTGCGCTGCCTGGTGCTCGATGATGGCAGGACGAAACTGGTCTTTGCCGTGGCGGACAATCTCCAGATCGGGCGCGATGTCTGGGACGAGGCGAAGAAGAGGCTCGAAGCCGACACGGGCATCCCGGCCTCGCACCTGATGTTTTCCGCCACACACACGCATTCCAGCGTTTGGCCCAGCACGAACAAGGATACCTCGCTGGACTACCGCGGCTTCATCATCTCACGCGTGGTGGATGGCGTGAAGCGTGCGCTGGGCAATCTGGAACCCGCGCGAATCGCCTGGGGCACGGGCAGGCTGCCACAGTGGGTCGGCAACCGCCGCTGGCTGCTGAAGGAAGGCTTCACGAATCCGAACCCTTTCGGCGGTGAAGATCGCGCCGTGATGAATCCGCCTGGCGCGCTGATTCCGCGCCTTGCCGGTCCCGCCGGCCCGACGAATCCCGAGGTCTATTGCCTCTCGATTCAGGCCACCGACGGGCGGCAGATCGCGCTCATGGCGAACTACTGGCTGCATTACGTCGGCGGCGTGCCGCCGGAACACCTGTCGGCGGATTATTTCGGCGAATTTTGCCGTCGCATCGAGGAGACGCTCGGCGCACCTTGCGTGGGCATCCTGGCCAACGGCCCGTGCGGCGACGTGAACAGCAACGACTACAGCGGCAAGACGCCTGCGGTGAACCGCGCGCCGTACGAGAAGATCAAGCTCGTGGCCAACGACCTCGCGCAGGAGGTGCTGCGGGTCCGTCAGTCGCTCACTTATCATGATTGGGTGCCGCTGAAGGCCGCCGCGAGCGATCTCGGACTCGCCGTGCGCCGTCCGACGCCGGAAATGATCCAATGGGCGGAAGGCGTGCTGGCGAAGCCGAAGGCCGCCTCGCCGGTGCACCGCCTTGAGCAGCCCTACGCCCAGCGCGTGATGGATGCGCGCAACGCGAAGCCGGACACGGTCCAGGCCGTCATCCAGGCCTTCCGGATCGGTGACCTCGGCATCGCGTCCATTCCTTTCGAGGTCTTCACCGAAACCGGCCTCGAGATCAAGGCCCGCAGCCCGTTCAAGGACACCTTCACCATCGAACTGGCCAACGGCAGTTACGGCTACCTGCCTACGCCGGGACAGCACGATCTGGGCGGCTACGAAACGTGGCTCGGGACCAGTCGCGTCGAACGCGAGGCCTCCGTGAAAATCACAACCAGAGCTCTGGAGCTGCTGCAAAGCATTCGCACCGCGCCATGAGATGGCTTCTCTGCATCCTGCTCGTTGTTTGGGCGCGTGCGGATGCCGTTTGCGCGGAGGGGACGCCTGCCGCCGTGCCGACAGCGGGCACCTCGCGGCAGCTTGATCTCGGCGGTGTGGCACTGGAGCTTGTCCATATCCCGCCCGGGGAATTCATGATGGGCAGCACGCCGGAGGAGAAGCAGTGGGCCACGGGCATCGAAGGCGGCGCGACACCGGGGACGACGCGCGAGTCGTTCGAGGGGGAACGACCGCGGTTGACGCGCGTGAAGAACAGCTTCTGGATGGGCCGCACGGAGGTGAGTGTGGGGCAGTTCCGGCGGTTCGTGGAGGAGACCGGGTTTGTGACTGACGCGGAAAAGCCCGGCGGGGAGACGCAGGTCTTTGATCCCGAATGGGACGGCTATCATCTGACCACGAAAGTGGTGCACCCGTGGAAATCCGTGGCCGGCAAGAGTTGGCGCGATCCGAATTGGGCATTCCCGAACCGCGACGTCTTTCCCGTCGTGTGCGTGAGCTACAACGACATGAAGGCGTTCTGCCGCTGGCTGACCGGGCGCGAACGCAAGGCAGGCCGCCTGCCCGTGGGGTTGGAATACCGCCTGCCGACCGAGGCGGAGTGGGAGTATGCCTGCCGGGGCGGCAGCAAGGAGGGCCGCTACTTCTGGTGGGGAAACGAGATCGAGGAAGGCGAAGGCCGGCTGAACATCTCCGGCATGGATTTTTTGCCGGGCCGGACCAAGGCGTGGCCGCTGGCGAAGGCCCCGTGGAGCGACGGCTTTCCGTTCGTCTCGCCGGTGGATCACTACGGCGAAAAGGGCCGCAACGGCTTCGGCCTCGCCGACATGTGCGGCGGCGTCTGGGAGATTGTCCTGGATCATTTCGACCCCAAAGGCGGGCACGAGGAAGTCTGGTTTGAAAACGCGGAGCAGCGCACAGTGTCGCGGCCCGTGTGCAAGGGTGGGAACTACTTCGATGTCCCGGGCAATGTGCGTTGCGCCGTGCGGCTGGGAATCCGGAGCGTGACCTACTCCGACTCGCGCGACGGCTTCCGCATTTGCCTTGGTCAACCTGTACCTGTAAACTGATATCCATCACTACATCAACCCACGTCTCCATATCGTATCCATGATTAGAACCACGTTACTCACCCGGGTCGCCTTCGTGATTGCCGCGTTGGTGTCTTGCAGCATTCTGCACGCAGCCGAAAAGAAACCGTTCCATTTCGCCCATCGCGGCGGGGCACACGAGTTCGAGGAAAACACGCTCTTTGCCTTCCGGAGCAGCTATGAAAAAGGCATCAGGGGTTTCGAACTCGATGTGCGCATGACCAAGGACGGTGAACTGGTCGTGCTGCATGATGACTCCCTGGATCGCACTCACCAGGGCAGTGGCCCGGTTGAGCACCTGACTGCCAACGAGGCCAGAAAAGTTCGCTCCAAGAAGCAGAACGAGCCCTTGCTCTTTCTGGACACGTTGCTCGATTTCTTGAAGGACAAGCCCGGCATGTATGTGGAGTTCGAGATGAAGACCAGCAACAAGCAGCTTTATCCGGATTCCCGCATTGCCGAGTATGTCGCCAAGCTGCATCGAAAGGTCACGGCCTTTGTCCCGCAGGGATCGACTTATGTTTTCACCTCCTTCGACCAGCGTCCCCTGAAGGCGATCAAGCAGGTAGATGCCAATGCGGACATCATGCTGATCAAAGGCGGTCCGTTGACCCCGGATTTGATGGAGGCGGCCAAAGCCATCGGCTCCAAAAGAATCGCGGCAAAAATGGAAGGAACTACCCGTCTGGCCGTGAAGGAGGCCCAGAAACAAGGGTTCATTGTGACCGGATGGCCGGGCCACAATCTCAACGACTATTTCCTCGGGTTGGGCCTGGGGGTGGACGCCATCTGCAGTGATGTCCCGGTGCTGGTGCAGGAGTATATTGAGAGGAAAAAGTAGGATCACCCGACCGCAACCTGAGCCTGCAACGAATCCATGCACATGAATCACAACCGCTTTTCTTTCAATCGCCGCTCCTTCGTGAAGGCATCAGGAGCCGCTCTGCTCGGGGGCCTGTGGAGCAACTCCCTCTTCGGAGCCGAGGAGAAAAAGCCGTTGCCCAAGGGCTGGCATTTGCGCATGGGCAATGCCCAAACACCGGCGGAAGCCATCGCCGAACTGAAAGCCTTCAAAAAGGCGACGCCTGATCTGGCGAGCTGGGAGAAGCGGAAGGCGGCCATCCGCCAAGGAATCCTCGAAGGCGCACGGTTGGCGAATCCACCGGAGAAACCGCCACTGGACCCGGTCTATACCAACAAGCGGACGTATGAAGGCTACACGGCGGAGAGCGTGCATATCCGCAGCTGGCACGGCTTCTATCTCACGGGCACGCTGTATCGCCCCGCGGGAATCAAAGGGCCCTATGCCGGGGTCGTGTCTGCCCATGGCCATGGCGGGCGTTTCCTGCCCTCGCGCCAGACTCGCTGTGCGGTGCTGGCGCGCATGGGCGCGGTTGTTTTCCACTATGACATGGTGGGCTATGGCGATACGAAGAAGGCGGGCTGGGAGCATGGCAAGGTGCCTGAGATCCAGCGCCTGATCATGTGGAACTGCATCCGCGCCCTGGACTTCGTTTCTTCCATCGAAGGCGTGGATCCCAAACGCATCGGCATGACGGGCAACTCCGGCGGGGCCACGCAAACCTTCCTTACCTCCGCTTTGGATGAACGCGTCGCGGTGGCCGTGCCGAGTTGTCAGGTGTCCGCTCATTTCTTTGGTGGTTGCCCCTGTGAAAGCGGCATGCCGGTCCACTGGGGGCCAAATCACAAGACCAACAATGCCGAGATCGCGGCGATGACGGCACCCCGGCCGCAGCTCATCATTTCCAACGGAGCCGATTACACCAAGAACACGCCCGAAGTGGAGTTTCGCTACATCCAGCACATCTACAGCCTTTACGGGGCTGCGGACCAGGTGGTGAACGCTCACTTCCCGCTCGAAGGACACGACTACGGGCCGAGCAAGCGTCTCGCCGCCTATCCATTCTTCATCCGTCACCTCGGACTCAACAGCCTGCGCCTCTGGGCAAAGGAGGAGCAGATCAACGAGACTTTTGCCAAGGTCGAAACCGAAGAAGAAATGCTTGTCTTCAATGCCAACAACCCCTGGCCGAAGGACGCCGTGGCGTCGAACACGCCGCTGCCGTTCTGAGGCACTCGCCAAAAAGGCCATGCTGCTCTCGGGAGCGGTCGGCTGGAAAGGTTCTGCTGTTGAATCCGTCGCGAAGGCGGCGGCCATCGATCCTGCGCCGGGCAGCACGCATACGGACGCGGAGCCCGTGTTGATTCTCATCTGCCCGCTCGCGAGGGCGGGGGGAGTTGGTCGGGGAAGAAGTGGTGTTATGTGCGGCCTGATCATCGAGCAGCGGACGTATCACCAGGTCACGGGTGAGGCGATGAAGTTCCTGACGTTGTGCGACGGGACGGGGATGGTGGAGACGGAGCTGTTCGCGGCCACCTACCGGAGCTATGGGCTGGCCACGGTGCGGTATCCGGTGCTGGAGATCAGTGCGACGGTCTAGGGGTATGAGAATGGTCGGGGGTTCAGTTTGCGGGTGCTGAGGGCGGGGAGGCCGAGAGGTGGGTGATAAGGACAGATTCAACAATGATTAAATGGGATTACTCTGTCTATTGCATCCTTGAATGCATAGATGGCTTCTAGTGAAGTTTAATTCTTTAATTGTCGCTATTATAGATAAGCGGCATTGAGATTAAAATAAAGTAATCCATTGACATAGTTTGTTCTAAGGCGTTTTCTATTCCTCGAAGAATTAAACAAGAGAGTGCTCCGCCCAAGACGGAGTACCATCAATCAAGCCCAAGGGAAGATATGCCTGTGGTGTATTGTCGTCTGTTGCGGGCGCTGCTGTATGGAGCGTTATGCGAGGATTCGTTAAGTCGCCCAGAATTTGGCATCCGGGCGCAATACGCCAACAATTGATGATCGGGCGGTAGCAAAAACAAGGAGGGGAATATGAGAGCATTTTGTTTGCAGAGAATCTGGCTGTGCTGTGTCTGTTTGTTCTGCCTGTGTCTGCGCGTGTCTGCGGCAGAGGTGCAGTTGCTGAACATCAATTTTGGCAGCGGCACCAAGACAGGCTATGGAGCGGTGGGAAACGGGACGAATGATGTGTGGAATGTCATCGGAGCGAGTGCATCTTCGACCAACAGCAGCCTGTTATGGGCCAATAGCAGCAATGCGCCAGTATCGGTGGTGCTGCAGGACATGGGAAGCAGTTCATCTACGAGCCATCCTGATGCTGCGCTAGCGACGTATATTTACGGGTATACCTACGAGGAGCCGTGGCCGCATATTCAGATCACCGGCCTGTCCTCGAATGTGTATGATTTTTATTTTCTGGGTTTCATTTACCAAGAATACGGCACGCAATTCACTCTGGAGGTGGATGGCAACACAATCGGGAATCTGAGCACAAGTTCCGAGGAGAACACGGAGATCGCCTATGGGCCGTACAAGGAGGGGTTGCATTTTGTGGCGTTCCGGGACGTGGTGGTGGATGCCGGGGATGTAGTAAAGATATTCCCTTCGGGTTATGAGTATTCCAAACCCATCAACGGCATGCAGATAATGGTACGCGGACCGACGGCCTTGACCTTGCCAGATCCAAACATCACGCCGACGGCTGGCACCTATACGGAACCAGTGGTGGCGAATATAAGCAATCCGTGGGCAGGGGCGACAAACCGGTATTCGCTGGACAACGGCAGCAC
This sequence comes from Verrucomicrobiota bacterium, assembly GCA_023431185.1. Taxonomy (GTDB): domain Bacteria; phylum Verrucomicrobiota; class Verrucomicrobiia; order Limisphaerales; family JAEYXS01; genus JAEYXS01. The sequence continues at coordinate 21,078 of JAEYXS010000099.1, forward strand.
CTGGGTGACGAACAGCAGTGTGACCTTGGAGGCCAGCGGGACGGTGATCGCGCAGTCATTCCGCAGCGGTTACAACGCGAGCGGTTATACGACCAACAGCTATACGGTGAACCTGCCGGTGGCGGTTTCGCCATCGGTCACGCCAGGAGGCGCGGAGTTTGCGGAGGCGAAGACGGTGATGCTTTATAGTGCGCTCGCGGGAGCGAGTTACCGGTATTCGGTGAACAACGGGAGCACATGGACGACGAACAGCAGCCTGAGATTGACCACGAACGCGACCTTGCTGGCCCAGACGCTGAAGTATGGTTACCAACCGAGTGCCACGGTTACGAATGTGTATGAGGTGGATACGAACTTGACGGTTTTCAGAGGTGCATTGATCAACATCAATTTCGGAAGCGGAACCAAAGGCGGAATGATGGCGACGGGAGTTTCAACGAATGATTACTGGAATCTGGTCGACGCGACGGCGAGTGCACAATCGTTCACGAATCTGATCACGACCTTGAAATGGGCGGATACGAACACGGCGGGAGTGACGCTAGTGACGAGCAATTTGGTGACCGCACAATCCAATGCTCATTCCGATCCGATGCTGTCAACGTATCTATATGGTTCGGTCTCATTCAGTGAAGATCCAGTGGGTGCGGATGTAAAAATCAACAACCTGCCTTCGGGGTCATACGATTTGTATGTCTACATATTGGGGTACCTTTATGATCACTCGGAGTATCCGTATTATGACGAGCATGGCGGTGTCTCGGTTGTCACCACGGCGAGCACGAATGCAGTGAAGTATGCAAATCCTGAGTTTGTCACGATCACAGGTGAGACGGCGCTGACGGAGAACCTGCAGTATGTGAAGTTCACGAACGTGACAGTGACGGCGGGGACGACCCTGACGTTCAAGCTGGAAACGCAGGGTTATTCCTTCTTGGTCAACGGCATCCAGATACACAACCCCGCAGGCAGCACAGGTGGTGGCTCGACCAACCATGTTCCTGTGGCTAATGGGCAGAGTGTGACGACGGGAGAGGACCTGGCGAAGGCGATCACGCTGACCGGGAGTGACGAGGACGGGCAGACGCTGACGTATGAGGTGGTGAGCGGGCCGAGCCACGGGTCGTTGAGCGGGACGGCGCCGAACGTGACGTATACGCCGGGAGCGAACTGGCACGGGAGCGACAGCTTCACGTTCCGGGTGAGCGACGGGGTGACGAACAGCACGAACGCGACGGTGAGCATCACGGTGACGAACATCAATGACGCGCCGGTGTTCACGGTGAGCGGGAACGTGACGGTGGACGAGGATTTCAGCGGGAGCCAGACGGTGACGGCGACACCGGGGAGCGTGCCGAGCGATGAGACGGGACAGACGGTGACTTATAGTTTGAGCCCGAGCAGCGTGGGATTTGCGAATGTAAGCATCAACACGACGAACGGTACGGTGACGATCACGGCGGTGACGAACGGGAACGGGACGCAGGTGTTCACGGTGAGCGCGAATGACGGTCAGAGTGCGAACAATGTGTATGAGCGGACGTTCACGCTGACGGTGAACGGGGTGAACGATGCGCCGGTGGCGACGGCGCAGGGCGTGAGCACGGACGAGGACGTGGTGAAGGCGATCACGCTGGCGGGGACGGATGTGGAGGGGAGCACGTTGAGCTACACGGTGGTGAGCAGCCCGACGAACGGGGTGCTGACGGGGACGGCG
>JAEYXS010000104.1 GCA_023431185.1 Verrucomicrobiota bacterium
TGCCTTAAAGAAAAGCATTGAGACCAAACTAAAGAAGTTTTTCACTCTGCTGAGTAACCTCAATCGTGAGGCAACGAAATCCTGACGGACCCAGCACCCGGTAACCTTTTGCCGTGAGTCAATACGCACCAGCCTCACCCGCTTATTCACCCCCAGCTTGGCGGACAGGTTCTGCTGCCATTGCATTTGACGCTCCGGCTGCTCTGACGCACAATGACAGCAACCTGAATTTCCAAACCATGAGCACGCCTATCTCCCGTCGTGAAGCCCTGCGCAACACCGCCGTCGCCACTGCCTTCGCCGGCATGGCACTGCTGCAACCTGGCATGCAAGCCGCCGAAAAGGCCGCCGCACAGCTGAAAGGCCGCGTCAACCATTCCGTCTGCAAATGGTGCTACGGCAAGATCCCGCTCGAAGACTTCTGCAAATCCGCCAAAGATATGGGCATCCAGTCCGTGGAACTGCTCCAGCCCAAGGATATTCCGACCATCCGCAAATACGACCTGACCTGCGCGATGGTGAGCAATCCGACTACCATGGTGGGCAAAGACAAGGTGGGTGGCATCGAAAAAGCCTTCAACCGTATCGAGTATCATGACGCGCTGGTGACGGCTTACGAGCAGCAGATCAAGGACACGGCGGCGGCTGGCTTGACCAATCTCATCTGTTTCTCCGGCAATCGCGCTGGCATGAGCGATGAACAAGGTTTGAAGAATTGCGCCATCGGCCTGAAGCGCCTGATGCCTATCGCCGAGAAACACAAGGTCGTGCTGGTAATGGAACTCCTGAACTCCAAGGTGAATCACAAGGACTACATGTGCGACCTGTCCAATTGGGGTGTCGCCCTGTGCAAGGAGATCGGCTCTGAGAACTTCAAACTGCTCTACGACATCTACCACATGCAGATCATGGAGGGAGATGTCATCGTCACCATCAAGAAGAACCATCAGTTCTTTGCCCACTATCATACAGGCGGTGTCCCGGGCCGGGCGGAGATCGATGAATCTCAGGAGCTTTATTACCCGGCCATCATGAAGGCCATCGTAGAGACGGGTTTCAAAGGCCACGTCGCGCAGGAATTCATCCCCAAACGTCCCGATGTGCTGGCCTCGCTCAAGCAAGGCGTACAGATCTGCGATGTCTAAAAATCACCAGTTGCGGTTTGGCCGGGCGTACGTAAGTTGAAGCATGGATTGGCAGCAGACAGCGGCTCTGTTGGTGGTAGCGATCACGGCTGGAGCGTTTCTCTGGCAGTGGTTGCGGCCCAAGCGTTTGGGCAGCAAGAAAGGTTCCGTCTGCGGCTGCTCCACCAGCTCGCATTCCGGTCCGAAACCCAGCGTAATCTATCACGCCCGTAAAGGGGAACGCCCGCAGATAACCGTCAAAATGAATTGAAAGCCACCCCTTGCGCACAGACGCCTGAAACGCTAGATTAACCGTATCAACCGCCATGTATAAAATCACTTCTGCCGTCCAGTTCATCAAGAACTCGACCCGCCCGGCTGCGGACAGCTCGTCGGAGGCCAATTGGACCCCCAATACCGATGTTTACATCTCGGAAGACGGGCTGGTCATCAAAGTGGAACTGGCCGGGATGCGACGGGAAGACCTTGAACTCAGCGTAGAAGCCAACCGGCTCAAGATCAGCGGCCAGCGCCCGGACGGCTGCCGCAATGGCAAATGCAATTTCTTGGTGATGGAGATCAATTATGGGCCCTTTGAGACAGTCATCGAACTGCCTCCCGGCTATGATCTGTCCAAGGCCAAAGCCACCTACCAGAACGGTTTTTTGCGGATTGATGTCCCGACCACCACGGTGTCGGCGGAGCGCAAAAAGACGACTATCATCATCTCGTCGAAGCATCAGGGCTGATTTATTTCTGAACTGATTGCGCAGTTCCGGCATCTAACTCAGAGTTAGGGCACGGCATGACGTCATCTGAAACGGAATTGATAAGCATCCTCGACGCCACGGGCACCACGCCCGATGCCGCGGCGATGCAGAAGCAAGGGGCCAAATCTCTCCCGGAGACGCTGCCTATCTTGGGGCTATCGGATATCGTTTTCTTCCCCGGCATGGTCGCACCATTGCTGGTGGACACCCCTCAAAGCATCCGCCTGATCGATGATGTCGTTGGCGGCGACCGCTTCCTCGGCCTGTTCCTCCAGCACAAACCCGAGACGGAAAACCCTGTCTTGGAAGACCTGCATAAAATCGGCTGTGCAGCTCGCGTGCTGAAGATGTTAAAATTCCCGGATAACACCGTCCGGGTATTGGTGGAGGGCCTACGCCGGGTCGAGATCGAGAAGGTGGAAAGTTCCGAGCCTTATCTGAAGGCAAAGGTCACCCACATCAAAGACCAGGATGAAGAGGAAAGCCTGGAACTCACGGCGCTGACCCGCCATGCGCACCAGCAGTTCCAGGAGATCATCAATCTTTCTCCGGCCATCTCCGATCAAGTCAAGATCGCCGTCCTCAACACCGAGAAGCCCACGCGGCTTGCCGACCTTGTCGCTGCAAACTTGAACATCTCGCTCGCTGAACGTCAGGACTTGCTCAGCACCGCTTCAGTGCGTGAACGCTTCAAGAAACTTTCGCCGCTGCTCAGCCGGGAACTGGAAGTGCTCAGCATCGGCTCCAAAATCCAAAAGGAAGTCGCGGAATCGATGTCCAAGTCGCAACGCGATTACTTCCTGCGGGAGCAGATTCGGGTCATCCAGAAAGAACTCGGCGAGACCGACCCGAACCAGGTGGAGATCGAGAACCTGCGCAAGCAGGTCGAAGCCAACAATCTCCCGGAGGAGCCCAAGAAAATCGCCCTAAAGGAACTGGACCGATTGCAGGCGATCCCTCCGGCAGCGGCAGAATATACTGTCACGCGCAACTACTTGGACTGGATCGTAAACTTGCCGTGGAACAAGGGTACGGAAGATCAGATCGATTTGGCCACCGCACGCAAGCTGCTGGATGAGCATCATCATGGCTTGGACAAGGTAAAGGAACGTCTGCTTGAGTTCCTCGCGGTCATCAAACTCAAACACTCGCTCAAAGGCCCGCTACTCTGCCTCGTTGGCCCTCCCGGAGTCGGCAAGACCTCGCTGGGCCGTAGTGTGGCCGAGGCGCTGGGCCGCAAGTTTATCCGTATCGCTTTGGGCGGCATGCGCGATGAAGCCGAGATCCGCGGTCATCGCCGCACTTACGTCGGCGCGCTGCCTGGTCGCATCTTGCAGGCCATCCGTCGTGTAGAGTCAAATAATCCGGTGATCTTGCTGGATGAGATCGACAAGGTCGGCTCTGATTTTCGTGGTGATCCTGCTTCCGCTCTATTGGAAGTCCTCGACCCGCAGCAGAACAATACTTTCACCGATCATTACCTCGATCTGCCGTTTGATCTTTCCAAAGTCCTCTTCATCACCACCGCAAACTGGATGGACCCCATCCACCCCGCTTTGCGCGACCGCCTGGAAGTCATTGAGTTGCCCAGCTACACGCTTTCCGAGAAATTGCAGATCGCCCGTCGCCATCTGATTCCCCGCCAGTTGGAAGAGCACGGTGTGAAACCCAAGCTGGTGAAAATCCCTGATGCGACGGTCTCACGCTTGATCCAGGACTACACGCGGGAAGCGGGGCTGCGCCAGTTAGAACGGGAGATCGCGGCCTTGGTCCGCAAGGCCGCACGTAAGTATGCCGAGGAACAGGTGAAACACCCGCCGCTCGTCATCAAGACCACGGACCTGCATGATTACCTCGGCATAGCACGCTTTCATCAGGAAACGGCCGAGAATATCACGGAATGCGGCATCGCCACCGGTCTCGCCTGGACACCGGTAGGCGGCAGCATCCTCTTCATCGAAGCCACCAAGATGCCCGGCAAAGGTGCCTTGATTTTGACCGGCTCGCTTGGTGATGTGATGAAAGAAAGCGCACAAACTGCGCTCAGCTATTTGCGCAGCCAGGCACAATCACTGGGCATCAACATCGCCGATCTGGAGAAGAGCGACATCCATATCCATGTGCCCGCCGGGGCCACGCCTAAAGACGGCCCCAGTGCCGGCATCACGATGACGATGGCGCTCGCCTCGCTCTACCTCGGCCGCCGCATCCGTTCGGATGTCGCCATGACGGGAGAAATCAGCTTGCGCGGTCGGGTGCTGCCGGTGGGCGGTATCAAAGAGAAAGTGCTGGCTGCCGCCCGCTCGCGCATCAGAGAGCTCATCTTGCCCGAGCAGAATGAGAAAGACTGGTCCGAGGTGCCCGAGGAGGTGCGCGAACGTATGAAAGTTCACTTCGTCCGCCATATCTCCGAGGCCATCCCCTTTGCCCTGCGCAGCAAATGAAGAAGTATTTCGCCACGGCGCTGGCGTTGTTTGTCAGCCTGACCCTCGTTTTCGCTGAGACCCTGCTTGATAAGGCAGCTCGGGAAGGACGCGCACTGGCAGAAGAGATTTGCGCCATGGGACCGGAGAAAAACTCCACCATGACCGCCACACTTTACATCCAACGTGACCGCCGGACCGAGATCGCCGTCCCCATAGAGATGAAACTGATGAAAGGCGATAAGGGCTGGAAAAGCATTTACCAGACCCGCAGTACGAATGCTGCGGAAGCTGTCGTATTGACCATCCATCAGGCGCCGGGCGTCCAAAACAGCTACGAGCTGCTGAGCGGTACCAACCAGCAACCTCAAATCATCGGCCACAACACGGTCGGGACGCCTTTTGCCGGATCGGATTTCTGGGTCAGCGACCTGGGACTGGAGTTCTTTCGCTGGAAAGACCAACGGGTGATCACGAACGAGCTTAAGAGCGGCCAGGCCTGTTTTGTCCTGGAAAGCAAAAATCTGCAACCAGCCGCCGGCACTTATTCAAAGGTCATCTCCTGGATCGACAAGGACACGTTGGGCATCGTCAAAGCAGAAGCCTATGACCAGCAGGGCAAGCTCTTAAAACTGTTCATCCCCACCAAAGTCAAAAAAGTGAACGGCCGCTATCAGGTCAAAATCGTGGAGATGCGGAACCGCCAGACCGGGCTTGAATCGCGTTTGGAGTTTGATCTCGAAACGGAATGAGCCTTCAATTCTGCTTAGGCGGAAACACCGGCTGCAGCTCCGCGATGCGCTTCTCGATGCTTTCCCTCAAAGCCGGGACCTTTTCAATCAGCCGCTTGAACAGCAAGACCGCCTGCTCCCGCTGGTTCAACCGGGTGAACAACAAGCTGGCTCCTTTCATGCCGGCTTGTTCCGTGACATAAGGCGAAAGTTCCTCCCCCTCCCTCAACCCTTTTCCGTAGACCACATTCTCATAGTGCTCCAGCGCGGACTTCCACAGATTCGTCCGGCTCTCTCCCGGCGGCTGCAGCTCCGCGAGTTTTTCCTTCACCTCGGCCATGCCGATCTCCGCCAGACCCCGCGTTTCCACCGTAGCCAGCGGCGATTCCATGGCTTTGTTGTAATATTCGAGCGCCTTTTCAAAACGCACCGGATCCTGCCCGGCATACTGGATATGACAACTGGCGATCTTGCCGCACGCCAGCGAATACAACGGGGTATCCTTAAAAAACTGCTCGATGAATGTGAAAGCATTGATGGCATCACCAAATTTGTCCAACCGCCGCGCCGGATCAATGGCCGGATCTGCCAGATGCGTATCACCCAGTGCAAAGTAAGCCTGCGCCACCAACTGGGTGGAGATGGTCGAATTGACAGCTTGCGGTGGTCCGTTCGTGATCAGCCACTTGAAATGCCCCTCCGCCTGGCTGTAAAGCTGGCTGGAGAACGCCGCCCGACCAGCCATCAATCTGGCCCGGTGGTTCAATTCGCCAGGTGGCAAATTGGTGCTTTGGAACACGAGCTGATAATGTCGCATCGCCTGCGAAAAATCCTGCTTCCGCTCATAATGCTCGGCCAGCCAGAAATGCGCCTGCGGCACCAGCGCGTTCGTCGCGAATTCCGCAACAAAATTCGTGTATGTGGTGAAGGCCGTCGGCTCATCACCGGCCTTGTATTGCAGCCACCCCAGTTCAAAAACTGCCCGGGGGCGCGCGACATCGTTGGTAAATCGCGCCAGCCAGTTCGTATAGATGCCGATGGCATCAGGCCAGTTCTGCTCCTGCACACTGATCCGGGCCCGGGCCAGTTGTATCTCCGAAGCCTTCGTCGACTTCGGGAAGAGATTCAAGAAATCATCGAACAGACGGCGCGCGTCCGCGATCTGACCAGCCCGCCCCAAGGCCTGCCCGACCAGCAACAGGCTGTTCTCACTGTAATACCGCTCAGGGAACCACTCCCGCAATCGTTCCAAGGCATAGCTGGCTGTTTCCAGCCGCTTTTGCCGCAACCCCACCCGCACCAACTGGTACAGGGCCTGATCCAGCAAACCTTCCCGCACAGCATTCACCCCACGATACTGCTCCACTAAGATGCCATAGTTCACGGCCGCCCCCTCCAGATCATCGCGCTGAAACTGTATGTCCGCCCATTTGAACCGTGCGATCGCCTGATCATTGCTTTCGGGCAGCGATTCCGCCGCCAGCTTGAAATCATTCTGCGCCGCCTCCAGGGTGCCCATCTCCCAACCATACCAGCCGCGGCCAAGGTAAGCGCGCCCCGTGATATTGCTCACGGCTGAATTCGTCAGCACCGCATCGAACTGGACTTTCGCCATCTGCAACAGATTTGTGTCAATCACCGGCGGTTCCGCTGCCTTTAACTTGTAAAAATCCTTCAGCGCCAGCTCCCCCAGCGTCAATCGCACCAGTCCATGCGCGGGGTCGCTCGGATTCGCCTTCAGGAACTCTGTCAATTGTTCCCGTGCCTGTCCCGTGTCCCCCTTGGCGGTGGACAGGTCGATCACGGCGAACAATGCCTGCCTCCGCCGTTCAGGTGGAGTGTTCTCGGATAAGTTCGTCCGCCACACCTCAAGCGCAGCATCGTATTCTTTCAACGACTGGAGCAACTCCGCCCGCAAGGCCACCGATTCTGCGACCAGATCAGCGCGACCGATTGTCCGTGCTTGAGCCAGCAGGCCGATCGTCGATTGGGCGGCCTCGCTGATGCGGTTGGCCTGGCGCTGGACGCGCACGAGCAACTGCAACCGCTGCCAGATCTCTTCGGGCGGCAGCGTTTGTTCCGCCAGCTGGCCCAAAGTACGTTCAGCTCCGGCAAGGTCTTTTCTCTCCAGTTGCGCCTCCGCCAGCAGCAACTTTGCGCGCAGGACATAGGCATTGGCCGGCTCGGCTTGTGCCACCTTTTGAAACGGGCGCTCCTTGCCCGTCAGGGCCGCGATCAAAGCTGACCAGTCCTTCAACTGGAAGTAGGCCAGCGCTTCCCAATATACCGATTCAGGCAAAAGCTTCGAATTGGACTGCCCCTCCGCTAACGCCCGCCAAGCCTGGGCAGATTCGGCATACCGGCCTTTCTCCCATAATGAGCGTGCCTTTAGATACGCCAGCCGGTCGCTCAAGCTGCCCGCCTTGCCCTGATGCTGCTCCACTGTCCGCAGGACATCATCGAACCGCTTCAGTTCAAAAAAGGCTTCACTGAGGCTGCTGGCCGCTTCGGCATAACGCGGCGAACTGGGAAACTTTTGCAAAAAGAGGTTGAACTCGCCCGCAGCCCTTTCGAACGCCTTGTCCGCCATGGCCTCGCTCGCGGTCCGGAACAGATTCCGTGCCTCCGCATTGTCCGCCGCTTGCACGGGCAAAACAGCACCCACCAGCAGCCACCACCAGGTGACCGACACCAACCGGCGCCAACTGTTCCCTACGTTCATCATCCGATTCAGCATTCGCTTGGTGATTCGTTTATTCAAGCGAGTTTCCTGCCTTCTTCCTTGAGATTAGACGCCGGCGGCAGCAAACGCTTCAAGAATCTCCCCGTATGACTCACCTCACACTGGGCGATGACTTCTGGCGGTCCCTCCGCCACCACCGTCCCCCCGCCCTTGCCGCCTTCCGGTCCCAGATCGATCAGCCAGTCCGCGCACTTGATCACGTCCAGATTGTGTTCGATCACCAGCAGTGTATTTCCCGTCGCGCGCAACTTGAACAACACTTCCAGCAACTTCGCCACATCATGAAAATGCAATCCCGTCGTCGGCTCATCCAAGATATACAACGTGCGCCCCGTCGCCTTCCGGCTCAACTCCGCCGCCAGCTTGATGCGTTGCGCTTCACCACCGCTCAAAGTCGTCGCCTGCTGTCCCAATCGCACATAACCCAAACCCACCTCCGCCAACGTCTGGCAGATGTCCAGCAACTGCGGCACCGCCCGGAAAAACGCCACGCCCTCATCCACCGTGAGGTTCAGCACATCCGCGATGTTCAACCCCTTGTAAGTGATCTCCAGCGTCTCGCGATTGTACCGTTTCCCGTTGCATGCCTCACACGTCACATACACCGCCGGTAAAAAGTGCATCTCGATCTCCAGCAACCCGTCACCCTGGCACTTCTCACAACGTCCGCCCTTCACATTGAAACTGAACCGGCCCGCATCATACCCCCGCACCTTCGAGGAAGGCAGTTTCGCGAACAGATCGCGGATGTGGTTGAACATTCCTGTGTATGTCGCCGGATTGCTGCGCGGCGTGCGGCCGATTGGCGCTTGATCGATCACGATCACCTTGTCGATCTGCTCCACACCCCGAAGCTCGCGGTGTACCCCCGGCCTCTCCTTCGAGCCATGCAGCTTCCGGAATAATGCGCGCCGCAAAATATCATCCACCAACGTGCTCTTCCCTGACCCGGACACACCCGTCACACACGTCAAAGTGCCATACGGAATCCGTGCGTCCACGTTCTTCAGGTTGTTCTCGGTAGCCCCAAAAATTTCCAGCCATCCCCGGTTGATCGACGCTCCCAACCGCTTCTTTGGCACCGGTATCTCCAGATCTCCTTTCAGGTAACGGCCCGTTAGCGACTTACTGTTCGCCATCACCTCCGCCGGTGTGCCTTGTGCCACTACTTCACCGCCATGCACGCCGGCACCGGGACCAAGATCCAGCACGTAATCCGCCTGCAAAATGGTATCCTCATCATGCTCCACCACGATCACTGAATTGCCCAGATTCCGCAGTCCTACCAAAGTATTCAACAACCGCTCATTATCCCGTTGATGCAAGCCGATGCTCGGCTCATCGAGAATATAAAGCACCCCAACCAGCCCCGCGCCGATCTGCGTCGCGAGCCGTATGCGTTGCGCCTCGCCACCGCTCAAGGTGCCGCTCTCACGGTCAAGGGTGAGATAACCCAAGCCCACGTTGCGCAAAAACCCCAGCCGCGAACGGATCTCATGGATCACGTCCTCCGCGATCTTCTGCTGAAACTCCGTGAGCTTCAAGCCGGCGAAGAACTCATCCGCATCATCCACCGCCATGGCGCACACATCCATGATGGATAGCCCCGGCGCAGGTGGCGGCAGCTTGTGTTTCTTATACTTCTTCTGCGCGTCCTCACCACCCAGCGTCACCGCCAGAATCTCCTGTTTCAGCCGTCTCCCCGCGCACGCATCGCAATGCTGCGGGCTCATGAACGCCTTCAACCGGTTCCGCGTGAACTCGCTCTCGCTCTCCTGATAGAGCCGCTCCATGTTTTTCAGCACGCCCTCGAACGCTTTGCTGACATGACTCGCCTTGCCCGCCCGCCAAAATTGAAAGCTGATCTCTGTCTCGCCCGTGCCATGCAGCAGCACCTTCTTAAAACTCTCCGGCATATCCTTGTACGGCGTCTCCATGCTCACGCCATAATGCATGGCCAAGCCCTTCAGCAACGCCTTGTAATACACCACCATGCGCTTGCCCCCGCGCCTCCACGGCAACACTGCGCCTGATTCCAAGGACTTCTCCGGGTCAGGGATCACTAATCCTTCATCGAAAACCATCTTCTGCCCCAGCCCATGACACACCGGGCACGCTCCGAAAGGTGCGTTGAAGGAAAAATGCTTCGGCGTCAACGTCTCATAGCTCTTGCCTGTGGCCGGGCTGAACATCCGCGTGGAATGCAACACTTCCGCCCACTTGTCCGGCGCATCGGTCGCCTGCTGATGCAACACCAGCATCTGCCCCTCACCCCAGCGCAATGCTGTCTCCACGGAATCGCCCAGACGCACCCGCACCTTGTCATCCATCACCAACCGGTCCACCACCACCTCGATGGTATGCCGCTTCGATGCCTCCAGTCGGTGCTTCGTCGTGGCCGCCAGGTCGATGATCTCGCCATCCACCCGCGCCCGCACAAAACCTTCCCGCGCCAACCGCTCCAGCACATCCCGATACTCGCCTTTTGCACTCTGTACCACTGGTGCCAGCAACATGAGTCGCGTGCGCGCGGGCAATTCCATGATGCGGTCGATGATCTCCGTACTCGTCTGCGATCGGATCGGTTCACCTGTGTCCGGACAATGCGGCTGCCCCACATGTGCATAAAGCAACCGCAGATAATCATAGATCTCCGTGGTCGTCGCGATGATTGAGCGAGGACTGCTGCCCGAACCCCTCTGCTCAATGGCGATCGTCGGCGAAAGTCCCTCGATGTAATCCAAGTCCGGCTTGCTCAACTGCCCCAAAAACTGCCGCGCATAGGCGGAAAGTGATTCCACATACTTCCGCTGTCCTTCGGCATAGATCGTATCAAACGCCAGCGACGATTTGCCCGAGCCGGAGAGTCCCGTGATGACCACCAGCTTGTCGCGCGGGATCGCCAGCGTGAGATTCTTCAGATTATGCTCACGCGCCCCGCCGATTCGGATGAAATCCTTCGCCATGCTGTCGTCCAATTTTCCAGTTTAACGGATTCGTCAACTTACGGCTAATCCCCGCCCGCGCAAAGCCGTAAATGCCATCCTGCTTTTGGAGTGGGACAGGCGCCACCTGCGTAAATTCAACGGTGTGCCCAAGCCCCATTTCCACCTCTATCTGGCGGAATGTCAGTGGCGGTTTAATTGCACAAATCCTAAAACGCAATTGCGCCAATTAAATCAATGGTCTAAA
>JAEYXS010000079.1 GCA_023431185.1 Verrucomicrobiota bacterium
CTCAACCGGTGCAAACAGACCGGCATACGAAGAGGAAACGCTCGCCGAAACAGATGAACCGAGAAAAGAAAAAGACGCTTTTTAAGAAAAACCAATATCATGCCGCCTTGACATACCTCATAGCAGCAGTCCTTGACTCCCTTCGCCGAAAGCGTATCCCTATACCGTCTCACCAGAAGTAGTAACTGACGTTGACTTATGCGCACCGTGCCAAGGAAATGGTTCATCCGCCTGACACTCATTCTCGGGCTGATTTCACTCACACTTTCATTCACTCCGTTTTCCGCCCGCGCCGCCGATCCCGGCCTCCTCCTCTACCTCCCCCTTGCCGAGAACCTCAACGACCACTCCGGCCACGGCCATCCCATCGTCAACCAGACCAACGTCCGCATCCAGAACGGGGCCGCCTACTTCGATGGCCTCACCAACTGGCTCGAAGCCCCAATCTCCCGCTCAACTCCGGCCCCTTCGCCGTCTCAATGTGGATCAAGCCTACTGGCAAACATCCCATGTATGGTCTGCTGGAACAAAAAGCCTCCGGAAAAAACAATCAATGGCTCCACCTCATGCTGCGCGGCGGTCGCCAGCCTTACCTCGGTTTCTACATCAACGACGCCATCTCGCCCGAGGACGTCCCCGTGAATGAATGGACCCATCTCGTCTTCCAATACTCCGGCAAACGCCAGGAGATCTGGGTGAACGGCCAGTTCCTCTGCGCCCGCGACAGCAGAGCCTACGGCGGCAAAGGCGGCACCCTCCGCATCGGCTACTCCCCGCGCTGGAACAACGTTCCCTCCCGCGACTTCGAGGGCTACATGCGCGAACTCCGCATCTACAACCGCGCGCTGACCGAGCCCGAAATCCTCGCCCATTACAGCCCCGCTGATGCGCAGAAATTCGCCCTCGCCGGCATCCGGCCTCCCGCCACTCCACGCATCACTCTCGCGACCCGTTCCAATGAAACTGCCGCGGCAGAGAACGGCTCTCCTTTCCTCTCCATCAGCGGAAATAACATCACCATCACCGGCGAATCCCGCCAGATCTACGACATCCTCGTCACCGACGACCTCAACCAGCCCTGGGTCTATCTCATGACCGTCACCAACAAGACCGGCGTGCTCAACCTCATCGATGACGACGCCCCCAAGCGCGGCAACACCTTCTACCGCATCCAGGTCACCGGGCCAAAACCGAAGAACACCAACGCGCAGTAACGGGTGGAGCGCGGATTGTCCCAATCCGCAGCAACATCCAAAAGCCTGTGGTGTGAAAACGCCCACCGCCAAAGGAGCGCGGCTTTTAAGCCGCCTAAACATCCAAAAACTCAATCGTGTGTAAAACGCAGAAGACTCCCAAAAAAGAAACCTCTTTCACTGCCCACTCCATTTAACTCTCGGTGCCTCCGCGGTGAAAATCCAGCTTGCGCCTTTTCCCCCTGAAAACTGAACACTCGAAACTTTAAACTAAGAGTTCTTTCAGAACTCTCCCATGCACATCCGTCAGCCGGTAATCCCGTCCCGCATGACGATACGTCAGCTTCTCGTGATCGATGCCCAATAGATGCAGCACCGTCGCATGCACATCATGCACCTCCACCGGATTGCTTACCACCTTCGCCCCGATGTCATCCGTCTCCCCATGCACGATGCCGCGCTTCACGCCCCCGCCCGCCATCCAGATGGAGAAACAATCCCCATGATGACCGCGACCATACTTGCCCTCCTTCGCCGGCGTGCGCCCGAACTCCGTCGCCCACAAGATCAGCGTGTCCTCCAGCATCCCGCGCTGTTTCAGATCTAGGATCAGCGCCGCCATCGGCTGGTCCACGTTATACGCCAGCCGCTCGTACTCCTTCATGTCCCCATGCGAATCCCAGTTCGGCCGTGAACCCGTATCGATCAATTCGATGAACCGCACACCCCGCTCCGCCAATCGCCGCGCCACCAGACATTGCCACGCGAACTCGCTGCCCGGCCCTTTGAATCCCTTATCCAAACCATAGAGCGTGCGCACATGCGCCGGCTCCTTCGAGATGTCAAACGCTTCCGGAGCCGCTTGCTGCATCTGGAACGCCGTCTCAAACGACTTGATGCGGGCCGCCAGGGCTGTGTCATGCTGCCGCTGCTTGAGATGCCCGCGATTGAACGCATCCGCCAGGCCCAGCTCCAGCTCCTGTATCTCCTTCGCCGCTGCCGGTGAATTCAGATTCGCGATCGGTTCCGGCCCCGGCACCACCCGTGTGCCCTGATGATACGCCGGGAGAAAATCATTCGCATACACCTGCGTGCCGCCATACGGCAGGAACGGCGCCACCACGATGTAGGACGGCAGATCGCGGTTCAACGTCCCCAACCCATAACTCACCCAGGAACCAAAACTAGGCCGCGCAAACGTCGCCGAGCCCGTATGAAAACCCAACGTCGCCTCCGAGTGATCGAAGTGCGCCGACTTCGTCGAGCGGATGAGACACACCTCATCCATCACGTTGCGCATGTGCGGGAACAGATCCGTGACTTGCGTGCCGCATTGGGAATTCGCGCTCCAGGCCCACTGGCTGCCCATCAGCTTGTCCTTGCCCGAACCATCACGCCCGTTCGCCGACGACTTCGGATCAAACGTGTCGATGTGCGACACCCCGCCCGTCGCATACAGGAAGATCACCCGCTTCGCCTTCGCCGGGTACTGCGACGGCTTCGCTCCCAACGGATCAAGATCAGCACTCCGCTTCGACTCGCCCGCGAGCAGCTCCGAAAGGATCCCCGGCAACAGCATGGAACTGCCCACGAGCGATCGGATCATCGCGCGGCGGTTCAAACGCACTTGCTGGGGCTTCATGCCAGAATAAAAGCGTGCCCCGCCAAAAAAAGCAATCCCTCTCGCTGGTGCGACATTCTTAGAAACACACACCGGTACAACCGGTCACCACGGCACCCGATCCACCCTGAACAGGGAGAAGCACCGGGCGGCGATGAGGCAGGCTGCTAAACTGCTTCAAGACCTGGACTGCCAGGGCGGCATAGATGAAGGAATTCACTTCCCGGTCGCCTCCGCCACATACAACTGCGTCCACTTCCCGCTATTCACATTAAAATAAATGCGTTTATTGTCCGCACTAAAAACAGGATGCGGATGCGAACGCCGCCAAGAAGCCGCCCCCTTCGATCCGTTCGCCTGATGGATGACCACATGATTCGTCCCACGCGCATCCATCACCACAATGCCCCATTCATTCGCCGGTCCTTTGAGCTTGTCCATCGTCACATCCGTCACGATAAGTTTTGCATCTGGACTCGATGACGGATGCCCCGAACCCCAGCTCGGCAAACCCGGAATCGTCCGGCTCTTGCCCGTGTCACTGTCGATCAGGATGTTCCTCACCTCGACGATTGTGCGCGAATCAGGCGACCACGCAGGGTGCCCCCAAGTATCGCTTACGAACAAGAAACGCTTCTCCGCCAAATCATAGCAGATCATCCCCAAACGTTGACTTGCCCCGCCGCTGCGCGGATTCCCATTCCCCGGCGCCGCCATCTTGAAGAAAACGCGCTTAAGATCCGGGCTGAGTTCCGGGAAAAAGATGGAGGTCGGCTTCTCACCGAACTTCTTCTTCAACCAATCGCCATATTTCTCTTTCACGGCCTCGATCTTCAGCACCTCCTTCGCCTCGCCCGTGTTCACATCCACCAATTCCAGATTGCGATACCCGTTGATATCCCAGTGCAAACCATACACCGGCACCACATCCGCATCCGGCTGGCTCCAGCTCGAGAGCCGGTTCTTCGCGATGATCTTCTCCACGCCCGTCTCGATATCCACCACCGCCACGATCCACTCGCCATTCCGCTCATCGTGGAAGGCTACCTTCTTCCCCTTGGCCACCCATTGCTGGCAAGCTGCGCGATGCGCATCCTCCGTATTCACACCGCGAACAAGAACCTTCTCCTCACCGCTCTTGCGATCGCGGATGCAGATATCCCCCTTCTGCCCATTCGCCGCCGTAGAAGTATAATACAAAACCCACTTCCCATCCAGACTCTCCGGGCAAGTATTGAAATACGAATGGATCACATGCCGGTTTGTCTCTCCTGATGCTGGCGAAATCTTCACGCCGCCCTTCCACCCCGCCAATGGATCATCCGCCGCATGGCTACTCACCAAGCAGACACACAACGAGAGCAAAAACAAAATTCGTTTCATGAATTTTCACCATCAATAAACCAACATTGGACATTACTCATTCCTTCGTCATGAACCCCGTGCCATTAGGTCGGGGGCGGATTTCCTCATTGGGCATTTTTTGAAATCCGTGTGATCCGTGTTCCATCCGTGGCTAAAATCACTTCATCTTCTCCACCGCCTTATGCGCCGTCTCTTGCAAAAACTTCGCATACTCAGCATCCAGCTCCTTCGGAAAATATTTATTCCCCACCACACTCTCACCATAGAGCACCTCATACCACACGCACGCACCCAGATACTCGCCCGCGAGGTTCGCGTGATGCCCGTCCATGCCGAGCGTCATCTTGCCATCCTTGCCCTTCGCCCACTTCCAGCCCACATGCAATGAATGCGTCTGATCCGGCAATTCCGGCGCCGTCGCCTTCTTGGAATCAAACTTCGTATCCTCCTTGAAACCCCACTTCGCATCCGTATCCGCGAGATAAAACGCATCACCCACCGGAATCCGTTTTGCCCCCAGTTTCGCAGTGATCGTCGTGTAGGCTTTCGAGAGCCCCTCATACATCTCCGCCTGTGTCTTCGGCTCGCCTGCCTTCGGCTTCGTCACCTTGAAACGCGGATCATCCACCCGATACGCCCACGTCTGATGCACCATCAACTGCGCCTGCGGCGCATGCTGCTTGATGTAATCCTTCAACTGCCCCGCGAACGGCTGATAGGTCTCCAGATTGTGACTCTTGATGCTCGCCTGCTGGATCGTCACGTAATCCCACTTCTCCGCCAGTAGATGCTGCCTCAAGCTCTTCTTGCCGGAGTAATACCCATTCGTCTTCGCCGGATCAGACTCGAAATCCTGAAACTTCTTCGCGTGCAATTCCATCGATGCCCCGCCCACCACGATCGGCTGATGGATGAGCTTGTGCCCGCCCGCCTCCACCAGATTCGTCAGATACCGCGTGGCATTTCGCGAGAAGCTATTGCCCACCGTGAGCAACTTCACCGTCTTCACCTCCGCCGCATACGACGCAGGAACAGCCGTAACAGCCAGCAACAACGCGCCAACCAAAGCGAGCAAACGAAACTTCATAGGTGTTATGCCACCATCCTAACCACCGCCCCGCCATTTGGCAGCAGAATAAATCCAAAGCCTGTAGCGCAGACGGCCACGTCTGCTGTGTCGCCAACTGGCAGTCGGCAGGCGCTGGATTAATTTCACGACTCGTAGATTACCAATCTGCGACACAGCAGACCACCGGTCTGCGCTACGATAATTTCTCACTCCAACCGGCCAAACATGATCCGTTCCTTCCGGCTCGCATCCGTATCTCCCTGCGTCACCGTCAGGTAAATCGCTCCTTCATATTCATGAAACGCCGGATATTGAAATGACTTCTCCGTCTCAAACCGATACTTCCGCTCCCACTGCTTTCCATCAAGCGACACATCGATATTGAACACGCTCCGGCTCACGCCATTGATCGTAGTCGCCTCCTGCCAGCCGAGATAATAAACGTCTTTGAACTTGTCCAGCGTCGGCTTCGAACTCGTCCCGTTCGGCACGAAAGCGCGATGCTCATTCACCGACCATGCCTTCCCATCCAGACTCGTCGCAAACGTGTAATTCTTATTCCCGCCCTCCTGACGGCAGATCGCCAGCCACGTGCCATCCGGCAGTCGGTGCGCCGCCGATTCCGTGAGCTTCATCGTGCCCGGCTCATTGAAATGCCCCACCACTTCAAACGTATCCAACTCCTTGTTCACCGTCGCCAGCGCATTCTGCCCGCCTGGATAATTGTTCAGCGTCACATACGTCTTGCCATCGATAACCTTGAACGAATCGAAGATATAGAGCCCGTAATCCGCTGGCGCGCGCTGAAACCCTTTCGCCTTCGCATCCTCATAAAGATACTGCGGCTGAATGTCGAACGTGCCCGCCGCCGTCTTGATCTTCACCTTGTGGATCGTATTCGCGAAGAGCCCGCGCTTCAGGTCGTAATCGATGAACCACATCTGCGACTGCCGCTTCTTCGGCTCCTCGCTCGCGAAGTAGCAACGCAGCGTCTGCGCATCCTTCTGGATGATGCGCGGCACAAAGCACGCGCCCACCGGCAGTTTTTCATTCGCGTAAACCGCCTCGCCATGCGCGAACTTCATCACGCGCTCCAGCTTCATCGTCTTGAGATTCACGATCGAGAGCGTCACATACACATAAGGCCAGTCCGCCGCCTCGCCGGGCCTCACATCATTCGCCTCCGCCACGATGTAGGCCTTCCCACCTGCGATCACAAACTCCGCATCATGCGCGCCTTTGACCTTTGGCGCGGTAGTGTTCACCAGACCCTGCATGACCTTGTCTCCCGCCTCTTTCGCATTCCAATTGAGCAGCAAGATTTTGCCTGAATCCGCTGCATGCAGAGATGCTAGCGAAAACATCGCCAACGCAACGGAAAGCAGCCGTAAGAAAGGAGCCATTTGATTCATCTGGTCAGCGTGTGATTTACCACATCGCCCGTAAATCGTACTTCCAAAATCGTAAATCCACTTCTATTTCAGCGGCGGCAGCTTCGCCCCGTAATACACTGCGCGATGCCGGTTATCGTCGAAAGCAAAGTGCAAATACTGCCTGTCCTTGCTCACGAAGCCGTCCGGATAATTCATACGACCCTTGGGGCCATCCACTGACTCCGCCTGCAGCACGCGCTTATACGGCCACGTCTTCATGCCATCGAAGCTGATCCACAACGCCATCGGGCTGCGATGCTTCGGATTTGGGTTGTGCAGGATGGCGACGTTATCACCACCCAGCGAATACAGCGTGGCCTTGGAGCCAGGATTGGGAATGTCCGTCTTGGTCGCGAACTCTGGCCAAGTCTTGCCGCCATCTTTCGACTCCGCATAGAAGAGCACACCACCCAAGCGATCTGCGCGGATGATCATGGCGATGCGGCCATCCGCCAGCTCCACGATGTTGTTCTCCGCCCAGCCGTGATAGCGATCATCCGTTGTGATGCGGATGTTTCCATATTCCGTCCACGTCTTGCCGCCGTCACTGCTCATCAGCACGCCGTTGCGCGGGTTGCTGACATAATGGAACAACGTCTTGCGCCAAGGCTTCTCCTCGGGTGCAGGTGGTGGAGTTCCTGCCGGCGGCCCTTCGTAATGCTGGTAAGGTAGCAGGATGCGCCCGTCCTTAGTCACGATGTGATTGCGGATGAAGGTGAAGTTCGCCAGGCGGCCCGGCATCGGTTGGGGTTTGCCCCACGTTTTGCCAGAATCTTCGCTGTGCATCATCCACGATTTCCAGTCCTTGCCCCACGTCTGCGAATGCGTGGAGAAGAACAGCGTGGCGCGGCCTTTGTAGATCATCAGCTCCGTCGGCCCTTGCCCGATCGTCTTGCCCTCGCGCAGGAAACCCACATCGAACTGTTTCAATGGCGACCACGTCTTGCCTTGATCCGTGCTGCGCGTGACGCCCGTGTAATTCTCTGGCGAAGGCTCGAAGTCACCGCCAGCCAGCATGAACAGCACCCACGAGCCATCTGGCATTTCGCGGAGCGTCGTATCACAAACCATCTTGTTCGGCGTCTTACCGTCGTAAGGGATGTTCGTACGGTCCAGCTTGGCATCCTCAAGTGCCTGCTTTTCCCAATCCACAGCGTGCGCGGAGATGATAGCCAGCCCCGTGCAGAGTAATGTGGCAAAACGTGATTTCATAAACGTCATAAAATTATTTCTTCTTTTGACCAATCGCCGGTGTGTGTTCAGGGCGTGAGGGATCGTATTTCGGATTCTTGGCCGGCATCTGCGCACCTACGTCTTTGCGCCAAGTGTGCAGGCGTTCGCGCAGTTGGTTCACTTTTTCCGGCATGAGCTTGGCGAGATTGTGCTTCTCTCCGATATCGTCCTTCAAGTTGTAAAGTTCGACCCGCATGTCGTCGAAAAATTCGATCAATTTGAAATCTCCTTCCCGGATGGCTCCGTAAGGAGTCGTGCCACCCATTTGATAATGCTGGTAATGCGGATAATGCCAGAAGAGCGCGTCCCGTCTGATTTGGCCATTGCCGCGCAGCAAAGGAACGAGACTCATGCCATCAGGAGTTCCCGTGCTATTCACACCGCAAATCTCCAAGAGCGTCGGATAGTAATCCATACTGATCACCGGCACCTCGCTCACGGAACCCGGCTTCGTCACACCGGGCCAAGAGATGATGAAGGGCACGCGCGTGCCGCCTTCGTAGCAAGAACCTTTGCCAACACGTAAAGGATGATTCGAAGTCGTCGGCACGCGCCCGCCGTTGTCCGAGGTGAAGATGACGATGGTGTTCTCCGTGAGCTTCAACTCCTCCAGCTTCTGGCGAATCTGGCCGACTGTAGCATCCACGCTTTCCACCATCGCCGCATACACGGCATTACTATGGGTGAGTCCGTTGCGTTTCATTGCCCGATATTTCTCCACGATGTCTGGCCTTCCTTGGATGGGTGTATGCACGCCGAAGTGCGGCACATACAGGAAAAACGGCTTCGCCTTGCTTTGCTCAATGAACTTCACCGCCTCTGTCCCGATGCGATCCGTGAGATAATCACCTGCGCTGCCCTCCGTCAGGTTGGTGATATTCCATGGCGCGTAATACGTCGGCGGGGCCGGCTTGTCCGTGCCGGCGATGTTCACATCGAAGCCCTGTTTCTCGGGATAATACTCCTCACCGCCCAAGTGCCATTTACCGATGCTGGCCGTGGCATAGCCCGCCGCCTTGAACACTTTGCCCAGATTCGCCTCGGCGTGCGGCAGATACTTCGTCCACTCGGGCACCAGCAGCTTCGGGTTCTCCGGCGGCAATCCGGGGATCCAATCCGTGATGTGCGTTCGTGCCGGATATTTTCCCGTCAGGATGGCCGACCGTGTCGGCGAACACACCGTGCAGGCCGAATAATGTTGCGTGAACTTCATCCCGTCCTGTGCGAGCTTGTCGAGATGCGGAGTCTGGTAAAGGTCGCTGCCGAAGCATTTCAGATCCGTCCAGCCGAGGTCATCGGCGAGGATGAGGATGACGTTGGGCTTGGTGGCGGCTTGGGCAGAACAAACCAAGAGAAGGGCGATGCTGAAAGAACAGAACCAGGACCAAACGACGGAACCGGTCACGACAGGTGAATGAGTTCGGGTGCTGGGCATGGAGACATATTGAACCAACTGCCCGGTATTTGTCAGCACCGCATCCTCATTTCTTTTTGACCGGTTTGCGGTGGTTCCATTCCAGTACTTGTTTGTCGGCCAGTAAGCGTTCACGAAGCTTGGCTTGGTCCACTTTCTGCACTGGCACCTTGGCATCCAAGGCCAGGCAGGCAGCGGTGGAGGCGGACTGGCTGGTGATCATGAAGACCGGCTCCATGCGAATACTACTGAACGCCGTGTGACTGGCCGAGAGAGCGAAGGTGACGAGGAGATTTTCGCACTCGCTGGCCTTGGGGACAATCGCGCCGTAGCCGATCCGGTAAGGCTCAAACCCGCCACGCCCTAAAGCCGTCTTACCCTCGCGGATGACCACCCCATCCTTCACGATGCGCCGGATCTCATGCGTATCCGTGCCGTAGGAACCGAGGCCTACGGAATTGGTCGCGACCTTCCGCCCAAACGTATGATGCTCGGTCACCACGAAATCAGAAACCATCCGCCGGGCCTCGCGCACATAGATCTGATGCGGCCAGCCGCCCGTGTCCGGAAATTCATCCTTCGGCAAACCGAACCGCTTCACATCATTACGAACTTTCTCCGGCACACGCGGATCGGTGGCGAGGAAGTGCAACAGCCCGCGATGATAGTGCTCATGCTCCTTGGCGATCTGTTCGCGGCGCGTGTAGCTCGCCTCCGGCCAATCCCAGTTCATCCCCGGCAGGTTGCCACCGAAGGTCGCGGTGTTAAAATCAAACTTTCCGTTCGGCAACGGGTCATACTTTGAGAACCAGCGCAGGTCCATGTCATCGCCCAGCTTCACGCAGCCTTCGATGAAACGGGCGACGAGTTCATAACGTTTCGGGTCATAGCCCGGAGGTGCAGTGATGGGGTTACGATTCGCATTCGTGGTGAGGCAGAGGCGGTAGCAATAAGCCTGCACACCGGGCGCCGGTTCGCCTGGCTTGCCGGGATCACCCGCTTGCACGAGGGGCAGCAAACCGCTCTTCGGATCGCCGGGGATCACATACGGGTCCAGCGGCAGGTCGCGATCCCATACGCCTTGGCCGCCGGGCACACGGCCGTTCGCTCCCGGCTTTCCGTGATTCGTGCGCGGCTGATACTTCTCCGTGTACTGGATGCCGTTGTAAGTCTCCCCGTATTTCGCATTGCCTTCACGCATCACCGTGTAGGAGACGCCCGCCTTCGCCATCAGATCACCCTCGTACGTGGTATCGATGAACATCTGCGCGCGGAAGGTGCGGCCATCTTCGGTGGTGAATTCGGTGATGCGTGTGCCCTGCTTTTGGACCTTGGCGAGGCGGGCGTTGAAATAGACCGTCACCCCGGCTTCCTTGGCCATTTCGGTGAAGACCTTCTCCGCGACATGCGGCTCGATGGAATAGGCACCGCCCGTAGCCGGACCGCCGCCGGCCTTGCTTTCAAAAGCTTTGTCCCACGCCAGCGTCTTGCCATAGGTCGCGACCAGCCGGGTGAAGTATTCCCGCGTGATACCGCCCACCGAGCGTGGATCGCCGATATCCACCGCGCCCAATCCCCCGGACGTCATACCGCCGAGGTGTTTGCCCGGCTCGACGAGGATGGTTTTCTTCCCCATGCGCGCCGCTTGCACAGCGGCGGAGACACCGCCTGAGGTGCCGCCATAGATGCAGACATCGGCGGTGATGGTTTCGGCGGCATGGATGACAAAGGATGAAGCAATCAGCCAAGCGACGCAGACAATCCACTTAGCACGTCGTAAAAACGAATGGATCAGGTGCATTCCGCATCGTGCCCTCAAACAAAGAAGTCTCGCAAGAAAGCCTGACTGGTCAATTCAATGGACCAGCACATCAAGCTGCTCTGAAACGAAAAATCCGGCAGGGTTTCACACCTGCCGGATAATTCTGTAAACGCCCTTTACCCCAACAGGCCCGCTGGTGCAACCTGCTACTTCATACGGACCAGCACGCGCAGGCGTTTCTGGCTGTAGGAGCCGGCGTTGGCTACGAACGTCCAGTCCTTCGTCTCGCCCGTGCTGTTGCCGATGCCGATGTTGGCATTGACGCCGGCCTTCCAGTTGTTGATGGCGAACAGCGTCTGCTTGGCTTTGAAGTTATGGATCTGCATAGAGCCGTAGCCATCCGCCGGATCGGAGAACTGATCGCCCGCATCATATACGGAGTCGGATGCGCCCGGAGTCTTCGCCGTGTTCGGTGGACCGTAATTGTGGGGCCAGAACTCGATGTTGCAGTCGCTGGCAAACGTACCGTTCGGGATGTCCTTCACGTTGGAGATGACATTCGCATTTTTCACCTGGGTCTGAAACTTCGCGCCGGAAGCCAGCGTAGGAATGCCCACCTTCTTGATGTCCGAGGTGAACGCGTCCATGGAGACGTAGGAATACGTCACCCCTTGCGGCCCGCGCAGTTCGAGGAAGTAGGCGACACGGTCAAACTCACCCTTCAGCGAGCCTGAGTTATCCACATCATACTTGATGTTCGCCCCCAGCTTTCCAAGGTCCAGGTCATAAACCAGCTTGTAACCGCTGGCTTCGGGAATCTTGACCGAGAGGTAATCAATCTTTGGCACTTCACCGGCGCGGAAGGCTTCCGCTGGCAGTCCGGCACCATTCGCCAGATTCGGCTCGGCATCTTTGTGCCAGGAGAAGCGCATCGCCACCGGTCCCTTCACATTGGGCGAGGATAGCACCACGGAATCGCCTTCGATCACCGCGTCTGCCTTCGTGAAATCCGTCTCCGGCCCGATGATCTCGAACCACATGAGCGGCTTCTGATCACGCGATTTCAAGCCGCCTGCCGTGTTCTCGAACGTCACGCGCAGCTTGTCGCCTTCTTGCTTGAGCGATTTGAATTTCGGCCCGTTTGCCACCACGTCGCTTTTGCCGTAGGTATTCTTCAAGGCGAGCAAGGCGAGGCGCAGACCCACGTCCTGTTTGTTCTTGGGATGGATGTCGTTGAGGTTCGCGATGTCCGTCGTCACTACCATGCCCGTGTTCGGGATGGCTTGGGCGGCGCTCTGTGCTTCCCAGAAGGTCGGGAGCACATTCGGATCCTCGTTGCCATACTTGTAAGGGGCGATCTGCACGTAGAAGAATGGGAATTCGCCGATGTTCCACAGCTTGCGCCAGCCCTGGATGAGCGCCTTCATCTTCTCGGTGTAGAGCATGCCTTCGCCGTGGTTCGATTCGCCCTGATACCAGATGGCACCGCGGATGGGGAACCCGACGAAGGGATTGATCATCGCGTTGAAGAGCGTCGTGGGTTGCTGCTGAGGGGATGGCAGTGAGGCCAGCGGCGTGAGGTCTACCGGGAATGCGGGCGAAGCGGTGACTGGCTTGTTCTCCGCGAGCGCTGCCTTCGCATCCGCACTCCATTTATCCACTGCAGCGAGATGCTGCTTGAGCTTCTGTTGATACACCGGATTGTCCGGCAATGTCTGAAGAACTTGGGTGTGAATGCTCTTCAACGCCGGAATGTCCGCGAAACCGGAGACCGGCGTCCATGGCTCGATGCGGGTGCCGCCCCAGGAAGAATTGATGAGGCCGATTGGCACACCCAATTCCTTCTGCAACTTGCGCGCCATGAAATAACCGGCGGCAGTGAAGTTACCCGCCGTTTGCGGCGAGCAGACTTGCCAGGAGGCTTTGAATTCATCCTGCGGCAAGCTGGCGGGTTTCAGCGGCACCTTGATGTGGCGGATGGTCGGATAGTTCGCGGCGGCGACCTCTTCCTTGGGATTGTTGCTGTTATTGACTGTCCACTCCATGTTCGATTGACCGGAGCACAACCACACTTCACCCACGAGCACGTCCTTTAACGTAAGCGTGTTCTTCGCTTTCACAGTAAGGGTGCGGGCCTTGCCATCGGCTTTTTGCGCCGGGAGTTCCACGCGCCATTTGCCAGCGGAATCGGCAGTCGTAGAGACGGCGCTCTGGCTGTCCAGTTGCACAGAGACGGCTTCACCGGGCGAGGCCCAGCCCCAGACCGGGATCTTCTGGTCGCGCTGGAGGACCATGTTATCGCCGAAGATGCTGGCGAGCCGGGTATCGGCATGGGCGGAAAGGCTGGCGGCGAATAGCGCCAGCGAAAACAGGGCGATACGTAAACGCATGGTATTATGGGGTGCTTGTGGTTTAGAAAGTTGGAGGCTTAAGCTGGAAAATCATTTCAGGCGCACCAGCACGCGCAGGCGCTTTTGGATGTAAGAACTCGCATTGCCCTTGAAAGTCCAGTCGCGGGTCTCACCAGTGCTGTTGCCGATGCCGATATCCGCGCCCATGCCCGATTTCCAGTTATTGATGGCAAAGAGGGTTTGTCCGGAGAGGTAGTTATGAATCTGCATGGAGCCGTAGCCGTCCGGTTTGTCATCGACAGGCTGGTCGCCAGCATCATAGATGGCATCGGAAGCGCCGGGGATCTTGACGCTGTTTGGGGCAATGTAATCATTCGGCCAAAACTCGAGGCTGCACCCGGCGGGCAGAGAACCGTTAGGGATGCCTCTGACATTGGAGATAACGTTCAGGTTTCTCACGGACGTCTGAAATTTGGCTCCCGAAGCTAAAGTAGGTATGCCGATGCGCTGGATGTCGGCCGTGAAGGCGTCCATGGAAACGTAGGAATACATAACGCCACTGGCGTCGCGGAGTTCAAGGAAGTAGGCGATGCGGTCGAACTGCCCCTGCAGCGAAGCGGAATTGTCCACATCATAGGTGAAGTTCGGCCCGAGTTTGGCGAGGTCAAGGTCATACACCAGTTTGTAACCGCTGGCCTCCGGGACCTTGAGCGGAAGCTGATCCATCTTGAACGGTTCACCCGCCCGGAAGGGTTCTGCGGGCAGACCGGCACCGTTGACCAGGTTCGGCTCGGCTTCCTTGTGCCAGGCAAAGCGCATGGCGACGGGTTCCTTGACGCCGGGGGCGGAGAGGATGACGGAATCCCCATCGATGACCGCATTGGCCTTCACATAGTCCGTGTCGGTGCCGAGGATCTCAAACCAGGTGAGGGACTTCTGGTCCCGGGAACGCAGACCGCCGGCCGTGTTCTCAAACATCACCCGCAAGGTGCCGTTTACGCTCTTCAGGGATTTGAACTTGGGGCCATTGGCAACAACGTTGCTCCGGCCGTAGGTGTTCTTCAGTGCCAACAAGGCGAGCCGCAAACCGACGGCCTGTTTATTGCGCGGATGGATGTCATTCACATTGCCGATGTCCGTGGTCACCACCATGCCGGTATTGGGGATGGCCTGGGCTGCGCTTTGGGCCTCCCAGAAAACGGGCAGGACATTGGGGTTCTCAGCGCCGTACCTGAAGGGGGCGATCTGGACGTAGTAGAACGGGAAATCGCCGATGCCCCAGAGCTGGCGCCAGCCGGAGATGAGCGCCTTCATCTTTTCCAGATAGAGCATGCCTTCGCCATGGTTGGCCTCACCCTGATACCAGATGGCACCTCGGATGGGGAAACCGACGAGCGGGTTGATCATGGCATTGAACAGTGTGGCGGGCATCTGTTGGCTGGTCAGCGGGGCGATATCAGCGGGAAACGCCGGAGCGGCGGCCACCAGGCGTTTGGCGGCCAAATCCGCCTTGGCAGTGGCAATCCATTTCTCCGTCTCCGCGAGATACTGGTTAAAACGGTCCTGATAGATCGGACTCTCGGGCAAGGTGCGCCAGACGCGTTGATGGATGGCATGCAAGGCGGGGCGGCCGGCGAAACCATTGACCGGAGTCCAGGGCTCGATGAACGTCCCTCCCCAAGAAGAGTTGATCAAACCGATGGGAACGCCCAGTTCTTGGTGGAGCTTGCGGGCCATGAAGTAGCCGGCTGCCGTGAACCCACCGACGGTTTTCGGCGTGCAGACCTGCCAGAACGATTTGAACTCAGCTTGGGGATAGCCCGCTGCTTTTAGTGGGATCTTGAGATGACGGATAAGCGGATAGCTTTCGGCATCGGCGATCTCCTGCTTGGGGTTGTCACTGTTGCCTACCAGCCATTCCATATTTGACTGGCCGGAGCATAGCCAGACCTCGCCGATCAGGATGTCCTTTAGGATGATGGTGTTCCTGGCTTTGACCGTCAGGGAGCGGGGCGGCCCGCCCACCGCCTCGGCGGGCAGTTCCACGCGCCATTTGCCATGGGCGTCAGCAGTGGCGGTGACAGCCGCCTTGGCATCCAGCTGCACCGAGACTTTTTCGCCAGCCACAGCCCAGCCCCAGACCGGAATCTTCTGGTCGCGCTGCAAAACCATGTGATCGCTGAAGACGCTAGCTAGCCGGGCATCCGCCTGGGCGGAGAGGTCCACGACCAGCAGGGCAAGGGCGAAGAGCGGGATGAAGCGTAAATGCATGACGGCTAGTGTTACAGAATCGAAGCTATTTCTTGGGAGCAACGGCGGGCTTCAGGCCTTTCAGTTTCACGTATTCGGAAGGCGTGGTGAACACCGCTTTTTCTGCGGTCAGGAAATCAATCAACTCGACGAACTGGGCGAAACGTTCATCCGTCCATTGTGCGGGATGCCCTTGGATGACGAAGTAGTCGCGATTGGGATTCAAGGCGTAACCGGTTTTGAATTTCTGCAGGCTGGGCACAAAGGTCGGGTATTCGATGTTCACGGAGCCGACGCGGTCCATGACGATCTTGCCGGCGGGATTCTTCAGGTCGCCATAAAGCCAGATGGTGGTGTCCGGGTCTTCGGACAAGGCTTTGGCCGTGTTGGCATCGATGGCGTTGAACGGAGCACCGAAGGCGGGGAACGTGAACCCCAGCTTTTGTTTGGCGAGTTCGTTGCAGCGCAGCAGATTCTTTTTTTGGTCCTCGTAGCTGGGGCCTTTGAACTCCTGCACCTTCTTGCCGTCCACTTCCCATTCCTTGTGATTGTAGCCGTGGTTCCAGAATTCGATGAGCCCCTTCGCATGCTGGTCTTTGATCCATTGGAAATACTTCGGGTCATCCTTCTCGAGTGAATCGGCGATGATGCCGATGGCGGATTTGATTTTCCGCTCGGCGGTGAAGTCCACGAACTTCTGCCAGCGGGGATGGACCTTGCCGCCGGCATTTCGCAGGTCGTCGACCTTAAGGATGATGTAGGGTGGAGCTTTCCGCTCAACTGCCGGTGCAGGCTTGCTCGTCGCGGTTTGGGCGGATGCGGAAGAGAATGAAAACGTCAGGCCAATGCAGGCCAGCACAACGCTGAGGATACGGCTTTTCATGATCAAGCAACAAGACACGACGAAGACGCGAGTTGTTCGCGGCGGCAGCGGTGACTTGAGACTGAAATGCTAGAGGAAATGGATGGACGGTCAACGTAAGAGTCCCGACTTCAGCCGGTCAACTGGAGCGCGGCTTTTTAGGCCGCCTAAACGAAACTAAGCAAAAGCGGTCCTCGGAATCTCCTGCGCAAGGAGAGCCGATAGCAGATCGCTACAACCGTTCTTACACCATTTGATTCTTGGATATTTAGGCGGCTTAAAAGCCGCGCTCCAGCGGAATCACTTCCATTCCCCACCACGCTGGAACTTCGCCTTCGCTTTCGCGCCGAATTCCGCTCCAGCTTTCGCCAGTTTTTCGATGATCTCATCGGTGGAGCAGCCGGTGCTGCTACGGGCGGCGGGGATTAGGGTTTCGCATTCGTTGCTGTCCATGAAGCGGGCGGCATCGAGGAGGCCGGGCTCTTCACCGAAGGGGATGGCGAGGAAACCGTGCTTGTCGGCGTGGATGAGTTGGCCGGGCTGAATCTTCCGGCCGAACACTTCCACCTCCACATTCCAGCGCACGGGCGTGGAGTGCGCGTGGCCGACGCAGAGGCGGCGGGCGAGGGCTTTGAAACCGGCGTTGTTCATCTCATCGAGATCGCGGATGCCGCCGTCAGTGATGGTGCCAACACAGCCGAGGGCCTTGTGGACGTTGCAGTTCACCTCGCCCCAGAAGGCGCCGATGACGTTCGGCTTATCCAGGTCTTGCACGACGACGATCTTCGGGCCTTCGACGCTGGCGACGTAACGGCGGTAATCAGCCCAGGCGTTGGCGTTCTGTTTGTGGGTGGCGTTGCTGGGCTCGATGACGACGGTGACGGCCCAGCCGACCATGGGGCCCATCTGCGGCATGAAATCGCGGGTTTCTTCGAGATTGAAAGCATCGCGGGCGGCGTTGTGTTTGGTGAGCTGTTCCCAGCCGTTGTAAATTGTCGGGGTGTTCCAGCGTTTGAGCTGGAGGAGGTCGGAGTGAGGAAGGAGGGGCATGGTGATGTTCTTAAATTTCAATTGAGGGACGCAATCGGTGCGTGACGCAACCCTTTCAGGGTAGTGGATTTTGATGCGTTGACCCAGGGTAGCTCGTGCCTCGCAACCCTGGGCTGATTTATGGAACCCCGTTGGGGTTCAGGGAGACCATGACAGGGTTTTGAATGCATGGTTGTCATTGTTGGCTTGCGTCTGGTATCGGCAACGACATGCTGCTGGTCAAGTCCTTTGACCAGTCAGCGCATGAAAGCATCGTCGTCATCCTCCGCCGCCCTGCCATTGCCGGAGCGGGTCTCGCTCGTCACGCAGACGGCGCGCATTTTGCGGCAAGGCTTGGAGACAGGGCGATGGCCGGGGGCGTTGCCGGGGGAACGGTTGTTGGCGGAGCAATTGCGCGTGAGCCGGCCGACTTTGCGGGCGGCGTTGGCGCAGTTGGAGAAAGAGGGGCTGCTGCAAACTTCCCAGGGCAAACGGCGGCAAACTGTATCAGGCAAGGGCAAACGCAAGGTGGGGAAGAAGAGTGCGCCGAAATCGATCTGCCTGCTCTCGCCGCATCCGCTGGATGAGGTGCCGCCGATGGTTTTGTTTTGGATCAATGAGCTGCGGGTGCGGTTGTCGGAGCTGGGGCTGGGCATGGAGCTGGTGGTGCGGCCTTCGGCGTATCATGCGCGGGCGGAACGGGCTTGGGAGGAACTGGTGCAGAGTCATCCTTCGGCGGCGTGGGTGCTGTTTCTCTCGACGGAGCCGATGCAGCGGTGGTTCGCCGCGCACAAGATCCCGGCGCTGGTGGTGGGGTCGTGCCCGCCGGATGATCCCCTGCCCTCGGTGGATGTGGATTACCGGGCGGCGTGTCGCCATGCGGCGCAGTGGTTCAGCGGGCATGGGCACAAACGGTTGGCGTTGCTGCTGCCCGCGAGCGGCTGTCCGGGGGATCAGGAGAGCGAGGAGGGATTTCGTGAAGGGGCGGTGAAGGGCGAGGTGAAAGTCGTGCGGCATGATGCGACGGTGGCGGGAGTGTGTGCGAAGGTGGATCGGCTGCTGGGATCGAGTGAAGCGCCGACGGCGTTTCTCATCGCGCGCTCGGCGCATGCGCTTACGGTGCTGACGCATCTGCAACGGCGGGGTTTCAAGGTGCCGCAGGACATCGCGCTGATCAGCCGGGATGAGGATCCGTATCTGCAACATGTGGTGCCGATGCTGGCGCGGTATACGAGCCGGCCGCAGCAGTTCGCACGGAAGGTGGGCGAGGCGTTGGTGCAGGTGTTGGAGCGGGATGCGAAACCGGTGAAGCCGGTGCGGTTGATGCCGGAGTTTTTGAGAGGGGAGACGGCGAAGTGAATCTCGGAGGAGCGCGGCTTTTAAGCCGCCTAAAGATCCGAATACCAAGCGGATCTCAAAATGCCTGAACCGTTGTATGTTAACGGCAAAATTTCTGAAGCCGCTTTGCTTATGAAAGTTTAGGCGGCTTAAAAGCCGCGCTCCACCTGGCGGTGCTTCACTCGCGCCAAAACTATCGTTACTTTTTCGCCGTTAGTTGCTCCAGTTTCCGTGCCGCCGTTTGCCACGCTTCTTTATCCACAGGCTGATAGGTTTCTACGGAGAAGGAGGTGGCGATGAGTTCGCGGGCGTTGGCGAGGGAGGAGAGGTGGCCGAGGGTGATGGCTTGGAGGATGAGGTTGCCGAGGGCGGTGGCTTCGACGGGACCAGCGATGACGGTGCGACCGGTGGCGTTGGCGGCGAATTGGTTGAGCAGTTTGTTCTGGCTGCCACCACCGACGATGTGGAGGACTTCGGTTTTCAAGCCAGAGACTTCTTCGACCTGGCGGAGCGTGCGGTCGTACATGAGGGCGAGGCTTTCCAGGACGCAGCGGGCGATGGCTCCGGGTGAGGTGGGCGCGGGTTGATGGGTCTCGCGGCAGAAGGCGGCGATCTTCGCGGGCATGTCGCCGGGGGCGACGAAGCGCGGGTCGGTGAGATCAATGATCGCGGCGAAAGGCGGGGCATCGGCGGCGAGTTTGGTGAGGGTGCCGTAGTCGATGTCGTTGCCTTCGGCGGCCCATTGGCGGCGGCATTCCTGGATGACCCAGAGGCCAACGATGTTTTTCAGAAGACGCACTGTGCCGCCGTAGCCGAGTTCGTTGGTGAAGTTATGCGTGCGGCAGAGGTCGGTGAGGACGGGCTTTTGCAGTTCCACGCCGAGCAGGGACCACGTGCCGGAGCTGAGGTAGGCCCAGTTCTGGCCGCGAGCGGGCACAGCGGCGACGGCGGCACCGGTATCGTGTGAACAGGTGGCGATGACTTGGAGATTTTTAAGCGACAGTTCTGCGGCGAGGTCGTGTTTGATAGGGCCGAGGTTGGTGCCGGAACTTACGACCTGCGGAAAGATGTTGCGCGGCAGCTTTAATAAATTGATGAGGTAATCCGACCAGGCGCGGGTGCGGGGATTGTAGAGTTGAAAGGTGCTGGCCATGGATTCTTCCACGGTGGCATTGCCGCTGAGGAAATAATTGAAGGCATCGGCCACGCTGAGGAGGAGACGCGCGTTGCGCAAGCGTTCGGGGGATTCGGCGGCGAGCTGGTAGAGCGAGTTGATGGGCATGAACTGAATGCCCGTTTCCGCGAAGACATTCTCCCATTTGGTGAGTGAGAAGACGCGCTCAACGCCGCGAGCCGTGCGGGGATCGCGGTAATGAAAGGTGGGCGGGATGAGGGTGCCTTTGGCATCGAACAGGACGTAATCGAGGCCCCAGGAATCGGTGCTGATGCTGGCGATGGGAAGCTTGCGCCGGGCCACCAAGCGTAAACCGGCCTTCAACTCATTGAACAACTGCGGGATGTCCCAGTGGAGGGATTCGCCGACGCGTCGGACGGGGTTGGGGAAGCGGTGGAGTTCTTCTAGGGTAATGTGCCCGGCGTGCAACGACCCGAGCATGAGGCGGCCGCTTTCGGCGCCGAGATCGCAGGCGAGGTAGTGGTGGGTGGTCATGTGTCGCCTTAAGGAAAATGGGCGAAGCGCAAAGTTCAAAGCTCAAAGTTCAAGGAAAGGAACGCAATGACCACCCCGACCTCTGGTGCGGGGTTCATGACGAAGCACCAATGCTGTAACAGCGGCACTTAATGAGGCTTGATCCCCTAAGCTCCATCATCACAGCGTCGCTACGCGACGCAAACATACTTTCTTTCTGCTACCGTGGGCTCCGCTTCGCTTCACCCACGGCTACCTTCACTGCGTGCCTCTGGCACGCACCTGAGCCACGGCTTCAAATTATTGCGCGAGTAAATCAATTTATCCACCGGCTGAAGCTTCGGCGAGATAGCCGCCATACCCGCCCAAGCGATCGCGTTTCATGCCGAGCATCGTCAGGGCGCGGTGCCAGAACAGGCCGAATCGCGAAGGTCTGTTCACGGTCAGTGGAGCGATGGGAGAGTTATCGCTGATATCTTTGGTGTAGATATTCACGCCTTCCTCCTGCCAGCGGCGCAGGGTGTGGGCGAGATCCGGTTGTGGCTGGCCCGCATGATACTGAATCAGCACCACGAACTTGATGCCGTGTGAGAGGAGATAATTCGACGATGGAAAGTCCGTGGTGAAGCTGACGGAGCGATTATCGAAACGCACGGAGTCAGAAATCATTTCAGGTCCACGGCGATTCGCATCGAGCAGGAAAACCGGTGGAGCATCGGGTCGCAGATTGAGCTTTCCCAAGGTTTCGGCAGAAAAATGCAAGGCTGCGGCGATAGGGGCAGTCTCAACCGCTTCACGGTGAATTCCTCCCGGCAGGGCATTGTACAAAGGGATGGGACGATAGCCCAAGGGGGGCCAGTGCCAGCCCGAGCGAAATGCCATCGGTGCTGGGAAGATCGACCACAAAGGCCGTGCCGGCGGGGACTTCGGGCAACCAGCTCAAATCCCAATAGCGCTCGAAGTGTGTCGGGGATGTAAAGTGATCCTCCATCCACGCAAAGAGGACGGGCTTCACCCACGGTGACCAAAATCCGTGAGCCGGAGCCCAAGCGTCATATATCTCTGATCTTTTCATCTTCAATCCCGCACAAGCAGCGCGACGTCATACGCCGCAAAATCAATCAAGGGTTTCGGGGCCATGCGCACATACGCACCGGCAGCGCGGCCATTCACGGTGTAAACACCGAGGCACACGTGGCGGTCACCATCGGGTGTGGCTAATGGCACGGATTCGAAACGGCGCTGGGCTACCCAGTCATTCGGAAAGAAACGTACGTGCCATTTGGTCCGCTGCCATTCGCGAGTGCTTTGCTGCGCGGTGCCGAACACGGCATCGCCGGTGTTGCAGAAGGCGGCTTTCACCAGCCAGCCATCATCCGTGCGCCATGGGACTTCGCGCGGGTCGCGTGTTTCCGGGAGCAACTGACGCCACATCGACATCGGTATGCGAAGATCATCCCACACGAGCGGGAAACGTTTGCTCTCGGCGATGATGCCGGTGCCGGGATTGGTCACGGGCGTTTGGCCGCCGCGAAAGAAATGCTCCCACCCGCTGCGGCGTGGCAATTGCGCGAGCCACTCCGCCTGATGAAAACGGAAGATGCCATCCATGCGCTCGGCACACACTTGGGGTGGCAGGTAAGCATGACCCTCGCGCCAAATGATCTGTGCGGGTTTCGCCTGATAGGTCTGGCAACCGCGGGCGCGCAGGCACTTCGCCACATAAGAGACGACCTGATGGTCCTCCATGTAACCGGGCGCAGTGAGCAACGCAATGCGGGCTCCTGGCCTGGTCGCAGCGATGATCGCATCGGCTACGGCGTCACCAGGATTTCCGGTGGGGCTTGTGCCCGGGAATTGTTCACTGACAAGTGAGGCGAACAAGGAGCCTTCGCAATAGCCGCCGGGCACATCGCTGTTCACCTCGGAGATGCGCCAGCCTTCGGTGGTGGGATGAAAATCGAAACGCATCACGCGAGCGGCGGCGGGCGTCAGCGCTGGCGATGATTGCAAGACCTTGCGGATGGAGCCGGGCAGGCTGAGGCGTTTCAGGAGTTCGGGGCGTTGCAGAATCTCCGCTTCCGCCGCCAAGGCTTCAGCAGAGAGAGCTTCCGCCATGCCGACGAGCGTGCTCCATTCTGCCGAAGTGATGTAGAGGGGGAATGGCGCGAGGGTGCTGACATCGCCCACTTGAGGATCCCATTTGCAC
This sequence comes from Verrucomicrobiota bacterium, assembly GCA_023431185.1. GTDB lineage: Bacteria > Verrucomicrobiota > Verrucomicrobiia > Limisphaerales > JAEYXS01 > JAEYXS01. The sequence goes on from JAEYXS010000079.1 coordinate 22,778, forward strand.
CCATCGAGCAACATCGTGCGGCGGATGCGGTGAAATACTTCCGCAGAGAGACTTTCGCCGGCTACCAAGGGTTGGAAGGTCGTTTGCCTTATCTGCGTTTCTGGGGTTGATACTGCGGCATTCATCGTGCGCCCTCCCACCAGCCAAGGTGCCATACCCACCCTGCTGCAATAGTGATGTAAACAAGCGCAGGCACGAAACCACACTTTAAGACATCGCGTTGATAAGCGCTGGGTGTGGGGTGCAACCGGCGTTCCCAGGGAATCCCAACCAGCATCAAGGCAACGCAAAACCAGCTATCCACGATGAAATCTCCCAGCGTGGCCTCGGGCGATTCCCAATTGCCCGCCACAGCGCGTCCGCAGATGAGTCCGAGGGCGATGAGCATTCCCGCCAGGCGCAGACCCGCTGCGGTATCACGATCTTCGGTGACGGCACGGGAGATGTGGCCGCTCCCTTCAAAGATCATCCACCAAAGAAAGAAACCGAGGGTGCCGACAATCACGGAGAAGACGTTGTTCCAGAGCGAGGGGCCGGTGCCCACGTTGGAGCCGCAATAGATGAACGAGATGCCGATCACCCCGCCCGCCATCGCAAGGCCGGCGGCGCGGTTATTATTCTCGAGCACATCCACACTGAAACTGACGCCCGTGAGCGCCATCGCTTTCTTGGAGAGGAAAAGCCAAAGGAAACCATTGGCGGTGAGCAAAGTGAGATAAACGCCGCTGGCTTTCACTTCTGGATCGGACCAGAGCAGCAAGGCGGGCACGATCAGCAAAGCCACGCACAAGGGTTTCGCCAGCAGGAAAGGAAACCGGGCCGCGAGCGAACGTCCTACGGGAATACTGGTCCAGCACTTGAACTGAAAAGCGAGGCTGAACGCGGCCCCGATCAGGCCGACTATCAGCAGCATCATCTCATCGTCATCTATGTCCATTTCGTGAACCGCCCTTTCGTTGGGTGATTAGTGACCGCGGCGGGCGGGGATGCAATAGGAATTCTGGGGGAATTTTGGAATGGCGGGGAGTCAAGCGGGTGAACGTTGACCGAGATAGTTGATCAGGCGTTTCACCAGTTGAAGCGACAAGACGGCCAGCAGAGTGGTCACGAGCAGACAGACGCCAAGCCGGGCAAGCAATTCCATGTGGGACCAATGGAACAGCAATTCCATTCCGCCGGAGTTTTCATCGAGCCATTGCGGCTGGATCAGGCGATGTGGCCAATACTGGTTGATGATTTCCAGGTCGGTCGTTCCATTGGAATGCATGATGAAGATGCTCGCGGTCGCTGTCGCCCAGGAGCCGATCACTGCATACACGGCGAAGAACCAAAGGACCAGGAGCATGACGAAAAGTCCGGCAGCGGGGTAACGGTGACGCAAAGTGTGTTGGAGCAGACGACGGAGCATGTGAGAGAGGAAACACCGAGGGGAGGCGATGGTTTTTAGAGCCTGTCATGAATTTTAGTTGGGAATGACCAGAGGGCAGATTAAGTAATGGATGGGCTGAAACCAGCCTCCAGCAACTGCTTTGGCCCAAAGGGCCAGATGAATCCAGCCCAAGGCAACGACCGCACCCATGCCGCCGTTGCCCAAGGTTTACCGCGTTAATACAGGTGTGTCCTGACGGGACACCAGAACCTCTGGCGGCCCTTCAGGCCGCTTTCCTCTGACCTGCACCTCTACCCAAGGCAGACCACCGACGGTCTGCCTTGGGCTGGACTCTTTTGGCCCTTTGGGCCAACTCGCTCTACGATCGCCCGGCATGTCTCCAAGTTCATGAAAGGCTCCAGATGATTGATTCGGTAAGAGAGTCTGTCCGTTGGTAAAATCAGGGAATGGGTCAGCGCAGTCTGACGACTGCGGCTACCTACGGTTAGTGCGAGTGGTGACGGCTCCCTGGCGGAGAGCGAACCAGTCCGGATTGCTTGAACCGGAATCTGCCAAACGAACGGCCCGCCTCTGCCGGCAGGATGCCGGCAGCACATTGGGGGCGGAGCATGGGGAAGTGGTAGAATTCCTCGGCACTTGTGTACATGTGCCGAGGTGGAAATGGGTTTTTTGGTTGCGGTGGAGGTCGGGACATTTTGGGGGCCAAGCGGTAGAAATCCTCGGCACTTGTTGATAAGTGCCGAGGTCGGAAATGAAGGGATTCGGCGGGGATTGTCGTGGCATGAGGAGAGGGTTTTGGGTTAACTCAAAGTCAGTGATGGATCGGCGAGGTTTCATGGGGCTCCTGGGGTTGGGGCTGGCAGGCGGACGGCTGGACGCTCTGGGGGCGGAGGTCAAGGCGGTCGCCCGGAAGCGGCATGTGCTGAAGCCGGATGGGGCGTGGCGGTTGACGTCGCCAGACAAGGAGCAGTTCGATGCGTCGGGGCTGCTCTTGATGCCGAACGGGGACCTGCTCACGGTGAATGACAAGCGGGCGGGGCTTTATAAAGTGAAGCTGCCGGCGGAGGGGATGGAGGCGACGTTGGAGTTGATCCCTAACTGGTTCACAGGGAAACAGTTAGAGCCATTCAAGGGAGCGAAAAACGGGCATTGGGATCTGGAAGGGATCGCCCGGGATGAGGCGGGGCGAATCTATGTGTGTGAGGAGGGGAATCGCTGGGTGTTGCGGCTGGATCCGAAGACGGAAAAGGTGGAGCGGCTGGGGATCGATTGGGCGCCGGTGAAGAAGTTTTTCAGCACGGATCGGAATGCGTCTTGGGAGGGGATCGCGGTGGGGGATGGGCGGCTTTATCTGGCGAATGAGCGGGAGCGCGGGCGGATCATCGTGTTGGACCTCAAGACGTTGGAGATAGTGAGTGATTTCGCGGTGGGGGCGGCGCAGTTGCTGGCGCGGGACATGCATTACACGGATCTGAGCTGGTTTGGCGGGCATCTGTATGTGCTGATGCGGGAGGCGCGGGCGGTCTTGCAGGTGGACCCGAAAACGGAGCGGGTAGTGGCGGAGTTCGACGTGTGGGCGCTCGAAAACAGCCCGGAGCATGCTTATCACCGGCTCTACCCCACGGGCATCCTGGAGGGGTTGGCGGTGGATGCGGAAAACATCTGGGTGGTGACGGATAATAACGGGTATGGGCGGCTGAAGGATTCGGCGGATAAGCGGCCGACGCTGTTTAGGTGTAAGCGGCCGTAGGGGAAGAAGGAGTGAGTTTTTTGGCCCGCTAAAGGGCGCGAACCTAGGAGCGAAAAGGGGCGAGGGGATTTACGATTTTAGATTTACGAATCACGGGCGTTGGATGGTTAGAGCGGTAAAAAAAATACTGTAGCCGATTGTGCAGGGAGCGAAGCGAGCGGTCTTTTTGGGTGGTGGCTTCGTTTCGGCTCAGTCACAGGGTCTATGGAACCTCCTCCTTCGCCACAGCCTCGCCACCACTCAAAATCCTCGCTCCAATCGGCCACATTATTTTTTAAAACGCTCTAATGGAAATTTCGTCAATGGCGTGAAATTTTTTCAAGGATTCCATGTTTTGGAGGTGTTTTCTTGTTGTATCTTATTGATTGCAAGCAAGTTAAGTGGATTGAAAATATTTTTAAGAAAAGGGGGCCATGGACAGCGGTTGCCCTACCCCCCTCGGCATAGTGGACGCAGAACATTAAACAAAAGGTTCATTATGAAACTGACAGAACAGAGTGGGTCGCACCGGCAAGCCCATGGGCCGGTGGCCCAAAATTTCAGGTCTAAAGTTCAAAGCCTCAGGGGAAAGGAAACGGGCGTTTATTACCAAGCTTAAACACCCGAAAAGGTGTTCATCGGAACTGATAAAAGGCCCCGGTGGAAAAAGTGATAAGGGGGTTTAATAAGCGATTACAAAATGATGGGAAGGGGGCATAAAAAACGTATTGCCAGAGGGCTCAATCATGTTAATGCTTCTCGTTGAATAAGCCGTGCCAACCAACCAAGTAAAAACCAGGCCCGACTTGTACCCTAAACCATAAAGACCAAACCATCGCTATGAAGGACAAGTATCTCGCGGAACACACGCCCAGTATGGCAGACTTTTGTGTCAGCCGCCGGCAGTTTTTGAATCGCTTCGGCATGGGTTTTGGCGCCCTGAGTCTGGCCGGCATGATGGCCGATCTGGGAACGCCTGAGGCAATGGCCGCGAGTTCCGGTCCTCTGGCGGTGAAGCAGCCGCATTTCCCGGCGAAGGCCAAGCAGGTGGTCCACATCTTCGCGCAGGGCGCGCCGTCGCACATCGATACTTGGGATCCGAAGCCCGCGCTGGAGCGGTATGCGGACCAGCCGTTGCCGGGTTCGAACGGTGTGGGTCTCCCATCGCCTTTCAGTTTTGAGAAGAAGGGCAAGTCGGGCGTGGAAGTGAGCGAAGTGTTCCCGCGGTTGGGCGAGCACGTGGACAGCATGGCGGTCATCCGCTCAATGTGGACGGACATCCCCTCCCATGAATTTGCGAGCATCCTGATGAACACGGGTTCCGGCCGGCGCACGATGCCGAGTTTGGGTTCTTGGGTCACGTACGGTCTGGGCAGCCTGAACCAGAACATGCCGGGCTTCATCTCCCTGCGTCCCGGCGGCGTTCCTCCCGGTGGCGCGCAGAACTGGCAGTCGGCCTTCATCCCGGGCATCTTCCAGGGCACGAGCATCAACACGCAGTTCACCTCGATCGACAAGCTGATCGAGAACATCAAGAGCCAGTTCACCTCGCTCCCGGAACAGCGCCAGCAGCTTGATTTGCTGCATCAGCTCAACGATCTGCACAGCCGCACGATGCAGAAGGATGCGAATCTCGAAGCGCGCCTGCAGGCCTTCGAGCTCGCCTACCAGATGCAGATCGAGGCGACGGACGCCTTCGACATCTCGAAGGAGCCGCAGAACATCCGCGACATGTACGGCAACACGGCGCAGGGCCGGCAATTGCTCATCACGCGCCGCCTCATCGAGAAGGGCGTGCGCTTCGTGCAGGCCTGGGCCGGTGGCTGGGACCATCACTCGAACTTGGAACGTGCCTTGCGCGATCGCGCCCGTGAAATCGACCAGCCGCTGGCGGCGTTCATGACGGACCTCAAGCAGCGCGGCCTGATGGACAGCACGCTGGTGATGTGGGGTGGTGAATTCGGCCGCACGGCTTCCCGCCAGTTGCCGAATGCGAACAGCGCGTTCGAGATCCCGGGCCGTGACCATAACAACCGCGCGTTCAGCACCTGGATCGCCGGCGGCGGCGTGAAGGGCGGCACGGTTTATGGCGCGACCGATGAATTCGGTGCCGCCTCGGTGGAGAACAAGGTGCATGTCCACGATCTGCACGCCACGGTGCTGGCGTTGTTGGGCTTCGACCACGAGAAGCTGACCTACCGCTACAACGGCCGCGATTTCCGCCTGACGGATGTGCACGGCCATGTCGTCAAAGATATCATCGCCTAAACAGCGACCAGTCTTCAGCGCTACATGAAAAATTGCTGGCAAGGAGTAACGGCGGTCAGGGCGACCGCCGTTGCCATTTTTATCTCCGCGGCTGCCGTCCAAGCAGCCGAGCCCACACCCGCCGAGCTGGATTTCTTCGAGAAGAAGATCCGCCCGGTGCTGAATGACAAATGCTACAGCTGCCACAGCGTAGCCGAAGGCAAGGCCAAGGGCGGACTCGTGGTCGATTCCAAGGAAGCGCTGCTCAAGGGTGGAGACACCGGCCCGTCCATCGTGCCCGGTGATCCGGACAAGAGCCTTTTCATCAAGGCCATCCGCTATACGGATCCGGACCTGCGCATGCCGCCTTCCAACAAGAAGCTTTCCACCCAGGAGATCGCCGATCTCGAGCAATGGGTGAAGATGGGCGCACCGGACCCGCGCAAAGGAGGCGACCCGGACAAGTGGAAAGAACAGCTCGCCGCCGCCGAGAAAGACCATTGGGCCTTCAAGCCCGTGGCAAAAGTGCCGGTGCCGGACATCAAGATGAAGGGTTGGGTGGGCACGCCGGTGGATAACTTCATCCTGGAACAGCTGGAGTCCAAGGCGATGTTCCCGTCCTTCCAGGCGGACCGCCGCACCCTCATCCGCCGCGCCACGTATGACCTGACGGGCCTGCCGCCGACGGCCGCCGAGGTGAAGGCGTTCGTGGAAGACAAATCGCCGGATGCCTACGAGAAATTGATCGACCGTCTGCTGGCCTCGCCGCAATACGGCGAGCGCTGGGGCCGTTACTGGCTGGATGTGGCCCGTTATGCAGACACCAAGGGTGACGTGAACAACAACCGCGAAGATTTCCGCTTCCCCTATGCATGGACCTATCGCGATTACGTGATCAAGTCCTTCAATGATGACAAGCCCTATGACCAGTTCATCATCGAGCAACTGGCGGGTGACAAAGTGGTGCAGGGTGAGGACAAGCAGGCGATGGCCGGCTTGGGCTTCCTCACGCTGGGCAAACGCTTCCAAGGCAACCGGAATGAGATCATCGACGACCAGATCGATGCTGTGTCCAAGGGATTGCTCGGCCTGACGGTCTCCTGCTCCCGCTGCCACGACCACAAGTTCGACCCCATCCCGACGGCGGATTATTACTCCTGGCACGGCATCTTCAACAGCACGCTGGAGCCGGAGATTGAGCCGTTGCTGGCGAAACCGGTGGAGTCGCCGGAATACCAGGACTTCCAGAAGCAACTGGAGAAGTTGCAGGCGGAAGTGCGGACCTACCGCGAATCCAACGAGGTCCGTATCCTGACGAACCTGCGCACGAATGTGGCCACGTATCTCTATGTCGCCTATGAGGCGCCGAAGATCACGAACGCGCAGTTGCGGAACGTGTTCATCCTGACCAGCAACCGCCTGAATGGCGGCGTGGTCGCCGCCTGGCAACGGACGTTAGCCGCCTTTGCCCGGCAGAAACAGCCGTCCATCTTCACGCCGCTCATCGAGTTCTCCAAGCTGCGGCCGCAGGAGTATGCGACCAAGGGCCGGTTGCTCTCGCAGCAGTTTGCGCAGCAACAATGGAAGGGTGGCCAGATCAATCCGTACATCGCCCGGCTGTTCGCCGGTTCAGGGCCGGTGGATTTCAAGGATGTGACCGACCGCTATGCCCGGGCTCTGGCGGATGTGGACAAGAAGTGGGAGGCCGAGCTGGACATGTGGAAAAATCGCAAGAGGCTCAGCAAGAAGGATGACATCCCGGAACCGACCCGGCTGGCAGACAAGTATGCGGAAGAAGTCCGCATGGCGCTCTACGGCCAGAACTCGCCAGCCAACCCGCCCAGCAACCAGATCGACAACATGCTGCCCCAGCAGGTGCAGCAGCGGGCTACGGCCATGCGCGGTGCGATCGCGCAATTGAAGATGACGCATCCCGGCTCACCGCCCCGCGCGCAGGCACTGGAAGACAGCCGGCAACCGCGTGATTCGCGCATCTTCATCCGCGGCAATGCGAGCAGCCTGGGTGACCCGGCTCCGCGTCAGTTCCTGAAAGTGCTCAGCACCGGTGAACGCACTCCGTTCACGGACGGCAGCGGCCGCTTGGAATTGGCCAAGGCCATCGCCTCCAAGGAAAACCCGCTGACCGCGCGCGTGATGGTGAACCGCATCTGGATGTATCACTTCGGCGAAGCGCTGGTCCCGACCACCAGCGATTTCGGCACCCGCTCCACCCCGCCCTCCCACCCGGCCCTGCTGGATTACCTCTCCAGCTACTTCATGGAGAACGGCTGGTCGGTGAAGAAGATGCACAAGCTGATGATGCTCTCCAGCACCTACCAGCAGGCGAGCACGCACAATCCGCGTTACTCGCAGATGGACCCGGGCAACAAACTGCTCTGGCGCATGAACATCCGCCGCCTCGATTTCGAGTCGTTGCGCGACACCTTGCTGGCTCTCGGCGGCAAGATCGACCTGTCCGTGGGCGGCAACCCGGTGGATATCACGAAACCGGAGACCACCCGCCGCACCGTGTATGGCTACGTGGACCGACGCAATCTGCCCGAGGTGTTCAACCACTTCGACTTTGCCAACCCGGACCTGACGACGAGCAAGCGCTACTTCACCATCGTGCCGCAGCAGTCGCTGTTCCTCATGAACAACCCGATGGTCATCCAGCAGGCGCGCAACCTGGTGGAACGCCCGGACTTCAAGAGCCAGGGCGACGAGGAACAGCGGGTGAAGATGCTGTATGATCTCGTCCTGCAACGCGAACCCTCGCAGGAAGAAGTGAAGATGGGCCTGCGCTTCCTGGAATCTCTGCCGGGCGTGACGGACATGCCCACGGAGCAGACTTGGAAATACGGCATGGGCGAAATCGATGAAGCCAGCAAGCGTGTGAAGGAATTCCGCTCCTTGAACTACCTCGGCAACGTCTGGAAGGTCGGCAATGCGCTGCCGGACAAGAATCTGGGCTGGCTGCATCTGACCGCCAAGGGCGGGCACCCGGGCAAGAACCCCAAGCAGGCGGCCATCCGCCGCTGGACCGCACCGCGCGATGCCATCGTATCCATCAATGGCACGCTGGATCATCCGGCCAAGACGGGAGACGGCATCCGCGCCCGCGTCATCTCCAGCCGCGCAGGCGAAGTGGGCAACTGGATCGCCTTCAACCAAAAGTCTCCAACCAGGGTCAACCGCATCGAAGTGAAGGCCGGCGATACGCTGGACTTCGTCGTGGATGCCCGCGCCAATGACGGCGGCGACGGTTTCAACTGGGCTCCGGTCATCGGCATCGTCCAGGAAACCGGTGAATCCATAGCGGGCCTGAACCGGGAGTGGAATGCCGAGAAGGACTTCACCGGCAGCAACAAGGCCACCATCAAAGCCCTGAGCGCCTGGGAAAAATACGCGCACGTGCTGCTGCTTAGCAACGAGATGACGTTCATCAACTGAGCTGGCTTGAGAACAATTCAGCAGGGGCTCCGCAAGGAGCCCCTTTTTGTTTTCCGCAGCCGCGGAATCAATCCGTGGCTAAAGGATTTGGATTAAAACTTCGCCGTCAAACTCACCCGGACCGTGCGCGGCTCAGATGGATGGAAATGGATGTCATTATATCCACCATTTAACGTCGGATCGGGATTGATGGCCTCTCCGCGCAGACGTGACTCGTAGTAATACTCGATGTCACTGTCCTTGCGATCGAGGATGTTGAACACCTCCACCTGCACCGTCCAGTTCTTGCGGAACTCATAGCCGATGTGGCCATTCAGCATGAGCGTCGTGGATGAACGTGCCGAGTTGTCTTCCACCAATGCACGCGGCCCGAAGTAACGGGCCCGGAAACCGCCGAAGAATCCGTTCAGATCATGCAAGGTCACCCCGGCGGCGACCACGGAAGCGACCGCACCAGGAATACGATTACCCGCCGGATCGTCATTGCGGAAACGTGCATGCGAGAGCGAGACATCCGCATCGAACGTCAGCCATTCGGTCGGCGTGTAATAGTTCGCAAATTCCACACCATAACGGCGGCTTGGGCGGCTGGCCTCGGTCGCCCCGGCATCGCCGACGAACACCAGTTCCGAATCCACGTTCAACCACCAGAACGACACGCTGCTGTGCAATTTGGGCACAATCTCCGTGCGAAGGCCTATCTCAGCACCCACGGTGGTCACCAGCGGTTCGGCGGGCTGGATGGGATTGCCGACGGCATCCACAGGCAGGCCTGTGACCGGATCCACCTTCGTCATGACACCCCGGCCATCATTGCTGTGGAAGCCCATGCCCACATTGCCGTAGAACTCTGTCTTGGCCCAAGGACCAAGCACAAAACCGCCCTTGGGACTCGTAGTGAAGTCCGAGCGATTGCCGGAATTTGCTGTCTGGTTGCTCGCCACATCCCATCGATAGAAGTCACCACGTAAACCAACGGTCGTGTGAAACCTCTCCGCCCACTGGATGCGATTCTCGAAGAACGTACCGACACTCGCCTGCCACACCTCATCCTGACGCACGACACCGGTGGTATCACGGGCAACGCTGGTGAAGAGGCCGTTATCAATGACATCACTGCGGATCTGCGCGCCAAGAGTGTTGCGTGATCCAAACCCACCCATCGTGCCATCCCACTGGCGGCTGGCCACGAGACCGTTCACCCACCGGCGATCCGCCTGCTGGAACTGATCTGGGGTCGTATCCGTCGGATCGTTCAGGAAGTAGGTGAAGTTGGAGAACAGATCGAGGTCGTAGTAATAACTGTAGACCATCGCTTTGCCGATGCCATCTGCATACTGCCGCTCCCAATCGAGCAGCGCACCGATGCGGCGGGATTCACCACCCGTGCTGGGGTCCAGCGAACCAAAGCGATTCACGGCAGCGGAGTCCACGGCGCGCTTGGCCAATTGATCCGTGGCATCCCAGTAGCCTTGATACGCCATCAGCGTGACACCCCAGCGCGTGTCATCTTCACCGGCAGTGTAACGCACGAGTGCATTACCTTTCTTGAAGTTATCGCCGCTGTCCCAAGGACCATCGTAATGCGAAAGGTCGATCGCATAGAGCAGCGTGCCCTCGCCCACTTTGGGTGAAGCGGCCCAGAGGCCGCGGCCATAGTTGAAACTGCCGCCTTCGAGCTTGAGGAGCGATTGCGGCAACTGGTCGGCATAACGGATGTTCGCGCTGCCAGCGGAGGAGAAGTCACCCGCTTCGGCATGATACGGGCCCTTGCGGAAATCGATGCCTTCCACCAATTCCGGGATGAGCCAGTTGAGGTCCGTGTAACCTTGCCCATGGCCATGCGTAGGCAGGTTGATGGGCATGCCTTCAAAGCTCACGCCGAAGTCCGTGCCGTGATCGAGGTTGAAGCCGCGCAGGAAGAACTGGTTCGCCTTACCACCGCCGCTGTGCTGCGTGATGATAAGACCGGGAACCGTTTCCAGGATTTCACCCGTACGCAACAGCGGTCGCAGAGAAAGCTGCGGCTGGCCCACCGTGCCTTCGGAAGCAGATGCCGCCTCCTGCAGCAAGCTGGTATTGCGACCGATGATGAGGACTTCCTTCATCCGGACAGGCTGGTTTGTCGAATTGGTTTGCGCTGGCGCACTGCTCATGATGGAACAGGCCAGCGCAAAGGCAGCGGCATTTAAGCAATGCTGCTTGGATCGATTGCGGTTAAACTTCTTATTGAGAGACATGATAGAATTTATGTGTTTTGGGTTAAGCGCATTTGTCCCAGCCAGATATGGGTCGCTCGGAATTATTTTGTGATCTGGGACAGCCCTCCGTTAGGCCGTTCAAAGGCAGCACAATGCGGAAGCTCAAGGGCAAGAAATGCCGGTGGGGGAAAAGGAGCCAGCGAAAGATTCCCAGCGGTCGGCACAAAAGCACGAACTGCACTGAAGCTTGAAAACTTTGGCTAGCTCACGAACACAGGCGGGCCTCGATCGGGCGTCTGGGCGTTCCAGATGGAAGCCAAAAGAAGCTCATTGGCAGAAAGCAGACGATAGCTGCATGAAGGAGCAAAATGAGGCGAAACGGAAATCTCAATGTGCTGGTCCAGCAAACCGCTCGCCAGCAATTGGGCCAAACTATGGTGTTCGTGACCTTCTCCAGAATCACCGCTACCCTTTTCGAGACTGCCCAGCCGATCCACCAGCACACCTATCAGCTTGGCGACTTGGGCTGTTGGCAATTTGAAGGGCCGGTGATTACGCGTGAAGACCGGCTTGGGTTTTATCTCCACACGGACAGCAGGTTCCACGTACTCGCCAGTTGCAGCTCCTTCAAAAATGAGCCGCTTGGGGTCCACCTCATGCGTATGAGTGTGCCACTCCCCCCGACCGCCGTGTTCGATGAGTTGGTGCAGGAATGGACTCAGGCCGACTGCGCCTGCAAAGGCGAAACACAGCACTAAATAACCGGCAATCCATGGACGTAATGTCCTCATTCCAGACCCGGAAAGAAGTACCCGATACCATCAGACTTTGGCGAGCATAGTCTCAAGCTGGGCTGGCAACACTTATCACCAAGGATATTTGAATGTATTCCGCCTCAACTGGTCCAACGCTCACGGTAATGGCTTGACCGGTTACTCAAGCTCGGAAACTTTGATACTTAACATGAAGCGATTCCTCGCCTGCCTGCTGCTCGGCCTGAGCCTCACGGTGGCCCACGCCGCCGAACCGGAGAAATCCGTCGTCCAGGTCATGACTTTCAGCCAATCCCCCGACTGGATTGCCCCTTGGCGTCAGAGCCAGGTGGGGCGTGGCACCGGCACCGGTTTCGTGGTGAAAGGCAAGAAGATCATGACGAACGCCCACGTCATCGGCTGGGGCAAGCAGATCCTGGTCAAACGCTACCAGGACCCCCGCCCTTACCGCGCCAAGGTCGCCTTCGTCGCCCATGAGTGCGACCTCGCCCTGTTGGAAGTGGAGGACCCTGATTTCTTTAGCGGCATGGAAGCCCTCCAGATCGGCGATCTGCCCGAGGTGCGCTCCACCGTGACCACCATGGGCTATCCGGCCGGCGGCGAGCAGATCTCCTTCACCCGCGGTGTCGTCTCGCGCATCGAGATGCAAGGCTACGTCCACATGGGCAACCGCGCCTTCCTCACCGTGCAGACCGATGCCGCAATCAACCCCGGCAATAGCGGCGGCCCCGTGATCCAAGATGACAAAGTCGTCGGCGTCGCCTTCCAAGGCACGCCCGGCCTGGAGAACACCGGCTTCTTCATCCCGCCCCCGATCATCAACCACTTCCTGAAAGACATCGAAGATGGCAAATACGACGGCTTCCCCCGCGCCGGCATCTCCATCATGCCCATGCAGAACCCCGCCTTCCGCAAATCACTCGGCCTGCCGGATAACGACGTCGGCGCCCGCGTCGATGACATCCTCCCCATCAAATCCACCACCGCTGTTTTGAAATCCGACGACGTCCTGCTGGAAGTCGGCGGTTACCGCGTGGGCAGTGACGCCACCATTCTCTACAAAGGTAACCGCGTCTCACTCTCCGTGGCCTTCCAAGAACCACAGCATGGTGAATCCATCCCCGTGAAAGTCTGGCGCGCTGGCAAGGAACTGAACGTGAAGCTGCCCCTCTTCGTGGATAACGAAGACCTGCCCACCGGCAACCAGTACGACATCCAGCCCCGCTACTACGTCTATGGTGGCATGGTGTTCACCCCCTTGAGCATGGATTACCTGCGCCGCCTCCCCCGGGCCGGGAGTACCGCCGCCATGCTATACGAACTCAGCTACCGCCGCCGCGAGAAACCCGAGACCGTGCGCGAGGAACCGATTGTGCTCAGTACCGTCATGGCCCATCCCGTGAACGCGAATCTCCAAGTGCGCGGTGCCGTGCTGGTGGACCGGATCAACGGCATCAAGATCAATAAGTTGGAGGATGTCATCCGCGCTTTTGCCGAGGCCAAGACCGACCAGCACATCATGGAGTTCCTGCCCAAGGGTGGCTTTGAATGCATCGAACGCAAAGACGCCGATGCCGCCAATGCCGAGATCATGAAGACTTACAACATCCCCAGCGACCGCCGCCTGTAAGAATCGCACGCCTATGAAAAACCTTTTGCTCCTCTGCCTGACCTTCGTCTGCGTGCTCACCGGCCACAGCCAGGTCGCCCACAATCCTTGGGAAGACTCCATCGTGACCGTGGAGATCACCCGGCAGCGTTATGACTTGGGCCAGCCTTGGACCCGCCAGACCGCCACGGATGTGAAAAACGCCGTCGTCATCGAGGGCAAACAGATTCTGACCACCGCCGAGTTCTTCAACGACGTGACCCTCATCCGCGTGCAGCGCAATGGGCGCGGCCGCTGGTGGACCGCCCAGCTCAAATGGGCCGATTACCACGCCAACGTAGCCCTGCTCACCGTGGAAGAGGACAAGTTCTGGCCTGGTCTGAAACCCGCCAAATTCGCCAACGACCTGAAAAACCTGAACATGGTACAGGTCCTCCGCTGGAAAAATGGCAATCTGGAAGGCCGCAAGGCCGAGTTCAACGAATTCACCGTGCGCGAAGGCAAGATCAGTTTCGTCCCCTCCACCAGCGTCATCTTCAGCTCCGACATCGAAGGCCTCGGCTGGGCCGAAGCCGTCGTGAACAACGGCAAGCTCGTGGGTTTGACCACCTCCTCCGATGGCCGGAAATTCAACATGATCCCCATCCAATTCTTCAAGCGGGTGCTGGATGCGCAGGCCAAGGGCAAGTTTACCGGCATGGGTTACTTCGCCTTCACCTGGCAACAGGCCATCAACCCGGACATCCACAAATTCCTCGGCTGGAAGGGCGAGCCCAAAGGCGTGACCATCATCGACATCCCGGCCCATGAGAAGAAATCCGACGGTTTGAAGGAGCGCGACCTCATCCTCAAAGTGGACGGCTTCGACATCGACATCCAAGGCGATTACATGGACCCGGACTACGGCCACCTGATGCTCGAGACGTTGAGCAGCCGCCGCCATTGGGCGGGCGACATCATCAAGCTCGTCGTGTGGCGGGACGGTAAAGAAGTGACCGTGGATTACACCCTGCCCAAAGCCGATTACGCAACCGACCTGATCCCGAAAGAAGTCTTCGACCGCGAGCCGGAATATCTCATGACCGGCGGCCTCTTGTTCCAACCCTTGGACGGTCCCTTCCTGAAACGCTGGGGTGCTGACTGGAAGCAACGCGCTCCCTTCCGCCTCGCCTACTATGACAACCAATCTAAGAGTGAAGAGCGTGCCGGCTTGGTCCTGCTCTCCGCCGTGCTGCCTGACCCGGTGAATATCGGCTATCAGGATTACCGTTTCATCGTCCTCGATAAAGTGAACGGCAAGGCCATCAGTAACCTCACCGAACTCGCGGCTGCTTTGGAAACCCCCAAGGACGGCTTTCACGTCCTGGAGTTCATGGAGGGCAGCAACATACAAAAGATGGTGCTGGATGCAGCTCAGGCGAAACAAGCTGGCGCGCGCATACGCAGTAACTATGGCATCAGGGAAGACCGCTTCTTGTTACCCGTGAAAAGCGCTGGACAGTGACCAGCATTGGGACAAAATAAGCCCGGTGTTCGGCAATCTTTGTGCAGACGGTTTGCCTTCGGACTTGTTTGATTCGGCTTTCATCGGGGAGGAATGAGATTTGCTCCCGGAAAGCCCTTACATGGCACTGGGAACAAAAACATGCAGCCGCTGCGGACGTAAGTTGCGATCGGGTTCTACTCGTTGCGCTTCCTGTAACATCAACCTGTATCGGCGCACGCCTAGGATGATTTTAGGTCTCTTTCTGGTACTCCTTTTCGTCCTTTTTTGCGGTGCCATTTATTATCTGGTTGCCCGGCAAAACGGTCGTTTCCTGGCTTGGGTTTCCGCCCTGCTGGCCTGCCCTGAATCAAACCCGCTTGCGTGAAACGACCACCGGCTGGCTGGTCAATATTTCCCCCGGCAATCATTGGCATATCACTGAAATAGTGTTACCAATCTGCCCATGTTGCAGTTTAACGTGCTGGGGTTTCCGGTTGGGATACAGTGGTTTTTCTGGCTGCTCGCCGTGCTGATGGGCGGCGGCCTGCACGCTGATACGCGTGATGATTGGATTGATGTCGCCTTGTGGGTCATTGTGCTTTTCGTATCCATCTTGGTGCATGAGCTGGGCCATGCTCTGGCGGCCCGTAAGTTCGGCTATCATTCCACCATCGTTCTGCACGGCTTCGGCGGTGTCACCATCATACCCCACGCACAATTTACCCGCGGGCAGAGCATCTGGGTCAGCTTGTCGGGACCACTGGCGGGTTTTCTGCTTGCTGGAGTGACCCTCATCCTTTCCATGCTGGTGGATACGGACTATGCCGCCGTCAGAACGATGATCGGCATGTCCTTGTTCATCAACATAGTTTGGACCTTGGTAAACCTGCTTCCGATCCTGCCCATGGACGGCGGCCAAATCTTCCGTGAGTTGTTGGGGCCGGGCCGGCTGAAGGCCGCCTGCCTCGTAGGGGGCATCCTGGCGGCCATCATTGCCGCCTACGCCATCAAGTGGCAGCAGATTTATCTGGCCTTCCTGTTCGGTTACTTTGCCTGGATAAATTTCTCGAACGGGACCGCCGAAGGCGGCGTGATCAAGGGATGATTGTTCCTCCGCATTCCCATGAGCAAACTGCCCGACCTCATCACCTCTGAATCCCAGCTGGATGACTTGTTGAGCGAGCCGACCTCCGCCGTCATTGAAACCTTTCAGCAAGTTGCGGACGATATCCTGCTCCTTGGTGTCGCTGGCAAGATGGGGCTCACTTTGGCACTCATGGCCAAGCGCGCCGCCAACCTTGCCGGCAGACCACGCCGCATCATCGGCGTATCCCGCTTTTCCTCCTCCGGTGCAGCGCAGTGGTTGCATGAACACGGCATCGAAACCATCTCCGGCGACCTCCTTGATGGCGATTTCCTTTCCTCACTGCCCGCTGTGCCGAACGTCATCTATCTCACCGGCATGAAGTTCGGCTCCACCGGTCAGGAAGCCCAGACCTGGGCGGTGAACACCTGGCTTCCGACACAAGTGGCCCAACGCTTCCACTCCAGCCGCATCGTCGCCCTTTCCACCGGCAACGTATACGGCCTAGTCCCTGTGACCAGTGGCGGCTCGGTAGAGACGGATGTTCCTAACCCCGTCGGCGAATACGCCATGAGCTGTCTCGGACGCGAACGGATGTTCGAACACTTCAGTCGCATGCATGGTACCAAGACCGCTCTCATCCGCCTGAACTACGCCTGCGAACTCCGCTACGGCGTGCTAACTGACATCGCCCGCAAAGTCTGGGCCGGTGAACCGGTAGATATCAGCATGGGCTGGTTCAACACCATCTGGCAGGCAGATGCCAATGCCGTCACGCTCGCCGCGTTGGCCGCTGTGCAAAGCCCTCCGGCGGCCATCAATATCACGGGCGCAGACAAGCTTCGAATCCGTGAAGTGGCCAAGGAATTTGGCCGTTTGATGAACAAGCATGTGACTTTGACCGGCACCGAGCAAAGCACGGCACTGTTGAATGATGCTTCATCCACTTTGAAACGCTATGGCCCTGAACGTGTATCCACCCCCACGCTGATAAAATGGATCAACCACTGGGTGCAGCAAGGCGGCCCCACGCTAAACAAGCCCACGCATTTTGAATCTCGGGATGGAAAGTTCTAAGCCATGAACACAGTCATCCGTTCCAGCCTGCAACGCGGCCTAGTCATCCCCGCCCTTCCCCTAGCGCTGGATGCCCATCGTCGCTGGGATGAACGCCGCCAAAGGGCCTTGCTGCGCTATTACTTCGCCGCCGGGGCAGGCGGTGTGGCCGTGGGCGTGCACACCACCCAGTTCGCCATCCGCGATCCCAAGGTAGGTTTGTTCGAACCGCTCTTGCGCCTCGCTGCGGAGGAATTTCAACGGGCTGACGCAGAGCATGCCGAACCTTTGGTGCGCATCACCGGCCTCTGTGGCCCCACTGCCCAGGCAGTTTCCGAAGCGCATCTCGCCGTGAACGCTGGCTATCACGCTGGGCTGCTCAGCCTGGCCGCCTTGAAGAATGCCACGGATGATGAACTCATCGCTCATTGCCGCGCTGTGGCGGAGGTGATTCCCGTGATCGGCTTCTATCTACAACCCTCCGTAGGCGGCCGTGCCCTGCCCTATTCGTTCTGGCGACGCTTTGCGGAGATCGAAAATGTGGTGGCCATAAAGATGGCTCCCTTCAATCGTTATCACACCCTTGATGTCGTCCGCGCGGTGATGGAATCAGGCCGCGAAGACATCGCGCTCTACACGGGCAACGACGACAATATCGTGATCGATCTGCTCACGCCGTTCCGTTTCCAAATGGATGGCGAATGGCGCTCGCGCCGGATTGTTGGCGGTTTGCTAGGGCATTGGGCGGTGTGGACCAAGAGCGCGGTCGAATTGTTGAGCTTGTGCCAGGAACTCTCACTCAAAAATCGGCCTATCAGCCCCGAGGTGCTCACGCTCGCCCAGCAAGTGACGGACTGTAACGCCGCCTTCTTTGATGCGGCCAACGGTTACGCCGGATGCATCGCCGGAATCCATGAAGTTTTGCGTCGGCAAGGTCTGCTGGAGGGAATCTGGTGCCTAGATTCAAACGAAACGCTTAGTCCCGACCAGAAGGAAGAGATCGACCGCGTGTATACCGCTTATCCGGAGCTGAATGATGATGCCTTTGTGAAGGAGAATCTGGCCAGGTGGCTGGAGTGATAGAATTTACGATCTCCGATTTACGATTTACGAGCACTGACAGATGGAGCACGCCGAATGTAAACCGGCTGTTGCTTGACGATGGCAACAGCAGAAACCCCTGTTTTAATCTGTTCGTAAATCGTAAATCAAAAAATCGTAAATCCATCTTCCCCTGTTGCATTTCAACTTTCGCCCCATAGAATTCGCCGCATGAAGAAAAAGGGTCCGATCAGTAAGTTCATTAAGCATAATTACCGGCACTTCAACGCCGCTGCGTTGGTGGATGCCGCCGAAGGCTATGAAGCGCACCTGGATGCGGGTGGCAAGATGTTCGTCACGCTCGCGGGTGCCATGTCCACCGCCGAACTGGGCATCTCGCTCGCCGAGATGATCCGCAAGGACAAGGTGCACGCCATCTGCTGCACCGGAGCGAATCTCGAGGAGGACATCTTCAACCTCGTGGCGCATGATTTCTACGAACGCGTGCCGAACTACCGCGATCTCACGCCGAAGGACGAGGTGAAGCTGCTGAAGAAGCACATGAACCGCGTGACGGACACGTGCATCCCGGAGATGGAAGCCATGCGCCGTATCGAGAACGAAGTGCTCGCGGAATGGGTGGCCGCCGACCAGAAGGGCGAACGCTATTTCCCGCACGAGTTCATGTACAAGGTGCTCCGCAGCGGCAAACTCAAGAAGTCCTACCAGATCGATCCGAAGAACTCCTGGCTCCTCGCCGCGTGCGAGAAGAACCTGCCGATGTTCGTCCCCGGCTGGGAAGATGCGACGCTCGGCAACATGTATGCCGGCCACGTCATCAGCGGTGATGTGAAGCACGTTCACACCGTCCGCACCGGCATCGAGTACATGATGGAACTCGCCGAGTGGTACACGAAGAATTCCAAGAAGATCGGCAAGGGCGGCAGCATCGGCTTCTTCCAGATCGGTGGCGGTATCGCCGGTGACTTCCCGATCTGTGTCGTCCCGATGCTCCATCAGGACTTGCGCCGCACGGGTGTGCCGCTCTGGGGTTACTTCTGCCAGATCAGCGACTCCACCACGAGCTACGGCTCCTACTCCGGCGCCGTGCCGAACGAGAAGATCACGTGGGGCAAGCTCGGTGTCGATACGCCGAAGTACATCATCGAATCCGATGCCACCATCGTCGCGCCACTGATGTTCTCCTACATCTTGGGTCACTAAGCTCAACCGGCTTCAAGCAACGCCGAAGGCCGCGAGGTCTTCGGCGTTTTTGTTTTCTGAAACACCTTGAGGCGGAGACTCCCAGGAAAGCTGAAGGTGCCCGGCACGCACTTCTTCAAAGACACCGTAAACCGCGGTATTTCAAAGCGTTACACCTCGCGGAAAGCGGCGAGAAAAAGCCGAAATCACTAGTTGACGCTCCGGGGGGTGGTCGTTAAATTGTGCGCCCGTTTGGGTTCCAGAGTAGCTCAATGGTAGAGCACGCGGCTGTTAACCGTGTGGTTGTAGGTTCGAGTCCTACCTCTGGAGCCATTCTTTTTCTTAGTGATTTTCCCGGTAGAAATGCGCCATCGGCTTACTTCGCTGCCACCGTTTTCTCTTCGCTGATGCACCACAGATGGCTGTAGGTGCGCAGGAAGAGTTCCCCATCGGAAGCCACTACGGAAGAGTTGGACTTTTCCTTCGGGCCGAGCGTGTTGATCGAGAGCAGCTCGAATTTCGGATTCGCCCGAAACACCACGCCATCACCACCTTGAGTCATTGCGTAAAGCCGGTCGCCGGAGAGCATGACCGAGGACCAGTTCTGTCCGGATGGTCCCGGACCTTTGATGCGTTCCTCCCACACTAGCTTGCCGGTCTTAAGCTCGAAACACTCGGCCACGCCGGGATCGTTCAAGATGTAGATGTGACCTTCATGGATGACGGCCGAGCCGATACGCTGCTTCGTCTTAGGATGATGCCAAAGGCGCGTGGAGGTGACGTCACCATTACCGCCTGCTTTCACTGCCACACTCATACCGCCAAAGCCACCCATACCCACCACGATGCCTTCACTGTATATAGGTGAGGTATAAACGAGTGGGTTTAAGCCGCCGCATGTCCACAGCTCTTTGCCGGTCTTGGGATCGTAGGCGCAGATGCGCTTGGGCCAGGTCATGATGAGTTCATCGCGACCGTTCACGTTGCGCAAGATGGGATCGCTCCAGGAACCGATCCAGATATCGCGGTTCGGCTTTCCGGGAACGGGATTGCCCGGGTTGCCACCCGGTTCATCATGCTGCCAAACGGTTTTGCCGGTGCGCTTCTCCATCGCGATGAGGAAGGATTTCTCGCCTGGTCCTACATTGAGATAGCAAAGATCGCCGGCGATGACCGGCGAGGCCGCGTTACCCCAGATGTGAACTTGCTTGCCGAGATCGCGTTTCCACAGCTCCTTGCCGTTCAGGTCGTAGCAATACACTCCGGCTGATCCAAACGACACGATGATGCGTTCGCCATCGGTGACCGGTGAAGCGGAGCAATAAGGATTCGTGGCGTGCGTCGTTTCTGGCTCGGCATAGACGACGCCTTGTTGCCAGAGCAGTTTTCCATTCGCCCGGTCGAAGCACATGAGCGTGCGGCGCTTCTCCTTGTCCACTGCTTGCGTGATGAAAACCTTGTTGCCCCAGACAATGGGCGTGGAGTTACCCGGACCGGGCAGCGCTATTTTCCAGCGAACATTTGTGTTCGCGTTCCATTTCAAAGGGAGATTGGTTTCGCTGGTGACCCCGTCACCATTCGCTCCGCGCCACGAAGGCCAGTTGGCAGCGTGGACGTTAGTGATGGTCAGGCACAGGGCAAGTGACACACTGAACAAGGTGCGTTTCATAAATTACCTCATCAATCCGGGTGTGATTCTTGGATCAGGCGTTTATACGTCTGGCGGGCGTGCTCGTAATCGGCCAGTGCTTGCGTCATCTCCGGCGGGGCGATGAAGCGTTGTTTTTGCTGCCAGCAATTCTCCAAGCCATCGAGGCACCATTCTGCGCTCTTGCGCGAGGGGCGGATGGGCTGGTCACCCACGAGCACAAAAATAGGATTCGTGTGTGAGGATGGAAAGATGCGCAAGGCCACCCAACTGCTCTTATCCACCTTCACGTCGAAGCTGATGTCCTGCAATGAACCATCCGCCGTGATGTTTTTGCGCGCGACGGCATGGCCATTCACGATCGCCTCCACCGCCACCTGTCGCGTATCGCCGATGCGGGCACGTTCGATCTGCCAGAAGGGTTTTTGATCCAGCGGCTTGTTTTTCAGTTCGGGATTCGGTGTTTCATTCAAGCGGGCGGCCACTTTGGCGCTGAGCTTCACTGTACCTGCTTGTGTCAGCTTCAGTTCACTGCCTTTCTCACCCATCACCACATGGTTTGCTTTGAACTCCATGAGGTGGCTGTAGCCATCGCTCACATAATTGCGGCCGACGCGGATGGCTTCACACCAGGCGTCGTAATCCAGCCGGCCATCCAGCTTCACATAAGAGCGGCCCAAGCCCACGCGCTCACCGTAAATGCAGGGGAAATCCGTCTCCCCGCTGATGCGCGTGCGGTAGCCGACATTCAACGTGTGATACCAGATGTTCAGCTCCCAGATGGACGGCGTATCCACCATGGAGAGAAAATCCACCGCCGGGACCAGCTTGCCATCGGGACCGGGCACCTGATGGGTGACGTTCATGATGTATTCATTCGCCCCGATACCATCGAAGCGCGGACGGTTGTAGTTCGGCAATTCATTCCCCGGCACTTGCAGACCCCAGCCCGTATGCGCAGGCCCGACGAGTGCGCCCTGTTTCTTCGCCCAGCGCAGCGTGTTGAGGCAGAGCGTGGGCCAGTGCGTTGAAGAATTGCCGCCGGGATACATCTGGTCTTTCAGACGCAGCAGACAAAGATGCCCGGAACGATGCGAGCCGAAGCCGGACACCTCGATGTCGTAGCGCAGGAGATAGGGATAGGTGGAAACCTTGTCCACGTCGCCCGTGAAAAATTGTTTTTGATAATCGAAGCACGGCCCCCATGTCAGATTGGCCCCTACTTTTAGGTCTTCACCGAGGCAATGCCGCAGCATATCAGGTGCATGCACACCTTCTGTGGGATTCGTGTAGTGCGCGCAACCAGCGGCATGGATGTGATGATCCCCCGACCACCAACCGCTGAGCGATGGATCGATCCAGCGAGTTGCCTTGAAGTCCAGTTTCTTGGTTTTCTCCGTTACTTCGACATTATGGGTTTGCGGAATGGATTCCGGTCCGCGCGCAAACAGGATGGTGTATTTACCTGCGGGCAATTTGAGGCTTTCACCATCGGCCCGATAGACTTGTGGATGAAAAGCGAAGTCGGGTGCGAGCCGCTTGGCCTGACTGGGATAGACGCGCCCGGCTTGGTCGCGCACTTCAAAGGCGGCCGTGGTCGGTTTGTTATTCTCATCGCGGACGCCCAGCTTGATCTCATACGCCGGCAGCGCCGTGAAAAGCGTGTCCACTTCGTTACGGAAACCGAGGTCTTGTGTCCCTTGCCCTACATTGAACGAGATCTTCGCCTCCCGCTTGCCCGCATCACGGCTGTATAGCTGGATGAGGCGATACTCCACCTCCAACCCGCTCAAGGTCGGCGTGAGCGGTTGGCGGTCGAACATCTGCAGGTCCAGCCAGCGCGCTTCTTGAGCGGGCTGGGTGAAGTCGCGCGCTTTGCCTTTGGCCGCCCGATCAGAAGGGGTGTTGGCTGAGCCGGAATGAAACAAGGATTCCGCGTTCGGACTGAGGCCAACCAATGCCGCGGTGGTGCCCGCTTCATTATGCACTTTCACCAGAAACTGCCGCCAGCCTTGCTCCACCAGCTCCGGTTTGGCCGGACCGGCAGCCACTTTCACACGCATCTCAGGATTGATATGCACCACATAGAGGACGTGCTTATCCAGCACCTGTTGCAACTGACGGACCGCAACCACCGCATCGGTCTCGTTGATGGCCGCATCGATGGCGGCACGATCCGTTGCGGGCAAGGGTGACCCAAGATATTCCGTGGCGCTGAGCAAACGCCGCACCTGGGCGGTCAATGGCTGCCGTTCAACCCCGGTGATGACCGGCGGTTCAGCAGCGAAAGCCGAGTTGATACTGAATAACAACACCGTCAGACCAAGGCACAGGCGTGACGCGTTCATAGGCAGTCTTCCAGAATAAAGGGCGATAGCTGGAGAATAGCACAATCCCCGTGAGTGAACAGGTGAAATTGAAACCCTGTCATACGTGAAAGCATGACAGGTTAAGCCAATCAGCAGACCATCCTGAAAACGAACTACTCCGGCCACTGCTTCAGGCCGTCACGCGCATAATCTTCGATGTGACGGATGCTCAAGGCCGTCCAGCCCGTCTGATGACTGGCTCCAAGACCCTGCCCCGTTTCGGCATGGAAATACTCGTGGAAGAGCACGAGTTTTTTCCAATGCGGATCGGTGTTGAAGAAGGGATGCCCGTTATGACAAGGCCGCTCGCCCTTTTTATCCTTTAAGAAAATGGACGCCAGCCGGCGGTCGATCTCATCGGCCACTTGTTGCAGATTCAGCCTTTGTCCTGAGCCTACCGGGCACTCGACCAGCAGGTCATTGCCGTAGAAATGATGGTAGCGCTCCAACGCTTCCGTGAGCAGATAGTTCACCGGGAACCAGATCGGCCCGCGCCAGTTCGAGTTGCCGCCGAAGAGCCATGAGTTCGATTCACCCGGCAGATAATCCACGCGATACTCATCTCCGTTCACTTGCAGGATGAAGGGTGAGTCCTCGTGGAATTTCGACATCGAACGAATGCCGTAGTTCGACAAAAACTCCGTCTCATCCAGCAGATAACGCAAAACGCGCTCCAACTGGTCACGCGAAGGGATGGCCAGCAAACGAAGTTTCTCACCGTAATCGCACGAACTGATATGTCGCGCGAGGTCTTTGCGGTTCTCCATGAACCAGGTGAACCGCTTGTAGAAGCCGGGCAGTTGCCGGATCTTTTCCTCTTCCAACACTTCGACCGCGATCAGGGGCAGCAGCCCCACCAGCGAGCGCGTCTTCAACGGAATGACCGAGGAATCCGTATGGATGCGGTCATAGTAAAAGCCGTCTTCCTCATCCCACAGACCGCTGCCGCCCAAGGTGTTCATGGAATCGGCGATCTGCACGAAGTGCTCGAAGAACTTCGACGCCATATCGGAGTAGGCAGGCCGGATCTTGTCGCCGTCCTTCGCCAGTTCCAGCGCCATCGCGAGCATGGTGGTGCAATAGAACGCCATCCACGCCGTCCCATCCGCTTGTTGTAACGTGCCGCCGGTTGGCAATGGCCGTGAACGATCGAACACACCGATGTTGTCCAATCCAAGAAAGCCGCCGGAGAAGAGGTTCTTGCCCGTGGCGTCCTTGCGGTTCACCCACCAGGTGAAGTTCAGCAGCAGCTTCTGGAAGGCGCTTTCCAGGAAATCACGGTCCCGTTCGCCCTCTTTGGCCGAGATCTTGTAGACACGCCAGACTGCCCAGGCATGCACCGGCGGGTTCACATCACCCATCGCGAATTCATAGGCAGGTATCTGCCCGTTCGGGTGCATGTACCACTCGCGCAGTAACAGAAGGAGCTGGCCTTTGGCGAACTCCGGGTCCACCCGCGCAAAGGGGATCATGTGGAAGGCCAGATCCCAAGCGGCAAACCATGGATACTCCCACTTGTCCGGCATGGAGAGCACATCACGACTGTAAAGGTGCGGCCAGTCATGATTCCGCCCCAGGAGACGGCTCTCCGGCGGTTTGGCCACATCCGCATCGCCCTTCAACCAGTCTTCCACCACGTAATGATAGAATTGCTTGGTCCACAAAAGACCGGCGTAAGCCTGACGGACGACGCTGCACTCGCTCTCGTCCAGTTCGGTTACCTTGATGGAATTGTAGAACTCGTCCGCCTCCGCCAGACGCTTCTCGAAAATCTCCCCAAATGCCGGGCCAAAAGCCTGCTTCGGCGCCTCCGCCTCCGAGTAAAGACGCAGCCGGATGACGCGCGAACCGCCTGGCTCGATCTCGAACTGGCAATGCGGTGCTGCCTTCGTGCCGCGCAGCTTCGGATTCACCGCCTCCTTTTTGCCGCTGATGACGTAGTCGTGAAACGCATCCTTCACGTACTTGGAGGCATTCGGCGTATTGAAAAGCTTAGTGAAATTCGTCTCGTTATCCGTGAAGAGGAACGGCGCTTTTTGCCCGTCAGCCGCCGCTTCAAATTCCAGATAATAGCGGTGCAAGGACTCATGGTGCAACGCGAGCTTGTGCGGTGTCACCTGCTCGATGCGTGGCCGCATGGAGCAGCCCTCATGCGTGCAACCCCAGATCCAGGTATTGCGGAACCAGAGCGTCGGCAGCACATGGATGGGTGCCTTCTCTGGACCACGATTGTGCACCGTGATCTGGATCAGGATGTCGTTCGGTCCGCCCTTCGCATACTCTACGAAAACATCGAAGTAACGGCTCTCATCAAACGCACCCGTGTCTTCCAGCTCATACTCGGGCGCTTCTTTCCCTCGGATTTGATTTTCCTCCACCAGTTTCGCGTAGGGATATTCCGACTGCGGATACTTGTAGAGCGCCTTGAGGTAGGAATGGGTCGGTGTCGAATCGAGGTAAAAATAGACCTCTTTGACATCCTCACCGTGATTGCCTTGCGGCCCCGTCAGGCCGAACAGACGTTCCTTGAGGATCGGATCCTTGCCATTCCACAGAGCGAGCGCGAAGCACAGGCGCCCCTCACGATCCGTGATGCCCATGAGACCGTCTTCACCCCAACGATACGCCCGGCTGCGGGCATGATCGTGCGGAAAGTAATCCCAGCAGGTGCCATAGGGAGAATAATCTTCGCGGACCGTGGCCCATTGCCGCTCGGAGAGGTAGGGCCCCCAGCGTTTCCAGTTGCTAGCCCGCTTGGCATCCTCTTGCAGCCGCTGCCACTCCGCCCCGCTGCGCCGTTGGATGATTTTAGTATCGCCCGACATTCCGCGCGGAGCCTACGCCGTAAAAGCCGGTCTGAAAAGCGGCATCGCAACTCTTTTTACGCGAAATACTAATGGATAAAACGTGGATCTCTCAAAAAACGGAGGCGATCACACCTTCCAGTTCACCACATTGACCGGCGCACCATCCAGAAATGCTTTCACGTTCGCGACCGCGATCTCCATCAAACGCGTGCGCGACGCCTTCGTAGCCCAGGCGATATGAGGGGTGACCAGACAGTTCTTGGCCGTCAGCAACGGGTTACCATTCTTGGGCGGTTCGATGCTCAACACGTCCAACCCGGCTCCCCCGATCTTCCCCTGATTAAGCGCCTCCGCCAGAGCTGCCTCATCAATCAAGGGCCCGCGCCCCGTGTTCAACAGGAAAGCGGTTGGTTTCATCCTGGAAAGCCGGTCTTTATCGATCAAATGCTTAGTCTCCGGTGTGAGCGGACAATGCAGGCTGATGACATCACTGAGGTGAAAAATCGCCTCCAGGCTCACGAACTTGACTCCGTTCTCTTCCGTGCCATTACGGCTGCGGGAATAAGCCACCACCTTCATCCCGAAGCTTTGCGCGATCTTGGCCACCATCTGACCGATGCGTCCATAACCGATGATGCCAAAGGTCTGACCGGAAATTTCGATCAAAGGTCTGTCCCAATAGCAGAAATCCACGCTGCTTTGCCAGCGGCCATCTCGTGTGGTTTGGGCATGATGGCCGACATGAAAGGTAAGCTCCATGAGCAGAGCGAACGTCAACTGCGCCACGGAAGGCGTGCTGTAATCCGGGATGTTCGCCACCCGGATGCGGCGTTCATAAGCCGTCTCCACATCCACGACATTGTACCCCGTCGCCAATACACCGATGTACCTGAGCAGGGGCAACTGCTCGATGGCCTCGTGGCTGATGGGGCATTTGTTGGTGAGCACGATGGAGGCATTCATCGCCCGTTCCACGACTTGCTCAACCGGCGTGCGGTCATACACCGTCACGTCTCCCAGTTTCTTTAGTGCATCCCAGTTGAGATCCCCCGGATTCAACGTATACCCGTCCAACACGACGATATTCATAGAAAAAATCTGTCCCCCTTAGCTCAATTTTACCCGCAAAGCTGCTGAACCCAGCACGTCCTTGTTCACTACAAATTTAGGCGTCACCCCGGCTTGCGCATCCAAGACCGCCTGCGCTGCCGCCTGGCAAACGGAACGCCCTGTATCGCGACCGAACGAAGCCTGATGCGGCGTCATCAAAAGCCGGGGCGCTTTTCTCAACGGGTGGTCCGCAGGCAACGGCTCGACACAAAAAGCATCCAATGCCGCCCCGCCTATCTTGCCCAGGTGCAAGGTCTCGGCCAGCGCCGCCTCATCCACCAAAGCTCCGCGCGCGGTGTTGATGAAAAATGCGGAGGATTTCATGCGCTGCAACTGTTCGCGCCCGATCATGCCGCGATTTTCCGGAGTCAACGCCGCGTGCAGACAAACGTAATCACTCTGTTCTAGGAGGTCGTTCAGGGAAACAAACTTGGCCGCGGGTGTCACTGGACCTTTGGGCGGAAAAAGGTCGTGCGCCAGGATGCGCATGTTGAAACCCGTCGCGCGTTTGGCCACGGCCCGGCCGATGCGCCCGTAGCCGATGATGCCCAGCGTTTTGCCGTTCACATCCTCGCCCCATTGCGGTGCCCATGCGCCTTGTCGCATAGTGTGATGGCCCTCCCCCACGCCACGCGCTGCCGCGAGCAGGAGGGAGAAAGTATAATCCGCCACAGCTTCATCCAACAGGCCCGGAGTATTGGTGACCAAGATGCCCAGACGGGTGGCGGTCGAGAAGTCCACCGAGTCATATCCGACCCCCCAACGGGAGATGAGTTTCAGATTCTGTGCGGCAGAGGACTCGAGCACAGTCGCATCAAACTTATCCACCCCGGCGATGACTGCGTCTGCACCGGAGATGTGTTTGAGCAGGTCTTCCCTGGGAAAAGGACCGGTCGGTGGCGCAAGCGTCACCGGGCAACCGGCCGCTCGCAATTTTGCCACCGTGGACTCGCCCACGATGTTGATTGCCGGAGCCGTAGAAACAACCGTCCATGACATGGGCGAAGTGTAACCGTCCTGAAATGGCGGACAAGAAAAGAGAGGCCCAAGGTGTGATTTCTACCACCAGCGCTGCACCGACCAACTCACTTAGCTGAATCACTTTTCTCTTTCGCATCGCCGACTTTCTCCCGCCACTGGCGCAAGGTCATACCGGGCGTCACTTTGCCGAAGCGATGTTTGGCCATCCCGATGCGTTGGGAAAGATAGATGCCCGAGTGTCCGCTGAAGAGGTAGGCGACAAAACAAGCCGTCGCCAGATAGACCACGTGGTCGGCTCCGAAAAGTTCAATCCCCATGATTGTGCAGGCTAGCGGCGTATTGGTCGCCCCGGCAAAGACGGCGACGAACCCCAAGGCGGCGAAGAGATCTGGTGGCACGCCTAACACGCCGGAAAGCGCATTGCCCAAGGCCGCGCCGATGAAGAAAAGCGGCGTCACTTCGCCTCCTTTGAAACCGCAAGCCAGGGTGACGACGGTGAACACTATCTTCCACCACCAGCTCCAAGGGTGGACTTCGCTGGAATGGAAAAAAGAGACGATGGTTATGGCATCGGGATCAGGCGAGGAAACCCCGAGGCCCAGATAATCATGTGTCCCGAGCAGCAAAGTCAGCAGTATGACCGCTACCCCACCCACGGCGGGACGTAACAAGGGTGAGTTGATGTGCTGCTTGAACAACGCGTGCATGCGATGGGAAAACTCGGCGAAAAATGCGCTGACCAGACCAAACGCCACGGCAGCCAAGGCCACCTTGGCCAGCAGCACCGGGTCCACCTTGAACAGGCCGACCGAGTTAAACCCAATTTGATACTGCGTGTGTCCAACACCCCAAGCGTGGCAACTCCAATCCCCGACGACTGCCGCGACAAGACAGGGCAACAAGGCTTCATACTTGAATTGCCGGATCACCAGCACTTCCATGGCGAAGACTGCACCGGCCAAAGGCGTGCCGAAGACTGCACCAAACCCGGCCGCTATGCCCGCCATCAACAGGATGCGTAAATCATCATCTACCAGCTTCAAGTAGCGGGCCCAGGCCCCAGCGATGCTCCCGCCCATCTGCACAGCGGTACCTTCCCTCCCGGCGGAACCGCCGAACAGATGCGTGACCAAAGTGCCCATCAATACCAACGGAGCCATCCGCGCGGGCACGCCACCACCCGGTTCGTGGATCTGTTCCATGATGAGATTGTTACCTCCCTCCACCGTCTTGCCCCAGCGGTGATAGATGTAGCCAACCAACACCCCGGCCAGGGGCAGAAGATAAAGCAACCACGGGTGCTCAAACCGGATTTGCGTCACCACATCAAGACTCCAGAGAAAGAAGGCTACCGCAGTGCCCGCCATGATCCCCAAGGGAATGGCCATGACCGTAGCCTTGAGGCTGGGTTTGAAACTCTGGTTTGGACTCGATTCGGGCATAATGCTGCTACGTTTTAGGTAGGAGTCATCAGCCCTGCAGAGGCAGAGGCGGTTCCCCGAAGACCGGGCAGGCAGAGTCCATTGCCTGTGACAGGATTAAGCTCGCCCCTCTTCATCCCGTCAAGCCCCTCATTTGGCCGCAGTTTTCTCCAGTTCCTTGATGCGTGCCTGGGCCGTGGCCAGTTCGCTCTTCAGGTCATAGATTTCCCGGCGTAAAACGCTTTCAGTCTGATACGCCTTTTGCTGCTCGATCCGTACCGCGTTATCCCCCTTGCGTTTCTGCACGAATACCTGCATCGCCAGCATCACGAGCAGGAAGAACTGAAATATTTGGATGGCGATCCGCACTTTTGGGTCCTGCGGCAAACGCACTGGCGCGGCTCTTTCGGGTTGGCTCATGGTCTGTATTCGTAAATCCGGGCAGGAAACTACATCGCTTCCAGTAGTCTTGTCTATGGTTGCCAGCAAGGCCCCCTTCTATGCTATACTTCATAGTCAAAGCCCATAGTTTTAAACCCGTTTTGCCATTATGCTAAAAGTTTCCGGCAAAGGCTCCATCACCACGTGTGACGGCATCACACGACGCGACTTCCTTCAGGTCGGCGCCCTCGGTGCGTTGGGCATGACGATGTCCAAGTATTCCGCGCTCCAGGCAGCGAACAAGGTGGCCAAAGGACATGATGAACGCAGTGTCATCATGATCTTCAACCTCGGGGCGCCGAGTCAGCTCGATACCTGGGACATGAAGCCGGACGCCCCGCGCGAGATCCGGGGACCGTTCAAGCCTATCCGCACAAACAATCCGGATATCCAAGTTTCTGAGATCCTGCCGCTGCACGCCAAGCTGGCAGATAAGTTTTCCCTCGTCCGCAGTTGCTATCACACCGCCTCGGCCATCCATGATACCGGGCATCAGATGATGCAGACGGGCCGCCTCTTCACCGGCGGCATCATCACGCCGCATGCCGGCTCTGCGCTGGAATATATCATGGGCCGACGCAATGAACTGCCGGCGAACATCATCTTGCCGGAACCGATGGGCCCCACCGGTGGCAACATGCCGCATGGTCAGGACGCCGGATTCCTCGGCAAGGCGCTAGATCCCTTTGCGTTGATGGCCGACCCGTCCAAGGCGGATTTCAAAGTCCCCGACCTGTTACCCCCCACGGAGATCGGCGAAGCCCGTCTGCAACGGCGACGCGAATTACGCGAGGTGGTGGAAGATGCTGTACGCTCCTTTGAAGCCACGGAGAATGCCAAGTTGATGGATGAGAACTTCTCCTCCGCTTACCGCCTGATGACCAGTGCCAAGGCTCGTGAAGCGTTCGACCTGACCAAGGAGCCGATGAAAGTGCGCGAGCGCTACGGCATGACCCGCTTTGGCCAATGCTGTCTGCTCGCGCGCCGCTTGGTAGAAGCCGGTGTGCGTTTTGTCACGGTCAACACGTTCATCACTGTTTTCAACGAGATCACCTGGGACATCCACGGTTCCAAGCCCTTCACTGCCATCGAGGGCATGCGTGACATCGTCGCCCCCATGTATGACCAGGGTTACAGCGCCTTGATCGAAGACCTGCACCAGCGCGGCATGCTGGATAACACGATGGTATGCAGCCTGGCGGAGTTCGGTCGCACACCGAAGATCAATCCTGCCGGGGGCCGCGATCACTGGCCGAATTGCTGGACGGTGAACTTCGCTGGCGGTGGAGTGAAAGGTGGACGGGTCATCGGCAAGAGCGACGAGATCGGCGCTTACCCCGCCGAGCGCCCGGTGAATCCATCCGAAGTCGTCGCTACGATCTATCACAGCCTCGGCCTGGACCTGACCACCCACCTGCCCGGCCCGCAAGGCCGCCCGTTCCCCTTGGTGGATTTCGGCACGCAACCCATCAAAGAGTTGTTTTGAGTCAGCATGCCTGCAGCTCTTGAAAAGAAAACCGGCAGCTTCCGCTCAATCCTAATGACGGCGGTCAATGATTTCCGTCGGGGTTTCCTTGGGTGGCGTAATTCCATCAAGGAAGACAAATTTCCGATCAGCAAAAACGGCTCACCCGATCTTGCACTCTACACTGAACCTTTGGAGCACTATATCCATCTGTACGACCGTTTTCTCGAAATCAACCGCAAAGGAAACAAAGCGGATCAAGATGAACGAGAAATCGTTTGGAGCCTCCGAGTTCACGGCCAATGGGGCATGATCGCCAAAGGTGCCGCTTCCATTCCTCATGCGTTAAAGCTGTTAGGCAATCCCAATCCCGATGCCAGAGAAGATGGAGCAAGCATCCTGACCGCTGTAGGCAAGGATGCGAACAACGCCTCCAGTCTGGTAGCGGCATTGAAAGCTGAAACTGACGACACAGCGCGGACGGCCATCATCGAAGCTTTGGGTGGTTGTAGAAGCCGCGGTTCCATTCCCGCACTGGCAGAGATCATCCACAGCAAAGCAGTCGATGAAGAAACCAGGCATACGGCGATATGCAGTCTGGGAAAAATCATTGGCAGTGATTTGGAAAAACAACCAGACCCGGTAAAAAGCGCAGCAGAGTGGCTGAAGCAACATGATCACCAGTAACCTTTCAAAGATTCATACTGCGTGCTTGTCCATTTTGATGAGCACTTGGTCGGCATTTGCGGCTGAATCCCTCGTCATTCTCCCCGAGAAAATCGTCCTGCATGGTGCCATCTCCCAGCAGCGGCTCGTCTTGGAACGTGTCGAGGACAAGGAATTCATCGGGGAAGTGCGTGAGGGTGTCACCTACACCTCCAGCAATCCCGGCATCGTCAAGATCGAGAAAGGCTTCGCCGTTCCCGTCGCCAATGGTTCGGCCACGGTCAAGGCCACCGTTGGCAAGCAGACGATCAGCACGAAAGTCACTGTGACCGGCATGAACCAGTCCGCTGACTGGACTTTCCGCAATCACGTCCAGCCTGTCCTTGCCAAGTTCGGTTGCAGTTCCGGCGCTTGTCACGGAGCTGCCGCTGGCCAGAATGGTTTCCGGGTTTCTCTGCGTGGTTATGATGATGAAGGCGATTTCCTCGCGCTCACCCGCCACACCCTGGGTCGCCGCATCAGTCCGGCGGAACCGGCCAAGAGCCTTTTGCTCACCAAGCCCACCGGTGCCGTCCCGCACAAGGGCGGCATCAAGTTCGACACGGAATCGCTCGAATACCGTGTACTCGCCGAGTGGATCGCCAATGGCACGCCCGGCCCCAAGCAGGAAGATGCGCGTATCGAACGCATCGAGATGATCCCTGATCACGTCGTGCTGAAGCCCGGCGAGCAGCAACAGATTCTCGTTCGCGCTTATTTCAATGACGGCCGCGTAGAGGACGTCACGCGCTGGACGAAATACACGGATGCCAATTCCGAAGTCACCAACATCGATGAAGCTGGCAACATCAAGGTGATGGGCTTCGGCGAAGGCGCCATCACCGCGTGGTATCTGCAACGTATCGCTATCGCCACCGTCACGGTGCCGCATACGAACAACCTTCCGAAAACCACTTTCACCAAAGCACCCAAGCGTAACTTCATCGATGAACAAGTCCTCGCCAAACTGCGCAGCTTGAACCTGCCGCCCTCACCTCGCGCCACGGATGATGAATTCATCCGCCGCGCCTTCCTCGACACCATCGGCGTGCTGCCCACCGCGCAAGAGACCAAGGCTTTCCTCGCCGATCACTCGCCCAAGAAACGTGATGCACTCATCGAGAGCCTGCTGAACCGTCCTGAGTTTGTGGATTACTGGACTTACAAGTGGTCCGATCTGCTGCTCGTGAAGAGTGAGAAGCTCAAGCCCTCTGCCATGTGGTCATACTATCACTGGATCCGGGATAATGTGGCGCGCAATCAGCCGTGGGACCAGTTCGTCCGCGAGATCGTCACCGCCCGGGGCAGCACTTTGGAGAATGGCGCGGCAAATTTCTTCATCCTGCATGAGGAGCCGAAGATCCTCGCCGAAACGACTTCCCAGGCTTTCCTCGGCATGTCCATCAATTGCGCCCAGTGCCACAACCATCCGATGGAGAAGTGGACGAATAACGATTACTACGGCATGGCGAATCTCTTCGCCCGCGTCCGCGCCAAAGCCGCTCCTGGCGATGGCAACCAGATCATCGTGGACGCCAGCCAGGGCGAACTCGTCCAGCCGCTCACCGGCAAGCCGCGTCAGCCGCGCCCGCTCGATGGCCAGACGATTGATTTCTCCGCTGACAACCGGCGCGAACATCTCGCGAGCTGGCTCACCGCGCCGGAGAATCCCTACTTCACCCGCGCCATCGTGAACCGCATCTGGGCAAACTTCTACGGTGTGGGCCTCGTGGAAAGCGTCGATGACCTGCGCGTCACCAATCCCGCCAGCAACGAAGCCCTGCTCTCCGCTACCGCGAAGTATCTGGTCGAGCAAAAGTATGATTTGAAGGCCTTGATGCGGCTCATCCTGCAATCCGAGACCTACCAACGCTCCAGTGAAGCCCTGCCCGGCAATGCCAGCGACAAGCGCTTTTACTCCCGCTACTACCCGCGCCGCCTGATGGCCGAGGTGATGCTGGATGCCTTCTCCCAAGTCACAGGTGCCGCCACGGACTTCAAGAATTACCCGAAAGATTATCGCGCCCTGCAACTGCCGGACTCGAACATCAAATCGTATTTCCTCAGCTCCTTCGGTCGCCCAGACCGCAACGCCACCTGCACCTGCGAACGCACCGACAACCCCAGCGTGAGCCAGGTGCTCCACATCTCCAACGGCGATACCGTGAACCAAAAACTCTCCGCGAAGGGCAATCGCATCGAGAAACTCATCATGGCCAAGACGCCGCCTGAACAGATCGTGGAAGACGCCTACCTCACCGCCCTCTCCCGCCTGCCCACCGACAAGGAACGCACCCGCATCATGGAAGTCCTCCAGAAGGTGGACGAAAAAGACCTGCGCCCCGCCATCGAAGACATCTACTGGGCCCTCCTCAGCAGCCGCGAGTTCTTATTCAATCACTGAATCGTCCTACAGATAATCGGCGGCAATAAGGTCCAAATCAAAGGGAGTGACGCCTTCGTTGATGGCAAATATTTTATCAGCGGCTTCTTTTTCAGCGACTCGTTCTCCTCTGGCTCTGACGTGCAAATCAAACAGAGTGTACAGATCAGTCTTCCGCGAGCCGTTCATCGCTCGCAACATCAAAGAAACACCAGAAAGATTTGTTTGCACATTGTTATAGGATGGCCCGTTCTTCAGCGCTATGTCACACCAGATGATTTTGCGTTCGATCAAATCGAAGATAGCCGGCAGACATATCCGCGTATTCGCCGCCAAGTCCACCTTATCAATCACTGTCTTAGGTTCAAAAATCTCCCCTGAACCTGACTGTTTTCGTGACATCCATCCGGCAAAACATTCCGGTAGATCGCAATAAGGCTGTTCCGTAAAACTATTCAACGACATCACCACATAGCGGACTTTCCCGGCCACTGTTTTTGCGATATCCAAGTCGATGAACTCTGCCGCCCCGTTTGGCGCATCCACGATGTCCCCGCTGTGGTGGCCGCCAAAATTCTTCAGGTTGTAATAGGACACCACATCAACAAACTTGAACTTGTCGTCATACAATGCGGCAGAAAGGTCGATATCAGTGCGGCTGGAACCATTCTTCCACCACAAGAAAAAGCGGATGATGTTTCCTTCAGGCATCGGCAAACGGCTGCCGCGAACCAAAGTCCGTAACGACTTGGAAGCTGAACGCTGCGAAAAAGGCACTCGATAATCTTTGAGAGCCGTATCCAAGTAGCACTTGCCCAATCGAGGTAAACTTGAGAACCGCGCAATCAACACTTCCTCACAAATTTCACTGATTTTTCCGGCGACTTCTGGAGCGAGAGGTTTCAGATCGTCTGGTCGCGCATAAATCTTGGCCACATCTCCTTTAGGGAAAAAGACCCGTAAATCACCCGTCATCGAGCGATGACTGAAATGCGTGAGGACTTGCAATAGCACTGGCGTAGAAACACGCACAGCCAAAGGACGGAAACATGCTTCGATCAATTTCGCATCATTTGATAAACGCAACAGATGATCCAATCGACGCGCCAAATCACCCGGTCGCGACATCAGCATCTCAACTACCTGCGCTAACTCCCCAAACAACAAATGCTTTTCCAACTTACGATTAAAGGTAACGTACGGCAGGTCATTGCGCAGCACATTGAAGGCCGAGCATGTTTTCGGGAACTTCTCCGCATAGTCCCCCGGATGCAAACGCTCGCCTAAACGTTTCCACGGCTCCTTCCAGCGAAGCATGTCCTCCGTGGGATCTCCGCTGCGCTCCAAAAGAGACAGCATCAATTTACGTTCACTACGTTTGAAATTCTTGAACTTGGCCAGCTCAGCCAAAGACACATCTCCTTCTGATAATGCAACCGCAAGACGCAATATATCGGTGGGAGTTTTGACCTTTTCCTTCAAGAATCCTTCCGCCACCGTGGTATGGCGGACAAGCTGTGCACCGATCAGCGCCAAAATCTCCTTCGAAGGAATGGATGCCGGCAGGAGCCTTTGAATGTCATCCCGATACTGGGCTACAAACCATGCTAAATCCTGTTTGTCTTGGGCTGAGAGTGAAGTTTTCGCGCCAGCCATCTTCGTAAAGATGGACTCGAAGTCTTCCTTGGTCCCCAAGTCAATCAGCCGAACTTTGGTCGCTTCGCTCAAAGGCGGGCGCTCATCGCGCGTGTATGCCGGAAGTTTGTTGGTCAGATAATGAAAGAGCGCATTCAGATAGAGTTCCGCCTCTGACAACTCCATCACTTGTATCGGGAAATTCGGATACAGTGGTTTGAATGGACGATGTGCTCCTGCCATCTCTTGCAGGTCTTTCACCAAGCTTTTGTAAAAAGAATCTAGTTTCTCAATGGAGAGTGTCTGGATTCGTTGCAAAAGCTGTTCGGAAAATGCGAAGCCAAGAGACTCGATATTCTTTTGCAAAGCGGCTGCAAAACCACGTGACAGACGGTTGGTCCCTTCTTTCAAATACACCTTTCGGCGTCTGCGCAAATAAATCGTGTTCATACCTTGTCAAAAACGCCCGGCTTTGCATCCGGGCGTTCTTAATTGTGGAGAGCGGGGGCTCTAGTTTGATCTTAGAAGGAAGAACCCCCATAGCCACGAAACAACTTTGCTACTTGGAACCAGCGCTCACAAGTCTAAAACCGATCAGATTCGATTCTCGCATTAAAATTTCCCGAACCTTTTCCCCCTCCCTTTCGTAACACTCATGAACCTGCTGCCCGGCAACCCGGCACGGGCAAATGAACAACCTGTTATGAAACGCAATGTTTTGATTTACGGCCTCACCGCCGCCCTCCTCACCGGCTGGACCGCCACGGCCCAACCGGCTGATGCTGAACGCTCTTCCCGCGAAAAAGCCCGCCCGGAACAGGTTGACCGCCCGGCCGCCGAGCGCGAACGCAAGACCGATCAACCTCGCGGCGAACGCCCCGATATGCGCCGCGATCAGCCCGTTGAACGCGCCGCCCGCCCTGACGGTGACCGCAATTTTCGCCCTGCCCCACGCGATGGCGAAGCCGGCCCGCGTCCCGAGATGCGGCGTGATGCCCCCGGTGGCCCCCGCCCGGAAGGTGACCGCTTTGCCCCCCAAGGCCAGAGCCGCCCCCCGCAACCGCAGATGCGTCGTGACGGTGACCGCCCTCCCGGTGGCGCTCCGCGTGAAGGCGATCGCGTCGGCCAGCAGCCTCGCGGTCCTCGTGATGGTGAAGTCGGGCCTCGCCCGGAAATGCGCCGGGATGGTTTCGCCCCGCAAGGCGCTCCCCGCGATGGACAACGCCCACAGATGGCACCTCGCGATGGCCAGCGTCCACCGGTGGAAGGTCGTGACGGCTTCCGTCCTCAAGGCAATGCGCCACGTGATGGTTTCCGTCCACCTGGACAAGGCGCTCCCCGTGACGGTGAAGGTTTTGCTCCCCTCCCGCAGATGCGTGATGGCGGACAGCGTCCCCCGGAAGGCGGACGGCAATTTGAAGGCCAGCGCCCGCCACAACGCCGCCCCGAGGGTGATCGTCCCGAAGGTCAACGCCGTGAAGGTGAAGGCCGTCCGCAACGCCCGCCCGTCGAGCGAGAATAATCTTTTCAAGAGCCTGTAATGGACTTTTTAGCCAATGAGTCAGCCGCTCGTCCGATGGTTGCTTGGTCTGCTGACGCGGCAAATGTTCTCCCTCTCCCCAAGGGAGAGGGCCGGGGTGAGGGGAAAGGCGATATCCCTCACGTCCAGTTCATAACAGCCTCTTAGCTGGCAAACCAGATGACTTGAGCTAGGCTGGACGCATCACATGGGCACCATTCTGAACACGCTGTTCACGCTCTCCGATGAGCAGGCGATGTGGCGCGTGCAGCAGCACGCGGATGAGGATGCCTTTGCCCAGCTCGTCCGCCGCTGGGAATCGCCCATCCGCAATCTCTGCGTGCGCATGACAGGCGATCTGCACAAGGGCGAGGACCTCACGCAAGAGGCGTTTGTCCGGGTCTTTGAAAAACGGTCGCAGTATCAGCCGGATGCGAAGTTCTCCACCTGGCTTTGGCGCATCGCACTGAATCTTTGCTACGATGAACAACGCCGCATCAAACGTCGCAGTGAGACGGCACTGGAGAATGAAGAAGGCGAAGCGATCGTGGAGCCGGTCTCCGAAACGAGCGGTCCTGCCGATCAGGCAGAAGCCGGTGAACGCGCCGACATGGTCCGGCGCGCTTTGGTAAGACTGCCGGAGACGTATCGCACGGTGCTCGTGCTGCGGCATTATGAAGGATTGAAGTTCCGCGAGATCGCCGACGTGCTCGATATCCCGGAAGGCACGGTGAAGTCCCGCATGGTGGAAGCACTGGGCCAGATGGAACGGCTTTTGAAGAACGACGTGAGTGTGACTTAACGAATTTTGGAAAGCTTATGAAACATCCGACGCAAGAAGAATGGATGGACTACCTCTACCACGAGGCGCCCGCGAATGAACGCGCGAAACTTTCCGCTCATCTCGCTGCCTGCCCCGAATGCCGCACCCAGGTGCAGGGCTGGCAGAAGACGATGACCTCGCTGGATACGTGGCAACCGGCCATCAAGGAAGCGCCCGCTTTCAGTTGGCTGCCCGCCATCCGTTGGGCCGCCGCAGCCGCGATCATGCTGAGCCTCGGTTTCGCCCTCAGCCAGATGACCACGCCGAAGGTGGATGTCGCCGCGCTCCAAGCCCAGGTGCGTACCGAGATCGCTGCGGAACTAAAACAGCAGATGCAGCAGGAGATGGCGCAATTCACCACTGCGCAAGCCAAACAGCGTGTGGATGACCAGCAGCAACTGGTGCAAACCCTGCGCCAGATGGAGGCGCAACGCCTCGCGGATTTCGCCTCGCTGCGTTACGAACTCGAAAACCTGGCGATGTCGGCCCAGCACGATGTCACCCCGGAAAACACCCGCATCACCGCGCAGGTAAGTTTGCAAAAGTGATCTAAAAGACGTTTATGAAAAACCGTGTTCTACTTTGTAGCGTGACGGCTGCCGCCATCGGTTGGGGCTGCTGCTTCCAGGCGCTGAAACTTTCCGCCCAGGAGAAAGATCAGCAGCAGCCTCCACGTGAATTTCAAGGCGACCGTCCACCCCGCCCCAAAGGTCCACAGGGCCCGGAAGCACCGCAAGCTCCCCGTGCCCCGCAAGCACCCAGACCTGATCGGCCGCCCGGATCTCCGGATGGCAATCGTCCGGCCGAGGGCGGCGGCTCAGGCGGGTATCAAGGACGCCCGAGCGCCAGCAGCATGCTGATGCGCATGTCCGGCCGCATTCTGATCATCGCCCCTGGAGCCGAGGCGCAGGTCCATCAGGAAGTGGAAGAGGACATGACCACGATGCTGCACCTGCTGGAGCGCACAATTGAAAAAGACCTCGGCGGCTCAGCCGATGACGTGAATAACTATCGCAACATCCCCGCCGTGTTGACCAGCGAAAGCCGGGCGACGTATCTGGATGATTACGGCGTCCTCTTCACCTTGCGCACGCCCCAGGTCTTGAACGGCCCGGCCAACAACGAACGGCCCCATGCCCAGCCCGGACCACGTGGAAACCAATGGGAACGCGCCCGGCAGGAACTCTTCGGCGGTGAAGGCGCACGGGACTACCGCCCCAATCCCATGCAGTATGATGCGGTCAAAGTGTCCGCCTTGAAGGAATCCCTCTTTGGCCTGCTGCGTGACGCCAGCAATCTGCGCCACCTCAAGCCCGATCAAAACGTCGGCATCATCCTCGCTGGCTCTCCGTCACTCGGCCAACGGCCCGCCAACAATCCGCAACCGGAAGAAGGCACGCGGGAAGGTTCTCCGCTGGAACGTTTCCGCACCCAGCTCAGTCGCGCCACCACACTGGTGCTGCG
Source organism: Verrucomicrobiota bacterium (assembly GCA_023431185.1). GTDB lineage: Bacteria > Verrucomicrobiota > Verrucomicrobiia > Limisphaerales > JAEYXS01 > JAEYXS01. The sequence continues at coordinate 62,821 of JAEYXS010000079.1, forward strand.
CGCCAAAAAGGCGGACATCGATGCCTTCGCCCAAGGCAAGCTCACAGCTGAGCAATTCAAGAGCAAGGTGAGCGTGGTGAATAACTAAGAACGTTAAAAAGTTAAAAGGGGTGAATCGTTGAATCGATTCACCCCTTTCATGTTTTAACGATTTAGCGATTCTTCACCGTCTTCAATTCCGCCTTGGGATTCAGCTCCAACTGAAACTGACGCAGGCGTATCTCGAACGGAATATTTCCCGAGTGCAGTTGGAAAGCGATGATGCCCTGACGCGCACCAGCGGTGTCTTCCATGTCCACGCAAGTCTGGCCATTGATGGCGGTCTTGATGTGGCTGCCTACCGCCACGATCTCATACGTGTTCCAGTCATCCTTCTTCACGTGTTGATCGCTGTTCTCTTTCCAAAGCAGAGCGCGGCCATGCTCTTCGTAGAGCTTGCCCCACCAGCCCACGCCGATGTCCGCCTGATAACCCTTCACTTCGCCATTGGCTTCCGCGCTGCTGCGGAACTGGATGCCGCTGTTGCCGGCATTAGGAGCGAGTTTCACTTCCACGATGAGACGGAAGTCTGCGACCGCAAGCGGAGCCACCAGCCATTCGTTTCGCTTCAAGGCCGGACTGGTGCCGATGAGTTCGCCATTCTCCACTTTCCAATTCCCTTTCGGGCCGGACCAGCCGTCGAGGTTCTTGCCGTTGAAGAACAGGTCCAGATTGTCCTTCGTCGCGAGCATGGGCACTTGGGCGGGACTCTTCAGGTAGGCGATGAGGTCGCGCATGTCGTTCTCGCTCAACTGCTCCACCAAACCTTCCGGCATCATGGAGAGCTCGCTGGCGCGGATGGACGCGACATCCTTGCGTGGCAGGGAGAGCGTTTCGTTCGCACTGGCAATGGTGATGACCTGCTCGGTCTGCTGCTTGATGATGCCGGTGATGACCCGGTCATCCTTCATCTCGACCGTCGAGGTCTTGTAATCCAGCGGGATCTCCGCGTTCGGATCGAGGATGTTGTGCAGGATGTAATCGAGATCGGCGCGATTGGAGCCGGTGATGTCCGGACCGATCTTGCCGCCTTCACCAAAGAGCGTGTGGCATTGCTGGCAGGTGCGCGCGTAGATGGCGCGACCATGCATCGGGTCATCGCGACGTCCCGGTGCTTGCAAGAACTTCTTGTACTTCGCGATCTGGGCGAGTTTCTCAGCGGGCGTAGCGCGCACACTGCCCCAAACCTTCTCCACAAGCTGGCTGATGTCCGACTGGTTCAGATCGCGCAACTGGCGGACGATGTCCGCCGAGAGATCCTTGCGGTCGATGCGGTTCTGCTCCACGGCGGAGAGCATCGTGCGGGCATGCGTGACGCGTGAAGCAAGTGCGATGAGGGCATCACGCTTCTCCGCCGCCGTCAGGCCGGGATAGATCTGCACGAGGATACGGGCGATGGCAGGCTCGGCAAAAGCACCCGCCGCCTTGATGGCCGCTCCACGCACCGCCGCATCATTCAGCAGATCAGGGAGGAGCTTCTCCAGTTCAGCGTCCTTGGCAGCGACGAGCGCCTGCAAGGCGTTGACGCGGTCCGCAGGCTTGGCAGAACTGTTCTTCAACTGATCGCGCAGATCAGCGAGCGCGGTGGAACTGCCGAAGATGAGCGAGAGATTGCGCGTCAGCTCCTGCACTTTCGCGTTCGGGCTTTGCGCAAGCTTCTTGGCTGCTGCGTCCCAGCCTTTGGGCATGCTCACGCGGCTCTGGCCTTTCAAGCCGTCGCTAATGCCTTTGAGGATGTCGAGTTGCAGTTGCGCGTCCTCGGATTGCGCCAGCACTTGCACCAGCGGCGAGAGGGTGTCGCCACTGGATTGGGCGAAACTGGAGGTGGCCAGGAGGACACTGGCGGTCGCCGCCATCACGTTCTTAAGGAGTCTCATGGAATTGTGTCAGATTACTTTGCGGCCACGGCCTTGTGATCCATCGTCATGCGGCGGGCGATGTATTCGCGCACCTGGGGAATCTTGGATTTGGAGAGCAGACTGACCGCGAGCGCGGGCTGCTCCGCCACGACCGGTTCGGTCGCATACCAATACATCAGCGGCAGGTTGTGGTCCTTGGCGTCTTCGGCATGGGACAGGAGGCCTTCGAGAACTTCAACGCGTTGGGCACTCGGGATGCGTTGAAGAGCGGAGGCAAGATAGAGGCGAACCATGGAAGAAGCGTCATTAACGGCGAGCTGCTTGAATGCTTTGATCGTCTTCTCCGAGGGTTGGCCGTTCTCAGACAGCAATTGGATGGTCCATGACTTGCCGTAGTCATCTCCTTTGGCGAGCACGGTTTCAGCCGTGTTCATATCCAGATTCCCGGTGATATGCAGGGCCCAGAGGGCACGCAATTTGATGCTGCTATCCTTGTTCTCGTTCAGAATCTTGCCGAGCTCGGCAACTGCGCCCTTGCCTAAAGCCCCCTTCGCACTGCGCTCCTGCAAAATGCGTCGTGCCGTGCGGGCATACCATTCATTCGCGTGCGTCTGATACTTCACGAGATCAGAGTCGGAGGCTTTCGCCAGGTCCACCTTCGTCACCTTTTGGTCGTTATAGACGACCTTAAAGATGCGGCCGTTACTGCGGTCGTGGACTTCCGGTTCACCGCGGTGGCATTGCTGTTTGTCATACCAGTCGATCATGTAAACGGAGCCGTCCTGGTCATACTTGAGATTGATGATCTGAGACCAACGATCATTGAAATTCGCGAAATCCGGCGAGTGCTTGCCCACATAACCCGAGCCAGTTCGTACCGGATCATCCACGTTGATGCGCTGGCCGTGGATGTTGTTCATGAAGACCTTCCCGTGGTATTCAGCGGGCCAACTGCCGCCCAAGTAGCACATCAAGCCCGAGTGCGCATGACCGCCACCCGCAGAATCCGAACGGTTGTTACCACCATGCGGACGGTCGCCTACGTAGTGCACGTGATCACCGTGCGTCTTGATGTCATCAAAGATATACGGATGCTGCGGACGCATCGCGCCTTTGCTGAAGTCCTGCTTAAAATAGTCCGGCGCGATACGGCTCATCTCAGCGATGCTCGCCGGATTATGCGCGCCCGCCTGACGTTGATAACGCCCACCCTGGATGATGTGCCAGAAATGCGGGATGACGCAGGCCTCGATGAACGCGTGACCGTATTCGTTGAAGTCCAAGCCCCATGGATTGCTGGTGCCCTCCGCGAAAATCTCGAACTTGTGTTTCGTGGGATGATAGCGCCAGATGCCGGCATTGATGAACTGGCGGGCACTCTCGGGATCGCTCGGCTTCTTCACGTGAGAATGGGTGAAGACACCGTGGCAGCCGTAGAGCCAGCCGTCCGGTCCCCACACAAAGGAGTTCAACGTCTCGTGCGTGTCTTGATAACCCCAGCCTTCGAGCAAGATCACCGGCTTGCCAGCGGGCTTGGGCGCATCCCCCTCCTGCACGGGAATGTGCATCAGGTGAGGTGCCGCGCCGACATAGATGCCGCCGAAGCCATATTCGATGCCCGTGACAAAATTCAGGTTCTCGATGAACACGGTGCGTTTGTCGAACTTATGGTCACCATCCGTGTCTTCAAACACAAGGATGCGGTCGGTCCCCTGCCCGTCCGGTTTGCGCTTGGGATAGTCGTAATTCTCCACCACCCAGAGGCGGCCGCGATCATCAGTACAGAAAGCCACGGGCTGTTTCACATCCGGTTCACCGGCGAAGAGATGGGCCTTGAAACCCTTCGGCAACGTGATCTCTTTCGCGGCGGCTTCAGGGGAAAGACCGGAGAATTTCACGTCATCCAATGGAGTCGGCGGAGGAGCCGGAGCCGCTTTGGTCGCGACCGTTCCAGGCGTTAACGGTTTGCGGGCCGCCGTGTTCAATGATCCGAAATCCGGCTTGCTGGCGTAAAACTTGAAATCGTCGAAATTGATGTGCCCCCAGTGGCCCTGATGTTCATCCACCACGCGGATGAATATCTCCTTGCCTTGATGCGCCTGCAGGTCCACCAGCACCGGCGACATCGTTTCCGTGGCATTATTGCTCGTCTTGAAGCGCGCACCCTCAAACCCGGTCGTTGTGAAGAGGACTTTGCTATCCGCCACATTCACCAGATCCACGCGCGTATTCGGGTAAGGCCCGCCCGCCACCAAAAACACCGCCCAAGGATGCGTCACTTTGAAGGAAGCCGAAGTCAATGTCCCCTGGCCTGGGTCCTTCGTAACCTCATACGTACCGACCCAGTATTTGCCCGCATGGTTGCTCTTGAAATCATCACGACGAGCTTTCACCACGTCACCCATCATGGGCTGCTTGTTGAAAGCATTGCCCTTGGCGGTCCAGTCGCTGAGGTTCCCTTTCTCAAAGTCTGTATTCAGCGGCTTGCCATCCTTGCCCACGGGCAAGATGCCATTGGGTGCCGGATTCGGATTGGGGGTGACTTGGGCTTGCGGTTTGGCGGGAGCGGTCACACCGGAACGCGGCACGACCTTGTCTGGTGTCAGCGGTTTATCGCTAACCTCATAAAGCACTTTGGGCTGGGCCTTCTCCCACTCCTCTTTGCTGACCTTTTTGACTTCATGCAAGAGAACGAACGTGCCCTTCTTGTTGCCCACGACCAAGTCCGGCAGCTTGTCCTTGTTCACGTCGCCCACCACCAACTGCGTGCCTACCCCCGAGTTGTCATCGATCAAGTAAGGAACCCAATCGACGCTCTTATCCGCCTTGCGTGTGAGCTTGAACCAATAACTGACCGCAGGGGCGTTCGCCTCAGCATCACCCGTGGCCCCGTGAGCCCAGAAACGTTTGCCGGTGATGATGTCTTTCAGACCATCGCCATCCATGTCGACGAAATCCACGGCGTGGAGCTGGGAGAATTTCACGCCATACCGGTTTTCCTGCGGCTCTTTATTGATGATGACATGCTGCTTAAAGGTCGGGCTGCCTGCTTCATTCTTCGCCGCGAGCTGTTCATACCACACCAGGCCGAAGCCGTGGGCCGCGAGGGCGGTGATGACGTCATTGCGGCCATCACCATTCACATCATAGGCGAACATCTGGGAACCGCCGACATTGAACATCGTCTTGTGCTGCTTCCAGACCGGATCACCGGCGAGCGAAGCGGGCTGTTCCCACCAGCCGTCCTTTTCCAAGATATCCTTGCGCCCATCACCATTCACATCACCGACGCCCAGACCGTGCGTGAACTTCTGCCAGTTGCCTTTTGGAGTGATGGGATAGAACTTCCATTTCTCCGTGGGATTGGCCGCGATCTTAACGTAGCCGAAAAAATTGGCGGGCTGACCGTCCTGCACCACGGTGGAATTGCAGATGATCTCCGGAATTCCGTCGCCATCGATATCCTCCCAGGTCGGTGATTCATTGTTCACGACATCGAAAACGACATGCCGTTTCCAATGTTTGTCAAAGCCCGCCTTGCCGGGGTTCTCGAACCACGAAGCGTCTTTGCCCGGGAAACCGTAGATCAGGATATCCGTCCAACCGTCCTTGTTGAAATCATAGGTGTAGGCGAAGAAATTATCCGAGTACGTGTTCTTGCTGCCCAGTGCGCCTTCGAAGCCGGGGATCGCAGTCTCGGTACCATCGGCGTTCTTTTTCTTAAAAGTCAGTGTGGCCGGATAGTACTCAGACTTCTGTTTGAAGTCCGGCCCAGCCCACCAGTAAGGGCCGGAGACGATGTCATTATGACCGTCCTTGTTCAGATCACCAAAGGTCGCGCCTTCGCTCCAGAAGTGCTCGCTGAGCTGGGTCTTCTTGAAGGAGTGGAGCGTGTAGTCGGCCGCATGCGTGAGCAGCGGGGCGGCAGTGATGCCGAGGCATACCAAGGGGATGGATAGGGCGGCCTTCATAGACGTATGTGCTTTGGTGGACATGGGAACTAGGAAACCCTATCGGAAAGCGATGCACCCGGACATATCGAAAATGCACCTACTGGGTGCGGTTTTACACCATGTAAAATGCTATCAAAAACAGGGGTAATGACCTGGCGAGCGCAACGTTTCCGGCTGGACGCCCCGCCTGGTTGCTGCTCTTTTTACGGCCCATGCACATGACCTATCGGCGGCTGGACCTGCAGCTCACGCATCGCTGGACCATTGCGAGCAGTTACGGACCGGGTGGCAGCGGGGGCACGTCCACTTACGGCACGGTCATTGTAGAACTGAAGGATGCGAATGGCTTGATTGGTCTGGGTGAGGCGGCTCCTTCCAATCGCTACAAGGAAACGCCCGACAGCATCATCGATTTTCTCAAGCAGGTGGATACCAAGCGCCTGAGCTTCGCCGATGTGCCGGGCAGCATGGCGTATTTGGAAACAATCGCGCCGGGCAATCTTGCCCCCAAGTGCGCGCTGAATATCGCCTTGCTGGATGGCGCAGCCCGGCTGGTCGGCAAAGCGGTCTATGATTTTCTTGGTCTAGGTTTCACCGAGAACAAACATATCACCTCCTTCAGCATCGGTATCGCTACACCGGATGAGATCCGGCGGAAGGTGCTGGAGGCAGCGAACTATCCCGTGCTGAAGCTTAAGGTAGGCAGCTTGGAAGATCGCGAGAACATCGCCGCTCTGCGCTCAGCCGCTCCGACGAAGACCGTGCGCGTGGATGGCAACGAAGCATGGAGAACCAAAGAAGAAGCGCTGCGCAACATCGAATGGCTCGCGCAAGATCCGAACATCGAATTCATCGAACAACCCATGCCCGCCAGCACGGCCCCGGCTGATCTACGCTGGTTGAAGGAGCGCAGTCCCCTGCCCCTCATGGCCGATGAATCTTACAAGTCTGCGGCAGACATCGATGTCTGTGCCGAGTGTTATCACTATGTGAACGTGAAGCTGGTGAAGGCCGGCGGCATCTCGCCTTCTTACGATGCGTTGAAAGCGGCGCGCAAGGCGGGCATGAAAACGATGATCGGCTGCATGATCGAGACGAGCATCCAGATCACCGCAGCAGCACATCTGGCGGAACTGACGGATTTCCTGGACATCGACGGCAACCTGCTTATCACGGGTGATCCATACCTGGGGGCAACGGCGATGAATGGAAGGGTCTCATTTGCGGAGACGCCGGAGAAAATCGGTTTGAGGGTCAGAGCCAGGAACGGCTGAAACCAAGACTGATCCGCATTTCAAAGACCTTTCGCACCGAACAGATCCTTCCCTTCCGGCTGTTCAGGCATGAAACTTAGCCCGGGCTGGCCTGCGCCGGGAAATATCAAAAGCCGGTGACATTGTCCGCATTGATATACCTCCATGGTGTCCTTGGATGAAAGCCAATGACGGCAGGCAGAATCATAAAGAATTTCTTCATCGGAAATCTGGATCACCCGTCCATAACGCTTGATCAGCCATTCATTCCTGCGCCCCGCGATGACTGCCTGCATGAACTCGAATATCTCCTGCCGGGTCGCCACAATCTTTTCTTCCAGATGCGCATGGGAAACCAGCTTTCCTCCGTAGGGTAAATCACCGTCCTTGGTCCTGACGATATTACCGCATTCGCAACGTGTAGAACTCATGGTTCAGTTAAAAATGCGATTGAAGGCCATCAACAATCCATTGAGCGAACTTAGTCATTGTTTGGTTGTCCTTTGCTCCAATGCACCCGCAATCACAATAGCAATCAGGCTGTAAACCAGTCCCAGCCCGAGGGGGACTATAATCACTAACCCCTGAACGATGTCCCATTCAATCTCCCGCTCCAGCCTCAGGCGGTTCAGAAAAAAGACACCGTGAAGGAGGCAGGTAAAAGCCAATGCCATCAGGATGCCACTCCATTTAAACCGTCTGATCAACAGCACAGGCATGAGAATCTGGAGCACCAGCAATAAGATAAATACGCTGGCCAAAGAATTTCCATGGATCGGCTTCCGCTACTTCTGTCCTTTCCCGCCGCTATCAATCATCTCCTGCGTCTTCTGGATGTGTTCATCAATGACCTTGGGCACCGGTGAAAGCTGGCGCAGGAGTTTATAGTTCACCAATGCGTTCGGATAGTTGCCGGCTTTGAATTCCATATCGGCCAACCGCGCCACAATCTGCTCCAACATGAGTGTGTCGGCGTTTTCCTTGGGTCCTTCGACTTTGTACCAGCGCATCTTGGCAAGTTCCCAGACGTTACGCGCGCGATCCACGTCCTTGTAATTTTCAAGGTAGACCTTGCCCAGTTCGAGCAGCAGTTCGGGGTGGTTGGGATTATTGCGCAAGCCCTCGCGCAGGAACTCTTCCGCCTCTTTGGGCTTGCCCACGGAAGTGCGCAGCCAGAAGGCGGCCACGGTGTAGATATCCACCTGGTTCGGGTCCATCTCGGCAGCGAGCTTGAGCCATGGCAGCATCTCCCGCTCCCCGCCTCCAGCAAGATGGGAATGCTTGGTGATGTAGAAGTGGCGGCTGAAACTGTCGATCCAGTCGAGCGGTTTGCCCAAGATGTCCGTTTCTCCTTCGCCCGTGAGGCAGCGCCCATGCTCATCGTGTTTGTGGGCGGAATGGTCATCACCCGATTCACCTTCCTTCGGTGCGTGAAGTTTCTTGGAATCGAAAATGGTCGGGTAATAACCGCTGTGCATGTAGGCATCACCCTTGGCAAAGATCTGGTTGGCGAAGAGTTCACGGCTGTCGCCCATGAAACGGGCGATCAACGTCTGGCCCCGGCCAGATTGATCTGCCCAGGCCTGTTGCCGCGGCGAGATGGCGGTGATCAGCGTAAAAGCGACCACCAGCAACGCGCACAGGATGAGGCCGGGGTGTTTCATGGCATCATGCACTCAGGGATTTGCGCTTGAACACCCACCCGGCAGCCACAAGGAAAATGGCGATGTAAACCGCCGCATAGGGAGTAGCCAGTGCCCACCACCCCCACTCGATGAGCGGCTGGTTATGCACGATCAAGTCGCGCACATCAAAGATCTCCAGGTGAGGAATATTGTAGTAGATGGTGTACAGGATGGTGCTCATGGGTTCCTCCATCTGGAGCGCCACTTTATTGAGATGCCGGCCCAGCGCCAAAATGCCGAAGGTCACCACAAAGGAGATGGTGGCATTGGAGGAAGGGGCCGCAAAGATGAGCGACCCGAAGATGACCATGGCCGACACGATGCCAAGCATCATCCAGTGCAACCAGATGGCTTGAAAATAATTCAACAAAGGCCAGGCATGCTCACGGACGCCGCTCAGGACGCCAAAGAACAGGTAGAACACCAGCAGCCCCAGGCCACAGGCAAACCAGCAACCGAGGAATTTGCCGAAGATGACTTCACCGCGGCTGATGGGTTTGGCGAGCAGCGGGAAGATGGTGCGGCTCTCACGTTCGGAAGGCAATTGCCGGGCGGCCGAAGTGATGGCCATGACGAGGGATGACACCCAGATGAGGAGGAGGCAAAGTTCCTTCAAATAGCGGACAATCTTGTCGTCGTTGAAGAAATTGACGGTGCCCATCGCCAAGGTAATGAGGACCGTGAGGATGAGCAGGACGTAGAAATCCTTACGGCGATACATCTCGCGCATCACGACTCCAGCCAAGGCCAGTGAATTGGTCATACAGACGGTTGATAGCCGATGAGCTTGAGGAATATATGCTCGAGATTCATCTGGTGCTTGGCCAGCAAGTCCGTCACCCGGCCCTCTTCCTGGACTTTGCCTTGATTGATGATGACCACGCGGTCACAAACGGTCTCCACCTCGCCCATCTCGTGGGAGGAGAAGAAGACGGTTTTGCCCTCGTTCTTCAGGCGCTGGATGATCTCGCGCACTTTCATGCGGCCGATGGGGTCCAAGCCGCTGGTGGGTTCATCAAAGATCAGGAGGTCTGGATTGTTGATAAGCGCCTGGGCCAGACCGATACGTTGCTGCATGCCCTTGGAGAAGGTCTTGATCTGGCGTTTGCGCGCATGCTCCAGTTCGACCAGCTTGATGACGTCATCAATGCGCTTCTCCAGTTGATCTTTGGGGATGCGGAAGATGCGGCCGTAAAAACGGAGCAGTTCCTCCGGTGTCAGAAAGCGATAGTAGTAGGTAAGCTCCGGCAAGTAACCGATGCGTTGCCGGGCGATAGGTTGGGAAACATCCGAGCCAAAGATGTAAGCCGTGCCACTGGTCGGCGTGACGAAACCCAGAAGCACATTCATCGTCGTGGTTTTGCCAGCCCCGTTCGGCCCTAGAAAACCAAAGACCTCACCGGCATTGACTGAAAGGCTCAGACCATCCACGGCAACTTTGGTTTGGTCCTTCAAACCAGCACCACGGTACTCCACGCGAAGGTTGTCGATTCTAAGGATTGGTTCAGTTGCTGGCATACAGTTCCTAATTCCGTCTTTGCGGCCTCATCATTATGTTGCAAGCAGGATGTCCACCCAAGCGCAAAGATGTGCTTTCAACAAAATTAGAACCGTTGCTCCGGCCGGGTGTTCAAACTCATGATACAAAAAAGAAAAGGCCGGGAGGGTGGAGGCTCCCGGCCATGCTGTCAGATTATCCCCGAAGGTCTCTGCCCGCCTATGGTGCCAGCGTGTGGCCGGTTTCGGTGCAGGTTGGAATCTGCCCGATCGGCCGCATGTCATAGCTCCCGCTGGAGGGACACGTCGGCTTGATCTTGATGTAGAGAAACGGACCAATCAAATCCGCATCCGTAGGCACATCCCCGTCTTTCTTCCCCAGCTCTACGCCCCACATCTGCTTGGCCGCTTCAATCGTGCTCAAATTCTTGATGCACGCGTTCTTCTGCGCAAAAGTCCGGTTCC
>JAEYXS010000113.1 GCA_023431185.1 Verrucomicrobiota bacterium
CGGATCTGCGAGGTGCAGACTGGTAGCTAGAGTACCGCAGTACAGGATGCTATCGAGATGAGGGAGCATCGAACAGACGAGATGGGAAGGCGACTTCGGGGAACAAACTAATTTACGACCCCGACCAAGAGGTGCGGGGTAAATTTACGAAGGACGATTTACGAAACGCTCGCGGTTCCATATTTCTGCTCAAGACTTGCAAAAGCCTTAAGGAAAAGTTTGAGAAGACGCGGAAATTGTCCTTACCAGATCAAGGCAGCCGGTTCCGCCTGCTTGTCTCGATGGCCAGGTTAGAGTTGGGAGCGGAAGGGAGTGGTGATCACTTCCATGACGCGGCGGTGGAAAGGGCGTTTCTTCCAGAGTTCGTGGGTGACTTCGATGGTCTTGGTTTTGTCAGCCTCGAAGATCTTCACCTGCTCGGCGGCGAATTCGGCGGAGAAGATGTTCATGTTGGATTCGTCATTCAGGCGGAAGGAGCGGTTGTCCACGTTCGCGGAGCCGACGGAGACCCAAACATCATCCACGATCATGAGCTTGGTGTGGAACATGGTGGGCTGGTATTCGTAGAACTTGGCCCCAGCACGCAGGAGCGGTCCCCAGTGGCCGCGAGAGACATGGCGGACGAAGGGAACATCCGTATTCGAGCCAGGGACGATGAACTCGACTTTCACGCCGCGTTCACAGGCGCGCAGCAGAGCTTCCTCAGTGCCTTCACCGGGGACGAAGTAAGGGGTGCAGATGCGGATGTTCTTACGGGCGGAATCGATGGAGAGGAGGAACATCATGCGGACGGTCTCGACGTTATCCTGCGGTGAGCTGCCGAAGACTTGCACGTGCTGGTCGCCAGCGGGCAGCAGCTCGGGGAAATAGTCATCGCCAGCGAGGACTTCGCCGGCGGCCTTGCGCCAGTTGTCCATGAAGACGGCCTGCATCTGGCCGACGGCGGGGCCTTCGAGCTTGAACATGGTGTCGCGCCATTGGTCAGGGCCTTCGGCATTGCCGAGCCAGACATCGGCGATACCTGCGCCGCCGGTGAAGCCGACCTTGCCATCGACGATGAGCAGCTTGCGGTGGTCGCGATGGTTGATGCGAAGCACGCGCCAGGGGAGGAGCGGATTGTACTTCACCACCTGGACACCGGCGGCACGCATGCGGATGAAGTGGGAGGAATCGATCTCACCGGAGCCCCACCAATCCACCAGCACACGGACGCGGACGCCCTGGCGGGCCTTTTCACCGAGCAGGTCGGCGAATTCCTTGCCGATGTCGCCGGACCAGTAGATGTAGGTCTCGAGGTTGATGGATTTCTCGGCGGCTTTCACGGAGTCAATCATGGCGGGAAAAATCTGATCGCCATTGACGAGGCTGGTGACTTTGTTGCTGGCCAACAGTCCCGGGCCGGTCAGGTAACTAAGCGAGCGCAGGAACTGCGGACTGCCCGCCGCGTGGGAGGGCTCGATGCGATATTTGATGCGCTTGGCAAAATAGGAAGAACAGCCGGACGTGAGGGTCAGGCAGAGAAGCAACAGGAGTAAGCGGGAGCACTTCATCGGTCGAGGCGAAGGATGAAGTTTCAGGGACGAAGTTCAAAGTTCAAAGTGAACGGCAGGAGAAACGGATCAGGACACGGAGCCTTCCAAAACCTTGGCCAGCGTCTCCGCCAGTTGATCCTTAGTGAAAGGTTTGGCCAGCGTGTAGGACGCTCCGAGATGGTGCGCCATCTTGAGGATATCCCGGGCGCTCATGCGCCCGCCGGCGGACATCGCAATGATCGTCACCCCGGGGTAACGCTGCCTGAACTCGCGGATCACCTCCACCCCTTCCTTCTCCGGCATGATCAGATCCGTCAGCAGGACCTCGGCCGGTTGGGTTTCCTGCCGGACGAGCGCCTCCCTCCCATTGGCGGCCTGGCTCACCTCACAGCCCATCTCTTCCAGGCTCAGGCAAATGGCCGTGCGGAGGGTGTCATTGTCATCGACCACCAGAATCTTTGGCATAAGCATTCGGAAAAGGTTGTGTTTAAAACATCAGCACAAACACCTTTCCTGGAACGAAGCCTCCAAGGACGGCTGCCCGCCGCGCATCGGCCAAGTGGTGTCCCTCATAAACTACAGGAGTTTTCTCCGACCGCAAGCGGGCCCGTCCGGTTTTACCATCGCAAAAGCAAAACGCACGATTGGCTCACCAAACCGGCCTGGTGAAGGAAGGGAAACCGGCCCTTCTGAGCGGGGTTTCTGCCGCCATCTCAAAAGCAGACATCGGCCGCCCCCAGCCAGACAGACTTTCCTTTGCCTTGAGCAAATTCCTGAAGTATAAAGGCGGGCCGATTTAACGTATGAGTTCAGTATCTGGAACCGCCATGAAGAAAGCAGCGAAAACAACGGAAGCAGCCGCAACCGCGAATCCCAAGCCGTTCAAGAAATTGATGGCCGCGAACCGCTCGGAGATCGCCATCCGCATTTTCCGCGCCGCGACCGAGCTGGGCCTCCGCACCGTGGCCGTGTATGCGCAGGAGGACCGCTTCTGCATGCACCGTTTCAAGGCCGACGAATCCTACCTCGTCGGCCAGGGCAAAGGCCCCGTCGCCGCGTATCTGGACATCGAGGGCATCGTGGCGCTCGCCCGGGAAAAGGGCGTAGAGGCCATCCATCCCGGTTACGGCTTCCTGAGCGAGAACCCGCAGTTCGCCCGCGCATGCGCCAAGGCAGGCATCACCTTCGTCGGCCCCCGGCCTGAATTGCTGGACATGATGGGCGACAAGACCGCCGCCCGCGCCTTGGCGCAAAAGATCGGGGTGCCCGTCCTGCCCGGCACGGAAGAGCCCATCGAAGACCGCGAGGTGGCGCTGAAGCTCGCCAAGCAGATTGGCTTCCCGCTCATCATCAAGGCCGCGTTTGGCGGTGGTGGTCGCGGTATGCGCGTGGTGCACAAGTCCGGCGAACTGGCGCATCTTTTGGATGAGGCCCAAGCCGAGGCCGGTCGCGCGTTCGGCAATCCGGCCGTGTTCCTGGAGAAATACATCCCGCGTGCCAAGCATCTCGAGGTGCAGATCCTCGGTGACCAGCACGGCAATGTCATCCACCTGCACGAGCGCGATTGCTCGGTGCAACGCCGTCACCAGAAGGTCGTGGAAGTCGCGCCGAGCTTCGGTCTGCCAGAGCATGTCATCAAAGACTTGTGCGATGCCGCCGCGCGCATGGCGCGTGAGATCAAGTATGACAACGCGGGCACGGTGGAATTCCTCTACGACCTGGACAAGCATGAGTGGTTCTTCATCGAGATGAATCCGCGCATCCAGGTGGAGCACACGGTCACGGAAGTCATCACCGGCATCGACCTCGTGCGCGCGCAGATGCTCATCGCCCAGGGTTACAGCCTGCACTCGCGCGAGATCGGTTTACCGGGACAAAACGAGATACCGCGCAATGGCTACGCCATCCAATGCCGTGTGACCACGGAAGATCCGGAAAACAAGTTCATGCCGGATTACGGCAAAATCCTCGCGTATCGTTCACCCGGCGGTTTCGGCATCCGTCTGGATGGCGGCATGGGTTACAGCGGCGCGGTCATCACGCCGTTCTACGACTCCATGCTCGTGAAGGTCATCGCCAGCGGTCGCACGTATGACATTGCAATGGACCGCATGGATCGCGCTCTTTCTGAATTCCGTATCCGTGGTGTGAAGACGAACATCCCCTTCCTGGAAAACGTCATCCGCCACGAACAGTTCCAGACTGGCCAGGCCACGACGACGCTCATTGATACGACTCCTGAGCTGTTCGCATTCAAACTCAAGCGTGATCGCGCCACGAAGATCCTCAACTTCCTCGGCAACGTCATCGTGAACGGCAACCCGCACGCGAAGGGGTACAAGCCGGCCAAGCCGATCGAGCTGGTGGCCTCTCCGAGGTTCGAGCGCACGCAAGCCATCCCGAAGGGCACACGCGACCTGCTGCTGGAATTGGGGCCGAAGAAGTTTGCCGAGTGGACGCTCAAGCAGAAGCGCCTCCTCATCACGGACACGACGTTCCGCGATGCGCATCAATCCCTCATGGCCACGCGCGTGCGCAGCTACGACATGCTGGCTTGCTCGGATGCCCTCGCCAGACGGTTGGGTGATGTGAAGTCCGGCCTCTTCTCCCTGGAGATGTGGGGTGGTGCGACGTTCGACACCTCCATGCGCTTCCTGAATGAAGATCCTTGGGAACGCCTGCGCGAGCTGCGTGAAAAGATCCCGAACATCTGCTTCCAGATGCTCTTCCGCGGCTCGAACGCCGTGGGTTACAGCAACTACCCGGATAACGTGGTCGCGGGCTTCGTGAAGCACGCCGCCGCATCCGGCATGGACATCTTCCGCATCTTCGATTCGCTGAACTACCTGCCGAACCTCCGTGTGGGCATGGAAGCGGTGCAGGACACGCACGCCATCTGTGAAGCGGCGATCTGCTACACCGGCGACATCCTCGATGAGAAGCGCGACAAGTATTCACTGAAGTATTACGTGAAGCTCGCGAAGGAACTGGAGAAGATGGGCGCACATTTCCTCGCCATCAAAGACATGGCGGGCCTGTGCCGTCCCTTCGCGGCGAAGAAGCTGGTGAAGGCCCTGCGCGACGAGATCGGCATGCCGATCCATTTCCACACGCATGACACAGCAGGCACGCAATCCTCCGCCATCTTGAATGCGAGCGAAGCGGGTGTGGACATCGTGGACCTCGCCATCTCCTCCATGTCCGGCAGCACCTCGCAGCCGAACCTGAATTCCATCGTGGCCGCCTTGCAGCACACCACACGCGACACACAGTTGGACCCCGATGCCCTGGGTGAATTCTCGGATTATTGGGAAAAGGTCCGCGAGTATTACACCCCGTTCGACACGGCTCCGAAGACCGGCAGCGCGGAAGTGTATCTGCACGAGATGCCCGGCGGCCAATACACGAACCTCAAGGAACAGGCTGCGAGCATGGGTGTCTCGCATCGCTGGCCGGAGATCGCCCGCACGTATGCGGAAGTGAACCAGCTCTTCGGCGACATCGTGAAGGTGACGCCGTCCAGCAAAGTTGTGGGCGACATGGCGCTCTTCCTCTTCAGCCGCGGCATCAAGCCTGCGGATGTGGTGAATCTCGAACCCGGTGCTACCCCGTTCCCGGAGAGCGTGATCGACATGCTCAGCGGCGGCCTTGGCTGGCCGGAAGGCGGCTTCCCGGCGGATGTTTCGCGCGTGGTGCTAGGCGAAAAACGTTACGCCGAGGCGAAGAAGAATTACGAGAAGGGCGTGGTGCCCGGTGCCGTGGCCACCCCTGCGAACTTCGACAAGATCCGGCGCGACCTGACGGAAAAACTGAAGCGCGACGCTACGGATGACGACGTGTTCAGCTACCTGATGTATCCTCAGGTGTTCCTGGATTTCGCCAAGCACCTGCGCGAGTTCAGCAACGTCAGCGTACTGCCGACACCTTCGTTCTACTACGGCCTGCGCCGGGGCGAGGAGATTTCCGTAAGCATTGAGGAGGGCAAGACGCTGGTCGTTAAACTCGTCAACGTGAGCGAACCGGACAAGGACGGTCGCCGCACGGTGACGTATGAGTTGAACGGCCAGACACGCGAAGCCTACATCAGTGATAAAAAGGTAGCGCCCTCAACCAAGATGCGCAGCAAGGCGGACATCAGCGATCCGTTGCAAGTGGGCGCACCGATCCCAGGCCTCGTGGCCGCCATCTCCGTGACCGTCGGCCAGAAGATCAGCAAGGGCGACAAGCTCCTGATGATGGAAGCGATGAAGATGCAGACGACCGTGACCTCGCCTGTCGATGGCGTGGTGGATGCCATCTATGCGCAAGTCGGCGAGACGGTGGAGAGCAAGGATCTGCTGATCAAGTTGCGCGAATGAGCCAAGAAGCATAGTGAACATCATCATCTTAGGCGCAGGTGAAGTGGGCCGGCATCTCGCGGAGAGCCTGTCCAGTCGGCTGCATAACATCATCCTGATTGAACAGTCGGAGGCGCTGGCCGACGAGCTGAACGAACTGCTGGACATCCACATCCTGTGCGGCAACGGCTCCTCGGTGACGACGCTCGCCGAGGCGAACACTGCCGAGTGCGATCTGTTCCTGGCGCTGAGCAGCGATGACAATACCAACTTGGTTTCTGCCTCCCTCGCCAAATCGCTGGGGGCCAAGAAAGCCATCGCCCGCGTACACGGGGCCTTGCAACGGGAAGAGTGGCTCTTCGACTACAAGGCGCATTTCAAGATCGACTACCTGTTCAGCTCAGAACGCCTCGCGGCGGTGGAGCTGGCCAAGTTCGTGCGCAACCCGGAATGTTTGCTGGTGGAGGAGATCGCCCGGGGCCGGGTAGAACTCCAGCAGGTGAACATCTCCGCCACCAGCCCCGCAGCCGGTAAAACCCTGAGGGAAGTGGGGCTGCCGGCCCGGGTGCGCGTGGCCGCCATCCAGCGGCATGGCTTGCAGACCATCCCTGGCGCGAATGACCAGTTGCTGGCGGGCGATCTAGTAACCCTGTTCGGCGACCCGAACCGGCTCCCCGAAGTGCGCTCCCTGCTGCACCCTGAATCCAAGCAGGACCGGCAGCTCAACGTGGTGATCTTCGGCGGCGGCGAGACCGGTTGCGCGCTGGCGCAGATGCTGGAGAGCGGCAACTACCGTGTCCGGATCATGGAGCTTGATCCCAAGAAATGCCGCGAACTGTCCGACATCCTGCAAAACACGGTGGTCATCAATGGCGACGCCACCTCGCTCCAGCAGTTGCGCGAGGAACAAGTTGGGCAGGCAGACTTTTTCATCGCCACCTCCCGGGATGACGAGGACAACGTGATGACCTGCCTCCAGGCGAAAAGCCTCGGGACCAAGTACACGCTGGCGCTCATCCACCGGGCGGATTACGCGAACGTCATCTCCCGCAACAGCACGCAACTGGGCATCATGGGCGCGGTGAGCCCGCGCGTCGCCACCAGCCGCGACCTGATGCGCTTCATCACCTCGGAGAAATTCCATTCGGTGCTCACGCTGGGGGGCGGCTCCGAGGTGCTGGAGCTGCTGGTGAGCGAGAACTGCAGTGCCGTCGGGCGCAAGGTCGCCGAGCTCCATTGGCCCGAGGGCAGTGGCCTGGTGGCCATGCTGCGCGGCCAGGAGGCGATGGTCCCCTCGGCGGAAGATACCATCCTCGCCGGGGACACGGTGTACGCCATGGTCTCCCCCTCCGCCCGCGAACCGATGATCAAAATGCTGACGGACAAATGAACCTGCGCCTCCTGAGCAAGCTGATGGGTACGCTGCTGCTGCTGCTGGGCGGGGCGATGTTCCTGTGCCTGGGGCTGGCTTATCTGTTGGATGTGCGACGGGAAGGGTTTGATGCCATCGAAAGTTTTTGGATCTCCTCCCTGCTCACAGCCGGTACCAGCGTGCTGCTCATCTACTTGGGGCGTGGGGAAAAAAGCGAGTTGTTGCGCAAAGAGGCCATCGCGGTGGTCGGCATGAGCTGGATCGTGTGCAGTGCCTTCGGTGCCCTGCCCTACATTTTTTCCGAAGCCAAGTTGACTCCTACTGAGGCATTTTTTGAAGCCGTGTCCGGCTTCACCACCACGGGTGCCTCCGTCTTCAGCGACGTCGAGATCCTGCCCCACAGCATCCTGTTCTGGCGCTCGCTCACGCAATGGCTGGGCGGCTTGGGCATTCTCGTCTTGTTCGTTGCCCTGCTCACTTATCTGGGCGTGGGCAGCAAGGCTTTGTTCCGCCATGAATCCTCCGCGAAATCGGGCGAGGGCGTGCAGGCGCGCATCCGCGATGTAGCTGCGCGGCTCTGGCAAATCTATGTGGGATTGAGCGTGATCTGCTGCCTGGGCCTGATGGTGCTGGGCATGGATCTGTTCGATGCCATCAACCACACTTTTGCCGCCATCTCCACCGGCGGCTTCAGCACCAAGAACGCCAGTGTGGCCGCCTTCGACAGCTTCGCCATCGAGTTATGGCTGGTGATCTTCATGCTGCTGGGCGGCATCAGTTTCATGCTTTACGCCTGGTTGCTTCGGGGCAAATGGGAGCGCTGGAAAAAGGAGGAGGAGACCAAGGCTTTCCTCATCTTGGTGGCGGCCAGCACCGTGATTATCGCCCTGGACCTTTGGATCCTAGGGTATGAGCAATCCTTGGGTCGGGCCCTGCGTGATTCACTTTTCCAAGTGGTGACCATTGTCACGACCTCGGGCTTTGCTACAGCCGATTTCGACCAATGGCCACACTTCTCCCGGCTGGCGCTCATCTTCCTGATGTGCGTAGGCGGCTGCGCCGGCTCCACCTCCGGCGGCATAAAAGTCAGCCGCTGGCTGCTCTTCTTCAAGATCGTGCGACTGGAGACCATCCTGGCCTTCCGCCCCAATCAAGTCATCCGCCTGAGCATGAACGGCAACGCGACGGATGAACAATTGAAAGCGCAGACCATTTTCTTCATCGCGCTCGCCGGTGTGACCGTGGCGCTGGGCACCGGCCTGGTCAGCCTGCTGGAACCGGGTCTGGACATCGAATCATGCTTCTCCTCAGTGATGGCCACGCTCTTCAACATCGGCCCGGGCCTGGGCGCCGTCGGTCCGACGCAAAACTTCGGTTTCCTCAGTCCGTTGACGCATATCCTGCTCAGCCTGCTGATGATCCTCGGGCGTCTGGAATTCTTCGCGATCCTCGTGCTGTTCGTACCTACGCTGTGGAAGCGTTACTGAACTCGACAAGCTGGATTAACCGAGCACCGTCACATGCTTCTTCAACCCCAGCTTCTTGATCTTCGAGACGAGTGTGGTTGGCTTGAGCCCCAGCTTGGCGGCGGCACCGTCGTTTCCGTAAATCTTGCCGTTCGTCTTTTGCAACGTCGAGAGGATCAATTCGCGCTCACGCGCTTTCAGGTCGGCCAGGGTAAGACCAGCAGGAGTTTCGATGGTCGCGGGTGAGGCCACATGTGCCGCGGTGGGCAAGGGGCGTGACAGCGTATTGCCCAGATCGAAACGCAATCCACCATTGCGCGAAAGAATCACCGCCCTTTCCACCACGTTCTGCAACTCCCGCACATTGCCTGGCCAATCATAAGCCATCAATTCGCGCACATGCACCTTCGCCAGCTTGGGCAACGGCACCAGCATCCGCTTGGCCGATTGCTTCAGGAAATGCTCCGTAAGCGCCGGGATGTCCTCGCGACGATCGCGCAAAGGCGGCAGTTCGATGGGGAACACACTCAGCCGATAATAGAGATCCAAGCGGAAGCGACCTGCTTTCGCTTCACTCAAAAGATCGCGGTTCGTCGCCGCGATGAGGCGGATGTTCACACTGCGCGTGCGTTCCTCCCCTACCCGCTCAAACGTCCCTTCCTGCAGCACACGCAACAGCTTCGCCTGCAAATCCAAGGGAATCTCACCGATCTCATCGAGGAAGAGTGTGCCGCCATCGGCCAGTTCAAAGCGCCCCACGCGATCCTTCACCGCACCGGTGAAGGCACCGCGCACATGGCCGAAAAATTCGCTCTCGAACAGCTCCTTGGGGATGGACGCGCAATTCACCTTCACCAACGGACGGCCTTTGCGACCGCTGTGCTCATGGATATCCCGCGCGACCATTTCCTTGCCCGTGCCCGATTCGCCAAGGATGAGCACCGTCGCTTCCGTGGGTGCCACCACCCCGATCTGCTGCAACACTTTCAACAACGCCGGACTGGTGCCGACGATGTTGCAGGTGTTCGTGTGCGATTTGATCTCGGATAAAAGATACTCGTTCTCCCATTCCAGATCTTTCTGCGACTGGATACAGCTCAACGCACCGACCGTGCCGATGATCTCGCCTTGTGCATTGCGATACGGCGTGGCCTTCACCCGTATCCAGTGCATGGAACCATCCTTGCGCCGGATCTCGTGCTCGTATTCCTCTTCCTTGCCACCGAGTCGCTCTTTCAAGCGCTTCTCCATGATGGGCCATTCCTTTTCCGGGAGCAGCAGCTTGTAGCTCACCATACCCAGCATCTCATCTTTCGGGTAGCCAGTGATCTCTTCGAGACGCGCATTCGCGTAGATGATCTGGCTGTTGTGATTCGTGATGAGGATGCCTTCCGTAAGGCTTTCCAGAACGGTGCGATATAGCTCCTCGCGTTTGCCCAGCATCTGCTCGAGCTGTTGCTGGCTTTTCAGCAATGTCTCCATCTCCGCCAGTCGCTGGCGAAGTTGCTCAAGTTCATCGGCTGGCGCGTTGCGGTTGTCCATGGATGCGTGACGCGGTTTTAGTAAGCGCGGGAAGCCAGCAGAGGGCAAGGAGGATTCGTCACTGGCGCAAGCAAAGAACAAAACTGCGAACGGTGCGAAGAAAAATCGCGCCAGGAAAACGTGACCGGCCTGAAGCAGGTCGATATGTCTAGCGTAGTGATTTCGACTTGCCAGACGAGCTTGGTCCGCCGGAACCGGAGCTGGGCCGGATACGGTCTCCGCCACCGCCAGCACCCGAAGATTTGGCTGCTTCGCGGACGAGCATCTCCAAAGCGATTTGCTCCTGAGTGCGAGGCGAACGGTCTCGATCACGATCAGAGCCGGTAGAGCCCCCACCACGGCCATCTCCACGATTCCCAGAAAACCCACCCGGTTGCCCGCTGAAGCCGCTACCACCACCTGGCGGACGATTCCCCATACCACCCATCGATGATGGAGGCCGGGGCATCGTTGCGGTACGCACACCCGTCGGCACCGGCGGAGCACCGTTGGGATCCACGATAACGATGCGCGACACCTCACCGTGCGTTTCACCATAATAATTGAACCCGTCCAGAATGCGGGCCAACCCCTCGCTCATGGGCTTGCCGGAAAATTTGAGCGAAACCGTCTTGGTCATGCCCGGCGGCACTTGGATTTCCCGTCCGGTCGCCTTCTTGAAATCTGCTACCACCACGGACAACGGCTTGTTGTCGATATCCACATCCAAAGTGTTAGACTCGGCATGCCACACGATGGAATTTGTGGCATCCGCAGCCACTGCCCGCCAGTTTACAGTTGACCCTGTGAACAGACAAACCAAGGCGAAACGACTGCAAAAATTAAACCATTTCGGCAAAGTCTTCATAGGTCAGGAACGGGCTCAATACGGCATACGTAAGACAGGAACGGCCGATGTGTCGTGGATGTTCAATCTCTACTATAACACCACACTTGCCACAAGGTTGCTGATTGTAATGCCTTCCCGTCCTCATGATTTCTCTCCATAACTTCCGATCCAGATTGACTAATCCCCTCAACCGCACCCGCTCCGGCGTCAGATCACCTACACCTCCCATCAACTCCAGCAATTCCCCTCATACCCTTACTTCCCTGCAAACGCCACCTTCCTGAAATTCTCCGTCTGCGGATCTTTCGTCTTCTCCATGTACGCCAGCAGCAACTTCTTAAGCCGCTCGATCTCCTTCTGATACTTCGGATTCGTCAGTTCATTTGTGCGTTCTTCCGGGTCATTTTTCAGGTCATAGAATGATACCGGCGTGCCTTTGATGAACTGCTCTACCCTCGACTGGATCTTCCCATCCGTCTTCCCCGCTTCCGCCAGCGCGTTGTAAGTCAATCCGTTCATCGCCTCCACCCGGAAACTCGTCGTGCCATCCGCCCATGCGTGAAACATCAGCGCGAAGTCCTTCGTGCGGATGCATCGTTGTGGGAACGCCTTCCCGCTGCTCACCGTGTTCACATGCGTGATCACGTAGTCACGCCCATCCTGCTTCTCGCCCTTCAGCAATGGCAGCCAGGAACGCCCGTCCAAGCCGGCCGGCTGCTTCACTTCCAAGATATCCAGCAAAGTCGGCATCACATCCACGCTGCTTACGAATTCCGTGCGCTGCTGCGGCTTGCCCATGCCCGGCCAGCGCAAGAGCACCGGCGACCACGTGCCGTTGAAATAAACCGAAGCCTTCGAGAACGGCGCGGAGATCCCGTGATCCGACAGGAACACCACCACCGTCTTCTCCTCCTGACCGGAAGCTTTCAGCGCCGCCATGATCTCGCCAAACGTCAGGTCCAGCCGCTGGATGCTGTTGTAATACTCCGCCATCTCCTCCCGCACCGGCGGGATGTCTTCCAAAAATTTCGGCACCGTTACCTCTTTCGCCGTGAGCGGTCTCGCGATTTCTTCTCCGGCCCGCTGCTTGGTCTTGGCCTCGCCGCCTTTCTTGCCCTTCTTCTGCTGCCCCTGCGCGCTACCGTAAAAAGGCCGATGCGGGTCCGTGATGTTCGCGTTGATGAAGAAAGGCTTGCCCACCGTCTTCGCCTCCGTGAGTGCCTCCTCCATCTGCGAACGAAAGAGCTTCGGATTCTTGCCCGACCCATCGAATGGATGATCCCACGGGAATTTTGCCTTCGGCGCCATATGCACCACCTTGTTGATCGCCGCCGTGTAATACCCCTCTGCCTTCAGCACCTCCACTAACGTCGGCACATCCAGATTGATCGGATTGAACCCCAGCCCGCCATTGCGATGCGGCACCCGACCGGTCATCAATGCCTGCCGTCCGGGCTGGCAGATCGGCACCGTCACGTGATTGTTCACGAACTGATGTGAAGTCTTCGCCAACACATCCACATTCGGCGTCAGCTTCAACGGATTCCCCATCCACCCGGGCGAATCCGCATTCATGTCATCCGCCGTGATGATCAGCAGATTGAACTTCGCCTTCGCCTCCGCCGCGCTGAGTTGCACCGATACGACAAGTAACGCCAGCAAGACTCCAAATATGTTTTTGCTCCCCTTCATGATATTCCTCATTTGACGTTCGCCAACTTCAATAAGTTACTTGGCAGATGACGCGTCCTTCGCTCATCCCTCGCCCCTAATGGGGAGAGGGGTGAGCGTGCCAAACATCTCTGAACCGTCTCCTCCGTCCCTCGCACTTCTCACCTCGTATTTCACGGCACTGGCTCCGACTTCTTCTGATACCCCTTCGTCGGCTGGTAATTCGCTCCCGGCAATTGCTCCCACGGCACCACGCCCACCTCATCCGCCCATTGCTGATACCGTGCCGCCAGTTCCTGCACTCGCTTCGGATACTTCGCCGCCAAGTTGTTCACCTCCGCGCGATCCTTGCTCAAATCATAAAGCTCCCACTCACCCTTGAACGCGGCCACCAGTTTCCAATCCCCATCCCGAAACGCCCGGTTCCCCTCATGCTCCCAACCTAGCGTGCGGTCAGCGAGTTTCTTCCCTTGCAACACCGGCACCAGACTCGTACCCGCCAAAGGCTTCAGATCAAAACTCCGGTACCGCGCCGGATAACTCCCGCCCGCCAATTCCAGAAACGTCGGCATCAAGTCGACGATGTGTCCGACCTCCCCTGTGATCTTACCGCGCGTCTTCGTGATGCCCGCCGGCCAATGCGCGATGAACGATGTGCAGATGCCGCCCTCATGCGTCCACATCTTGTTCTCGCGGAAAGGCGTGTTCGCCGCGTTCGCCCAGCCGATCTCGATGCACCGATGCGATTCACGCGTGCCCGTGACGCTGCCCGGCTTGTGCCCGCGACCCGGGTTCGGCCACGAATCCAGCGCCTCTGCACTCGCGCCGTTGTCTGAGAGCACCACCACCAAGGTGTTCTCCTCCGCGCCCATCTTCTTCACCATCTCCATCACCCGTCCGATGCCCTGATCCATGCAATCGATCATCGCCGCATGCACCGCCATCCGCAGATCCCACTCATCCTTCTCCGCTTCCGGCAATTCATCCCACGCCTTCGCCACCGGATCGCGCGGGGAAAGCTTCGCCTTCTTGTCCACGATGCCCAGTTCCTGCTGCTTCGCAAAACGCGCCTCGCGCAACTTGTCCCAGCCCATGCGATATTTCCCGCGATACTTCGCGATGTCCTCCGGCTTTGCGTGCAAAGGGAAATGCGGTGCCGTGTAACACAGATGCAGGAAGAACGGTTGCTCCTTGTGCCGTCCCTGATGCTCGTCCAAGAACCGCACCGCCCAGTTGCTGAACGCATCCGTCGCGTAAAAATTATCCCCCGCCTTCAAATTCTCCCGGTCCATGTACAAAGGCTGCAATGCGAAGTAATTCCCTCCTCCGCCAGAACCATACGCGCGATCGAAACCCCGGCTCATCGGATGATTCCGCGGCTCCGCCTTCGCCCCGATGCCGCCCACGTGCCACTTGCCCACGTGATACGTGCGATATCCCGTCTCCCGCAGCAACTCCGCGATCGTCGCACTGTGATCATTCAACCCCGTCGTGTAACCCGGCTTCTTCAGGTCCTGCAGCATATGCCCCACACCTGCCTGATGCGGATACAATCCTGTCAGCAAAGCAGCCCGTGTGGGGCAGCATCGCGCCCCATTGTAAAACTGCGTGAACCGCAACCCATTGTTCGCCAGCTTGTCCAGATTCGGCGTGCTGATCTCCGAGCCGTACGACCCCAGATCTGAATACCCCATATCATCCGCCAGGATGAGGATGATATTGGGCCGCGAAGCTGTCGCTGCCATGGAAGAGTAACTCGAGAATGACATCGCCACGGTCAGGCATATCGCCAGCCAGCGCAAAGAGAGGTTCATTCCAAAATAATGACCTCCCCACACCCCGAGGCAAGGCCACAATCTCCCGCCCTTTCTGCCTTCTTCCTTTTTCTTCATGCCCCCATTCTGCCCGCTATTTTGCGAGACAGTTAGCCTTCGGTGCGCTCGGTGAGCTCCATGGAGACAAAATTCATCATTTCTCATGCCTCCACCCTGCCAACTCCTCCGCCCGTGCGTTATCCTTAATCTCGCTGTAACACGTACAACTACACAAAATTTCAAAAACTGCAGAGCAGACGGCTCACTATCTCATTGCCTGATCGGCAGCCTTGCGGCAGAAAAGCTCTAAAGCCATGGATAAATCCCTTAAACGAAAACCATTGTGGGCTGTAGGGTCAGCCTTCATCGGCTTGCTATGTTTTATCGTTTACAGTGCCATCCAGGCTCCGCGACAACTCCGTGAGGCTTACGCTGCTTGGGACACCGGCACCCTCCTCGTGGAGTATCTGAAAGTCCATGATGATCAATGGCCCAAGTCCTGGGACGACTTGCTCACCGTCATGGACGGTAAAACTGAAAGCGATTTCATCCTGCGGGGCCGCGGCAGTCTTGATCGCGAGTATGCAGTCTCCTTGCGCGAGAAAGTCGTGATCGATTGGAACTTCGACCCGAAATCGCCCGGTCAAAGTCAGCCCGTAACCCGACTGGACGGCAAACCCTTCCCCGTCACCTGGCAAGGTGCCGAGCCCAATAAAATGATCCGCGACCACCTCGATTCCCGCCCCAAGCCTTCAAAGAATTAACTGCTGACCTCCTCTCTCTGGAGCTGGACGCTCTAAAGTCATTTCCCTCCTATCTGTGTTGATCTGTGTTTGCCACTGGTGCCACCAGTCTGTGGTTAAAACAAAAACAGCGCTGTCCCTCGCGGAACAGCGCCGTTCACTGAAAATAGTTGCAGACTCTTACCGCTGGGTCGAAGTCCGCCGGGGATACCCCACCAGCTTGCCCTTCTCCTCGTCCCACAAGCGGAACGTCAGCGATTTCATGCTGCTCCACAGCGTGATCGGCTTCACCTGCTGGAAGAGCGGCTCCGCCTTATGGCACTTCTCCAGATTATAGTTCGGGATGCGTGAGCTGAGATGATGGATGTGATGGAACCCGATATTGCCCGAGAACCATTGCAGCGTCTTCGGCAGCTTGTAGAAGGAACTGCCCTTGATCGCCGCCGTCAGGAAATCCCAGTTCTCACTGCGCTCCCAGTAGGTGTCCTCAAACTGATGCTGCACATAGAAGAGCCACACGCCGGCGCTTGCCGCGACCCCCATCACGATCATTTGCAGAATGATGTAGGTCTTGAAACCGAGCCACAGGCTCATCGCCGTCATCATGCCGAGCAGCGCCAGGTTCATCCAGTGCACGGAATTACGGTCACGCGGTCCCGCCTTCTTGTTCGGAAAGCGTTGATGAACCATGAACAAAAAGATCGGCAGGATGAGAAACAGCAAAAAGGGATTGCGGTTCAACTGATACAGAAATTTTTTGAACCGTGGAGCGGCCTGATACTCCTTCACCGTCATCGTCCACACATCACCCACACTGCGGCGGTCCAAGTCACCGTTCGTCGCGTGATGCACCGCATGCTCCCAGCGCCATTGCAGATACGGCGTGAAGGTGATCATGCCCGTGATGAAGCCGACCACCGTGTTCGCCGTGCGGGAGGCAAAGAATGAGCCGTGCCCGCAATCATGGAAGATGATGAACGTCCGCACCACGAAGCCGGCCGCCAGCACCGCCAGCGGCACCGCATACCAGATCGAAACCTTTGCCGCTTCCGCCATCAGCCACCACAAAGCCGCATACGGCACCAAGGTGTTCACCATCTGCCAGACCGCCTTGCCGAGCGAGGGCTTCTCATACTTGGCCACGATGGCTTTCCAAGCAGGAGCAGCGGCGGCCGGGGCGGTGGTCTTGCGGTCCTCAACGGGTGAGGCGGTGACATTGATCATAGTTTCTTTATTGTGCGAACAAGCGAGCCGGGACCTGTCATCGTCCTAGCTTGAATTTTCGACTGCTACCGTAGGTCATGCCACGGGGACATTCAACCTCCAAAATTCGGCAATTTTTGGACCTGACAGGCCAGTTTCGGCTAACCCACCCCCGCTTTATCGGCACCAAGAAAGGAGTTCTTGCGGCGCGGGATGCAAAACTCCAGATGTCAGTGGCAGAACGGGTTAAGCAGGAAAGGATTCATCAGCGCCGGTTCATTGGTCGATCTGCTGAAACACCCCTCAGGGCAAATTAAGTAAAAACCCGTGATCAGATTAAACTCCCCCCTTACTCCCCGAGAATCTTCACCAGCACCCGCTTGCGCCGGTTCCCGTCAAACTCCCCGTAAAAAATCTGCTCCCACGGTCCCATATCCAGCCGCCCTTTGGTGATCGCCACCACCACTTCGCGGCCCATGATCTGCCGTTTCAGATGTGCGTCTGCATTGTCCTCACCCGTGCGGTTATGCTGATACTGCGTGGTGGGCGCATGCGGTGCCAGCTTCTCCAGCCACACCTCATAATCCTGATGCAACCCGCCCTCATCATCATTGATGAACACTGAGGCCGTGATGTGCATCGCGTTCACCAGGCAAAGCCCCTCCTGCACCCCGCTCTTGCGCACCAGCGCTTCCACCGTGGGCGTGATGTTCTCGAAACCGCGCCGTCCGGGGATCTCAAACCAGAGATGTTCGGTGAGGGATTTCATGGCGGTTGCATCATGGCAACTCACCGGCGGTTTGGCAACCTTCCCGCCCAAAACCTCTGGCCATTCCAATCTCTCTAAAATTTTCCAAGGCAAAGCCTTGGCTGGTCTGCTACTGTGGGCGCGTGACACAAGTCGCTTTCGAGATATTGATCGTATTCCTGTTGCTGGTCGCGAACGGGGTGTTCGCCATGGCGGAGATCGCCGTCGTGTCCTCGCGCAAGGGCAAGCTGCGCCAATTGGCCGATGCCGGCAGCAAACGCGCCCGCGCCGCGCTGGAGCTGGCCGAATCACCCAACCGCTTCCTTTCCACGGTGCAGATCGGCATCACGCTGGTGGGCATCATCGCCGGTGCGTTTGGCGGGGCCACCCTTGCGGAAAAACTCGCCACCGTGCTGGTGGAAGTGCCGGTCATCGGGAGCTATGCCAAGCCGGTTTCCTTCTTCCTCGTGGTGGCGGTCATCACGTATTTCTCCCTGGTGATCGGGGAACTGGTGCCCAAGCGCATCGGGTTGGGCAACCCCGAAGGCATCGCCATGTCTCTCGCGGGTTTCATGAACCGGCTCTCGGCCATCGTCAGCCCGGTCGTCAACTTCCTCGGCAGTTCCACGGATGGCATGCTCCGCGTTTTTGGCGTCAAACCCACGAACGAGAACGCCGTGTCCGAGGAGGAGGTCAAAGTGTTGATGCAGGAAGGCATGCGCGCGGGGGCGTTCCATCATACGGAAAGCCAGATGGTCAGCAGCGTGCTGGAACTGGACCTCCTGAAAGTCCGCGACCTCATGACCCCGCGGCCCAAGATCATCTGGCTCGGTGCGGATGAACCGCATGACTTGCTCTGGCACAAGATCGTCGTCAGCGGGCACACGTATTTCCCGGTGTATCGTGGCAATCGCGACAATGTCGTCGGCATCGTCTCCATCAAGGCCATCTATGCGAATCTCGCCGCCGGTGTGGGCGTGAAGGTGAAGGATGTGATGGTGCCACCATTGGTGGTGCCGGAGACGCAGAACAGCCTGCAACTGCTGGAGACCTTCAAGAGCAGCGGCAAGCACATCGCCCTCGTGACGAATGAATTCGGCTCCATCACCGGCATCGTCACCTTGAACGACATCATGGAGGCCATCGTCGGCGACCTCACCACGCAGGAGGAGCGGGCCAAACCCGAGGTGCGCCAGCGCGATGATGGCACCTGGCTCATGGACGCAATGGTGGAACTGGAAAAAGTGGAGCGGGCCTTGCCCGGCTTCAGATTCCCCGGGAATGCGACCAGCCACTATCAAACCCTCGCCGGGTTTGTGATGCAGCAGTTCAACCGCGTGCCCAAGGAGGGCGAAACCTTCGAGACGCAGGGCTATGTCTTCGAGGTGCTGGACATGGACCGGCACCGGGTGGACAAGATCATGGTGATGAAGGCGAAGCCGCCAGCAGGTTGAGCGCCGGTTACACGCGGAGCAGCTTTGCCACGTACGCCCCGTCCACACCATCCTTGAAGGGAATCAATTCGCGATCACTCTCGAACTTGAAACCTTTCTCCACCTCCAGGAACGCATCCACCACCTGACGGTTCTCCTCCGGCTCCAGGCTGCACGTGCTGTAAACGAGCGTGCCTTTCGGCGCGAGTTGCGCGGCGGCTTTGCGGAGCAGCTCCAGTTGCTGGACGCGTAACCGCTCGATCTCTTCCTGCCGGATGCGCCAGCGCAGATCCACGCGCCGCCGCATTACCCCGGTGTTAGAGCAAGGGGCATCCACCAAGATACGGTCAAAGCGGAACTTCAGCTTAGGTTCATCCGCCAGATCCGTCTCCACCGTGGTGAAACCCAGACGCGCACAGTTCTCTCTGATAAGTTTCAGCCGTGCTTCCGAGACATCGCGGGCCACCACCAGCCCGCTGCTGCCGATCTTCTGCGCGATGAAGGTTGCCTTGCCCCCGGGAGCGGCACAGGCATCCAGGATGCGTTCACCCGATTGCGGGTCGAGCAATCTGACCGCCAGCAAGGTGCTGGGATCTTGGACGTAGAACAGGCCTTGCCGAAAGCTGGGCAGCGTTTCCAGCGGCGGATGGCTCTTGAGACGGAAAATGAGGTGTTCATCGATCCAGTCGCGGGCAAAAAAATCGTATTCCACCCCTTCCGCGCGCCATTGCAGGATTATTTTTTCCGCATTGGTGCGGGTGGTGTTCAAACGCGCGAAGGTGGACGGCGGGCTGTTGTTCCAGGCCAGCAGCTTCTGGGTGTCTTCGGCACCGTAACGTTGCTGCCACTTCTCCACCAGCCAGCCGGGTTGGGACCAGCCGATGGCCGGGTCAGTGACCTTCAATTCCGCCAGCAACTGCTGCGTGGCTTCCTTCTCGCGTCCATAACCGCGCAGCATGGCATTGATGAACCCGGCTTGTGGGCCATAGCCGAATTCCCGCGCCAATTCGACGGTTTCATGGACGGCGGCGTGGTCCGGAATGCGGTCGAGCCAGAAAAGCTGATACAGACCGAGCCGCAAAAGCTGGCGCAGATCGCTCTTTTGCGGGCGGCCATCCGTCTTGCGATCGATCAACCAATCCAGCGCGGCCCGCGAGCGGACGATGCCATAGACCAGCTCCTGCACCAGTCCCCGGTCAGGCCCGGAAAGTCGCTGGCGAGAAAGCTCGCCATCCAGCAAGTGTTCCGTATATTCATCCGATAGTTCGCATCGTCTCAGGACGCGAAGGGCAATTTCTCTTGGTTTTTGACCCGTCACGCCCTAAATATGACGGACACTGTATTGCAGGCGAGTTATTTGATATGAGAGAAGAATTTGAGAAACTGGCGCTGGCGGGAAAGATCAACAGCAAGCACGTCGATGTGCTCGTTCAACTCGCCCAAGGCGGGTACTGCATGCATCGCAGTTGGGGTTTTGGCCGGATCACCACGGTGGACACGGTGTTCGCCCGGTTTGCCATCGATTTCCAAGGCAAGCCGGCCCATTCGATGGACCTGTCCTTCGCCGCCGACTCCCTGAAGCCCATCCCAAAGGACCACATCCTCGCCCGTAAGGCCTCGGACCTGAACGCTTTGCGCCAGATGGCCGCGCTGCATCACCTGGACCTGATCAAGGTCGTCCTGAGCAGCTTCGGTGGCCAAGCTACCGTGGATCAGATCCAGCAGGTGCTGGTGCCGGACATCATCGCCAGTGACTGGAAGAAATGGTGGGAAGTGGCCAAACGCGAGATGAAGAAAGACGGACATTTCCTCGTGCCGTTGAAGAAGAATGAGGCGGTGGTGATGCGCGAGCAGACCGTCTCGCTGCAGGACCGCCTGATGAACGAGTTTCGTGCCGCCAAAGGCCTCAAGGCCAAGCTGGTGGTCGCCAACGAGATCCATAAGAGCCTTGATGACTTGCAGGATCGGGACAACGGGGTGACGGAAGTCATCACCCAGTTGAATGCTGACATCCAGTCCCACCAGCGCACCCAGCCGTCGCTGGCCTTGGAAGCCATCTTCCTCCGGGACGATCTGCGTCAGGCCTGCGGTTTGACCGCCCAGCCGGGCGAAGTGACCTCAAAGGATGTTTGGGCGGGCGAGAGCTCCTTCCAATCCATCATGGAGTCCATGGCGGCCGCGAAGTATCGCCGGGCCCTGCAATCCTATCAGGAGGCGCATCCGGCTTCATGGCACGAGTCCCTGCTCTCCCTGCTCAATCTTTCCTCGGCCAAGCTGTGCAGCGAATGTGCCGCCGTCCTCTTGCAGGCCGGCAAGCTCCAGGAATTGAAGAGCGCCTTGGCCCGGCTCATCAGCCAGCACGTGGCCAGCAGCGAAACGCTCCTGTGGCTGGCCAAGGAACGCTCCGACACCTTTGCCGACATTCTCGGGCCCGAAGTCTTCCGCGCGATGCTCACCGCGATGGAGCGCGACCAATTCAACGAGGTCCGCTCCAACCGCCTGCGCGATTTCATCCTGGATGACGCCACGCTGCTGGTGGAACTCATCGGCTCGGCCGACATGGAGGTCATCAAAGACCTGACCCGTGCCCTGCAACTCTCCCCGAGCTTCGACGACATGGACAAACGGTCCCTCCTGGCGCGCATCGTGAAGAATTATCCGTCCATCCAGTCGCTGATCACCGGTGAGACCTCCAAGCAGGACACGGGTTTGGTGGTCTCCTGGGAGAGTCTGGAACGCCGGAAGGCCGAGTACGAGGAACTGGTCAAAAAGAAGATCCCGGCCAACTCGAAGGACATCGCCATCGCCCGCAGCTACGGCGACTTGCGCGAGAACCACGAATACAAGTCGGCCAAGGAAGCCCAGAAGCTCCTCATGCGCCGCAAAGGCGAACTGGAAGGCCAGCTCGTACGGGCCCGCGGCACGGATTTCTCCAATGCCAAAGCGGACGAAGCCGGCATCGGCACCGTCGTCAAGGTGACCGAAGTCGCCACCGGCAACAGCGAAACCTTCAGCCTGCTGGGGGCTTGGGATTCCGAACCCGAGAAGGGCATCATCAGCTACCTGTCGCCCGTTGGCCAGGCGCTCATGAACCACAAGGTGGGCGATGAAGTAGAAATGGATCTGGAAGGCGGCAAACGCAAGTTCCGCATCGATTCCATCGCGCTCTGGAAGACGCCTGCCGCTCCGCAGAGCAATTAAGCCCGCATCTATCTCATGAAAAAGCCGGACAGGAGTGACCTGTCCGGCTTTTTCTTTGCCGCCCCCCTCCCTCAACTGCCCGTCTGAAGAAAGATAAAAATATTCGTCCAAAGTTCCCGAGTTGTAACATCTTGTAGGCAGAAGCAACGACTATGGACCTGCCGTCCAACCCAAATACAGGCGATGCCGAAGGTGCTGAACAGCGCACCGAGGCGTATCTACGTCTCCTGACGCAGAATGACCGGTGGCTGGCGGCCTACGTGTACAGTCTGGTCCATAATCAGCCCGACGCCGAAGATATTCTCCAAGATTGCAAGATGGTGATGTGGAAGCAGTTCCATAGCTTCCAAGAAGGCACCAACTTCCGCGCTTGGGCTCGCAAAATTGTCACCTTCCATATCCTGAATTTCCGGCGTTCCACCGCCAAGCGGTCCACGGAAGCCCTCGATGAAGCCTTCATTGAGGCCATCTCGGCTGAAATCGACCGCACTTCCAGCCAACTGGACCGCCGGTCGGAAGCCTTGCAGACCTGCCTACGCAAACTGCCCGAGGCGCATCGCAAGGTGATTGTGCTGCGTTATTTTGAAGACCGGGACATCGAAGAAATCGCCACGGCAACTGGCCAGACAACCACGGCGGTTTACCGACTGCTGAGCCGCATCCGGCAAGCGCTCAACGACTGCGTCAACCGTCAGGCCAAAACGACCACCTAAGATGAACCGCCAAACCACAGACCAGGACCGCATCGAGCAGGCCATCGAGGGACGGCTTTCTCCGGCGGAGTGGACGGCATTTCAGGCGGACATCGTCAAGGACGCCGGTCTGCGAGAGCAATATGTGGAGCAGCTCTGGTTGCATTCCACCTTGCAAGCGGAACGGGAATCCCTCGGCAAACTGCTGGAAGCCGAACCGGCTCCCATCGTGGTTCGCCGTTGGCCGGTCGCAGTCTGGTCGGCGGCAGCGGCTGCTGGCATCACCCTGCTGTTCAGCCTGTTCCTTGCCCCCCGGGAAGCGCCTCCTGAGACCGTGGCTACCTTGATCCAGGCGCACAATTGCAAGTGGGCGGGCTCTGATCTGCCCACGGTAGAGAATGCCCAGCTCCAGGCAGGCACGCTGAATCTTTTGGAAGGCATGGCGACGCTGAAGTTTGAGAGCGGAGCGACCGTAACCATGGAAGCTCCGGCCAAGATCAAGATACTGGACAAGATGCATTGCCAGTTGCTCGAGGGGTCCGTGACGGCGGATGTGCCAGAACCGGCGCACGGCTTCACCATTGATACCCCGGACTTGAAGCTGGTGGACCTCGGCACGCGCTTCGGCGTGACCATCGGATCAACCGGCAACTCACAAGTGTTCGTCTTCGAAGGTGAAGTGAAAGTGAATGACCTCAACGGCAACGAGATCCGCCGGCTGACCGAAGGCAAAGGGATGCAGCACGGGCAAGCCACGAACACCGCCGATTTAGAACCGAAGCGTCAGCAACCCACCACGATGGAAGCCGACGGCTGGACGGCCATCCCAACATCCTTCGGTCGCGGCAAGGATGCCTATGCCCGTCGCGGTGATGCCCATGGGCCGACGGGCGCTCACCCGCTCATCATGGTGAAGCACAGCGACATTCCCGAAAGCAGCAGGAATGAACGCCGGGCATTCCTCACGTTCGATGTTTCGCAGATCGAAGCGGCCAAGCTGAACTCGGTGGAACTGGTGCTGGATCCGGAACCCAGTGGCCTGGGCTTCGCTTCCTTGGTGCCGGATGCACAGTTTGCCATTTATGGCATCACCGATGAGTCCTTGGACACTTGGCCGGAGGATGGCTTGCTCTGGGGTTTGTCCCCCGCCTGCACAGACGGTGGGGTGCTGACCGAGAAAACCAAACGGCTGGCGGAGTTCCTCATGCCGGTAGGGCGCGCAGGCGGTCCCTTGACCATCAGTTCTCCGGCCTTGGCGGAGTTCATCAGGGCGGACAAAAACGGACTGGTAACGTTCATTTTGGTACGCGAAACTGGGGAAAGAAACCCACAAGGTCTGGTGCACGCATTTGCGTCCAAAGAACACCCGTCGGCGAAGCCGCCGACGTTGAGAATCAAGTAAGTTTCATAACGAGATGAAGATACTTCTGACCATATTGACCGCCGGTGCTCTGAGCGGGGCCGCGCAGGCTGCGACCATCAGCGCCGCCCAGCGAGTCTTGTTCGAGGACAAGGTATTGCCGGTGCTGCAGGGGAAGTGCTTTGAGTGCCATAGCCATGCCGGAAACAAGATGAAGGGCGGGCTGGTGCTGGACACTTTGGGCGGCTTCATCACGGGCGGTGATAGTGGCCCGGCCATCGTGGTCGGGAAGCCGGATGAGAGTCTGCTCATCAAAGCCGTCAAGCACACGGATGATCACCTCAAGATGCCGGCCAAGAAGCCCAAGCTGAGCGAGGAGGAGATCGATTACCTCGTGGAGTGGGTTCGCCAGGGCGCACCTTGGCCCGGATCGGATCTCTCCAAGATCAAGCCGCGCGGCAAGATCACGGATGAAGACCGTCAGTGGTGGTCCTTCCAGCCCTTGAAGCAACCGGCCGTGCCGAATGTGAAGGACAACGGCTGGTCGAAGAACGAGGTGGACCGCTTTATTTTCGCGCGACTGGAAAAAGAGGGGCTCATGCCGGCCAATCAGGCGGAGAAAGGCGCGCTGATCCGCCGGGTGACGTTCGATCTCACGGGCCTGCCGCCGACGCCGGGTGAAGTGGACAATTTCCTGCACGACAATTCACCGGATGCGTACGAGAAACTGATCGACCGGTTGATCGCCAGTCCGCGCTATGGTGAACGTTGGGCGCGACATTGGCTGGACTTGGTGCGTTATGCGGATTCTGACGGTTACCGCCTGGATGAATATCGCCCGCTTTCCTGGCGCTATCGTGATTACGTGGTCAAGGCTTTCAACACGGACAAACCCTACGATCTTTTCGTGAAGGAGCAGCTCGCGGGTGATGAGTTGTATCCAAACAATCCAGAGGCACTGGTAGCCACCGGTTATCTGCGCCACTGGATCTACGAGTATAACAACCGGGATGTGCGCGGCCAGTGGACCACCATCATGAACGACATCACCGACACCACCGGTGATGTGTTCTTCGGCCTGAGCCTGCAATGCGCCCGTTGTCACGATCACAAGTATGACCCGCTGTTGCAGAAGGATTACTTCCGCTTGCAAGCTTTCTTCGCCCCCATCCTGCCCCGTGAGGACCTGATCGCGGCGACAGAAAAGGAGAAGGCTGATTACAACGCCAAGCTGGCCGTTTGGGAGACCAAGACGGCGGAAATCCGCAAGGAGATCGAGGAGATCGAAGCCAAGTACCGCCCGAATGCGGCGCACAAGGCCATCATCATGTTCCCCGAGGACATCCAGGCGATGATCCACAAGCCGGTGGCCGAGCGCGACCCGCTCGAACATCAGTTGGCCGAACTCGCCTACCGGCAGGTGACCTATGAATACGAGCGCATGGAGCGGACCATCAAGGGCGAGGACAAAGACCGCTATCTGGCCCTGAAGAAACAGCTCGCGCAGTTCGACAAAGAGAAACCGGCGGAATTGCCCATCGTGCTGGCCGCCACTGACCTTGGCCCCAAGGCACCGCCCGTGCTCATTCCCAAGAAGGGTAAAGAACCGGTGGAGCCGGGTTTCCTGAGCGTGCTGGATGAACGTCCGGCCACCATCAAGCCGGTGCCGACGGCCCCGAATTCAACGGGTCGCCGGGCGGCTTTAGCCGAGTGGCTCACGCAGCCGGACAATCCGTTGACCGCCCGCGTGATCGTGAACCGCATCTGGCAGTATCACTTCGGCCGGGGTCTGGCCTCGAGCGCCAGTGATTTGGGCAAGCTGGGCGAAGAACCGTCGCACACGGATCTGCTCAACTGGCTCGCCGTGGATTTTGTGAAAGAAGGCTGGAGCATCAAGAAATTGCACAAACAAATCATGCTCTCGGCCACATATCGCCAGGCCGTGACGCATCCGCAGATGGAAGTCGGCAAGCTGAAGGACCCGGAGAACAAACTCTACTGGCGCGCCAATGTGCGTCGCCTGGATGCCGAGCAGATCCGGGATGCGGTCTTTGCCGTGACCGGTGAACTAGAAGATAAAGCTGGCGGTCCGGGTGTCATCGCCACAGAGCCGCGCCGCTCCATCTACACACGCATCATGCGGAACACGCGTGATCCGCTGCTGGATGTCTTCGATGCGCCGCTGTGGTTCAACAGCGCTTCCGCCCGTGATACCACGACCACACCGGTGCAATCGCTCCTGCTCATCAACAGCCAGTTGATGCTGCAACGCGCGAAGGCGTTCGCGGAGCGCCTGGAGAAAGAAGGTTCGGCGGACGAATCCCGGATGGTCGAGTACGCCTTCCAGCTCGCGTATGGACGCAATCCGACGCCGAAGGAAACGACGGCAGCGGTGCAGTTCATCAAGGGTCAGGAAGAACGCATTGATCCGGTGCGCGCCGGTTCGGCGAAGGCGGCGTTCCTCTATGACAAGCTCCCCTATCGCGATGGCCAGGCGGCCGTGATGTCACCGGAAGGGCCGCAGAGCCGCTTCGAGGTGCCGGCCGCCGGCATCATGCCTACGAATGAATTCACCATCGAAGCCTTCGTGCTGGTGCGCTCCATCTATGAGAACGGTTCCGTGCGCACGGTCGCCGCGAACTGGACGGGCAACGAGGCGCAACCGGGCTGGGCCTTCGGCATCACGGGCAAAGGCTCACGCCGCAAGCCGCAGACGCTGGTGCTGCAACTGACGGGCACGAAGCTGGACGGCAAGGTGGCCAATGAAGCGATCTTCTCCGACCAGCACATCTCGCTGGACAAGCCGTATTACATCGCGGCCGCCGTGAAGCTGGCCAAGGATGGCAAGCCGGGGGAAGTCTCGTTCTACGTGAAAGACTTGTCCAATGACGACGAGCCGCTGCTGGTGGCCAAGATCAATCACACGGTCACCGGCGGTTACGCGGGCAAGAATCCATTCACCATCGGCGGACGCACCGGCCAGGGGCAGTCGTTCTTCGACGGCTTGATCGACGATGTACGGCTCTCGAACAAAGCGCTGGGCGTGGACCAGATCCTGTTCACCTCCGAGACACTGAACAAACATGTGGTAGGTTACTGGCAGTTCGAGGCGAAGCCAGACGTCTTCCGCGATGCGACTGGTCACGGGTTGGACA
The DNA here is from genome assembly GCA_023431185.1 of Verrucomicrobiota bacterium. Lineage (GTDB taxonomy): Bacteria > Verrucomicrobiota > Verrucomicrobiia > Limisphaerales > JAEYXS01 > JAEYXS01. The sequence goes on from JAEYXS010000113.1 coordinate 27,099, forward strand.
TCCGTCCCTCGTCCACGTTCGCCAAAACGAAGGTGGATGTGCGCAAGACCGCGTTGATGGATTTTTGCCACATTTTGCTCAATTCGAATGAGTTCCTTTACGTCGAATAGGTGTAAGCATGAAGAAGTCATCTGATCCCCGGTGCCATCGTTACGACCCGATCTATACGCGGCGCGATTTCCTTTCGCGCGGCGCCTTGGGCTTCGGCTCGCTGGCGTTGAGCTACCTGATGGGGCAATCGTCCGGCCTGGCGAACACGGTAAAGTCGCCGCTCGTAGGCAAGCCCGCGCAACTGCCGGCCAAGGCCAAGAGCGTGATCTTCCTCTTCATGGAAGGCGGCCCGAGCCATATCGATCTCTTCGACCCGAAGCCGGAATTGAACCGGCTTGCGGGCCAGCCGCTGCCGCCGAGCTTCGGCAAGGTCATCACGGCGATGGGCGAGGTGAATTCGCCCTTGCTGGAGTGCAAGCGCACCTGGAAGCAGCACGGACAGAGCGGCATCTGGGTCTCCGATTGGCTGCCGAACATCGCCACGTGTGTGGATGACATCGCGGTGGTGCGTTCATGCGTGGCGGATGGCATCAACCATTCCTCCGGCGTTTGCCAGATGAACACAGGGTCCATTTTGGGCGGACGGCCTTCGCTCGGTGCCTGGGTGAGCTATGGTCTCGGCACGGAGAACACGGATTTGCCGGCTTATGTCGTCATGCAGGACAATCAGTCCAGCGTGGTGAACGGGCCGCGCAACTGGAGCGCCGGATTCATGCCCGCACTGTATCAGGGCATCCGTCTGCAAGGCGGCTCGGAGCCGATCCCGAACCTGAACACGCCGGAAGGAATCACGCCGATGCAGCAGCGCGGCAAGCTGGATTTCCTGAACCAGGTGAACCGCGGGTATGCCAGCCAGCATCCGGAGCAGACGGAGCTGGAAGCACGCATCCAGAGCTACGAACTGGCTTTCCGCATGCAGGCGGCCGCCCCGGAAGTGGTGGACCTGAGCCAGGAGACCGAAGCGACGAAGGAACTCTACGGCATGAACCAGAAGGAGACGGCCACGTACGGCCGCATGTGCCTGCTGGCGCGCCGGATGGTGGAGCGCGGTGTGCGCTTCGTGCAACTTTATCACGGCGCGGGCAGCAAATGGGATTCACACAGCAAGATGGAGCAGAACCATTCGCAGCTCTGCCTGTCATCGGACCGGCCGATCGCCGGCCTCTTGAAAGATTTGAAATCGCGCGGCTTGCTGGAGGATACGCTGGTCGTGTGGGGTGGCGAGTTCGGGCGCACGCCGATGTCCGAGAAGGGCGATGGGCGCGACCATAATCCGACGGGCTTCACGATGTGGTTCGCCGGTGGCGGGGTGAAGGGCGGGCAAACCATCGGCAGCACGGATGATCTGGGGCTGCACGCGGTGGATCAACGGCTGCATGTGCATGACCTGCACGCCACGATGCTCTGGCTCATGGGCCTGGATAACATGGGGCTGGTGTACAAGTATCGCGGCCGCCCGGAACGCCCGACGCTGAACGAAGGCGAGCCGTATAAGAAGATTGCGACGGGCTAGGCGGCGTTGCTCGGATTTAACGGTTTCACCATTTGCCGTTCCTGTGGCAGACTGAACCCATGCGGAGGCGGTGGCGCAAAATCTTCATCATCTGCGGGTTGTTCCTGCTGGCTGGTTTTATCCTCCTGAATGTGATGGCGTATCGGCAGGTGTGGGCGATGACGCATTTCGTCCGCAGCGGTGGCGAGCGCACTGAGCCACCTGAAAATCTTTCCAGCCTCGGCAAAGTAAAAGTGCTCTTCACCGGCGTTTCCATCCCCCGACCAGAGAATCAGCGGAACCCAAAAGACATCGGACTCATGTTTGAGACGCATCGCTTTGCCGGAGCGAGAGGATTGGAGCTGGAGGCATGGCAAATTCCAAACACAACAGCGAAAACGGTGGTGGTGCTGTTCCATGGCTATGCGGCGGCGAAGGATTCACAACTGGAGACGGCGAACGCGCTGTACGAGCTTGGCTGTGAATGCTGGCTGGTGGACTTCCACGGGAACGGCGGTTCAGCAGGCGATACGACGAGCATCGGTTGGGAGGAAGGCAAGGACGTAGCGGCCAGTTTCCGTTTCGTGAGAGAACGGACCGCAGGGAAGAAGATCGTGCTGCTGGGTTCTTCAATGGGAGCGGCCGCCATTCTACGAGCCGTGGCGCATGAAGATGTGACCCCTGATGGCTTGATCCTGGAATGCCCCTTCAACAGCTTGCTCACCACCACGGGCAACCGGTTTCGCGCGATGAAGCTGCCGACGTTTCCGCTGGCGCACTTGCTGGTGTTCTGGGGTGGCAAGCAACATGGGTTCGACGGGTTCGAGCACAACCCGGCAGAGTATGCCAAGGCAGTGAACTACCCCACCCTGCTGCTGATTGGCGATACCGACGCACGCGTGACGTTGACGGATATCGAAGCGGTGCGAAAGAATCTGCCGAAGGATGCAGGGTTTCACGTATTCAAGGACACGGGGCATGATTCGTATCAGAAGAAACATCCAGACACTTGGAAAACTGAAATGTTTATTTATCTAACCAAGCTACGTTGAACACTTTCAAATCAAAAGCAGTCCAAAGACAGCGCTATCTGATAGATTATGCTGCAGATAAATGGGATTGAGTTCGCGGTGGTTCTGTGGATGCTGGAGCGCATCCAAAACAACGCGCACAACAACAAAACAAGCCTTGCGCATCAACCAGCAAGATACGGTGTGCAAAGCGGCGGAATTGAGGGAAGGTTAACGCAGAATCTAACAGGAGAATGACATGAGAATCTTGGTAGGCACGGACTTCTCGGATCAGGCGGTGCAGGCTGCCAACGCAGCTGCCGCGCTGGCCAATGCGTGGGGCGAAAGCATCGTGCTGACGCATGTGTATGACCGGAGCGGATTTGAGGATTTTTCGCCGCGGGTGCTGGCAGAGATCGCCACGGCTGCCCAGCGCAATCTGAAGGCGGAAGCGAAGCGGCTCCGGGCGACGGGCGTGACGGTGGAGGAGAATCTGATGACGGGCGCAGCTTACGATTGTCTGGTGGAAAAGGCGAAGCCGGATTTTGTCCGCCTGGCCGTGGTGTCCTCACACAGCCGCACGACGCCGATGCGCTGGTTGCTCGGGAGCGTTTCGGAACGGGTCGCGGAAGGGGCGCATGTGCCGACATTGGTGGTAAGGGATGCGGCTCCGTTCGAGGATTGGGCGGCGGGTGAGCGGCCTTTGCGCGTCTTGGTGGCGTGCGATCTCTCGCCCGCCTCAGATGGCGCGCTGCTGTTCGTGAAGTCACTGCAAAAGATCGGGCCGTGCGAATTGACGGTCGTCTACGTGGATTCACCGCTGGAAGAGCGGGCGCGGCTCGGCCTGAAAGGACCAGCCTCGCTGGTGAGCAATGACCCAGAAGTCGAACGGGTGATCGAGCGCGACTTGCGCCGCAAGGTGGAAGATATTCTAGGCGACATCCGGTTGAGCATCCAGATCGAACCGAACTTGGGCCGGCCGGATTACGCGGTAGCGCACGTGGCGAACAGCAAAGGTGCGGATCTGGTCATCACCGGCACGCATCAACGGCACGGTCCTTCACGGCTCTGGCACACGTCGTTCTCGCGCGGTCTGCTGCATACCTGCAAGACGAACGTGCTGTGCGTGCCCATGTCTGTGACCGGTGTCAATGTCGGCATCCATCCAGTGAGCCGGGTGCTGGTGACGACGGATCTCTCGAAGCTCGGCAACTCGGCCGTGCGCCAGGCGTTCAGCCTCTCACGGGCCGGTGGCGTGGTGCATCTGCTCCATGTGCTGCCGACGAATGAATTGCCGAATCCGCTGATCGGCGGGCATCTCGAAAAGAAACGTCCAACGAAGAAGGAGTGGGCGAAATTGAAACGTCAGGTGGAAGCGAAGCTGGCGGAGTTGATCCCCGCTGAAGCGGCGGAGCATGGCATCGAGAGCGAGATCGAGTTGGTGGAGAGCCGCGATGCGGCAAAAGCGATCGTACAGGCGGCGGAACGGTTGGGCGCGGATGCCATCTGTCTGGCCACCCATGGTCATACGGGCTTGAAAGGTAGCCTAATGGGCTCCGTGGCACAAGCCGTGCTGAGCCAGACGAGGCGGCCCGTACATCTAGTGAAACCGCAGGACGTGTGAGCTAGTTCGTCGCTGGCGATGAAGCAGAGGCGTCCGGCGGGTTGCTCCCCTGCCCTTTGCCAGTGTGGCGGATGTCCTTCGCCTCGAAAAGATAGACGACTTCCTCCGCGATGTTCGTCGCGTGATCGGCGATGCGTTCGAGGCTCTTGGAGATGACCATGAGGTTCAGGCAGCGTGAAATGGTCGTGGGCTTCTCGATCATGTAGCTGGCGAGTTCACGGTGGAGTTGCTTGTTGAGGGCGTCCACCTCCTTGTCACGCGGGATGACCGCGCGGGCGCGCTCAGAACTGCGGTTCACAAAGGCCGCGAGACCTTCATTCATCATCTCGAGGGCCATGTTCGCCATGCGGGGGATGTCCACGTAGGGCTTGAGTTGCGGCTCTTGGCTGAGTTCGATGCTTCGGCGGGCGATGGTGGTGGCTTCATCCGCGACGCGCTCCAAGTGGTGGCTGCATTTCATCGCCACCGTGATGAGGCGGAGATCGGAGGCGAGCGGTGCCTTGCTCAGCAGATGGATGGCCATCTCGTCGATCTCCTTCTCGATGGTATCGAGTACGCTGTCAGATTCGATGACTTTGCGCGCGAGGTCATCGTCACGGTCCACGAGGGCTTTGATGGCATTGGCCACATTGGACGTGGCATGGCTGGACATGGTAAGGAGCTTTTCCTTGAGTTGGTCCAGTTCGCGTTCGAAGTGCGTCTGCATAGGAGGAATATGAACACTTGTCCGGTTTCAGCAAGCATCTCATCAACCGAAACGGCCGGTGACGTAGTCTTCCGTCTGTTTCTTGGAAGGGTTGGTGAAGATCTTGGAGGTCGCATCGTACTCGATGAGTTCACCGATGTAGAAGAACGCGGTATAATCCGAGATGCGCGCCGCCTGCTGCATATTATGCGTGACGATGACGATGGTGAACTCCCGCTTCAGATCGAGGATAAGGTCCTCGATCTTGGCGGTGGCGATGGGGTCGAGCGCCGAGGCCGGCTCGTCCATCAGGATGATCTCGGGTTTGATGGCGATGGCCCGGGCGATGCAAAGACGCTGCTGTTGGCCGCCGGAGAGACCCAAAGCGCTGGAATGCAGGCGGTCCTTCACCTCGTCCCAGAGGGCGGCCCCACGCAAGCTCCGCTCCACCACCTCATCCAGCTCTGCCTTATTCTTGGTCCCGTGCAGGCGCAGGCCGTAAGCGATGTTCTCGTAGATGGACTTGGGGAAGGGATTGGACTTCTGGAAGACCATGCCCACGCGCTTGCGCAGCTCGATGACGTCCACATCCGGGCCGTAGATGTCATGACCGGCAATCGTGATCTTGCCGGTGATCTTCACATGATCAATCAGGTCGTTCATGCGGTTGAAGCAGCGCAGGAAGGTGGACTTGCCGCATCCAGAAGGCCCGATGAACGCGGTGACCTGCTTCTCCTTGATGGTCAGGGAAAGTTCCTTGAGCGCCTTCGATGGGCCGTAATAAAGGGACAGATCCTTCGTCTCGATGATAGGCTCGGACACGGCACCATCCGCTGGGCCACGCGAATTGGAGCCCACTTCAACTTTCAGATTGGGAATGTTAGTTTCAGCCATAAACGGCAGATCAATGACCAAGGAGGCGCATCTTCCGACGCATCTGCGCACGGACCAGAATCGCCACGATATTCAAAGCAAAGGTTAATACCAGCAGCGCCAGCACCGTCGCATACAGGATGGGGCGGGTCTGCTCGATGTTCGGTGACTGCGTAGACAGAATGAAGACGTGATAGCCCAAGTCCATGAACTGGTCCGTTAAAGCCTTGGGATAGCTTGCCATGTAGTAGGCGGCGCCAGTGAACAGGATGGGCGCGACTTCACCCGCCGCCCGGCTCACCGAAAGGATGCCGCCGGTCAAGATGCCCGGCAACGCCTGCGGCAACACGATCTTGACGATGGTTTCCAGCTTGGTCGCACCCAGCGCCAGACTCGCCTCGCGCAAGCCTTGCGGGATCGCCTTCAAGGATTCCTCCGTGGCCACGATCACCACGGGCAGCGTCATCACAGCGAGCGTCATCGAGGCCCAAAGGATGGCGGGTTTCCCCCAGACCGGTTCGGTGGTCCGGAGCAGATCGTCATCGATATGCCCGCCCACGAAACTGATGAAGAAACCGAGGCCGAACAGGCCGAAGACGATGGAAGGGACACCGGCGAGGTTGTTCACCGCGCCCCGGATGATGCGAGTCCAGATGGAAGTCGTGTGCGCGTATTCCGTCAGGTAAACCGCCGTGATCACGCCGATCGGAATCACAAAAATCGTCATGAGGATGACGCGAATGGTCGTGCCAACGATCATCGGCAAAACGCCTGCCTTGTCCACATCGAACATGTCTTGGTCTGCACTGGAAGAGAGGAACCGCCAGGACATCCCGGGCCATCCATTGATAAGGACGTTGAAAAGGATGACGGCCAGCATCGCCAGGATGATCAGTGTAGCAAGCCCTGTCAGCCCGCTGAAAAAGAACGACCAGGCATCGAACTTCTGGGCCTTGAAATTTCTGCCTTCCGGGCCGGGCCGGTCAAAAGACAACATGGGGGTTTGCGTATCCATGGCCTAATGCTTTCCCTCCAGCTTGTTCTTCAATTTGTGGATGATGACGTCACCCAAGAGGTTCGAGAGGAACGTGACCACGAACAGCAGTGCGCCCAGCATGAACAGCATGCGATAATGGTGACCGCCGAAGACCGCTTCCGCCAGCTCGGCGGCGATGGTCGCCGTCATCGTACGGGCGGAATCAAAAATACTGCCCGAGACGATCACCGCGTTACCACTGGCCATCAGCACAATCATCGTTTCACCGATGGCGCGGCCGAAGCCCAGGACCACGGCGGCGAAGACACCGGGAAGTGCAGCGGGCAACACGATCTGCCACGCCGCCTGCCAGCGGGAGGAGCCCAAAGCCAGTGCCGCCTGAGTGTAAGCGCGCGGCACGCTGGTGAGCGCATCTTCCGCGATGGAGAACACCACCGGGATGATGGCCAGCCCAAGGGCGATACCGGCGACAAAGGCATTAAGACGTGATTCATATCCGAAAACTTTGTGCAGGACGGTGGCCATCACGATCAGCGCGAAGAAACCCATCACCACTGAGGGGATGCCCGCCAGCAATTCGATCGTTGGTTTCAGCCATTCCTTGATCCGGGGGCCCGCCAACTGCGAGACATAGATGGCGGCACCGAGCGAAAGCGGCACGGAAACCAGTAACGCCACCAAGGTCGTCTTCAGGCTGCCGATGAGCAGCGGGATGATGTTATATTTATGGATCTGCGAGACCGGCTGCCACATGTAAACTGGTTTGTCATAGTCACTCCACTGGTACGGCAGGAGCAAATAGCGCCAACTGGTTGTGTTCACCGCCACGTCCTTGTCCTTCGGCGCGGCGGCGATCTCCTCAATCTTCACTTCCATCAGGAGCTTGATGGTATCCTTGTCCAGCTCGGCATACTCCTTGGCGCTGACGCCGAGCAGTTTCTGCAATTCAGCGGGGCTCATCTTCCCCATCTGCTCCATGCTGACCTGCTCCATCCGGGAGGAACTGTCCATCGTGCCCATGAAAATGGGGAAGGCCTCGCGCGCCACGAACAGGAAAATGAGAAAGACCATGACGATGGTCGTCGAGGCCACGAGGAAAATCCCCTTCTCCACCAGCCACTCAAGGGGGCGGGCTTTGTGGCCGCGGTGCAGCCCCATCCACCCATGGGAACGGGAGCTTTTATTTTGCGTCGTCAACATCGTCACTCTTTAAAAACTGGTCGGGGCGGAACAGGTCGCTGGCATTGTCCAGTGGCAGCCCGTTCCGCCCCGCGTTTATCGCCGGAGGAACTTCCGGAAGCGAATCTTTTTAGTTGGTGCGGAACTGTTTCGGGAGCGGGTAATAGCCCACGTCCTTGACCACCTTCTGGCCCTCATCGCTGCAGATCCAGTTCAGATAAGCGGCGATCTCGCCCTTGTCCAAGGCCGGATTCAGATAGATGTAAAGATAGCGCCAGATCGGATATTTGCCGCTGACGACATTTTCTTCCGTTGGTTCCACGGCCGGGCTGTTGGCATCTTTCTTGATGTTCAGATGCTTGGCACCGGCACCGTAGGCGGCACCACCGTAACCGATGCTCTTCTCATCCTTGGCCACGGCCTGCAGCACGGCAGCCGTGCCCGGCATCGTCTGGGCGCGGGCGGTGAAGTCCTTGCCCTGCAGCACATGATCTTTAAAGAACTCGTAGGTGCCGGAACTGTTTTCGCGGCTGTAAACCACGATGTTCGCATCCGGTCCGCCGACTTCCTTCCAATTCGTGATTTTGCCCGTGAAGATGCCTTCAAGTTGTTCCAAGCTGAGTTCTTTCACCGGGTTCTTCTCATTTACATAGACGGAGAGCCCGTCCAGGCAGACCTTGTATTCCTTGGGCCGAGCCTTGAAAGCCACCACGCAGGCGGTCGATTCCTTCGGCTTGATCGGGCGCGAAGCGTTGGCCAGGTCGGTCGTCTTGTTCTGCAGCGCGGCAAAGCCGGTGCCGGAACCGCCGCCCGTGACCTGGATTTTGACATCCGGATTCTTGGCCATATAGACCTCGGCCCACTTTTGACCAAGGATGACCAAAGTATCGGAGCCTTTGACTGTGATATTACCAGCCAGCGCACCTTGCGCGGCGAAGAGCAGGCCCGTGAGGCCGGCGAGCAGTGTTTTCATATTCATAAAAGGTTCGAATTAAGTTTAGGGTTTGCTTTAGAATTTCCAGATGGCGTCCACCTGCAAGCGTTGGGCGTTGCTGTCTGAACCGGCAGGGCTTTCGTGGATGTTTTCCGTCATCCACAGGGTAACGAAAATCGCGAACGAGTCATACGGCGAGTAGCCGGCCTTGATGATGTGACCGCGCACGTTGGTGCCGTTCACATAACCGGTGCGGTTGCCGAAGGCACCCGCCGCCTGGGTATAGGCGTTGAAGTCCGATTCCGGCAATTCCTCGTAGATGGCGTCCGCCTGCAACTCGCGTAGTTCATAGCTGATCTCCCACGTCTTGCGCTTGCTGGCTTTGCCCAGCGTAAGCTTCACCGAGTAGCCCTCGTTGTCCTGCGGAGCGGAAGGGTTGTTCAGGTAGGAACCCGCCAGACGCACCGGGAACGCGCCATTGTAGAACGGGGCCTTGTCGAAGGTATAGGTCACCGAGGCATCGGCGATGATCGGATCGAAGTTATACAGCGGAGGGCCGCCGGCCGGGACACGGGTATTACCCTCACCTATGTCCAACAGGCCGGAACCGGCCTCCGCCAGCACCGTGCGCCCCGGGATGGTCAGGGCCATGATGCCCGCGCTCGATTGCAACTTCTGCGACCAGCGGGCGTCCCACTTCAACTGCGCGCCCAGCATGTAGGCATCCGCCGACGTGCCGCTCTCATCCAGCACGAACTGGCCGGCGTTGAATTGCAGGTCATGGTTCTGATGCACACGATACGTGATCTGCTGGCCGAAGCCTTCAGGGGTGTAATCCTGATCCACGAAGGTCGGATTGATCTCCAAGGGGTTCTCCATCTTGCCCACCGTGAACTTCGTGACCCAAGTGCCGTTGTCGATGGGCGTCCACTTGCCATAAGCCATGTCGATAGCAATGCCCTTCTTGGAGGCGTTGTTATCGAAAGTGTTGTTGGAGGAGATCTGGTTACCAGCCGTGTCGCCGATGCTGGCGAGGCGGAAACCCACTTCCATGTTCTCCAGCACATTAGCCGTGACGCCATACCGGAGACGATATTGGAAACGATTACGATCGGCGGAGGTGGCGTTACCGGAGTAGAAGCCTTCGTAGCGGGCGCGGAAATCGCCCCCCAGCTTGTACGCCGTCACCCACTCAGGCATGCCCATGCGGGTCTGCAACGCCTGCGAGAAACCTTGGTCGGTCTCCTCACGCAGCTCGCCAGCTTCCTTCACGGTCAAAATGCCTTTTTCCACCAGTTTATCGAGCAGGGCATCCGAGGATTGCGCCTGTGTTTGCGCGGTAAGGGCCAGTAACCCGGCCATTCCCGCCGCCATCATGTAAGGACGTTTGTGCATATATATCTTCAACAAGTGCGCCCGCATAACAAGCCGGGCGGGTTACGGGTCCGTGACGCAATTGTTACAATTGTGTTACGAAGCCCAGCCGGTCGGCTTTTTTGCGCAGTTGTTGCAGCCGCCGATGTTCCCGCAAGCGCAGCAGATACAGCAGTCCCGGCCGTTGACCAGGATGCTCACGCCAAGGGGTGTAATTAGCAGAACCCCTTGATTTACAAGATGTTGCTGGATCACCAGACGAAGCGGTGCTTGCCGTTTCCGTTATCATGGCGCAGCCTTCTCTTCCTAGCTTGGGAATAAAGGCAGGCTCCGGATTGCACACTCGTCCTAAGTTTATTTCCGGAACCTGCCTGTCCCCGCCCAATGAGGACAATCGCCAACTCAAACAGGAGCCAACGATTCAACCCAAACCATCGGAAAATAACCGACAGCGGGAAGAATATGGCTGGGGGAAATTGCGGGAAGATGTCACGGGCGTTACGATTCCGTGACACAAAAAGCACCATCACGAACGAGGTGGTGCTAAATCCGGGTAATTATTTAGGAATGGAAGCGCTCAAGGTGTCACCCGACCGATGGCTCGGGCCAAACCATACTGGGCCTTGTTGTGCTCGGCGACGGCTTCGAAGTATTCGTTACGCACACGGTTCAGCTCCTGCTCGGCCTGGATGTTCTCCAGCACCACACCGACACCGAAGCTTTTGCGCTCACGGGTGAGCTGCACGGTCTTCTGCGCCAGATCTAGGGCTTGTTGGGCGAGCTTCATCTGGTCCGCCAAAGAGTTCACGCGGGTGTGTTGCTCCACGACCTGACGGACGATCTCATCACCGGCTTTTTCAGAAAGGATTTTCGCCTGTTCCAGCCGGGCTTCGCTGGCTTTGATGCGGCCTTTGTCAAAAAGACCGCCGGGCCCGATCTTCCAGCCGAAAAGGATCTGGTAATCCTGCGTGTCTTTGAAGTTACCCCAACTGTCATTCACACCGCCGCCCAAGCCGCCGAGATACATCTGCGCACCAACCGTAGGAATCAGCGGTCCATACTTGGCACCCTGCTTTTCATCATTCGCCGCTTCGAGCAGAGAATTCTGGCGCTTAAGCTCGGGCCGGTTGTTCATGGCCTGCGCGACAAGCGAAGCCAAGGCGCTGTTCGCAGGCAAAAGATTCAAAGGTGCGAGTTCATTGTCCGCCGCAGCGAGTTCAATCGTAGGATCGAGATTCAGCGTCTGCGCCAGCCGGGCGGACGCGATTCGACGACGCTCCTGAATTTGCCGGAAGGTCAGTTGATAGCGCTCGGCCTGCACCTGCACACGCAACTGATCACCTTTGAAAGAGAGTCCAGCCTTCACCGCGCCATCAAGTTGCTTGGCGTAGTCATTCGCCACGCGGATGGATTCCTGCGCGACTCCCATCTGGGCACCGGCCTTCACGAGTTCAAAATAATCCTGGGCGGCCTGATAGACATTGGCCTGTGTGGCTGTCTCGAGCTGATGGTCCGCCGCCTTGGCCCGTTGCTTCTCGGCAAGCTGGCCATAAATGGCATCGCCCAGCTCCCACTGAGCCGAGACATTCGCACCGGCGTTGTAAGACTGTTTGCTCGCCGTGAACATATTGCCGCTAACATCCTGGATCTGGCCGTCGTGCCGGCGATACGCCAAACCCGGCATGATCCAGGGGAAGAAGCGTTGCCGGGCGATCTCATGCTTCGCCTTGGCCTCGCTTAATTGTGCTTGCGCCAGTTGCACATCCAGATTCTGCGCTCCCGCGAGCCGCAAGACCGTTGGCAGATCGATGACGCGGACGTTGCCCGTTTGCTGCACGGCGGTTTTAGGAGCGGCCTTCCCTTTCTTGGGCGCACTCTTGGCTTTCTTCTTCTTGGCTTGGGCGAGCTGGATTTCCGCGCTTGTTGCTTCTTGGGCGTTAAGGCTGGAGGGGTTTAAAACGAAGGATAAAACGAGCAATGCCAATCCTGCGGTTCTGGTGAACATGGAAGCTCTCTTTCCCCTCACCCCGGCCCTCTCCCTTGGGGAGAGGGAGAGCGTAT
>JAEYXS010000032.1 GCA_023431185.1 Verrucomicrobiota bacterium
CGGAGGCAAGCCTCCGCACTCCAAAGGGGGCAGCCGGGACGGACTGCCCGGACGGCAGGCCGGAGGCCCGCGCTACGAGGGGGCGGGTTCGAGGACGACGAGGACGAGAACGATGGGGGACCACGACAGGACGATGGGGAGCAGCGGGGTGGGTTCAGGGGGAATCGGTAGAATACCTCGGCACTTGTGCACATGTGCCGAGGTGGGGATGGGGTAGTTGAGCTTGGAGAGTTGAGCGTTGAGGGGGGGCCGGGCCAAAGCTCAAAAACTGGTTGCACCAGTGGCCAATACGCCCAACCCTCAAATATCGAAAGTGGGACATTTTGGCGCAGTTGGCGCATAGGCATTTCGGCCTACGAAAAGTGGGACGATTTGGCGCAGTTCGTGACACATTTTGGCGCATTGGTTTTCGTGAGATTTTTCTGATTATTTTTGAAACTTTTTCGGGTGGGCGGAGTCTATATAGACAGGCAAGGAGTGTGTCGGGAAAGCCGACAGACCAGCCATAAAGAGGAAGAGAGTATGCGGGGAAAGTTTCACGGGGAGAATCATCCGGAAAGGAAGGAGCACGAGAGCGGTGTGTCTTGGGCCAGACGACTTTGCTTCACCCGATCTCCAAATGCTCTTAAACGCGGAGGTCTGCTGACGTCAGTGAGGTTGACGCAAAGTTCCGCGCAATATGGCTTCGGCGGCGGCTGGCTGAGGACAGCCAGCCCTACCATGAGGCGGTGCGGGTGCTTGCGCGGGGCGATAGAATCGGTCAGGATGACGGAAATCCCTGAAACTTGCGGACGAGGCGTAGCGTCTGAACGGAAACACTTTATGAAGAAGTTCAAAGCTCAAAACTCAAAGTTCAAAGGAAGTTTCGACGAAGACACTTTTATGCAACGGCGAGCGGCAGCCTTTGGTTTTGGGCAGGCTGAGCTTCGGCGGCGGCGCGCTGAGGACAGCGACGCCCTACCTGTTGACGGGTTGAACACGCTTGGTTCATCGCTCACTCACTGGAGTTGGGTGATCATCGTGTGTTTGCTGTTAAGTGCTTGGGGTTCATTGGCCACCGCGGCGACGGCGAAGAAGCCGAACATCATCTTCATCATGGCGGATGATCTGGGGTATACGGATGTGGCGTGCTTCGGCAGCAAGTATTACGAGACGCCGAACATCGACAAGCTGGCGTCGCAAGGGATGAAGCTGCTGAACTATCATCACTGCCAGAATTGCCAGCCGACGCGGGCGGCGCTTTTGAGCGGGCAATACGCGCCACGGACGGGGGTGTATACAGTGGGCGGGATTGACCGGTTTGACTGGAGCACGCGTCCGTTGCGGCCGGTGGATAACGTGACGCAGTTGCCGTTGGACAAGATCACGATCGCGCAGTCGCTGAAGAAGGCGGGTTACGCGACGGCGATGTTCGGCAAGTGGCACCTGGGTGAAAGCGGCGATCATCATCCGGGCAAACGCGGCTTCGATGAAGCAATCGTTTCGGCGGGAAAACATTTTGATTTTGGCACATCGCCGAAGACAGAGTATCCGGCGGGGACGTATCTGGCGGATTTCCTGACGGACAAGGCGGTGGATTTCATCAAGCGCAAGAAGGATGAGAATTTCTTCCTGTATCTGCCGCATTTCGGCGTGCACTCGCCGTATCAGGCGAAGCCGGAGCTGATCGAGAAGTTCAAGCAAAAGCCCGGTGTGGGCGGGCATAACGATCCGACGTATGCGGCGATGATCTACAGCGTGGATGAGAGTGTGGGCCGGGTGATGGCGACGCTGAAGGAGCTGAAGCTGGAGGAGAACACGGTGGTGATCTTCACGAGCGACAATGGTGGCGTGGGCGGTTATGTGCGCGAGGGCATCAAGAAATCGAATGACAAGACGGATAACGCGCCGCTGCGCAGTGGCAAGGGCAGTCTCTACGAAGGCGGCACGCGCGAGCCGTTCATCGTGCGCTGGCCGGGGCAGGTGAAGGCGGGCTCTTCGTGCAATGTGCCGGGCATCCATGTGGATATCTATCCGACGTTGCTGGAATTGGCGGGGGGCAAGAAGCCGGAGAATTACATTTTGGATGGCGAGAGTTTGGTGCCGCTCTTCAAGGACGGGAATGCGAAGCTGAAGCGCGAGGCGATCTATCAGCATTTCCCCGGCTACTTGGGCGCAGGTGAGAATACCTGGCGCACGACGCCGGTGGGTTTGATCCAGGCGGGAGATTGGAAGCTGATGGAGTTCTTCGAGGATGGGCGGTTGGAGCTGTATAATCTGAAGGACGATATCGGGGAGCAGCATAATCTGGCGGCGAAGCATCCGGAGAAGGTGAAGGAGCTGCACGCGAAGATGATCGCGTGGCGGAAGGAAGTGGGCGCGAAGATGCCGGTGAAAAATGATCCAAAGGCGGCAACACCGGCCAAATCTGAGGAACCAGCAAAGAAGAAAAAGAACAAGAAGAAGGCCGAAGCTCGGCCTGCCAATAAGGAGTAACGGCTATGAGGAAACATTTGGTGACATTTTTTGCGCTGCTCACCTCGCTGGTCATGGCCAGTGCAGCGGAACCGAAGCCGAACATCCTGTTCATCGTGGGGGATGACATGGGGTATGCGGATGTGGGACTGCATGGGTGCAAGGACATCCCCACGCCGCATCTGGATGCGCTGGCGAAGGACGGGGTGAAGTTCACCAGCGGTTACGTGACGGGGCCGTATTGTTCACCGACGCGCGCGGGGTTGCTGACGGGGCGGTATCAGACGCGGTTCGGGCATGAGTTCAATCCGGGCGGTTCGGCCAGCGGATTGCCGCTTACGGAAAGCACCATCGCGGACCGATTGAAAGCGGCGGGGTATGCGACGGCGCTGGTGGGCAAGTGGCACCTGGGATCGCAGGAGATGATGCATCCGCAGAAGCGAGGCTTTGAGGAGTTCTATGGATTTCTCGGTGGAGCGCACAGTTTCTTCGATGCGGGTGGCATCATGCGCGGAACCACGCCGGTGAAGGAGATGGATTACACGACGGATGCGTTCGGGCGCGAGGCAGTGGCGTTTGTGGAGAAGAACAAAGAGAAGCCGTGGTTCCTGTATCTGGCGTTCAACGCGGTGCACACGCCGATGCACGCCACGGAGGACCGGCTGGCGAAGTTCGCGAGCATCACGGACACCAAACGGCGCACGTATGCGGCGATGATGTTCGCGATGGATGAGGCGATCGGCAAAGTACGGAAATCACTCGCGGCCACGGGGCAGGAGAAGCGGACGTTGATCTGCTTCATCAGCGATAACGGCGGGCCGACGATGAATGGGGTGACGGTGAATGGCGCGGTGAACACGCCACTGCGCGGGTCCAAGCGGACGACATTGGAAGGCGGGGTGCGGGTGCCGTTTCTGGTAACATGGCCGGGACAGATCAAGCCGGGCGTGTATGAGCAGCCGGTGATCCAGCTCGACCTGCATGCGACAGCTTTGGCGGCTGCGGGAGTGAGCGCGAAACCGGAATGGAAGCTGGAGGGCGTGAATTTGTTGCCGTTCATCACGGGCAAGGAGAAGGGCGCGCCGCATGAGGCGTTGTATTGGCGGTTCGGCGAACAGATGGCCATCCGCAAGGGGGATTTCAAACTGGTGAAGTATGATCTGGCGGCGGAAGGGGGCAAGGGGACGAGCGCGGTGAAGCTGTATGATCTGGGCAAGGATATCGGCGAGGCGAAAGATCTGACGGCGACGATGCCGGAGAAGGTGAAGGAATTGCAGACGGCATGGAGTGAATGGGATAAGATGAATATGAAGCCGCTGTGGGGCGGTGGCAGCAAAGGCGGCGATGGGGCGGAGCCGGGCGCTCCATCAGCAAAAAAGAAAAAGAAGAAACAGGAGTGAGAGGGATGTATGGATTTAAGTTCAGAATATCCGCCTAAGAAGCTTTACAAGTATGTGCCAACCGAAAGGGTCTCGATACTTCAGGACTTAAAAATCAGGTTTACACCTGCTGACGAATACAATGATCCTTTTGAGGTTGTCCCGAGAATGGCTGTGTTTACGGATGATGATGTTAGAACAATGGCGAGAGATTTCGTTCACGGCCAGTATGTGATGCATGTTAGCGACGGCGGAAAACTAAGCATCAAGGAGTTCGAAAAACAGTTTCCATCCTTGGAGGGAAAGAATTTGAGCGAACTACGGGATTGGATCAATCAGTATTCGGAAGAGGAAGCCCCTAGGCAAACGAAGTCGTTCAACAGTAAGAATTTTGGCTCTTTGTGTCTTTGCGAAGAAAGGGACAATCTCTTGATGTGGGCGCACTATGCAGATTCACACAGGGGATTAGTTATTGAGTTTGATGGTATGCATCCGTTTTTTACGAATTCCAGAAGAACTGCCAGAATCAAATACCAAGAGGAGAGGCCTATATACAACGTCAACTTGGGTAATTTCGCGGATACACTGCTGTGCAAAAGTGTTGAATGGTGCTACGAAAAAGAGTGGAGAACGTTCGCGCAATTCAAAGAACTTGATCCGCCAATTCTGAAGGGAAACAAAAGAATCCATTTGGCAAAATTGCCTCCTGAAAGCCTGATCAGTGTAACATTGGGTTGTCAGTCGTCTGACTCAACATGTCAGCAGATAAAGGCTGCCTTGGAGAACAATTCTCTAAGGCATGTTATAGTCGAAAAAGCTCAAATGGAGACTGATCGATTTGGTCTGCGATTTGTGAAAATAGATTTATAAAGGTGCACAATGAAAAGAATGACCTCGATATTTGTGGTGGCTACCGCCTGCCTTTCCGTCACCCATGCAGCGGATTGGAACCAATGGCGCGGGCCGGGTCGCAATGGCGTTTTGCCGGAGAGCCCGAAGCTGGCGGACACCTGGCCGGCGGAAGGCCCGAAGAAGCTTTGGGAGAGCGAGATGATCCCGGGCAATGACGAGGGCGGGCACGGCAGCGCGGTCGTCGCGGGCAAGCGCGCGTATCTCTCGGTGGTGTGGCATACGGATGTGCCGTCCGAGACGCGCACGATCACGGACCTGGTGATGCGGAATCTCGGTTATCAGAATCCCGGCGGGCTCGGCAAAGAACTCGCCGCGAAGATGGAGGCGGATCGCGAAGCGCTCAGTCCGCAGATGCGCGGCAAGAAGCTGGATGATTACATCGCGGAATGGATCGAGACGAACTTGAACAAGCGGCAGAAGCAGTTGATGAGCGGGTTTGTCTCTGGACGCTTCAAGAAGGGCAAGCTGGCGATCCCGCTGCCGGATTACGAGAAGTTGAACGCGATGCAGGACAAACCGTTCCCGACGGATGCAGCGTTCAAGAAGTGGCTGGATGAATCGGGCTTCGCCGAGCACGTGAAGAAAGAGGTCATCGAAAAAGTGCCGCCGACGCAGCGGGTGGCGGAGGATGTGGTGATCTGCCTGGACATCGAGACAGGCAAGACGATCTGGAAGGCGGCTGCACCGGGCGAACCGAAGGGACGTAACTGCTCCAGCACGCCGGTGGTGGCGGATGGCAAGGTCTTCGCGATGGGCAGCACGCATCTCTACGCGGTGGATGCGGACAAGGGAAAGATCCTTTGGTCCACGCCGTTACCAGCGAAGGCGCCGGGCTCCTCGCCGCTGTATGTGGATGGCGTGGTGGTGATCAATGCGGGCAAGCTCACGGCGTATGATGCCGCAACGGGCAAGCAACTCTGGCAGCCTGAGCGCATCGGCGGCGGACAATCTTCACCGGTCGCGTGGAAGAAGGATGGAAAGACGCTGGTGATCTTTAATGGGCGCAATGAATTGATCGCGCATGATCTCAAGACAGGCAAGGAAGCGTGGCGCACGACGGGCGGGGGAGATGCGACACCATCCATCGTGGACGACGTGCTGGCCGTGCAGACGAAGAATGCGGCGCAGGGGCTCATCGCGTTCAAGCTGAAGCTGGATGGCGTGGAGGAATTGTGGAAGTTCCCACTGGAAGCGGTGCGCACGCAATCGAGCCCAGTCATCTACAATGGCAACGTGTATCTGATGGATGACGGGTATCACTATTGTCTCTCGCTGGCGAGCGGTGAGGTGCGGTGGAAACATCCGGTTCCCTCGACGATCTCGTCGCCGCTCATCGCGGACGGGAAGGTGTTCGTGATGATGAACAACGGGAACAATCTGCAGATGCTGAAGGCGACGGCGGAGCAGCGCGTGGAACTGGGCAAGGCGAACGTGCGGGCGCTCTGGTGCCCGTCACCGACGATCTCGCAGGGGAAACTGCTCGTGCGGACGAAGGATCGCGTGGTGTGCTATGATCTGCGGGAGAGCTGAGGAGAAAGGGCAACGTTCAAAGCTCCAACAGCAGGAAGGGGCGGCAACCTGGAGTTTCGACGGAATGGGCGGCCAGCGGCACGAAGGCCGAGCGGTTGCCCGGCCGGGAATTTGCGCTGAACGTGTTTGCCAGCGGCGGGTGGTTCATTATGCTCCGTTCATGAAGTCGTTTTTCCGTCCGCTGCTGCTCGTGGCTGCCTTGCTGACATTCACGAGTTGCAAGTCCACCGGTCCTGAGAGCATGCCGCCTTCCGTGAAGGATGACGCCTACCAGTTCTTCAAGCACAACAATGTGGAGCTGTTCTGGGTGCCTTCCAGCGGTTCGTTCGCGGATTCGACCTTCAACGCGGTTTCGAAGACGGCGCCTTCCCAGATGGCCATGACGCTCTCGCGGATCATGGCGCGGGGCGGACTGAAGCAGGTGGATATCGCCATCGCCGGGCCGAACAGCGAGAAGGTGCGGCGGGTGATCCGGGACGCTTTCAAGGAACAGGTCACGCGGCTGCCGAAGCTTTACGTGCTGTATATCGGGGAGCCGCAAGAGCTGGACGAACTCGAAAAACTGGCGAAGGAACTGAACGTGCGGTTCTATTACATCGCCAAGGCTCCGGGCGAACTGGGGGGCAAGGTGCCAAAGCCGGCGAAGGAGTGATTCGCCCGGGACTTCCCGGCGGCCGGGCGGAATGCATGGAACGAATTCACCAAGGCTGCTGCCAGCCGTGCTTCACGAGGAAGTAGAGGAAAAAGGCGATGTTCGCGGCCCACAAGGCCAGCAGGAAAGCCTGCACCGGCCGGTTGACCGGGGCCTGTTCTTGCACGGCGGCGAATGCCTTTTTCATCTTTTGTTTCATGTCACGACTTCTTTCTGGTCACCCGGAACCGGACCCACTTCTCGAATCCCACGATCCAGAAGGCGGTCAGGCCCACACCGACGACCCTTAACCACTCATCGGCACCCAGCGGCGCGGTCTGAAACAATTTGTTCATGATGGGCAAGTGGGTAAACGCCACCTGCGCCAGCACCATCGCCGCGATGCCGGCCAGCAACCACCGGTTGCTGAACCAGCCCAGTGACTGCACTGAGCACGTAAGAGACCTACAGTTCAACAGGTAAAATAGCTCTACCATGACGATGGTATTTACCACTAAGGTTCTTGCCTGTTCGATTGAAGCCCCCTTCACCTGCTGTTCCCACATGAAGAGCCCAAAGGCGCCTGTCAGCATGATCAGGGTGACCAGGCCGGTGCGCATGAAGAGCGGGTGCGTGAGGATGGGCTCCTGCGGATTGCGCGGCTTCCGTTCCATCAGGTTGGGCTCCTTCGGCTCGAAGACCAGGGTGAGGCCGAGGAAGGCGGCGGTCGTGAGGTTCACCCAGAGCAATTGCACGGGCAACGCGGGCAGTTCCATGCCGAGAAAGATGGCCAGCAGGAGGATCAAGCCCTCGCCGAGATTCGTGGGAATGGTCCATACGATGAACTTGGTGAGGTTGTCGAAGACGCCCCGGCCTTCTTCCACCGCCGCTTCGATGGAGGCGAAGTTGTCATCCATGAGCAGCATGTCGGCCGCGCCTTTCGCGACGTCCGTGCCGGACTTGCCCATGGCGATGCCGATATCCGCCTGCTTGAGCGCGGGGGCATCGTTCACGCCATCGCCCGTCATGGCCACGACGTGGCCTTGCGCTTGCAAGGCTTTCACGAGCCGCAGCTTTTGTTCCGGGGCCACCCGGGCGAAGACGCTGGCCTCCTGGGCGACGGAGCGGAGCTGGGCATCATCGAGTTTCTCCAGTTCCCGACCGGACACGGCGCGCAAGAAACCTTGCGCCTCGCGCGCACCTTGCAGGCCGACTTTGCCCGCGATGGCGGCGGCGGTGAGAGCATGGTCGCCCGTGATCATCTTCACGGCGATGCCCGCCTGCTGGCAACGGGCCACGGCCTGGATCGCTTCGGCGCGTGGCGGGTCGATCATGCCTTGCAAGCCCAGGAAGGTGAGACCGCCTTTCACGTGATGATGCTCCAGCGTGGCGTGGTCCGGGGCGACTTCGCGGCGGGCGAAGGCGAGGACGCGCAGGCCCTTGGCCGCCATCTGTCCCGCAAGGGCGTGGATGGCCGCGCGATCGATCGGCACCAGATCACCGGTGGCCGAGAGCAGGTGATCGCTATGGTCGAGCAACCGTTCCAGCGCGCCTTTTTTGTAGATGACGCGGCCATGGTGTCCGCCGTGATGCAGGGTGGCCATGAACTGGTGCTCAGACTCGAACGGAATCGAATCAATGCGGCCATGGGCGCCATGCACATCGTCAGCGACGAGGCCGCCCTTGCGCGCGGCGACGAGAAGAGCGGCTTCCGTCGGATCACCCTGGACGGTCAGTCTGCCTTCCTCGCGCTGGAACTGGGAGTCATTGCAGAGCAGGCCGGCCTTGAGCACTTCATGCAGGGCGGTGTTCGTTTGCGCCTGCACGCCTGCACCTTCATGCTTCACTTCGCCCTCTGCTTCGTAGCCGGTGCCGGTCACTTCAAAGAGGCGGCCACCGGCCCAGACCTCCTGCACGGTCATCTGGTTCTCGGTGAGGGTGCCGGTCTTGTCCGAGCAGATGACGGTGGTGCTGCCGAGCGTTTCCACGGCGGGCAGTTTGCGGATGATGGCCTGGCGTTTCGCCATGCGCGCGACACCGATGGCGAGCGTGATGGTCACGGCCGCAGGCAAGCCTTCGGGGATCGCACCGACAGCGAGGGCCACGGCCGCCATGAACATCTCCACGGCCGGTTCGCCGCGCAGGATGCCGACCGCAAAGGTCAGCACCGCGAGGCCCATGATGATCCAGAGGAGCAGCTTGCTGAATTCGGCGATCTTGCGCGTCAGCGGCGTGGACATCTCCACCGCGTCTTCGATCAGCGTGGCGATGCGCCCCGTCTCGGTCTGATGGCCAATCGCCCACACGACGCCTTCCGCCTGGCCATAGGTGACGAGGGTGCCGGCGTAAGCAAGGTTCTTGCGCTCGGCGAGAATGGTATCGAGGGCGAGGACATCGCTGTGCTTGCTCACCGGGACGGATTCACCAGTGAGGGCGGATTCATCCACTTGCAGATTGCGCACAAGGTAGAGGCGCAGATCGGCGGGGACTTTGTCACCCGATTGCAGCAGGACGACGTCACCGGGAACCAGCGCTTCCGAGTGGATGCGGAGCTTTTTGCCAGCACGACGCACGGTGGTTTCCGTGACGACCATGCGGGCGAGGGCGTCGATGGCCTTCTCTGCCTTGGTCTCTTGCAGGTAGCCGATGATGGCGTTCACCAGCACGACGGCGAAGATGACCGAGCTGTCCACCCATTCCTGGAGGTAGAAGGTCACACCGGAGGCGAGGAGCAGCAGGTAAACGAGGGGCTGGTTGAACTGATGAAGAAAGCGCAGCCAGGCGGGGGTCTGACGGCCCGCCCGCAAGGTGTTCGGCCCGTGGATTTGCTGACGCCGTTGCACCTCGGCGGCGGACAGGCCGCTTTCAGCCGCTGTATCCAACAAGCGCATGACCTCGCTGGCGGCGAGTTGATGCCAGTGTTTGCTGCCTTGGACTGGTGTCGGATGTTTCATCGGTTGAAACTAACCTATATCGGCAGAAATGCCGCGCTTTACCCGTGATGTGGAAAACTGACCGGATTTTGCGAGGGAAGGGCAAAGGATGGCGGGTCGTGTGGACTGGTGCTGGAGCGCCGCAGAGCTGGATGCTGTTGTGAGAGTGTCACATTGAACAACTGGATGGGAGGCCGCTTTGCGGGAAGTGATTGCATCATGGGCCTATTTATAAACTGCGGAATACGGCATGGGAAGGAGGCGCAAGGGACCGATGGGACGAATGAAAACTTCCAACCTTCAGAGTGGGATGGGAATGGGCTGTCTACCAGATGCCGGGTATAAAGCGTTTCACGCGGGTGGCGTAGTCGGCGTAGGCGGGGAACTTGGCTTGCAAGTGGCGTTCTTCGGCTTGTGCTTTGGCGGTGAAGAAGCACAGGTCGATGGCGGCGATGATGAGTGCGGGGTAGCTGCTCCAGAGCAGGGCCCAGCCAAAGCCGGCGTAAATGAGGCTGGCGTAGAGCGGGTGGCGCACCCAGGCATAGACACCGGTGGTGACGAGGGCGGCATCGGCCAGGGGCTGCGGGTAAGGAGTGCGGTTGCAGCCCAGGTGTTTGACCCCGAGGAGTCCCAAGATGGCACCAATCGTGAAGAGGATGCTGCCGATCACGGCGGCGAGGCCCGCGAGCCATGCTTCGCCCGCGGAGCGGCCTAGTGGCCCGGCGAGGACGAGGGCGAGCAGGAGCAGGCTTTGCGCGAGCACCCAGCCGCGTCCGCGTTGTTCAGCGGTGTTGGCCACAGAGGATGGAGAGTTGTCGTTCAGGTTGGATGAGTATGGACCGGAAGCGGGCGGATATTCCATTCTGATTACGCTGGAATTTTCCGGGTTCGCTCGCACACTGTGGCCCCATGAAAATCGAGTCGTTGAACATCGGCATGAAGGTGCGGCATCCTCAGTATGGCATCGGTGTGGTGAAGTCCATCACGGAGCATATGGCGGATGTGCTGTTCGATGAGAGCGGCCTGCGCAAGGTGGAGCCGGTCTCCGCCGAGCTGGCCCCGGCGGAAGCGCAGGCGAGCTTGAGCGGCCTGGAAAAACCGTTGAGGCAGCTCATCGCCGAGACGGTGGAGGCGGTGGCGCATGAACTCGGCATGGAACGGGATGATACGATCGTGCAGGAGCTGGCCGCGCGCTGGAACAAGGGCAAGTGCGTGTTGCACCCGGCCGATCCCACGCTGGCGACGAAGGAAGTGGAGCTGGAGGTCTTCTTCCACAAGATCGTGATGATCCGCAACAACCTCCGCGTGCTGGAGCAGAAGATCAACGCGCATCCGAATCTGACCGACGGGGATAAGGTGGAGATGCAGCAGTATATCACGCGCAGTTACGGCTCGATGACGACGTTCAACCTGTTGTTCAAGAACAAGGCGGACCAGTTCGGCGGTACGAGCGCCTGATTTGAAACATTGCGAGAGGGGCCGGTCTTCTGCTACTAGCAGGTGACATGACCAACGGCGGCAGTCCTTCCTGGGAGATGAAGCCCGGCACGGTGCTGGGCGGGGACCGCTTTCTCTTGATCGAGCCCTTGGGGCAGGGCGGCATGGGCGTGGTCTGGCTGGCACATGACCAGCGGCTGGATGAGGACGTGGCGTTGAAGCTGGTGCCGCCGGAGATCCGCACGGATGCCGGAGCGCTGGAGGATCTGCGGCGTGAGACGTTACGCAGCCGCAAACTTTCCCACCCGAACATCATCCGCCTGCATGACCTTAACGAGTTCGCCGGCGAACCGCCCTTCATCTCCATGGAGTTCGTGGACGGGCAGACGGTGGCGGCTTGGAAATCCCAACAGCCCCAGCGGCTCTTCACGTGGGAGCAGCTCCGGCCGCTGGCGAAACAGCTCTGTGATGCGCTGGATTACGCGCACGGGGAGAAGGTCGTGCACCGCGACCTGAAGCCAGCGAACATGATGCTGGACCGGCGCGGACGTCTTAAGCTCGCGGACTTCGGCTTGGCGGCGGTGGTGAGTGAATTGACGAGCCGCGTTTCCATCAAGGCGAACACAAGCGGCACGCCTGCTTACATGAGCCCGCAGCAGATGGATGGCCGCACGCCGCGCGTGACGGATGACATCTACGCGCTGGGGGCAACACTTTACGAACTGCTCACGAGCAAGCCGCCGTTCTATCACGGGGACATCCCGCACCAGGTGCGGAACTTGCCGCCGGACCCGGTGGATCAACGATTGGCAGAACTGGAGTTGAGCAACCAGGTGCCGCCTTTCGTGGGCGCGCTCATCATGGCGTGTCTGGCGAAGGACCCGACGCAACGGCCGCAAAGCGCCGCGGCAGTGGCGGAGTGGCTGCAGCTTGGCGGGCAGTCGGTGGCCAGTGCGCTGGCCTCGGAGATCACGCAGCGCTCTGTGCCGTCTGCACCCTCGACCCCGGCATCATCCCTGACACCAGTGCCGGTGGCCATCCCGATACCAGCGGCGGAAGCGCCAGCGGAGAGTTCACCTCCATCCAAGAAGCAGAAATGGTCGTGGAAAAAACGGGCAGCTGTATTTTTGGGCGTGTGGTTGGTCTTGGGCATCATCGGTAACGCAGCGAAGCGGAGGCAAACGGGTGGTGAAGCAAACAGCCATGCGGGAGGACAGTCAGCCGCCAGCCGACCGGAAGCCCCAGCGGGAAGGCAAACGCTTTTCAACGGGCGCAATCTGGATAATTGGGATAAATTGGGCCCCCATGCTTGGCGCGTGGAGGACGGGGTGATCAAGGCAACCACCAGGACGGTCGGGCGTTCCTATATCATCTGGCCGCAACGGGTGACGGGGAACTTCGAGCTTTCGTTTGATTACAAACCTTCCAGCCAGCGGCCCGGCAACGGGCATCACGGCGTGTTCTATCGAGCGGCGATGCCACTTGGCAGCGAGCCGGCCAGTGGCTTGGCGATGCCCCTGGATGCGGGCAATTACGGCGCGCTGTTGTTTCGTGGTACAGGAGACTTTATCCCGGACAACCCGCAGCGGGCGCAGCAATTGCGACCGGATGAGTGGAACCAGATCCGCATCCGGGTCGAGGGCACCCGGATCATACAATCCATCAATGGTGTGGTGGCCTACAACAAAGAACGTGCGGATCTGTTCAACCAGTCACTGGGTGATTCGATCGCCTTTGAGATCTGGGTCGATGATACCTCCGGTGAACGTTCGCTGGAAATGCGGAACATCGAACTCCAGGTTCACCGGGGTGGAGCCGCCGCTGCAGCGCCTGCGGCCAGCCCGCCGGACAACCGGATGGTGCCGGTGTTCAACGGGAGCGATACCAGCCGGTTGCGGGGCTACAAGCAGCCAGATTTCCCGACGGGGAGCTGGGTGGTGGAGGATGGCCAATTGAAAGTGGTGCCGGGCAGCGCGCAGGTGGACTTGGTGCTGCGGGAGGAATACACGGACTTCGAGTTGGAAATGCTCTACCGGGTGGGTGCGGGTGGCGCGAGCGGCATCATTTACCGGGCGCAGGAATCGGGTGACCAGGCCTGGCATACCGGCGCGGAGATGCAGTTGGCTGATGATGCGGCGTTTCGCATGAACCCGGAAGCGAACACTTCCACGGGGGCACTCTTCAAATTGATCTCGCCCAGTCCTGCCAAGTCGCTGCGGCCCGCCGGGCAGGACAATCTGGCCAAGGTGCGGGTCAGCCAGGGCAAGGTGGAGCATTGGCTGAACAATACCAAGATACTCGAATACGAATGGAACAGTCCGGCCTTGCAGCAAGCCATACGAAGGAACTTTCGCGCGCAGCCGGACTTGATGAAGGCGGAACGTGGCTTGATCGTGATCCAGCACCAGGGCAGTGAGTTCTCCATCGTGCGGATGCAGATCCGCCGGCTGTGATGGGGCCGGCAGAACGGAAGAGCGGCGGAGTGGTCTAATGCAAGGAAGCCATGCCGAAAGAAAACCCAGCCGAAGTTGAGGAACGCAAGCTGACCCGGCGCAAGTGGCTGAAGCGGCTGCTGCTGGCGGCGCCTTTCGTAGGTGCGCTCAATGCCTTCTGGTGGGAACCGACCTGGCTTAAGGTGACCCGCCCCAAACTCACCCTGCCCAACGCCAAGACCCGCATCGTCCACCTCACCGACCTGCATCACAAGGGCGACCGCGCCTGGCTGGAAAAAGTGGTGCGCACGATCAATGCGCTGGAGCCGCACATCGTATGTTTCACGGGCGATCTGGTGGAGGAGAAAGCTTTTCTGGGCGAGACGCTGGAGATTTTGAGCGGCATCAAGGCACCCATCTTCGGGGTGCCGGGCAATCACGATGACTGGTCCGGCATCAATTTCACCGAGGTGAAAAAGTCCTTCCAGAAATCCGGCGGAGACTGGCTGGAAGATGGCGTGGTTATGCTGGACAAGGGGCGGCTGGCCATCGTGGGGGCGACCACGAAGAAGGCGACACCGATGGCTCCCCAAGCGGAGCGGCGGGTGTTGCTGTTCCACTATCCGCAATGGGTGGAGAAGCTGGGCAAGCAGACGTTTGACCTGATGCTGGCGGGGCATTCGCACGGTGGACAGGTGCGGCTGCCTGGCTTCGGTGCACTTATCGTGCCCTTCCAAGTCGGGAAGTATGATCTCGGGCTGTATCAGACTCCTGTCGGGCCGCTCTATGTGAATTCGGGCATCGGCTGGTTCATGTGGAAACTGCGCTTCAACTGCCGACCCGAGGTGGCGGTGTTCGAGGTGTGAGCCTTCCTGGCATTGCGGGACCGCACTTTGATTTGGCCTTTGCGCCGTTGGCTGTTACTTTCTGGCTGCACGTTGAATCCGCCTGTCGCCATCATCTGTCCTGATTATCCGCCCCGGTCTGGCGGAGTCGCCGATTATACCGCGTTGCTGGCCGCCGAACTTGTGCGTCACACGCCGGTCCAGCTCATCACCTCGACAGGCACGCAAACTCCACCGGCTCCCATCACTGTCCAACACGTCCCGGACTGGCAGGATGAGGCGGCGCTCTTCGCCCGGCTGGATGCGTTGCCGCCGGAGACGGCTTTGCTCTGGGAATATGTCCCGCACATGTATGGCCGGGGCGGAGTTGCCCCGGTGGTGCCCAACCTTATCCGGCGGCTCCGCACACCGGGGCATTGCGCTCAAGTGGTGCTGGCCCATGAGATCGCAGCGCCCTGGTCCTGGCTGCCGAACCGGGCGTATTACGCGTGGGCTCATCGGCGTCAGTGGCAGGAGATCGTGGGCTGGGCGGATGCCATCGTGACCTCCACCGAGGCCTGGCGTGATGAATGGCAGGGCAAGTTCCCGCAACATCAGACCAAGTTTTCGTACGCTGCCTCACCCAGCACCATCCCGGTGGCGTCCGTGCCATCTATCACGGAACTTCGCCGCTCCTGGCGACATCAACGCGGCTGGGAGGAGGACATGCTGGTGCTCGGCTGGTTCGGCACCGCCAGTGCTGCCAAGCAACTTGATTGGGTGTTTGCCGCGCAGAAATGTGCCCAGACCATCGGCCGGCCCGTGGCGCTCATCCTTATCGGAAAAACGGAAGATATCGCGCGGGCGCAGAACTCCACCTTGGTGCAAAGCACGGGATATGTAGATGCGGCGACGGTCTCGCATATCTTGCAGAGCATTGACCTCTTGCTGCTGCCGTTCATCGATGGGGTTTCGGAACGTCGGACTTCGTTCATGGCCGGGCTGGCCCATGGGACACCGATCGCCACCACCAGCGGTCACAACACCGGGCAGACGTTGCGTCAGGCAAATGTCTGTACGTTATCAACGGCCCATGATCCGGAGGCTTTTCTGAAGCAGGTGATGGAATTGATGGCCGCGCCGGATGCCCGCCGGGCGATGGGCGGGCGCGGGCGGGCGCATTATCAGATGCACTATGATTGGCCCGTGGTGGTAGGGCATCTGCTGCAACAATTGCGACGGGAGGTCGATCGCAAATGAAGCCGCTCATCACCATCGGATTGCCCACGTATAAGCGGCTGGCGTATCTGAAAGAGGCCGTCGCCTCGGCGCTCGCGCAGACTTATGCGCCGATCGAGGTGCTCAT
This sequence comes from Verrucomicrobiota bacterium, assembly GCA_023431185.1. Taxonomy (GTDB): domain Bacteria; phylum Verrucomicrobiota; class Verrucomicrobiia; order Limisphaerales; family JAEYXS01; genus JAEYXS01. The sequence continues at coordinate 15,899 of JAEYXS010000032.1, forward strand.
CAGCGATGATGGTCCAGGCACAGAGATCGGCCCTTGGGCGCAGGCGTTGGCCCAGCAAGACCCGCGCGTGCGTTATCGCAAGAATGCGCGCAACCTCGGTCTCGCGGGCAACTGGAACGCCGTGGTGGACGCTGCGCAAGGTGAATGGCTGGTGATCATCGGTGACGATGACCGGTTGCTGCCCGATTTCGTGGAGAAGCTGATGGGATGCAACCAGCCCGGAGTGTCGCTTCTGTTCAGCAATCATCATCTCATGGATGAACACGGCCAGCGGCTGGAGGAAGTCACGCGCCAGCATACGGTTGCCTATGCTCGCGATCAATTGCCCGCAGGCCGCCTGGTAAATCCAGAGCTCTGGGTCTGGCGCAATGCGGTCCCCATCAGCAGCACGCTGTTGCGGATGGCCGATGTCCGGCGGTTACGCTTCAAGGAAGACCTGAACACACCGGAGATCGAGCTGTTCCTGCGACTGGCCCGGGAAGGAGCCGGCTTTGTCTTTTGCCCGGAATACCTGATGGAGTATCGCACGCACCCGCAGTCGGCCACGACGGCCGGTTTGTGGGGTGAAAGGCTCGCCGAATACCTGCTGCCCCTAGAAACCAGCGCAGAGGTGGAACCGTGGAAACGCCAATTCATGGCCGGCCTGTTACCGGGAGCGGTCACGCGCTGTCTCCTGCAGGGGGATGTGGCGCGGGCGCGACGATTCTTGCATAGCCACTATTATCCTGCTGGCGGAGCTGTCCGGCTCGTCCAGCGCGTGTGTTCTGCACTGCCCGGCGGCTGTACTTTGTTTCGCGCCTTGTTTTCCCTGCGTCACAAGGGACTGGCGACAGCTGGGCCTCCTCGCGTATCCTGAATAGCATAGATGCGCACCGCATTCAAAAGCACCGTTGATGTCCTCCGCATGCTCTGGCGGTTGCGGCCGCATTTGCGGGGCGGGCGGCATCTGATCCTGGCGGTGGTCGGGGCGGCGTTTCTCGCCACGATGCTGGAGAGCATCGGCGTCGGCCTGCTCGTGCCCCTGCTGTCCTTGCTGCTGGAGGGGGAAGGCGTGGCGCCCATGCGGCCCATCCTCATGGTCCAGGACTGGTTGCCCGGACATTCCACCTCGTTCTATGTCGGCACTTTCTGTGCGCTGGTGCTGCTGGCCATCGTGGGTAAGAACGTCGTGCTGTTTCTTAGTCAGGCGCTGTCCGCGCGATTGAAGAAGCGGACTTCGGTGAATCTGCGGGATGCCCTGTTCCGCAAATTGCAGAACGCGCCGCTCAGCCTGTTCGAGCATCGCACCTCCGGCGAGCTCACCAACGTCTGCTACAACGAAACCGGCCGGACCAATTGTGCCATCGATTATCTGCTCCTTATCGGCCAGCGCGGCAGCATGGCGATGCTGTATGTGGCTATGCTGTTCTACATCTCCTGGCCGCTGACGCTGCTGACGATTTGCCTGGGTGCTTTGATCGGCCAATCCGTGGGTTTTCTCCAGCGCCGGCTGGGCCAGCGGGGCAAGGAGGTCAGTGACAACAACCAGGAAGTCCTGAGCTGTTTGCACGATTGTTTTAGCGGCATCCGCGTGGTGCGGGCGACGAACTCGCAGCAGCGCGAGGTGGAGCGTTTCCACAAGGTCAATCTCAAGCAGGCCACCACGGATGAAAAAGTGAGCCGCTACAATTCACTGATGGCGCCGCTGGGCGAGATCATCGCCGTCACGGGCGCGATGCTCATCGTGGGCCTGGCTTACTGGTTCTTCGTCAGCACGGGTAAGATGCGCGCACCGCACTTGGCAGGTTTTGGTTTCATCCTGCTGCGTCTGCTGCCGCTGGTGAACCAGGTTTACAGCCTGCTTGGTACCATCGTGTTCCTGGCTCCCGGGGTGCGCGAAGTGGAGACGTGGCTGACCGCGCCTGATTTTCCGCAGCATCCCTTTGGCACCAAAGAATTCACGGAGGTGAAAAAAGAGATCCGTTTCGAGAACCTCAGCTTCACTTACGAGAACGGCACGGAAGCCATCAAGGATGTCAGCTTCACCGTGCCCGCCGGCAAAACAGTGGCGCTGGTGGGACCATCAGGTTCCGGCAAATCCACACTCGCCACGCTCTTGCTGCGGCTGCGCCAGCCGACAAGGGGCAGCATCACCGTGGATGGGGCGGATTATTGGGATTTCACTGCCGAATCGTGGCACAAGCGCGTGTCGGTGGTGGAGCAGGAGGCTTTTCTGTTCCATGATACTCTGGCGGCGAATATCAGTTACGGCCATGAGATGGCCACCAAGGCAGACATCGACAAGGCGGTGGCGGATGTCTCGCTGGAGGATGTCATCAGTGAACTGCCCGAGGGCCTGAACACCATCGTGGGCGAACGGGGCATGCTGCTTTCCGGCGGTCAGCGGCAACGGCTGGCCATCGCCCGCACCTTGGTGCGGCATCCGTCCGTGATGATCCTTGACGAGGCCACCTCGGCGCTGGACAGCATCGCCGAGCGCCAGGTGCAGGCGGCTTTCGAGCGGGCCCGCGCCGGCCGGACCGTGGTGGTCATCGCCCACCGGCTCTCCACCATCCGGGATGCCGATCACATCGTCGTCATGCAGAACGGGCGCGTGGCCGAACAGGGGACCTGGGAGGAACTGGTCGCCCGCAAGGGGCTCTTTGAAAAACTGGTCAGCCTCAGCGGGGTGACGCATCTGGCCGAGGACCCAGTCTAGCGCATGCGCGGGAAGCTCAAAGAACTCTGGCATCGTCATCTGGACCGGAAGCCGTGGATTTTCCGGGACCAGTTCGGCCTGGCCTATCTATTCACCGCGCAAGACGAGGTGGCTGGGCATTACGAGCGCAGTGCCGTCATCGACAATCCTTCACTCCTCGCCTGGCTGCAAGCGACGGTGAAGCCGGGTGAAACCTTCGTGGACCTCAGCCCGATGATCGGTGGTGTCACGATGCTGGTGGCGCGGCAGGTGGCGGAAACCGGTGCGGTCTTCGCCTTCGCACCGGATGTGAATACCTACCGGCAGTTGGTGAACAACGTCGCCTTGAACCAGCTCACAAAAACTGTGCGGGTCATCGGTCGGCCGGTCCTGGCCTCTTCTGCGGTCGCGGATTTCCTCAGCCTGGACCGGTTGGCAACGGAATGGCAGATGGGAACCATCGATTATCTGCGATTGAATGAGGTGTCCCTGCTGGAGGCATTGTCTGCCAGTGTGCCGGGCTTGTTGAAAGCCGGACGCATTCACCGCCTGCTGCTTGATGGTGTTGATAAGGCGGCGGTCGGACCGGTGGCCGCCAAGTTGCGCCAATCCGGTTTCGCGGTGCAGTTCCTTTCGCTTGAAGGAAAACTTCAGACTGAGGCGGCCGCCTTGCCGGAGAAGGTGAACCTCATCGCGACCCTGGCGGAGGGCGATCATGCCTAGTGCCGTTGCGAAACGCCGCGCCTTCTGCCTCGCGGAGGACCGCGAAGGGGCGGAGATCGGGATCAAATTCGCCCTCCTCAGTCTGCGGGAGCATTGTCCCGAGGCCCACGTCTTCCTCTATCGTCCGCAGCCCCTCCCGGAATTTCGCGACTGGTTGAAGAATCAGCCGCAAGTGACGCTGATGGATCATTGGCCCGCGGGCGCGCAGGGCTGGAACTGCAAACCGCACACGCTGCTGCCCATCTTGCGCGAAGGCTGGCACGAAGCCATCTGGTTGGATTCCGATGCGATGCTGTCGGCGTCCCTTTCGCCGTTGCTCGATTCGTTGAAGGATGACGAGATTCTCGTGGCCGAGGAAGCCTCCAGCCAGCCGGAAAAAGGGACGGAACTGCGCACACGCGGCTGGAATCTGCCGGTGGGCCGGTCCATCCCCTGCACGCTGAACTCATCCGTCCTGCGCGTGACGGCGGTGCATGAACCTCTGTTGCGGCGCTGGCAGGAGTGCCTGGCCAGCGAGGAATACCATCGCTATGATGACCGGCCGCTCATGGAGCGGCCACCCCATGTGCGCGGGGATCAGGACGTGCTCAATGCGCTGATCGGGGCGGCGGAATTCGCGCATTATCCGGTGCGCCTGCTCCATACCGGCCGGGCCATCATCCACTGCGGTGGAGCGCTGGGTTACAGCCTGGTTGAGCGTGTGCGTGGAATCTTCGGACCAGCGCCGCTCGTCTTGCACGCCATCGGCGGCAAGCCCTGGGTCTTGCTGGGGCCCGGCTGCCCGGACAAAGGCTGGTTTCGTTTCTTACGGCAGTTGATGCAGGAGCTTTCGCCCTATGTGGTTGCCACGCGCGCCTACCGGGAGCAGGTGCAGGAGCCTTGCCCGTGGCTGGATCACCATACTTTGCCGGGCGGCATCTTGCGGGTGCTGGGACTGGGGCATCACGCCTTGCGCGGTCTGCCGGTGACGTTGGTGGCCACGATCATCGCCCAAGTCCGGCGGGGCTAGCCGTAGTTCAAATTTTGGGCAGCAAAACGAACTCTTCACTCATCCGCATGCACATGCGCAGATGGTCGGGCGTGAGGACGGGAGTCAGTGAGGGCAGGCTGCAGACCTGATAATGGGCGGTTTGCGCCCAATGAAATAGGCTGTCCTCGGCGCATCGGTGGGCGGCGAGATTGCCCGCATTCCATTCGCAAAAGATGACGGGGCGGCAGACGGCCAGAAAAGCGGTGGCTCCTTGCAACACGGCCAGTTCGCCGCCTTCCACATCCATCTTGACGACGGTCACGGCGGGTTTGCCCAAGGCTTCCCATTCCGCATCCACGGTGGAGACGGCCACAGTCACCTTTTGGCGGCCCCCTTCGCGACCGGTATTGGCCAGGCCATCAAACGCCGAATTCTCTCCGCCTGCCGTATAGAAATCCGCCTGACCGCTCTGGGCGGCCAACGCCTTGCCGACGACGTTCCAGCGTCCCTGATAGGCCGTCGCTTCCTGGCAGGTGCGTTGCAAGTAGGGCAGCGCGTGGGGTGACGGCTCGAAAGACACCACATGGCTGCCTTTCACGAAATGCAGGACGGGCAGGGACATGAGGCCGAGATTCGCCCCGATATCGAAGAACCACGAATCCGGGCGCAAGGCGTGGCAGATGCGCTGGACGAGGTCTTCCTGAAAGATGCCTTCCTCAAAGGCCCGCAGCACGACATGCGCCCCGGCCGGGAAGTGGGCTTGTGCGCCGAAATACGGGAACACGCAGTCTTTTTTTCCCGGGGGTGCATAGAGCAGCCGTTTGGCCAGATGTTTGAGCGGATTCACGCAGCGCCAGTCTAGTGACCCCGGTCCGGTTTGTCGATATGGAGCCGTGAACCGGCGGTTTCCGGTCGGGTTTATGTTTTCATCGGGGCTGGCTTAAGGCAGCATGGCTGCCAAGCAGATGGGCCGTTCCTGTCCTGATATGGCTGCCGACATACCCGTCATCTCCATCGTCATCCCGCTCTACAATGCGGCCCGGTGGGTATTGGAGACACTCCAGAGCGTCCACGCCCAGACCTTTACCCAGTGGGAGATCGTGGTGGTGGATGACGGTTCCACCGATGATGGCCCCGCTCTGGTCCAAGTTGAAGCCATGCGGGAGGCACGCATCCGTTTCTTCCAACAAGCCAATGCCGGTCCCGCCGTGGCGCGTCATTTCGGGGCGCAACAGGCGCGAGGCGAATGGCTGATGTTTTTGGACGCAGACGATTTGGTGCCACCGGAACGCCTCGCGAAAGACTTGGCGGCCGCTCGGCAAAATCCCCACGCTCAAGTCATCGCGGGTTCGGTGGAATGGTTTAGCATGGATGGCAAGGTGGCGCATCAAGGTCTGCTCGCGGCCGATGCAGAACTCAATCGCTGGCGGCACCAGTTCCATGCGGTCTTTAATTTCGCCGCCCTGCTGGTCCGGCGCGAGGCGTATCAAGCGTGTGGCGGTTTCAACCCAGACCGGTCGGTGTTCTATGCCGAGGATTATGACTACACGCTGCGGTTGTTGGAGATAAGCGAGTTTGCCCAGGTGACGGGCATATCTCTGCGTGTGCGCAAGCACGAGAGCAACCGCTCCACGCTGGCCGAGCGCACGGTCATCGAACACACCCTCGAGGTCATCCGGCGGACCTGGCAGCGATATGGCGTGGAATTGACCGTCGAGCAGGCCGAACGCCTGTTCCGTTTCTGGCGACAGGAACCTTGTTCCCTGAACTTGGCGGATCTTCAGGAGCTGACAGGTTTGCAGACTTCCCTGGTCGAAGCTTACTTGAAAAAACGTCCGACCGCTCAGGCGACTACCAGCCGCGTATGGGAGCAGACGCTGGCTTTGCGCCTGGTGGAAGCGCAACTGCCCAAGGCGCAGGAAAGGGCCGTGCTTCAGGCGGAGGTGGGTGCGCGCGGGCAACTGGCGGCCGGACGGATCCGGCTGCGCCTGTTCAAACTGCGCTGGCGGCGTTGACATTCACCGCCAATCAATCATCAAATAACCGCGCTGATGCCCGACTTCCCAAAATTCAGCATCGTTACGCCGTCGTATAATCAAGGCCACTTCCTTGAAGAGACCATCCTGTCCGTCCTGAACCAGCGTTATCCGCACATCGAGTATATCATCGTGGATGGCGGCAGCACGGACAACAGCGTGGAGATCATCAAGCGCTATGAGAGCAAGCTTGCCTGGTGGGTGAGCGAGAAGGATCGCGGCCAGGCACATGCCATCAATAAAGGATTGGAGCGCGTGACTGGCGATATCGTCGCCTACTTGAACAGTGATGACGTTTTCCTGCCCGGCGCATTCGACATGGTGGCCAAGACATTCATGGAACGGCCACACATCAACTGGCTGGCCGGCAGTTGCCTCCTCTTTGGCAATGCGGCCGAGGCGTGCGTGAAGCATCCCACACCCGCGCCCGATGTCGCCTCGTGGCTTTATTTCAACCGGCTGCCGCAGCAGAGCACTTTCTGGCGGCGGAGCGTGATGCAGAAGCATGGCCTCTTCGAAGAAAAGTTCCGCTACAGCTTTGATTACGAATATTGGGTGCGGCTCGTCCATGGCGGGGAACGTTGCGAGGTGCTGGATTTTCCGCTCGCCGGTTTCCGGCTGCATCCGCACAGCAAGACGGTGGCGGAAGGGACGCACTTCGCGGGCGAGGACAAATCCCTGCGCGACCATTACCTCGCGAAGATGAGCCCGGAGGAAGTGCAATGCCTCGCCGTGATGGAGCGCAACGGGAAAACTTTTGCACGGCTCACCCAGGCCATGGAGCTGAAGCAACAGGGCAAGGGTTCGGAAGCCTGGGACTGTTTTTTTGCCGCGGTGAAGGAAAATCCCGCTGCGCTGGGCACACGCTTCGGCCTGGGTTGCGTGAAGCGGCTGGTGCTGACCTGAGGCCCGCGCATGAATGTGCCCTACCATCTGGCTCTGCGTCTGGGGCGCCTGCGCCGCCGCTGGTATCAGGTGCGGCTGCCGCAGATCGTCGCCCGTGAACTGCCCGTGCGGCCGGAGCTGCCGGTGCATTTCTATGGTTTTTCCAGCCACGGTGATCTCCCGGAGCAGGTCGCGTGTCTGCGTTCGCTCTACGCCAATGCGGGTGTCCCCAGCCAGATCACCATCGTCTCCGATGGCTCGCATACGCCGGAAGACCTGGCGTTGCTGAACCGCCTGATCCATCCGCCGAAGGTGGTGCCGTTCGCCCAGTTCGTTTCGCCTGCGCTGCCGCCCTCGGTGATGCGTTACGCGGCAAATCATCCGTTGGGCAAAAAACTGGCGGTGCTGCTCTCTTTGCCGGTGGATAGCCCCAGCCTGTATTCGGATTCGGACATCCTATACTTCGCCGGAGCGGAGGATTTGCGCCGTCAACTGGCCGAGCCCAATTCTGCGGGAGCGTATCTGCCGGACTGCTATCCTTCTTTTGATGCCCGTCTTTTAAAAGCGGAGTCGGAGAAGCAGAATCCGGTGAATGCGGGTTTTTTCTTTTTGAACCGTCCGGTGGACTGGTCCGCGGCATTGGACCGGTTCAACCATCTGCCGGGCGAGGTCATGCATTTCACGGAACAGACCATCATCCATCTCGGTGTGCAGGCGGCCGGTGCGCGCGCCTTGCCCGCGGAGAAGTATGTACTCGCGAATGACGATCAATGGCTCTGGCGCGATTTGCATGCGGGACCGCAGGTGGCGTTGCGCCATTACATCAGTTCGTTCCGGCATAAATTTTGGCTGAAGGTGCGGTATTAGGGCGCACTTGTTCCCCTGACGGATGCTCCCTATGCTCGCACCCATCTGAGCATGAGCGTGAAGGCAACCACAACGCGCGGTGATTATGTCAGCGTGGTCATCCCCGCTTACAATCGCGCGCATTATATCCACGAAGCGCTCGCGTCGGTCTTCGCCCAAGGCCCTTGCATCGGCGAGATCGTGGTGGTGGATGATGGCTCCACGGATGGCACGGTGGAAAGCTTGCAGGCGATCAAGGACCCGCGGCTGAAAGTCGTCCGCCAGACGAATCAAGGTGCGGCGGCGGCTCGGCAACGCGGCTGGCTCGAATGCCACGGTGCCTGGGTCATCTTTCTCGATTCCGATGATGCGCTGGAGCCTGGCTGTGTGGAGAAACAACTGGCCGCTGCGAAGGAGCATCCCGATTCGATCGTCTATGCCCGCACCAGCATCCATGAAAATGAAGTGACCAAGCCGCCGGCCATGGTGCTGAGCTTCTCAGAGAAATCGGGTGATGTGCTGCATGACTTGTGCTTCTACAGCGGTGGCACCATCTTCACCGCCATCTTTTCGGCGCAGGCTTTGGAAGCCGTCGGCGGTTTCTTTCCGGAAAAGACGGATTGTGTGAGTGAGGATATCGATTTTGCGGTGCGGCTCGCGGTGAAGTTTCCGTTCGTCTTTCTGCCCATCATCACCTATCGCACGCGCAATCATGCGGCGAACACGTACAAGAACCGCGAGTTCCAGCAACGCATCTATCTCTCCGCGCAAAAGGTCATGCAGCAACGTCTGCCGAACACGCCCACGTATTGGTTGCTGCGAGCGCGCAGCCAGGCTTATTTTCTGGGGCTGGCGGCCTCGGTGGATGAAGAACTTGGGCGACCGGCCCAGGCGAAGGAACGTTATATGCAGAGCTTGAAACTCTGGCCCATCAAGCTCGGGGCATGGAAAGGTTTCTGGCGTACGCGTCAGGCCAAGGAGGCGGCAAAAGCATGATGAAGCCAAGTGTCGCCATCATCTGTTCCGGACTCGGTCAGGTGCGTAGAGGGAATGAGACATGGGCGCATACGGTCGCGGAGGCGTTGCACGCCGCTGATTGGCCGGTGACGCTGTTCGGTGGTGGGCCGCTGGTCACCACGTGCCCCTATGTGCAGGTCCGCAACTGGCCACGCGAATCGTTCCTCGCCCGCTTCGGCATGAGCTGGCACAACCGCTATGTGCTGGAGCAACTGAGCTTCGCCGCCGCAGTCAAACGTCAGCTCGCCCGTGATCCGCATCCGCTCCTGCACGTGGCCGATCCGTCCTTGGGCCAGCGCTTGCAACGCGCGGCGAAAGAGCTGGGCGCGCAAGTGGTCTATAAGGATGGGCTCTTGCTCGGGCCGGCGTGGTGCCGCCAGTTCGATGTCGTGCAAGTGCTCGCGCCCGCTTACTTGGAAGCGGCCCGCAAAGAGAGCGTGGACACCAAGAAGTGGTTCATCATCCCGCACCTGGTGGACACGCAGCATTTTCAACCGCCCACGGATCGGTCGGCAGTGCGGCGACAATTATTCGGCGACAAGATCTCGGCGGATGCCTGTGTGGTGCTGGCGGTGGGCGATCTCTCGCCGAACAGCAACAAGCGACTCGACTGGATCGTGCGGGAAACCGCCACGTTACCAGAGGCGGCCCGGCCTTATGTCGTCATCATCGGCCAGGCCAGTGCGGCGGATGCGCGGGCTTTTCAGGAACTGGCGGCGAAACAGTTGGGTGGGCGTGCAGTGGTGCTCACGAATGTGAAGCCGACGGACATGCCTGCTTATTATCAGGCGGCCGACATTTTCGCCCATGCTGCCCTGCGCGAGCCTTTCGGCATCGTGTTCCTTGAAGCGATGGCCAGCGGTCTGCCGGTGCTCGCCCACAATTACGAAGTGACGCAATGGATCGTGGACGAAGGCGGGCTCACCTTCGACATGGGCACGAGCGGTGAGCTGGCCAAGCGCATCCAGGCCTGGGTGCAGCAACCGGCGGAGCGAAGACACTTCGCCGAGCAGGCACGCGCCCGGGCCGTGAAACGATTCTCACCCGCGCAGATCGTGCCGCTGTATGAGCAAATGTATCGGCAGGTTGCTGGAAGTGGTGTAAATTCCTGAGCGCATGCACGTCGCGTTCCTCAATGAGAACACGCTGGGGCACGCTTCCTATCTGATGCCGTTCGTCCGCTGGTTCGAGGCGCATCCGGAAGCGGGCATCCAGCCGCATGTCATCCACGCGACGCCATTGCCGTCCGGCATGAAGTGGCGCGCGGATTTCTCCATCCGCGGTCTGCGGAAGGCGGGCCTGGATTTTCACAACGCCCGCTGGCGGCTGACAGTCAGCGAGCACGTGCGCAATGAATTGGAGGCCCTGCGGGCGAAGCAGCCGCTCGATGCGGTGATCGTGAACACTCAGAGCGTGGCGCTGGAGCTCAGTGATATCGCGAAGGAAGTGCCCGTGTGCGTGTGCCTTGATGCGACGTTCCAGCAGCTCGCGGGGTCGCACTGGTTCGCGCCGAACGCGCCGACGCGTTGGTTGCTGCCGCTCACCCTCGCGCCGCTTACTTCACCGGAGCGCGTCTTGTTTCATGCGGCGGCCAAATTGTTCCCTTGGAGCGATAGTGTGGCGGACAGCTTGCGGCGCGATTACCAGGAACCAGCAGAGAAAATTCAGCCGCTGCCGCCCTCGCTGGAATTGACTCATTTGCCTTTCAAACCGCGCACCACGCCCGGCAGCAAGCCTCGCTTGTTGTTCATCGGAGGTGATTATGCACGGAAGGGCGGGCCGCTTTTGCTGGAGGTCTTCCGGCAGCACTTCGCGCAACGGGCCGAGTTGCACATCGTCACGCAATCACCGGTGAACGCAGAGCCGGGGGTGACGGTGCATCATCATGTGCAGGCGTATTCACCGGAGTGGCTGGCGTTGTGGGAGCAGGCGGATGCGTTTGTGTTTCCTTCCACGCTGGAGACGTTCGGTCTGGTGCTGGTGGAGGCACTTGCCTTGGGGGTGCCGGTCATCACGGGAAATGTAGGTGCGGCCGTAGAGTTGATGGGCGCAGATGAACGCGGGCTGCTGCTGAAAGATAATCATGCGGCCACGTTGAAGCAGGCGCTGGAGGCCTTGTTGAACGATTATCCGGCGGCGGTGAAACGGGCGGCAGCGGGTCGCGCCTGGGTGGAGCAGCGGCATAACCTGGCGCGGAATGCTGGCGTGCTGGCGGAGACTCTGCGAGGATTGCGCCGGTGAAATATGAGATATGAGCGGTGAGATCGAACAGGGGCATTACGCGAAGAAGCAGATCTGCTGCGGCTGCGGGCTGATCGCGTGGAGCCACCAGTCGCGCTTCAAGCGCGGCGTGAAGCTGGCGGCGCGGTTCGCGGGCAAGAAGCTGCTCGATTACGGCAGCGGCGACGGCACCTTTCTGGCCATGCTCATGCAATCTCCGCACGCGCCGGCCTTGGCCATCGGTGCGGAGATCGACCAGCGGCAGGTGGACGAATGCAATCGCCGGCTCGCGGGTGACCAGAAGCGGCTGCACTTCATCCACGGCAGCACGCTTACGCAGCCTGAGCATCAAGGCGCGTACGACGCGCTGGTGTGCATGGAGGTGCTGGAGCACGTGGTGGAGCTGGATGCGATGCTCGATAATTTCGCGAGGTGGGTGAAGCCGGGCGGCGAATTGCTCATCAGTGTGCCGGTGGAGACGGGGCTGCCTTTGCTCGTGAAACAATCCGCACGGTGCGTCGCGGGCTGGCGCGGGCTGGGTGATTATCCGGGGATGAATCCGTATACGTGGGGGCAGTTGCTGATGAGTGTGTTCGCCGGGGCGGAGCAGCACATCGAGCGGCCGGTGCATCGTGAGGCGGATGGTTTTTCCTCGCACGATCACAAGGGGTTCAACTGGATGCGGCTGCGGAAGAAGCTGGCAGAGCGGTTTGAACTGCTGGAGACGACGGCTTCGCCGATCAGCTGGCTGTCACCGCATCTGGGGAGCCAGGCGTGGTTTGTGTTGCGGAAGCGTGGTTAGCCGAGGTAGGGCGAGAGTCCTCTCGAGCCCTGGCATATCCTGAACACAGTCGTCAGTCGACAGCGATACGAAGGAAACGCCATCGTCATGCAAAAGTTTCTACATTGCCCAAGTCCCATCTCAAAATCGATCCACACGCCGCGGTTTGGCAAGGGCTCGAGAGGACTCTCGCCCTACCTTGCTAGCAAATCATCTTACCCCTATGCCTGAACTCCCCGAAGTCGAAGTGCTCGTGCGTCATCTGGACCCGTTGGTGAAGGGGTTGCGCATCCGGAGAGTGACCGTGCGGCGGGAGAAGGTGTTGCGGCCGACCACGCCGGAGCAACTGGCGGCGGCGCTCACAGGAGCGACGTTGCAAGGCGTCACGCGGCGCGCGAAGTTTCTGCTCTTTCAGCTCAAGGCCAAGGGTGCCAAGGGAACGTTTCCATTGGTCGCGCATCTGGGGATGACGGGGCGGATTTTCTTGCAGGCGAAAAAGGCAGCGTTGCCCAAGCATGCGGCGGTGGTGCTGGATGTGGGAGCCAATGTGCTGGTATTTGAGGACACGCGTTATTTCGGGCGGTTCACGCTGGACACCGCCTCGCTGGCGGAGCTGGGCCCGGAGCCGCTGGAGGATCCGTTTGATACGGCGGCGTTCGCCGTGGCGCTGAAACGCTCCACGCAACCCATCAAGGTGAAGCTGCTCGACCAGACGCTCATCGCGGGCGTGGGCAATATCTACGCGAGCGAATCGCTGTTCCGTGCGGGCATCTCGCCGAAGCGACGGAGTGACCGGCTCAAAGGTGCGGAGGTGGATGCGCTGGTAAAAGCGATCCGCGAGGTGTTGGGCGAGGCCATCCGCTTCGGCAGCACGATTCCGCTGGATTACGCGGGGACGGGCAAGCGCGACGGGCTGTTCTATTATGGCAAGCCGGTGGAGGCGCCGGATTATTACGAGGAGCGGTTGCTGGTGTATGACCGGTTCAACCAGCCGTGTGTGAAATGCACCAAGCCGATCAAGCGGTTCGTGCAGGCGACGAGGAGCACGTACTTTTGTCCGGTGTGCCAGCGGCGGTGAGCAGGCTCATTGATAATCGCCGCCGTTCAAACTTTTCACCACGGATTTCAGCCAGGTGTTCAAATCCTTCTGCATGACCTCCACGCGTTTTGTTTCGGTGGCGGCGAGGTCTTTGGCTTCGACGCGGTCAGCACCGAGATCGTAGAGCTCCCATTTCACGGGGCCGGTCTTCGCTTCGATGCGATGCAGTTTCCAGTTCCCGTCCAGCCAGGAGGCGTGACCGGGGAAGGTGGTGTCCGGATAATCTTGCTTCAGTTGAGTCTCGGGGATGGGTTCGGCTTCGGCGGCGGGACGCACGGTGCCGGCGGCCTGTTCCTGGGCGAGTTCTTCCAGCAGCGCGCCGCTCTTGGCGGCCAGGCCTTTGATGCTGTAATCCCAGAAGCCCAGCGGGCGTGAACGAGCGGTCATTTTACCTTCCAGCAAGGGCACGAGGCTGAGGCCATCCAGAGGCCGCTTCGTCGGGGTCTTGGCGCCGGCGAGTTCGAGCACGGTGGGGAAGATATCGACGGTGCCGCAGGGCAGGTCGATGACGCGTGGTTGCTTGAGTTTCGCGGGCCATTCGAGCAGGCCAGGGACGCGCAGGCCGCCTTCCCAGACGGTGCCTTTCTTACCGCGCAAACCGCCGGTGGAGCCTTCCGGGATGGCCCCGTTGTCGCTGCAGTACCAGACCACGGTGTTATCGGCCACGCCCAGTTCGCGCAGGCCGGTGCGGAGCTTGCCCATGGCACGGTCCATGGCGGTGATCTCGGCCAGGAAGTTCTGCTGTATCTTGGGCTGGTCGGCGTAGAGCGAGAGGTCTTTCTCCGTGCCAACATGCGGGGCATGGGGTGAACCGAACCAGACGATGGCGAGGAAGGGCTTCTGCGCGGCCTTGGCCTGACGGGCAAACTTCAGCGCCTGGTTCACGATCACTTCGGAGCCTTCTCCGGAGGTCTTCACGGCTTTGCCGTTATGGGACATCCACGGGTCCACCTCGAAGAAGTTCGGGCTGGAGAAATATTCATCGAAGCCCTGTTGGGCGGGGGACGTCGGACTGTCGGCACGCACGGAACCGACGTGCCATTTGCCGAAGTGGCCGGTGGTGTAGCCCACCTGCTTCACGGCTTCGGCCACGGTGAATTCCTGAGGGCGCACGACGTAGCCCCACTTGAAGGTGCCGGTGCGGTTCGGCGTGCGGCCGGTGAGCACGCTGGCGCGGGTGGGGGAGCAGACGGGCGCGGCGGCGTAGAAGCGATCGAAGCGCAAACCGGTGCGGGCCATCTCATCGAAGACGGGCGTCTTGAGCGCGGGATGGCCGTTGTAGGCCATGTCGCCCCAGCCCTGGTCATCGGCCATGGCGAGGATGATATTGGGGCGCTCAGCAGCGTGCGTGACGAAGGCGGAGAGCCCGAGGAATACAGCGGCCAAGAAAGAGCACTGCAGGGATTTCATGGGAGGAGTGAAGCAGCAAACGAGGCGGCAAACAATCACTCTCTCGGTGAGAGGTTAATCCGAAGACACTGACCTTCCGGCGCTACGCCAGCTTACTTGGTGGCGACGCCTTCGATGCGCAGGATCTCGCCTTCCTTGAGGCGGGTCTCGCCGCCGCGGAACTTGACCACACGGCCATCACCGAAGACGCGGGTGCCGTCGTTCATGGTGATACTGCGGTTCGGGGCGACCTGGATGCTCTGGCCGTTCAACTGGACGGTGACCTGGCCGTTCACGATGGTGGCGGTGTCCACAGCCTCAACCTTTTCGCCGCTGAGCTGGATGATCTGGCCTTCGACGATGAACTGGCGGCGGCCGCCTTTCACGAGGTAACCATCCGGGCCAACCACGGAGCCATCACCCAACGTGAGCGGGGAAGTGAGCGGGCTGGCGGCGCCTTCTTTTACGAGCATGAGCTGGTTGCCGCGTTTGGTCACGTGATCTTCCACGGGTACGAGGGAGCCGTCGGTATCGGTGAGGCGGCCGTCTTTGCCGAGCACCTGGCCCTGCTTAAGCGTGCGGTCAGCGCCTTGTTCGCCCACCTTGTAGGTGCCGTTGGTGTTCACGGTGATGGTGGAGGTCAGCTTCACCACGTTGGTGAGGGCGGTCTCCTGGCCACCCGCGATGCCATAGGTCTGGCCCTCTTTCACGATGACCTTGTCGTATTCGGGTGGAGGAGTGGTGGGAGCCTGCTCTTGGGCGAGGACGAGGCCGGTGAGGGCGAGGGCGCCCAAAGTGGTCAGGGTCAGCAGCAGCCGGGAAATCTGGTTTTTCATAAGCTCAACTCCGCACCGTCACAAGTGAACCATGAGCAAGTTACCCGCCAACCTCATAAGTAGCAAGGCCGGTTGCAGCCGGTTGCACCGGCGGGCCAACTGGTTGCACCAGGGGCCAATGGGGGAAATCCCACGGAGTGTGGAGAGGGGATTTTTTAAGCCACTGATGAAACACAGAAGCACACGGATCGGGGAGAGGTAAGGGTAAGTTTTTCGGCGGTGGTCATTTGTTTGCAGGTACGGTATCTCAAAGGCATGAATGAAACGGAACAGGCCATTCTCGCCACGCTCCTCGAGCTGGAGGAGAAGGTGGCGCAGATGAAGACGGCGAATCCGAAGCCGAACTTGCTGCCGGTATTTGACCGGCTGGATGCGCTGGCGCGCCAGTTGCCGCCGGGCACGGACCCGGAGCTGCTGCATTTCCTGCACAAGAAGAGTTACGAGAAAGCGCGGATGCTGCTGCAAGGTTTGGAGACGAAGAAAGGTTCCTGCCGCAAGTAACTGCATGCTGGCCGAGGGTACCATCGCTGCGATCGCGACGCCGTTGGGCGAAGGCGGGCTCGCGGTCATCCGTTTGAGCGGGCCGCAGGCTTTGGTGGTGGCGGACCAATGTTTTCAAGGGGTTGGTGCGAAAGCGGTGAAACCTTCCGCTGCTGTCTCGCACACGTTGCATTACGGGTACATCGTGCGCGGCGGGGTGCATGTGGATGAGGTGATGCTGGCGGTGATGCGGGCGCCGCGGACGTTCACGCGTGAAGATGTGGTGGAGATCAGTTGTCACGGCGGGATTGTGGCGGCGAAGGCAGTGCTGGATACGGTGTTGGCAGCGGGAGCGCGGCTGGCGGAGCCGGGAGAATTCACGAAGCGGGCGTTCCTGAATGGGCGCATCGATCTCACGCAAGCGGAGGCCGTGGCGGATCTGATCCATGCGCGGACGGAGCTGGCACTGACGGCGGCGCAGGAGCAACTGGAGGGCAAGCTCTCGCAACGCATCAATGTGGTGCGCGATGACCTGATGCGGACGCTGGCGCATGTGGAGGCGCACATCGATTTTCCCGATGAAGACATCGCACCGGATACGCGGGAGCAATTGATCGGCAAACTGGTGGCGGAAGTGGATTTCATGGACCAGCTTTTGCGCACGGCGAATGAAGGGCAGATTTTGCGGCGGGGGATTCGCGCGGCAATCATCGGGCGACCGAATGCGGGGAAGTCGAGTCTGCTGAATCAATTGCTGGGGCACGAGCGGGCGATTGTGTCGCCCATCGCGGGAACCACGCGGGATACGATTGAGGAAACGGCGAATATACGGGGCATACCGGTTATCTTTATCGATACCGCAGGCTTGCGGGAGGCTTTGGATGCGATTGAGCAGGAGGGGGTAAGGCGGAGTTTGGCGACGTTGGCGAAGGCGGACCTGATTTTGCATCTTCTAGATGCTTCGGAGCCGCTGACGGCGGCGGATGAGCGATTCTTAAAAGAGTTCGCGGGGAAGAAACGGGTTTTAGTGTTAAACAAGGTGGATTTGCCCAAGCGATTGACTTTTAAATTTGGAGTTAACGATAATCCTGTGAATATCTCCTGCCAGACGGGAGAGGGTTTGGAGGTGTTGAAGGATGCGATCGAGAAGGTGGTCTGGGGTGGGCAGGTGCGCGCGGAGATGTTGCAGGTGATGATCAATTCGCGGCATCAGGAGGCGTTGCAACGGGCGCGGGCGGCGACGCAGCAAAGCATCGCCGGATTACGCGAGGACCGGACGCTGGAACTGGTGGCGATGGAGTTGCGGATCGCGGCGGGAGCGGTGGGCGAGATCGTGGGAAAGACGACGACGGAGGATCTTTTGGATTCGATCTTCAGTCAGTTTTGTTTGGGTAAGTAGGGGGCAAACCACGGAATACACAGAACACGCGGAAAAGGGAGAAGATACTAATTTCACGGATTGGCACGAATTGGCCGAGGGGCTGAAAGATGAAGCGGGCTTTCAGTCCTCGTGCAAAAAAAATGCGCTCACCTATGGCGCTGCCAATAGGCTGCTGGATAAAATAGCAAGAAATGTCCGTTCTATTCCGTGGACAGCCGCGGCCTTTCTCTTTTGACTAGGTGAAACGTCGCCCTGTGCAGCTCATGTGGGGTGGCCGGGCCGTTCATGACCAGTTCCAGAGCGTGCTTGTGCGGGCGATTTCAGGGAGTGATTCGGGTGGCCTCAAATGATTCAAACTGATGACGAAGCCATTTTCCATTATGCAACAAACTGCCATTCCTTACTTGAAGAGCGCGGCCCGGCTGGCGGCGCTGGTGATCCTGACCGTGATGGCTGTGTGTCCGCAGCGGATGCAGGCGCAGGGCACAGCATTTTCTTATCAGGGCAAGTTGTCGGATGGGGGCAGTCCGGCGACGGGGACGTATGATTTTCAGGTGGCGATCTATGATGCGGTGTCCGGCGGGAACGGGGTGGGTTCCGTGCTGACGGTGGAGGATGTGGCGGTGACGGGCGGGTTGTTCACGTTGTATCCGGATTTTGGCGGCGGGGTGTTCACGGGGTCGGCGCGGTGGCTGGAGGTGGCGGTGCGGGCGGGGAACAGCACGGGCGGTTTTACTACGTTGACGCCGCGGCAACCGGTGTTGACGACGCCGTATGCGCAGCGGGCTTTGGTCGCGGCGGGCGTGCCGAACGCCTCGATCAGCGGCGCGCAACTGGCGGCGGGGGCGGTGGGGACGACGCAGATCGCGAATGGCAGCATCACGGCAGAGAAGCTGGCGTCCGGAGTGGGCGGTGGTGGTGGAGGCAGCACGCCGATGGGGGCCATTGTGGGCGGGTTTGCCGAGGATGAAGAAGATTTGTTGAGCAGCGGATTTGCGAAAGTACCGGGGCTCTTCACGGAGGTGGGCGGGTGGAACAAGGTGGTCACGCTCTCAGCGCCGCCCGAGTTTTCCTCGTTTGAGTCTGCGTGGACGGGCACAGAGTGGTTTTGCCTGGGGCAGTTCGCGCCGGGCGGCTCGGCCAGTTTCGGATATGGTGAATCTTTCGCGTATCTGCCGGCCCGGTTCAATCCCAGTACGGGTCAATGGACACAGGCGAATACCAATAGCGGTCCGCAGTTCATGAGCGCCGGACCTGGCGTTCAATTGATCGCCGCGGATTCGGAGATCTATGCCATCGGACAGGTTGATACGTTCCTGGCGCCACAGGATGCTTTCGGTTGGCGTTACCATACCGGCTCAGGCACCTGGACGATGATTTCCACCAACGGATTCGGCCGTTTGATGAGCGGTGGACCGTCTTCTGCCCCAGCGTATGTCTGGGCGGGGAGCAAGCTGTTCGCCCTGGGGCAGCCGGAATTCTTTTCGCCCGAACAACCTATCCGGGTGGGCTTGTATGACCCGAACACGACTTCGTGGTCCTTGCCGTCCATCGCGCCCGTGACCAACCTCACGCTCAATACCAAGCCGGTCATCGGCTGGACGGGCAGCGAGGTGATCGTTTACGGCAAGGATATGCTGCACTTTGGCGAGATGTTGGGGGCGCGTTTGAACCCGGTCACCGGATTGTGGAGCACGATGAGCACGAACAACGGGCCGCTGCTATCCATGACAGGCAACCCGCGGCCGGTCTGGACAGGCACGGAATTGTTTATGGAGGGGCGGACGAACGAGGCATCCAGCCAGCCCGTTTACTTTCTCTATAATCCGCAATCGGACAGTTGGCGGCGGGCCACGGCGATCGGGTCGCCGCAGCCTCAGTTTACCGAGCTGAAAGTGGTGGCGACTTTTTGGACCGGAACCGAAGTGGGAGTGGTCCATGTGAGCGATGACGTGCAAAAAAAGACGTACGTAGCCTTGTATAATCCGGTGACGGATGCCTGGCGGACATTCACGGACAACATTCTGCAACCAGACACGGCTCCGGGCATTGGCAGCGCATCCAAGGGAGTGTGGCGGGATGGAGAATTATTGGTGCTGGGCAAGTTCAAGGAAAGTTCGGCCGACACCATGTTCAAGTTGTTGAACTACCGGTTCGCGCCGCCGCGACTGGTTTACCTGTTCCAGAAACAGCCCGTTGAGTGAAAAAGTGTATGAAGACTTTTCCAGAGCGGGAGCGGGCTACAGGGCGGAACGGAGTGTTTGCGCTGGCTTTTGCGGCAGCAGGGATGCTGGCGATGGCGGCAGACACTTTTCAGTTGGAGCATGCCGGGGTGGGGAGTGGCGGCGGCACGAGCAGTGGCGGGGATTATGTGCTGACGGGCCAGATCGGGGTGCTGGGCACGGGGCAGTCAACGGGCGGCGCATTCACGCTGGAGGGCGGTTCGCTGGCGATGTTCATGGTGGTGCAAACGGCGGGCGCACCGATGCTGACGCTGACGCGGGTGGGCAATGACGTGGTCCTATCGTGGCCGATGACGGCGATCGGCTTCGACCTGGAGCAGACGGAGAATCTTTCCACACCGTCATGGAGCGGAGCGGGTGTGACGCCGGTCATCGTCGGTGATCATTATCAGGTGACTTTACCGGCGGTGGGGAGTTCGAAATTCTTCCGCTTGCAGGGTGGTGAAAAATGATGGCGAGAACTCTGGCGCCGTCCATTGCGCCAAAGGTGAACTTTGTCTCAAAACAGGCGGACACTGCCCTGATGTGGGGCATTATTTTCCAGTCGGTCAGGTGATGAAACAGCCGGGCAAACCGTCGGATGATCAACGACGGGTGGCGGCGAGCGGGGCAAGTTCGACGGGGCGGGCCGCGCCAGGCTGATGGTGGTCGCGGGGTTCCTGAGTGGTCAGGATGGATTGGAACAGTTGGGCGCTGGCGGCGGGGAGTTCGGCGCGGGTGGCGTATTTTCTCAAGGTGGTGAGGTAGCCAGTCCAGGCGGGGCCGGTGAAGCGATGGGCGTTTGCGGCCAAGAGCGCGAGGGCGGGCAGGGGCAGGTTCTGTTGGTTAAGCGCCTCGGCTTGATACAGCAGGGGCGAGGTGGCGTGGGGCAAAAACCGGCGGAGTTCGTGGGCGGCGGCTTCGACTTCGGGCCAGCGCTCCAAGGCGAGGGAGAGTTGCAGCCAGAGGGTGAGGCCGCGTTTGGTGGCGCGGGCACGGGCAGGGAGCTGTTGGAGGGCGAGTTCCGCTTCGCGGTAATCACCTAGTTCCAACCAGCCTTCAATCTGCAAGTAACTGTCTCTCCGGCGACCCATGAGGCGATCAGGAATCAAGATTCTTGGGTTTGGGAGAAGCAGGTCACATTCCAGAATCCAGTCAGTGGTGCCATTTTTCAAACAGGCTCCAAGGCACTGGAACCTTTGGGGGATTAGATAGCGCTGGTGGAGGTGTTTTTGACTGGGCTAAAAAGCGGGTTCTCGATACGCAACGTGGGTTCAGGCTTAAATAAAATTCATTTTGCAAGTAGCTGTCCGGCATGGAGTTGCTTTTTAATTGCATTTTTATATTAAATTTTTGATTGCGGATTGTTTGGCGCGTGATATTCTTCAAATTGCTGGCAGCTCGCTGCTGGTAAAGGACGGGGTAAGGCTCGGTCTCAGGTTTCTGGTCTGAAGATTCAGGTCAGGAAAGGGAAAGGGCGAAAAATCCCAGGTCATTAAGCATGGCGATGCGTTGTTGCGTCGATGTGTCCTGCGTTGGTGGGGAGGTGATGAGTCCTTATGGAGCCTGCCGAAGGCCGAGGGTCGGCTTCCCTATATGGGAAGGGA